>NZ_JBVJAB010000016.1:121398-178906 GCF_055591025.1 Streptomyces sp. NPDC041784
GGGGGGGGTTTTGGGTGGGGGAAAAAACAAAAACCCGAAGCGGTGCCCCCCCCCCCCCCCCACCCCCCCCCCCCCCCCCCCCCCCCCCCCCCCCCCCCCCCCCCCCCGACCCGATGGCCTGCCCGGCGCCGGGGCCGTCCGACAACTCGTCACGGATGATGAGTACGGCGGTCAGGACCGCGCAGAGCAGTGCGGCGACCGTCAGCTGCAGACGCCGGTCGGCGTACCAGCGCGGAAGCCGGCCGGCGTGCGGGTCGGTGTGCGGGCCGGTGGGTCGGGCGGACTGCGCGTGGGTGGGGCGGTCGGTGCGGGGGCGGGCGGGGGGGAACGTGCGCGGGCGGGCGGGTCGTCGGTGGCGGTGGGCGCGTTTCCGGTGGCCAAAAGGGTGGGGCAACCTCACAGAGCAGTACCCTTCGCAGTCCTCGGCGGGGAGGCGCGCAGCCGCGGGCAGAACGCGGCGACGGTGGTGAGCAGCGTCAGTGTCAGCAGGACACGCTGCGCGCTGAAGGCGTGCGTGGCGATGAACACCGTCGAGACGATCAGGACGGCGGCCACGCTCAGGAAGACGATCAGCATCAGCCGCTCCAGCAGGTCGGAGTGGCGTTCGAAGGCCGGGTCCCTGCGCTCGACGGGCCCCTCGGCGGGGCGCGCGGCGAGCGCGGGCCCGCAGATTCTGACGAGGGCGGCGCCCGGCCCCGCCGCGAGGAACACGATCATCGCCACGCCCCGCAGCCCGGAGCCGGCGGGCAGCGCGAGCGCGGAGAGGGCCAGCCAGCCGCCGAACGGGGGCACCATCCGCACCACGAGTTCCTGTGGGGTCATCGGCCCGCCTCCTTCGGCTCCGGTGTGTCCGTCTCGTCCTTCTCGTCCTTCTGGTCCTTCGCGCTCTCCGCGCCCTTCTCTTCCTTCGCGCCCTTCTCGCCCTCCCCGTCCTTCAGCGCGTAGGCCGATCCGGCGCTGTTGCCCGCCACCCGCTCGAACAGCGGGGAGGCGGCGACGGACTTCTCGATGCGCTCCAACTGGGCCCGGGTCAGCAGCCCGTTCATCTCGGTGTCGGCGAACTGGCCCCGGGTGAAGAGGAGATAGGCGCGGCCCGGCGACTCGACGGAGGCCATGTCGCGGGCGAGGGTCGTGGCCGGTTCCCTGACGATCAGGTCGACGTGCTGCCGGGCGTCGTCGAGGAACCAGTAGTGGTCCACCCGCCAGTAGTCGGCGAAGGCGAGCGGGTAGTTGCGGTCGGCGGCGACGACCAGGGAGCCGTCGGGCGCCTTGTCGATCACCTGCCGCACCAGATCGACCTCGACCGGCGGGAAGTAGCTGATGCGGTCCTTGCCGGAGTAGCTCGGCACGAACGCGAGCGTGCCGGTGAGGAGCGCGACCAGCGGCAGCCAGACGAACCGGCGGCGTTCGGGCCGGGCCCCCTGCGCCTCGACGGCGGCCAGGGTGCGCACCTGGGGCAGCAGGGCCGCCGCGGCGAAGAAGGCGGCGCCCGGCAGCATGAACATCAGCACCCGGAAGATCATCTCGCTGCCGTAGCTGCTCGCCGCGAACATCGGCAGCGGAGCCAGGGCGAGCAGGAGCAGCGGCAGGGCACGGTGGCGCAGCACCGGCTGGCGCAGTGCGCCCACCGCCGCGAGCAGCAGCACCGAGCCCGACAGCAGCCGGGCCACCCAGGACGTGGTCACCGCGCCGGTGCCGGTCGGGGTCGCGCCGTACCCGGTGGCGACGTTGCCCCCGATGTCGCCGATGGAGCGGAGCATGTCCGGCATCGTGGCGGACAGGAAGGGCAGCGCGGCCGTGAGACACCAGGCCAGGAAGATCACGGCGGTGGTGATCAGCGGGACCTTGTCGCGGTAGTGGCGCGCGAGGAACAGGACGGCCAGGGATGCCACGAGCATGCCCGGGGTGAGCTGGTGCGAGATGACGATGGCCACGACCAGGAGGGTGAGCAGGACCGTCCACACCGCCTGCCGCTGACCGTCGCCCGCGCCGCCCGTCGCGCCCGTGCCGCCTGTGCCCCCGCGCGCGTACCGGCGCAGGACGACCGCGAGGACGCCGAGGTGCAGGGCGAAGGCCACGGACTGCGGCGAGAAGTAGTCCTGGCCCACCCAGTTGGCGACGCAGAACAGCCAGACCGCCAGCCAGACCAGGCGCCGGTCCTCGGTGAAGGTGCGGTAGATCAGCAGCAGCGGGAGCAGCAGCATCAGGCTGGAGACCAGCGGCCACCAGGCCATGAACTGGGCGGCGGAGTCGACCCCGAGCAGCTTCACCAGCGCGGCCTGCGCGGCGAAGAAGCCGGGCCACTGGTCGTAGACGGCCATGTCGCCGACGACGTCCTCGTTCTGGAGCCGGCCGGCCGTCAGCAGGTGGTCGATGACCGCGTCGTGCTTCCACGCCCACGCGTACAGCGGGGTCGGATAGACCACGGCCTGCGTGGCGCGCTCCATCACCAGCAGCCCGACGACGTACGCCGGCGCCCAGACGGGGTGGCGGTGCGGCCCGCGCAGGGTGAACCAGAAGCCGGCCGTGAGCAGCGCCAGCCCGGCCCAGAACGTGGGGTGCACCGCGCCGACCAGGCCGAAGTCGCCGAGGTCGGAGACGTCGGTGTGGGTCACCGCGTAGCCCCACAGGGCGAGCGAGGCGAGCAGCGCGGCGGCCGGCCACAGTGCGGAGCCGCGCCAGGGGCGGGCGGGCGGCAGGTCGGAAAGATCCGTCACCGACTCACCGCCTGCCGGGCCGTGGGACTCCTGGGTGGCCGTGGTGCCGGGCGGTGGCACGGGAGCCCGGCGGGGCGCGCTCGCCGTACCGCGCGCGGTCGCCAGGTCGGCGCCCGGGCCCGGTACGGGCTCCGGTTCGGATCTCTCCCTCGGTGTGGCTGGCGGACGCACGACGGTTCCCCCCTGGCGGTTCGGCTCTGAAGCGTGATCAGTCGCTGGTGCGGGTGCCGGATCTGCCGTTCACGGGTGAGGCAGGTGCCTCGGGCGAGGCGAGTGCCTCGGCGGAGGCCCGTGCCTTCGATGAGGCGAGTGCCTCGGGTGAACGGTGCGGATCCCGGCCGGGCTCCGCCGACGGCTCGGCACGGTGGAGCGACAGGAGCAGGACAAGCAGGAACAGCAGGACGAGCACGGGCAGCGCGACCGGGGCGAGCGCCTCGCGCCCCGCCCAGCCCCCCACGGCGGCGAGGAAGACGACCCCCCAGCGTGCCGCCCACGGCAGCCGCCCGCCCAGCCGGGTGAGCAGCCGCCACAACGGGACGAGCGACAGCAGCAGACAGACGGGCGGCACCCAGCGCAGCAGCGGCTCGGGCCCGGACAGGCCCAGAGTCTCGGCGAAGAAACCGGCCGTTTCCGTATAGAACGTCCCGCCGAGTGCCGTTGGTTCCCGCCCGAACGCCACCGGTACGGAATACAGCGCGAGGGCGACGGCCATCAGCGCGGTGCCGGGAAGGCACGGCTCCCGGCGCACGGACAGCGTCACCGCGGCGACGAACAGCACGAGCAGCGCCGCCCCGGCGGCGACGGCCGGGCCGGGCAGCAGTTCGAGCAACTCCCGCCCGTCCAGCGGCGCGGCGAGGGCGCCCGTGACACCGCCGAGCCACGGCAGGTCCCGCAGCGCCCACCCGAAGACCGCCGTGGCCGCGCCGATCAGGACCCAGAGCCCGGCCCGCAGCAGCCGCTGCCACCGCTCGGACCAGACACCGCGCCCCTCGTACGCGGGCACCGGTTCCGTCGGCCGCGCGGCCTCCTCGGCCGGCGCGCCCTGCTTCTGCGGCCGGACGATCACCATGAGGGTGTCCGCCTCCAGCGCCTCCCGCTCATAGCCCGGACGCCCTATGAACAGCGCGACCGTGTCCTCGTCGGACGCCCCGTGCTCGTGCGCGGTCCGGCGCGCCCAGCTCGTGCCGTACCCGGCGGTGGAGTTGAGCCGGGCCCAGCGGGTGCCGTACGCCGGGTCGGTGTCGCCGTCGGCGGGAACGGGCACCCTGTCGGCCGGAACCGCGGGCACCCCGTCGGTCCCGCGCAGCGCTCTTCGCAGCCCCACGACCGAGACGGCGGCGATCAGCGTCATGCTCAGCAGCACCGCCCAGCCCGCGCCCGCGATGCCGGCCGACCCGAACAGCAGGGCCGCGCTGCCCAGCACCAGCGTGCACATGGCGCCCTGGAGCGCGGCGAGCACCCCGGTGCGGCCCTGCACGCGCAGCACCCCGATGTACAGCTCGACCACGACCCGGGGCAGCGCTCCGGCGGCCAGCAGTCGCAGCACGGTGGTGCCGTGCTCGGCGTAGTCCTCGTGGAAAGGCGTCAGGATCTGCGGGGCGAACAGCACCAGTACCAGTACCACCGGCACCAGCAGCAGTGTCATCCGGCGCAGCGCGCCGCGCACCCCGTCGGCGAGGTGGCGCGGGTCGTGCGAGGCGTGCGCGGTGAGCGAGGAGGCCATGTTGATGGCCATGAACTCCATCGTTCCGCCGACCGTGTACGCCACGTAGAAGTAGCCGTTCTCGGCGGCGCTGAAGCGGACGGCGACCATCACCGGCAGCAGGTTGATCATGGCCAGGCTGAACAGCGCGCCCAGCGAGTCCCCGGCCAGGAAGCGGCCCATCTCGCGCAGCCTCGGCGGCTCCAGGTCGCGGTCGGCGGCGGCCTGGCGCGGGATCAGTCTGCGGAAGATCAGCCAGCCGAGCGGCACGGTCGAGAGCGCGATCGCGGCGGCCCAGGACACGAAGATGCCGAGCACCGGCAGCGCGGTGGCGAAGACGACCAGCAGGATCAGCTTGCCGATCGAGAACACCGCGTTGCCGATGGGCACCCAGCCCGATCTGCGCAGCCCGGTCAGCACGCCGTCCTGGAGGGTGAGCAGCGCCCAGGCCACACAGGCGACGACGAACGCCGCGCCCGCGGCCGGCGTGCCCAGCGGCGCGTACGACGCGCCCCACAGGTCGAGGGTGAGCAGGAAGACGAACGCGGCGATGGCCACGACCACCGAACTCGCCGCGTACGCCCGCCACACCAGCGAGCCCGTCTGCCGTCCCGCGCGCGGCACGAAGCGGACCACCGCGCCGATCATCGTCGTCGCCGTGATGCTGGCGAGCAGCCGCATCGCGGCGATCGCGGCGGACCCCTGGCCGACGGCCTCCTCCGTGTAGTAGCGGGCGGCCACCAGCCAGAACCCGAGGCCCAGCACGGCGGAGACGCCGGTGCTGAGCATCAGGAAGTAGGCGTTCCTGAACAGGGAGTCCGCACCGCGAGTGCTGTCGGCCGGCTGCGGGCCGGTCGCCTCCTTTCCGGCGGGCGGCGCCGAGCGCTCGGGAGCCTCGATCTCGGCCTGCGTCTCAGCCACGGGTCGGTCCCAGCCCTCCCGGTACCTCGGCCGGCCGTGCCTTGGACTCGTCCAGCGCCTCGACGACCTGCCGGGCCCGCAGCGGGTCCACGGGCAGGGCGTGCCGCGCGAACCAGCGGGCGCCGGCCGGATCGGGCGACGGGTCGGTGAACCCGTCACCCGCGTAGTCGTCCAGCGGCGGGTCATAGAGGTACCCGACGACGATGCCCCGCCGTGCGAGCGCCGCGCGCGCCGCGTCCCGGTCGGCCACGAACAGGGGTACCCGGAAGAGTGGTTGGGCCATGACCGGCCCGACCCGGCTGTGCGGCCTCGCCCACGGCGTCGACAGCAGCAGTTCCGTACCGGACCGGCAGGCGGTCAGCACTCCGTCCACGCGGTCGAGCCTGCGCTGGATGCGCCCGAGCCGGAGCGGCCCGGACCGCAGCCGGTAGTCGTGCATGTCGACCCGGACCCAGGAGTCGTGCGCGGTGAGGTCCGGCGCCGTGCCGACGGCACGGGCCAGTTCCTCCGGGCGCAGCGGCATCCGGATCTCCTCGCGCTCCATCAGCCCGAGCAGCCGCATCGTGGCCCACGCGGCCCGCCGCAGCCGCAGCCCCCGCACGGTGGCCTCCGCGTACGGCCGGACCGTGTAGGCGAGTTCCGCCGTGAGCCGGCCCGGCAGCAGCAGGTCCTCGCAGGTCTTCTCCAGGGCCTCGCGCAGCCCCGGGTCGGCGAAGGACAGGAAGCCGCCCGCCTTGGCACCGACATGCTTGGACAGGCTGAAAACGGAGGCGTCGCCCCAGGCTCCGACCGGACGGCCGCCGACTTCGCTGCCGATCGCATGAGCGCCGTCCTCGAACAACGGGATGCCCAGCGCGTCGCACTTCTGCCGCAGGCGCGGCGCGTCGTCCGGATTGCCGTACAGATTCGTCGTGAGGACCGCGGACAGCGAGCCCCAGACCTCGTCGGGGACGGCGTCGACGTCGATCGACGCGTCCAGCGGGTTCAGCGGCGCCTGCACGGGCCTCAGGCCCGCCGCGAGCACCACGAAGAAGATCACGTCGTCGTTGACCGGCGACATCAGCACGTGTCCGCCGGGCGGGCACCAGTGGCGCAAGGCCACGAACAGCCCGAATCTGCACGACGGTACGTACACGCATTCCCGGCCGAGTCTGCCGCGCATGGTCTCTTCCAGCCGCTTCGGCCGTGAACCATGCCGCGCCGACCCGAGGCCGGCCTCCCCTATGGCCATCCGCCCCCCAGGTGTGCCGCGGGAAAGCCCCCTCCCCGAGGCCTTCCAGCACCCGCTCAGAGTGTCCCTGTTCGCACCGCTCCGTCAAGATTGCGGTCCATTTCGAGGGCGACTTCCGGTAGGCAAGCGGAAGCGGAGAGCCAGCACCGGCGGGTCCCGGGCGGGACCGGAAACCCGCCGCGCGCGGTCCGCCCCGTGTCACTCCGCCGAGGTCGGACGTAACGTGTGCCGCGACCCGGCACACCCGCCGAACAACCGCGGGAACGACCGAGGGAAGGTCCGCGCGACCGACCGAACGAAAGACCGACCGAAACACCGCACGAACGAGCGCACGTACCGGCGCACGAAAGAGAGGCAGCACTCCATGCCCCCCTTCGACCTCCCCGAGGGCGACCCCTTCGGCCCGCACAACCTTCCGTACGGCGTCTTCTCCCTCCCCAGCGAAACGGAGCGGACCGTCGGCGTCCGGCTCGGCGACCATGTCCTCGACGCGGCCGCGGCGGCCCGCGCCCTCGGCTCGCCGCACGCCGCGCTCCTCGCGCGCCCCACCCTCAACCCCCTGCTGGCGGCGGGCCGCACCACCTGGTCGGACGTACGGCGGTCCCTCACGGAGTGGGTGACGGACCCCGCCCACCGCGCCACCGTCGAGCCGCTCCTCCACCCCCTGTCCGCGGTGACCCTGCACCTGCCCTTCGAAGTCGCCGACTACGTCGACTTCTACTCCTCCGAGCACCACGCCAGGAACGCGGGCGCGATCTTCCGCCCGGACGGCGGCGACAACCTGCTGCCCAACTGGAAGCACCTGCCCATCGGCTACCACGGCCGCGCCGGGACGGTCGTCGTCTCCGGTACGGACGTCGCCCGCCCCTCGGGCCAGCGAAAGGCGCCCACCGACCCGGCCCCCGTCTTCGGCCCGACCGCGCGGCTCGACATCGAGGCCGAGGTCGGCTTCGTCGTCGGCGTGCCCTCGCCGCACGGCACGCCGGTCGCGCTGGCCGACTTCCGCGAACACGTCTTCGGGCTCTGCCTGCTCAACGACTGGTCGGCCCGCGACATCCAGGCCTGGGAGTACGTCCCCCTCGGCCCGTTCCTCGCCAAGTCCTTCGCCACCTCCGTCTCGGCGTGGATCACCCCGCTGGAGGCCCTGGAGGAGGCCCGTGTGGCGCCCCCGGAGCGCACCCACCCGCTGCTGCCGTACCTGGACGACGCGGCCACCGAGCCCGCCGGCTACGACCTGCGCATCTCCGTCGCGCTCAACGGTCACGTCCTCTCCGAGCCGCCCTTCTCCTCCATGTACTGGACGGCCGCCCAGCAGCTCGCCCACATGACGGTCAACGGCGCCTCCCTGCGCACCGGCGACCTGTACGGCTCGGGCACGGTGAGCGGCCCGCACGAGCACGAGCGCGGCTCCTTCCTGGAACTGACCTGGAACGGCCGCGACCCCCTCGAACTCCCGGACGGCAAGCGCACGTTCCTGGAGGACGGCGACCTGGTCACCCTGTCGGCCTGGGCCCCGGGGCGGGGCGGACTGCGCGTGGGCCTGGGCGAGGTGAGCGGACGGATCGTGGCCGGGTGAGCCCCGGGGCGGCACCGCCGGGCGACGGCGTGCCGACGGTGGACGACGGCCTACTGCCGGCGGGCTGACTCCGGCGGCCCCCGCCGTCATACTGGCGGCGGGCGCGGTCCTCGCACCGGGCCCGCCGCCCGTGGGCACCAGCACGCGTCCCCGCCGTACGGCACCGCCCTCCCGCCACGCCCGCCGATCAGGATCCGGAGCCCCTGGCATGACCGTCTGCCTGCTCCTGCTGTGCGTCGTCGCCCTGACGGCCGCCGTGCCGGCCCCGCGTGCGCTGACCCGGGCCGAGTGGCCCGAACGGGAGCCGGTGGTCGGGCTGTGGGTGTGGCAGTGCCTGGTCGCGACGGTCCTGCTGTGCTGCCTGACCGCCCTGGTGCTGGGCGCCGCCGCCGTCTTCCACACCGTCCGCGCCCAGGTGTTCGCCCCCGCGCCGCCCGCCGTGACGGAGGCGTACGCCCTCTCCACCGGCTCGCCCTGGACCGCGGCACTCACCCTGCTGCTGGCCTGCGGGGCGGCCTGGACGACCGCGATGCTGGCCCGGGAGCTGGTCGAGGCCCGCCGACGGCGCGGCCAGGCCCGCGCCCACCTGCGGGAACGCGCCCCCGACCTGCCCGCCGGACTGCCGTCCGCCCGGGGCCCGCTGCTCGTGCTGGAGGACGAGTACCCCGACGCCTGGTGGATGCCCGGCAACCCGCCCCAGCTGATCGTGACCACCGGCGCCCTGCACCGCCTCACCTCCCACCAGCTGGACGCCGTCCTCACCCATGAGCGCGGCCACGCCCGCGCCCACCACGACTGGCTGCTCCACCTGTCGACCGCCCTTGCCACCGGCTTCCCCCGTATCCCTCTCTTCGCTCATTTCTGCGACCAGACCCATCGGCTGGTCGAACTCGCCGCGGACGACACCGCGTCCCGACGCTGCGGTCACCTGACCACCGCGCTCGCCCTGATCGAGCTGAACCAGCACCGGGGCGTCCTGTCCTGCGCCTCCAGCCACCGGCTCCTCGGCGAACGGGTCGACCGTCTCCTCCAGCCGCCCCCGCGTCTGCCGCGCCGCCACCGGGCGCTGACGACGACCGTGGCCGCGCTGGTCCCTCTGCTGCCCCTGCTGATCACCTTCGCGCCGGGCCTGACGGCGCTCGCCTAAGGACCCGGTAGGGATCCGGCCGATCCGCCCGGCGGCGGAACGGTGGGCGCGGCAGTGGAACGGCTGGCGCGGCGGCGGAACGGTGGCGCGACGGTGGAAGATCTTGCCCTCGCCACAGAGAAACACCAGGTCAGCGACCCATCTGACGGTCCGGAGACTGGCGCAACACTTCCGCAACACCACTATTCCTATCGGGTAGATATGGTCCGACCATGCCGCCCCCCGACCGCATCCGAGACCACGCCGGACAAGGTGCGACCACCGTCGCCGCCCACCGCGCGCGGCGCCGACTGCGCGCCGACGCGGCCCGCCAGCTCGCCGATCTGCTCCGCCGTCAGCTGCTCACCGGCGGCTTCCCGGACGGCACGCTCCCCCACGAGTCGACCCTCTGCGCGGAGTACCGGGCGTCCCGCAACACCGTGCGCCAGGCCCTCGACCTGCTGCGCGCCGAAGGGCTGGTGGAACGCCTGCCCGGCGTGGGCACCGTCGTCGTCGCCGAGAAGTACCCGCACGGCCTGGACCGGCTGATGGGACTCGCGGAAACCCTGCGCGAACACGGACGCGTCACCAACGAGGTCCGCACCATGGGCCCCGTCGCCGCGCCCGCCCCGGTCGCCGAACGCCTCCGGGTACCCGCGGGCTCCGACGTCCTCTACATCGAACGTCTGCGCCGCCTCAACGGCCTGCCCCTCTCACTCGACCTCACCTACATCCCGCTCGACATCGGTGCCGACCTGCTCGGCGCCGACCTGGAGAACAACGACGTCTTCCGCCTCCTGGAAGCCATCACCGGCCGAAGGCTCGGCCACGCCGAGATCACCCTCGAGGCGGTGAACGCGGACGCCAACTCCGCCGCCGTACTCGAAGCGCCGCGCGGCGCCGCCGTCCTCATGCTGGAGCGCCTGACCCATCTCGCCGACGGCCGACCGGTCGACCTCGAGTTCATCCGCTTCCGCGGCGACCGCATCTCGATGAGCGGCCTCCTGCACCGCTCCCTCTGACCCGCGCTGACCCCGCTCCCCTTCCACACCGCTCCCTTCCCCTCCGCGCCTTCACCGCGCCCTTCACCCCTTCATCGTTCGGCGGGGCCCAACCGGTTCACCGCTCCGCCGGATTTCTCAGAATTTCTCGGGACTTTTCTGGAGACAGCCATGGCCTTGGTGCCCCAGCGGGCCGACGTGCCCGTGACCATCGACGAGTCGAAGTGCATCGACGGCTGCACCCTCTGCGTGGACATGTGCCCGCTGGACTCCCTCGCCATCGACGAGAGCAACGGCAAGGCGTACATGCACGTCGACGAGTGCTGGTACTGCGGCCCGTGCGCGGCCCGCTGTCCCACCGGAGCCGTCACGGTCAACATGCCCTACCTGCTCCGGTGAAAGGCCCGAACCCCATGAAATCCCCCGCGATCGCCACCTCCACAGCCGTTCTCCTCCTCCTGTCGCTCACCGCCTGCGGCGGCAGCGCCGAGGCCGGTGACGGCTCCACGGTCACCGTCACCGTCGGCTACCAGTCCAAGACCATCAACACGGTCACGGCCGGCACCCTCCTGCGCTCCCTCGGCTACTTCGAGAAGCAGCTCGACGCCCTGGGCGACGGCACCACGTACAAGGTGGACTGGCAGGACTACGCCACCGGCGCCCCGATCACCGCACAGATGACCGCCGGGAAGATCGACATCGGCTCGATGGGCGACTTCCCGCTCCTCATCAACGCGGCCCGCGGCAAGCAGCTCGGCAAGCCCACCCACCTGGTCTCGGTCACCGGCTACAACCTCCGCGGCGGCCTCAACACCATCGTCACCCCACCCGACTCCGAGCTCACCTCCCTCGACGACCTCAAGGGCAAGAAGGTCTCCACGAGCGTCGGCTCCGCAGCCGACGGCACGCTCGTCCGCGCCCTTCAGCGCGCAGGCATCGACCCGGCCGAGGGCATCGAGAAGCTCAACCAGCAGCCGTCCGTGGGCGCCTCCGCACTCTCCGCCGGAAGCGCCGACGCGCTCTCGCAGTTCGTCGCCTGGCCCGGCCTGCTCGCCTTCCAGGGCAAGGCGAAGGCCCTGTACGACGGCGCCCAGCTGAACCTGCCCACCTTCCACGGCGTCACCGCCCGCGAGGACTTCGCGAAGAAGCGCCCGGCCGTCCTGGAGGCGTTCCTGAAGGCCCAGGCGGAAGCCACCACGTACCTGGCCGCGCACCCCGTGGCCGCCGCCGAGAGCGTCGCGAAGGCCACCGGTCTGCCCGCCGAGGTCGTCTACCTCTACAACGGCGCCCACGGCATCTCCACCTTCGACCCGACCGTCAAGCCGCAGCTCGTCTCCGCCCTGAAGGAGGACGTGTCCGTCCTCAAGGCGGCAAAGCTGACCGGCGACGTCGACGTGGACGCCTTCGTCGACGACCAGTACGTGAAGAAGGCGCTCGGCTCGTCGTACGCCGAGCAGCTCGCCGCCGCGCCCGCACCGGCCGCGAGCGAGGTGTGGCCCAAGGGCGCCACCGAGACTCGTACTTTCACCACGCCCGCCGAACTGCTCGGCCACGTCGCCCGGCACCAGGACGGCATCCGCGCCGCGTACGTCCCCGACGCCACCACCGGCACCCTGTGGTTCGCCGACAAGGCGGTGTGGGTGGCCGACGGCACCGACCTGCTGCCGTTCGTCGCGCCGGCGACCGCGCGGGCGTACGTCGACGCCCACGGCGGGGCGCGCGTCATCACGTACGCCGACGCACTGAGGCGGGCGTCATGACCCGGTACGCGCTGCGGGTGGGCTCCGTGGCGGCCGCCCTCGGCCTGTGGCAGCTGCTGACCAGCCGGAACATCGACATCTGGCTGCGTTTCTCGCAGTTCCCCACGGTCGCCGACGTGGCCCGCGCCTTCGCCGACCGGCTGACCGGTGACGACTACTGGACCGACCTCACCGACAGCCTCACCCGGATCCTCTCCGGCTTCCTGCTTGCCGCTGTCCTCGGTGTGGCCACCGGCGTGCTCGTGGCGCGCTCGCGGCTCGCCGAGGACCTGCTCGGCCCGCTCCTGGAGATCGTCCGGCCCATCCCCGCCATCGCGCTCGTCCCCGTCGCGATCCTCCTCTTCCCCTCCAACGAGCAGGGCATCGTCTTCATCACCTTCACCGCCGCCTTCTTTCCCGTGCTGGTCTCCACCCGGCACGCGGTCCGCGCGCTGAACCCGGTCTGGGAGGAGGCGGTCAGCACCCTGGGCGGCGGCCGGTGGCGGATCCTCGGCTCGGTCGTCCTGCCGGGCGCGCTGCCCGGCATCTTCGGCGGCCTGTCGGTAGGCATCGGCGTGTCGTGGATCTGCGTGATCTCCGCCGAGATGATCTCCGGCCAGTACGGCGTCGGCTACCGCACCTGGCAGGACTACACGGTCGTCGACTACCCGGGCGTGTTCGTCGGCATGGTCACCATCGGCGTCCTCGGCTGGGCCACCTCCACGGCCGTGGAACTCCTCGGCCGCCGTCTGACCCACTGGCTGCCGCGCACCTCCTACGTCCCCGGAGCGCGGGCCCCGCGCCGGGCGCGCGGCGCCGCCACCCCCGTACCGGCCGCTCCCAGGCCGGAGAAGGGCGTGCCCCATGACCAGCTCGTCTGACGTCCGTTCGTCCGACATCCCCTCGACCGATGTCCGCTCAAGGGACATCCCTTCCACCGATGTACCCTCGTCCGACGGTGGCTCGTCCGACGGCCGCTCGCCGTCCCGGGCCGGTGCGGGGCTCGCCCTGCGGGGTGCCACCCTCGGCCGCCCGGGTACGCCCGTGCTGCACGGCGTCGACCTCGATGTGGCCCCCGGCGAGATCCTCACCGTCGTCGGCCCATCCGGCTGTGGCAAGTCCACGCTGCTGCGCACCCTGGCCGGACTGCTGTCCCCGCTCGACGGGGAGGTCACCCAGGACGCACACCCGCTGACCGGCCCCGGTGCCGACCGCGCCCTGGTCTTCCAGGAGGACGCCCTTCTCCCCTGGCGCACCCTGCGGGCGAACGTCGAACTCCCCCTGGCCGTCCGCGGGCTGCCGCGCCCCGAGCGCCGCGCCCAGGCCGAGTCGTGGCTGGCCAGGGTCGGACTCGCCGAGCACGCCCGGCAGTTGCCGCACCGCGTCTCCGGCGGCCAGCGCCAGCGCGCCCAGCTCGCCCGCGCCCTGGCGGGAGCGCCCCGCGCCGTCCTCATGGACGAACCCTTCGGCGCCCTCGACGCCCGGACCCGGGCCGGTATGCAGGACTTGCTGGTCGATGTCCTGCGCGGCACGGGCGCGACCGTCGTCTTCGTCACCCACGACATGGACGAGGCCCTGTTCCTCGGCGACCGCGTGGCCCTCCTCGGCGCGGGCCGCCTCACCGTCGTACGGGACGTACCGCGCCCGCGCGACCGGGCCGCCCACGACGACCCCGCGCGCGTGGCCCTGCGACGCGACGTCCTGACCGCACCGAGCATCTGAAAGGCACCCCGGTGGACACCCCCCTCCAGATCCCCGCGCTCGGCGACGCCGAGGAGCTGACCTGCGACGTCCTCGTCATCGGCGGCGGCACCGCCGGCACGATGGCGGCCCTGACCGCCGCTGAGCACGGCGCCGACGTCCTGCTCCTGGAGAAGGCCCACGTCCGGCACTCGGGCGCGCTCGCCATGGGCATGGACGGCGTCAACAACGCGGTCGTCCCCGGCCGCGCCGAGCCCGACGACTACGTCGCCGAGATCACCCGCGCCAACGACGGCATCGTCGACCAGTCCACCGTCCGCCAGACCGCGACCCGGGGCTTCGCCATGGTGCGGCGGCTGGAGTCGTACGGCGTGAAGTTCGAGAAGGACGAGCACGGCGAGTACGCGGTCCGTCAGGTACACCGCTCCGGCTCGTACGTGCTGCCGATGCCGGAGGGCAAGGACGTCAAGAAGGTCCTGTACCGGCAGCTGCGGCGGCGCGAGATGCGGGAGCGGATCCGCATCGAGAACCGGGTGATGCCGGTGCGTGTGCTGACCGCCGAAGGGCGTGCCGTGGGCGCGGCGGGCTTCAACACGCGTACGGGCGCGTTCGTCACCGTCCGCGCGGGTGCCGTGATCCTCGCGACCGGTGCCTGCGGCCGCCTCGGTCTGCCCGCCTCCGGCTACCTGTACGGCACGTACGAGAACCCCACCAACGCCGGGGACGGCTACGCGATGGCCTACCACGCGGGCGCCGAGCTGACCGGCATCGAGTGCTTCCAGATCAACCCGCTGATCAAGGACTACAACGGCCCCGCCTGCGCCTATGTCGCCAACCCCTTCGGTGGCTACCAGGTCAACCGGCACGGCGAACGTTTCGTCGACTCCGACTACTGGTCGGGCCAGATGATGGCCGAGTTCGCCGCGGAGGTCGCCTCCGACCGCGGTCCGGTGTACCTGAAGCTGAGCCATCTCCCGGAGGAGTCGGTCTCCGCCCTGGAGTCGATCCTGCACTCCACCGAGCGCCCGACGCGCGGCACCTTCCACGCGGGCCGGGGGCACGACTACCGCACCCACGACATCGAGATGCACATCTCCGAGATAGGCCTGTGCGGCGGCCATTCGGCCTCGGGCGTACGGGTCGACGACCACGCCCGTACGACCGTCCCGCGGCTGTACGCCGCCGGTGATCTGGCGTGCGTCCCGCACAACTACATGATCGGCGCGTTCGTCTTCGGCGAGCTGGCGGGCGCCGACGCCGCCCGGTACGCGCCGTACGGCGGGGAGTTGCCGGCCGAGCAGCTGCGGGAGGCGCACGAGCTGGTCTACCGCCCGCTGCGCAACCCTCAGGGCCCGCCGCAGCCCCAGGTCGAGTACAAGCTGCGCCGCTTCGTGAACGACTACGTGGCCCCGCCGAAGTCCGGTGCGCGGCTGTCCCTGGCCCTGGAGGCCTTCGAGCGGATGCACGACGACATCGCCGCTATGGGTGCCCGCACCCCGCACGAGCTGATGCGGTGCGCCGAGGTCACTTTCATCCGCGACTGCGCGGAGATGGCCGCCCGGGCCTCCCTGGCCCGCACGGAGTCCCGCTGGGGCCTCTATCACGACCGTCTCGACCACCCCGCGCGCGACGACACGTCCTGGTTCCACCACCTCGATCTGCACAAGTCCCCCTCCGGTGCGATGGAGTTCACGGCCCGTCCCGTGGCTCCGTATCTGGTTCCGGTCGACGAGTTCACCCCCCTGGGCGGCCCGTCCCGGCGGCTCGGTGAGGTCCACCCCGAGAACGTGGCGACCGCCGGGTCCCGGGACGTGGCGCCGGTGGCCTCCGGACCGACGTCCGCGCGAGCCACCGGGACCACCGGCGCCACCGGACCCACCGGACCCACCGGACCCACCGGATCCACCGGGCCCACCGACGCCGTCGACCCCGTCGGCCTTCGGGCGGGCGCCTCGCCCCGCCTCCTCGAACTGCTGGCGCTCGCCGAGGGGGAACCCGAACTCACCCTCGTCGAGCCCTACTTGACCGACCTCGACCCGGCTGTGCGCCGGACCGCGGTCGCCGTCCTGACCGAGACCCTGCCGCCCGGCACCGGGCAGGCGCTGGCCGGTGCCCTCACCGACCCCGACGGCGAAGTACGCGCGACGGCGGCCGCCTCACTGCGCGAGCTGGTCGAGACGCTCCCGCCGGAGCCCGCGCTGCGCGACGCCCTGGCCGCCGCGCTCGCCGAGACCGACCCGGTCGTCCGCGCCGCCGCCCTCGACGTGCTGCGCGCGCTGCGCCTGGGCGACGCCGAGCTGTTCGCCGGCCCGCTGGACGACCCCGATGTCGCCGTCCGGATCGAGGCCGTCCGCGCGCTGGTCTCGGTCGACGCGGTCGAACCCCTGGCCCGGGCGGCGGACGACACCTCCCGGGAGGTCCGGGTGACCGTGGCCAAGGCACTCGCCGGGGTCGCCTCGGCGCCCCTCGCCCCGGGCGCCGCGGACCTGCTCACGGGCACCCTGGCCCGGCTCGGCCGGGACTCGGACGCCCTGGTCCGCGGTGCCGCCCTGGGCGCGCTGGCCTCGGCCGGCTGCACGCCGCCGCTCGCCCTGCGGGCCGTCGCCGCGCTCGCCGACCCGGCGTGGCAGGTCCGCGTCGGCGCCGCCACCGCGCTGTCCGTCGCGGACCCCGACACGGCCGTCCCGGTCCTCGCCAAGGCCCTGGCCGACCCGAACGCCGACGTCCGCAAGGCCGCCGTCCTGGCCCTGATCCGGCACCACGACACCGAGGACGCCCGTGCGGCCCTGGCCACGGCGACGACGGACTCGGACGCGGACGTCAGGGCGTACGCGACACGGGCACTGTGAGGGAGTCCCGCGCTCCGCTCAGTCCGCTGTACCCAGTCCGCTGTACCCAGTCCGCTATATCCAGTCCTCCGGTTCCGGCTCGGCGTCCATCTCCGGCCAGTGGTCGTCCGCTCCCGCGTCGGTGCCGAGCGCCGAGGCCGAGCCAGCCGCCGGAGCCGAGCCGGGCGCCGTGGCCGAGCCGGGCGCGTCGGGCGCGCCGCCCAGCGTGGCCAGGACCGCCAGGACACCCTCCCCGTAGGTCGCCCGCTTCTTCTCGCCGACCCCGCTGATCCCGCCGAGCTGGGCCACCGACGTGGGCCAGGCCGTGGCGATCTCCCGGAGCGTGGCGTCGTGGAAGATGACGTACGCCGGGACGCCCTGCTCTCGGGCCTGTTCGGCACGCCAGGCGCGCAGGGCCTCGAAGGCCGGGAGCAGTTCCTCGGGCAGCTCGGCAGCGGCGGCCTTGGCCTTGCCCCGGCCGGAGGACGAGGAACCGGACGCCTTCGACCCCGCCGGCTTCTTCGGCTCCTTGCGCAGCGGGACGTCCCGCTCGCGCCTCAGCACCTCCCCGCTGGCCTCGGTCAGCACCAGCGTGCCGTACTCGCCCTCGACCGCGAGCAGCCCCTGGGCCAGCAGCTGCCGTACGACGCCGCGCCACTCGCCCTCTTCGAGCTCCTCGCCGATGCCGAACACGGACAGCTGGTCGTGGTCGAACTGGATCACCTTGGCCGTGCGCCGGCCGAGCAGGATGTCGACGATCTGCACGGCGCCGAACTTCTGCCCGCGCTCCCGCTGGAGCCGCACCACCGTCGAGAGCACCTTCTGGGCGGCGACGGTGCCGTCCCACGTCTGCGGGGGTGTGAGGCAGGTGTCGCAGTTGCCGCAGCCCGCCGGGGCGGGCTCCTGGCCGAAGTAGGCGAGCAGCTGGCCCCGGCGGCACTGGGCGGTCTCGCACAGCGCGAGCATCGAGTCCAGGTGGGCGGCGGCCCGCCGCCGGAAGGCCTCGTCGCCCTCGCCGGACTGGATCAGCTTGCGCTGCTGGATGACGTCGTTGAGGCCGTAGGCCATCCAGGCCGTGGACGGCAGTCCGTCGCGGCCCGCGCGGCCGGTCTCCTGGTAGTAGCCCTCGATCGACTTCGGCAGGTCGAGGTGGGCGACGAACCGTACGTCGGGCTTGTCGATGCCCATGCCGAAGGCGATGGTCGCGCAGACGACCAGGCCCTCCTCGCGCAGGAAGCGGGACTGGTGGGCCGCGCGGGTGCCCGCGTCCAGGCCCGCGTGGTAGGGCACGGCCTCGACGCCGTTCCTGGACAGGAACTCGGCGGTCTTGTCGACGGAGTTGCGTGAGAGGCAGTACACGATGCCCGCGTCGCCCGCGTGCTCCTCGCGCAGGAAGCTCAGCAGCTGCTTCTTGGGGTCGGCCTTGGGCACGACCCGGTACTGGATGTTGGGCCGGTCGAAGCTCGCCACGAAGTGCCGGGCGGCCGGCATGTTCAGCCGCTGGGTGATCTCCTCGTGCGTCGCGCGCGTGGCCGTCGCCGTGAGGGCGATCCGCGGAACGTCGGGCCAGCGGTCGCCGAGCAGGGAGAGGGTCAGGTAGTCGGGGCGGAAGTCGTGGCCCCACTGGGACACGCAGTGCGCCTCGTCGATCGCGAAGACCGAGATCTTGCCGCGGGAGAGCAGATCCAGCGTGGAGTCCAGGCGCAGCCGCTCCGGTGCCAGGTACAGCAGGTCCAGCTCGCCGGAGAGGAACTCGGCCTCGACGACGCGCCGCTCGTCGAAGTCCTGCGTGGAGTTGACGAACCCGGCGCGCACACCGAGCGCGCGCAGGGCGTCCACCTGGTCCTGCATCAGGGCGATCAGCGGGGAGACGACGATGCCCGTACCGGGTCTGACCAGGGCCGGGATCTGGTAGCAGAGCGACTTGCCGCCGCCGGTCGGCATCAGGACGACCGCGTCGCCGCCGGCCACCACGTGCTCGATGACCGCCTGCTGCTCGCCGCGGAAGGCGTCGTATCCGAAGACCCGGTGCAGCGTGGCCAGCGCCTCGCTCTCCATGTGTCCCGGTGTCCCGGTGCCTCCGGTGATTCCGGTGGTCCCTGCCATCTCGTCGATCCCGCCCGTCCCGCGCATCGTCTCGTCCCCCGTACGTCGTCCCTCGACCACTGCCTCAACGATAGGGGTCCGGACTGACAGCGCCGGAGTTATCCACAGACCCGATCCGGTCACCCTGTGCACACATCGCGTCACCGGGAGACGACGACGGGCCCGGCTCCCTCCCAGGAACCGGGCCCACCGTACGGGCACCGCAGGCGCGCCGGGCGCCACTCGGGCACCGCGCGGGTCAGCGCACGAACACCCCGGCCTGGTTCGCCAGGTCCAGGAAGTACTGCGGTGCGACACCGAGCACCAGGGTGACCGCGACGCCCACGCCGATCGCCGCCATCGTCAGCGGTGATGGAACGGCGACCGTCGGACCCTCGGGCCGCGGCTCGCTGAAGAACATCAGCACGATCACCCGGATGTAGAAGAACGCGGCGATCGCCGACGAGATCACACCGACCACGACCAGCGGCGCCGCGCCGCCCTCGGCCGCGGCGCTGAACACGGCGAACTTCCCGGTGAACCCGGAGGTCAGCGGGATACCGGCGAAGGCCAGCAGGAACACCGCGAACACGGCCGCGACCAGCGGCGAGCGGCGGCCGAGCCCCGCCCACTTGGACAGGTGGGTCGCCTCGCCGCCGGCGTCGCGCACCAGCGTGACGACCGCGAAGGCGCCGATCGTCACGAAGGAGTACGCGGCCAGGTAGAAGAGCACGGACGAGACACCCTTCGGGGTGGTCGCGATGACACCCGCGAGGATGAATCCGGCGTGCGCGATCGACGAGTACGCCAGCAGCCGCTTGATGTCGGTCTGTGTGATGGCGACGATCGCGCCGCCCAGCATGGTGACGACCGCGACGCCCCACATGACCGGCCGCCAGTCCCAGCGCAGGCCGGGCAGGACGACGTACAGGATGCGCAGCAGCGCGCCGAACGCGGCCACCTTGGTCGCGGCGGCCATGAAGCCGGTGACCGGGGTGGGGGCGCCCTGGTAGACGTCGGGCGTCCACATGTGGAAGGGCACCGCGCCGACCTTGAACAGCAGGCCCATGACGATCAACGCGGTCCCGATGAGCAGCAGCGCATCGTTGCCCATGGTGTCGGCGAGGGCCGGGTTGACGTTCTTGACGGTGCCGTCGACGACCTGGGCGATCGTGCTGTAGGACACCGAGCCCGCGTAGCCGTAGAGCAGGGCGATGCCGAACAGGGTGAACGCGGAGGCGAACGCACCGAGCAGGAAGTACTTGACCGCGGCCTCCTGCGACATGAGCCGCTTGCGGCGGGCCAGGGCGCACAGGAGGTACAGCGGGAGCGAGAGGACTTCCAGGGCGATGAAGAGGGTCAGCAGGTCGTTGGCCGACGGGAAGATCAGCATGCCGGCGACGGCGAACAGCAGCAGCGGGAAGACCTCGGTGGTGGTGAAGCCCGCCTTGACGGCGGCCTTCTCGCTGTCGCTGCCGGGCACGGAGGCCGCCTGGGCGGCGAAGGAGTCGACCCGGTTGCCGTGCGCCTCGGGGTCGAGGCGCCGTTCGGCGAAGGTGAACAGGCCGACCAGGGCGGCCAGCAGGATCGTGCCCTGGAGGAACAGGGCCGGTCCGTCGACGGCGATCGCGCCCATGGCGGCGATGCCCGCCTTCGTGGTGCCGTACCCGTCCGCCGCCAGGGCGACGACCGCGGCGAACGCGGCGGCCAGGGCGACGACGGATACGAACAGTTGCGCGTAGTAGCGGTGCTTGCGCGGCACGAAGGCCTCGACCAGCACCCCGATGATCGCCGCGCCGACCACGATCAGAGTGGGCGACAATTGACCGTATTCGATCTTCGGCGCGTCGATCTTGGCGATTGGATCGGCCGCGGTTGCCGCCGTTGTCCACAGGCTGTGGACGGCTGATGCGCTCACTTGGCCGCCTCCACCTCGGGCTTGGGGTCCTTCTCGTGTACGTCGGACAGGGTCTGCTGGACCGCCGGGTTGACGATGTCCGTGACCGGCTTCGGATAGACGCCCAGGAAGATCAGCAGCACGATCAGCGGGGCGACGACCGCCAGCTCACGCGCGCGGAGATCGGGCATCGCCGAGACCTCGGGCTTCACCGGGCCGGTCATCGTCCGCTGGTAGAGGACGAGGGTGTAGAGCGCGGCGAGCACGATGCCGAAGGTGGCGATGATGCCGATCGCCGGGTAGCGCGCGAACGTGCCGACCAGGACGAGGAACTCGCTCACGAACGGGGCGAGTCCGGGCAGCGAGAGCGTGGCCAGGCCGCCGATCAGGAAGGTGCCGGCGAGCACCGGGGCGACCTTCTGCACTCCGCCGTAGTCGGCGATGAGCCGCGAGCCGCGCCGGGAGATCAGGAAGCCGGCGACCAGCATCAGAGCGGCCGTCGAGATGCCGTGGTTGACCATGTAGAGCGTCGCCCCGGACTGGCCCTGGCTGGTCATCGCGAAGATGCCCATGATGATGAAGCCGAAGTGCGAGATCGACGCGTAGGCCACCAGCCGCTTGATGTCGCGCTGGCCGACCGCGAGCAGCGCCCCGTAGATGATGCTGATCAGGGCGAGGACGAGGATGGCGGGCGTCGCCCACTTGCTGGCCTCCGGGAACAGCTGGAGGCAGAAGCGGAGCATCGCGAAGGTGCCGACCTTGTCGACGACCGCGGTGATGAGGACGGCGACCGGGGCGGTGGCCTCCCCCATGGCGTTGGGCAGCCAGGTGTGCAGCGGCCACAGCGGCGCCTTCACCGCGAAGGCGAAGAAGAAGCCGAGGAACAGCCAGCGTTCGGTGTTCGTCGCCATGTCGAGCGTGCCGTTGGCGCGGGCCTCGGCGATCTCCGTGAGGGAGAAGTTCCCGGCGACCACGTAGAGCCCGATCACCGCGGCGAGCATGATCAGACCGCCGGCCAGGTTGTAGAGCAGGAACTTCACCGCGGCGTACGACCGCTGCGTGGACGCCGCCGCCTCGCCGTGCTCGTGGGCCCGGTCCCCGAAGCCGCCGATGAGGAAGTACATCGGGATGAGCATGGCTTCGAAGAAGATGTAGAAGAGGAAGACGTCGGTGGCCTCGAAGGAGATGATCACCATCGCCTCGACGGCCAGGATCAGCGCGAAGAAGCCCTGGGTCGGCCGCCAGCGCTTGCTGCCGGTCTCCAGCGGGTCCGCGTCGTGCCAGCCCGCCAGGATGATGAACGGGATCAGCAGGGCGGTGAGCGCGATCAGCGCGACCGCGATGCCGTCCACGCCCAGTTCGTACCTGACCCCGAAGGCCTTGATCCAGGAGTGGGACTCGGTGAGCTGGTAGCGGTCGCCGTCCGGGTCGAAGCGGACCAGGATCACGATCGCCAGGGCGAGGGTGCCGAGCGAGACGAGCAGGGCCAGCGACTTGGCGGCGTTGCGCCGGGCGGCCGGGACGGCGGCCGTGGCGACCGCCCCGATCGCCGGCAGGACCGCCGTCGCTGTCAGCAGAGGAAAGGACATCGGTATCAGACCGCCCTCATCAGCAGGGTCGCGGCGACGAGGACCGCCGCACCGCCGAACATCGAGACCGCGTACGACCGCGCGAAGCCGTTCTGCAGCCGGCGCAGCCGCCCGGAGAGGCCGCCGACCGAGGCCGCCGTGCCGTTGACGACACCGTCGACCAGGGTGTGGTCGACGTACACCAGGGAGCGCGTGAGGTGCTCACCGCCGCGGACCAGGACCACATGGTTGAAGTCGTCCTGGAGCAGGTCGCGGCGGGCGGCCCGGGTGAGCAGCGAGCCGCGCGGGGCGACGACCGGCACCGGGCGGCGACCGTACTGGGCGTAGGCGATCGCCACGCCGATCACCAGGACCACCATCGTGGCGAGGGTGACGGTGAGGGCGCTGACCGGTGAGTCGCCGTGTGAGTGGCCGGTGACCGGCTCCAGCCAGTGCACGAAACGGTCGCCGATGCTGAAGAACGCGCCAGCGAAGACCGAGCCGAACGCCAGCACGATCATCGGGATCGTCATGGACGACGGCGACTCGTGCGGGTGCGGCTCGTGCCCGTGCTCGTCGGGCTGCCAGCGCTTCTCGCCGAAGAAGGTCATCAGCATCACGCGGGTCATGTAGAACGCGGTGATGGCCGCGCCCAGCAGGGCGCATCCGCCGAGGATCCAGCCCTCGGTGCCGCCCTTGGCGAACGCCGCCTCGATGATCTTGTCCTTGGAGAAGAAGCCGGACAGGCCCGGGAAGCCGATGATCGCGAGGTAGCCGAGGCCGAAGGTGATGAAGGTGACCGGCATGTACTTCCTGAGGCCGCCGTAGCGACGCATGTCGACCTCGTCGTTCATGCCGTGCATGACCGAGCCGGCGCCGAGGAACAGGCCGGCCTTGAAGAAGCCGTGCGTCACCAGGTGCATGATCGCGAAGACGTAGCCGATCGGGCCGAGGCCCGCGGCGAGCACCATGTAGCCGATCTGCGACATCGTCGAGCCGGCCAGCGCCTTCTTGATGTCGTCCTTCGCACAACCGACGATCGCACCGAAGAGGAGTGTGACGGCGCCGACGATGGTGACGACGAGCTGGGCGTCCGGGGCCGCGTTGAAGATGTTGGCGGAGCGGACGATCAGATACACGCCGGCGGTCACCATCGTGGCCGCGTGGATGAGGGCCGAGACCGGGGTCGGGCCCTCCATCGCGTCCCCGAGCCAGGACTGGAGCGGCACCTGGGCCGACTTGCCGCACGCGGCGAGCAGCAGCATCAGGGCGATCGCGGTGAGCGTGCCCTCGGACGCGTCACCGGCGATGCCGGGCTCCCCCTCCGACCCGAGCAGCGGGCCGAAGGCGAAGGTCCCGAAGGTGGTGAACATCAGCATGATGGCGATCGACAGGCCCATGTCTCCGACGCGGTTGACCAGGAAGGCCTTCTTCGCGGCGGTGGCGGCGCTGGGCTTGTGCTGCCAGAAGCCGATCAGCAGGTAGGAGGCGAGACCGACGCCCTCCCAGCCGACGTACAGCAGCAGGTAGTTGTCGGCGAGAACGAGGATCAGCATCGCCGCGAGGAACAGGTTGAGGTAGCCGAAGAAGCGGCGGCGCCGCTCGTCGTGCTCCATGTACCCGACCGAGTACAGGTGGATCAGCGAGCCGACGCCCGTGATCAGCAGCACGAACGTCATCGACAGCTGGTCCAGGCGGAAGGCGACGTCCGCCTGGAAGCCCTCGACCGGGATCCAGGTGAACAGGTGCTGGGTCAGCGTCCGGTCGTCGGCGCTCCGGCTCAGCAGGTCGCCGAAGAGGACCACGCCGAACACGAAGGAGACGGTCGACAGGAGCGTGCCGATCCAGTGGCCGACGGCGTCGAGCCGACGGCCGCCGACCAGAAGGACGGCCGCTCCGAGCAGGGGCGCCGCGATCAGCAGCGCAATCAGGTTCTCCACGATTCTTCCGACCCCTTACAGCTTCATCAGGCTGGCGTCGTCGACCGAGGCCGAGTGGCGGGAACGGAACAGCGACACGATGATCGCGAGTCCCACCACGACCTCCGCTGCGGCGACGACCATCGTGAAGAAGGCGATGATCTGGCCGTCGAGATTGCCGTGCATCCGGGAGAAGGCGACGAGCGAGAGGTTGCAGGCGTTGAGCATCAGCTCGATGCACATGAACACGACGATCGCGTTGCGCCTGATCAGCACGCCCGTCGCGCCGATCGTGAACAACAGGGCGGCGAGGTAGAGGTAGTTGACGGGGTTCACTTCGACGCCTCCTCGGTCCGCCGGGAGTTGCGCTCGTGCGGTGGCTCGGTCCCGGCCCGCTCCAGCCGCTCCTCGGAGCGCTGTTCCAGGGCCTTGAGGTCGGCCATCGCCTCGGTGGACACGTCACGGATCTGACCGCGCTCGCGCAGCGTGCTGCTGACCGTCAGCTCGGACGGCGTGCCGTCGGGCAGCAGGCCCGCGATGTCCACCGCGTTGTGCCGCGCGTACACGCCGGGGGCCGGCAGCGGCGGGAGGTGCTTGCCCTCGCGCACCCGCTCCTCGGCCAGCTCGCGCTGGGTCTTCGCGCGCTCGGTGCGCTCCCGGTGGGTGAGCACCATGGCGCCGACCGCGGCGGTGATGAGCAGGGCGCCGGTGATCTCGAACGCGAAGACGTACTTGGTGAAGATGAGGGCCGCGAGGCCCTCCACGTTGCCGTTCGCGTTCGCCTCGGCGAGGCCGTTGAACTCCGTCAGGGAGGCATTGGCGATGCCGGCGAACAGCAGGATGCCGAAGCCGAGGCCGCACACCAGGGCCAGCCAGCGCTGGCCCTTGATGGTCTCCTTCAGGGAGTCCGCCGCGGTGACGCCGACGAGCATCACCACGAACAGGAAGAGCATCATGATCGCGCCGGTGTAGACGACGATCTGCACGATGCCCAGGAAGTAGGCGCCGTTGGCGAGGTAGAACACCGCCAGGACGATCATGGTGCCGGCGAGACAGAGCGCGCTGTGCACAGCCCTCTTCATGAAGACGGTGCACAGGGCGCCGATCACCGCGACGGTGCCGAGCACCCAGAACTGGAACGCCTCGCCGGTGGAGGTGGAGTAGGCGGCGAGCTGCGCGGTCATGCCTGCACCCCCTGTTCCTCCGGCTGGTCTTCCGGCTTCTCGCCCTTGGAGACGGCGACCTGGCGCTCGGTGCCGGGCGCGGCCTCGGTGACCAGCCCGCGGTAGTAGTCCTGCTCGTCCGTGCCCGGGTAGATCGCGTGCGGGGTGTCGACCATGCCCTCGTCGAGCCCGGCCAGCAGCTGCTCCTTGGTGTAGATCAGGTTGGCGCGGCTGGTGTCGGCCAGTTCGAACTCGTTGGTCATCGTCAACGCGCGCGTGGGGCACGCCTCGATGCACAGACCGCACAGGATGCAGCGGGCGTAGTTGATCTGGTAGACGCGGCCGTACCGCTCGCCCGGCGAGTAGCGTTCCTCGTCGGTGTTGTCCGCGCCCTCGACGTAGATGGCGTCGGCGGGGCAGGCCCAGGCGCACAGCTCGCAGCCGACGCACTTCTCCAGGCCGTCCGGATGGCGGTTGAGCTGGTGCCGTCCGTGGAACCGCGGAGCCGTGGTCTTCTTCTGTTCCGGGTACTGCTCGGTCAGCCGCTTCTTGAACATGGCCTTGAAGGTCACGCCGAAGCCGGCCACGGGGTTCTGGAAACCGGGATTGGTCTCCTGGGGCTCCTCAGCCATCGGACGCCTCCTTTCCATCCAGAGATCCGTCACTCTGAGTATCGGGCCCACCACTGACAATCAGCTCCCGCTCCCGGCGCGGACGGCGCCTGGGTACCGGCGGAAGCTCCTGTCCGGGCAGCGGCGGCACGGGGAAGCCGCCCGCCATCGGATCGAACTCGGCGGGCGCGGCAGCGTCGGCCCGGGTCTGCTTCTCGCCGCCGCGGAACATGTCGGCGACGAAGGAGAGCAGCAGCAGGACCAGCACGCCACCGCCGACGTAGAGGGCGATGTCGGCGAAGTCGTAGTTCTCGTTGCGCAGGGTCCGTACGGTCGCGACGAGCATCAGCCAGGTCACCGAGACCGGGATGAGGACCTTCCAGCCGAGCTTCATCAGCTGGTCGTAGCGGACGCGCGGGAGCGTGGCGCGCAGCCAGATGAAGAAGAACAGCAGCAGCTGCACCTTGACGACGAACCAGAGCATCGGCCACCAGCCGTGGTTCGCACCCTCCCAGAAGGAGCTGATCGGCCAGGGTGCCCGCCAGCCGCCGAGGAACAGCGTGGTCGCGACGGCCGAGACCGTCACCATGTTCACGTACTCGGCGAGCATGAACATCGCGAACTTGATCGACGAGTACTCGGTGTTGAAGCCGCCGACCAGGTCGCCCTCGGACTCCGGCATGTCGAAGGGAGCGCGGTTGGTCTCGCCGACCATCGTGACGATGTAGATGAGGAACGAGACCGGCAGCAGGATGATGTACCAGCGGTCCTGCTGCTGTTCGACGATCGTCGACGTCGACATCGACCCGGAGTAGAGGAACACCGAGGCGAACGCGGCACCCATGGCGATCTCGTACGAGATCATCTGCGCGCAGGAGCGCAATCCGCCGAGCAGCGGGTAGGTCGAACCGGAGCTCCAGCCCGCCAGGACGATGCCGTAGATGCCGACCGAGGCGACGGCGA
The DNA here is from genome assembly GCF_055591025.1 of Streptomyces sp. NPDC041784. NCBI lineage: Bacteria > Bacillati > Actinomycetota > Actinomycetes > Kitasatosporales > Streptomycetaceae > Streptomyces > Streptomyces sp. NPDC041784. The sequence goes on from NZ_JBVJAB010000016.1 coordinate 148,147, forward strand.
GGATGTAGAGCACCGCGATCGGCAGGTCCGTCAGCTGCATCGTGGTGCGCTGGCCGAAGATCGAGATCTCGTTGCCGGCCGGGCCGAAGGGGATCACCGCGATCGCCATGAAGGCCGGGATGGCCGCCACGATCGGCGCGAGGACGTACACCACCTTGTCGGCGCGCTTGACGATGAGGTCTTCCTTCAGCATCAGCTTCACGCCGTCGGCGAGCGACTGGAGCATGCCCCAGGGGCCGTGCCGGTTGGGACCGATGCGCAGCTGCATCCAGGCGACGACCTTGCGCTCCCAGACGATGGAGAACAGCACGGTCACCATCAGGAAGGCGAAGCAGAACACCGCCTTGACGACGACCAGCCACCAGGGGTCGCTGCCGAACATCGAGAGGTCTTCAGCGGCGAGGTACGGGCTCATGCCTCCACCTCCTTGGGGGCCTCGGCGGCGGCGGTCGCCGGGCCGATGCGGACGAGGGCGCCGGGGGTGGCCCCGGTGTCGGAGGCGACGCCCCCGCCCACGGAGTTCAGCGGAAGCCACACCACCCGGTCGGGCATCTCGGTGACCTCGACGGGCAGTTCGACCGATCCCGTGGCCCCGGTCACGGCGAGGACATCGCCGTCCTTGACGCCGGCCTCGGCTGCCGTGGCGGCGGACACGCGCGCGTGGGCGGCGTGCCGGGTCCCGGCGAGCGCCTCGTCACCCTCCTGAAGGGCACCCTGGTCGAGCAGCAGCCGGTGCCCGGCCAGGACGGCCTCACCGGCGGCGGGGCGCGGCAACTGGGCGGCGGCCTCGGTGGGTTCACCGGCCCGCGCCCCGTCCCAGGCACCGAGCCGGTCCAGTTCCGCGCGCGTGGTGCGCAGGTCCGGCAGACCCAGGTGGACGTCCATGGCGTCGGCCAGCATCTGGAGCACACGCGCGTCGGACGGCGCCAGGCGGCGGATCATCTGGTCGGGCTTGAGGGCCGCGTCGAAGAAGCGCACCCGGCCCTCCCAGTTGAGGAAGGCGCCCGGCTTCTCGGCGACCGCCGCGACCGGCAGGACGACGTCGGCGTGCCGGGTGACCTCGCCGGGCCGCAGCTCCAGCGACACCACGAACCCGGCTTCGGCGAGCGCGGCACGCGCGCGTGCCGGGTCGGGCAGGTCGGCGACCTCGACGCCGGCGACGAGCAGCGCCTGGAGTGCGCCGGCCGCGGCGGCCTCGACGATCTGCCCGGTGTCACGGCCGTAGCGGTGCGGGAGTTCGGCGAGCCCCCAGGCGGCGGCGACCTCCTCCCGCGCGCGCGGGTCGGTGGCCGGGCGTCCGCCCGGCAGCAGCGACGGCAGCGCGCCCGCCTCGACGGCGCCGCGCTCCCCGGCCCGGCGCGGGATCCACACCAGCCGGGCCCCGGTCGCGTCGGCGGCCCGGGCGACGGCGGTCAGGCCACCGGCCACCGCGGCCAGCCGTTCACCCACGATGATCACCGCGCCCTCGGCGCGCAGCGCCTCCGCGGCCTTGGTGCCGTCCTCGTCCAGACCGAAACCGCTGGTCAGAGCGTCCAGCCAGGCGGTCTCGGTGCCCGGAGCGGCCGGCAACAGCGTGCCGCCCGCCTTCTCCAGTCCGCGCGTGGCGTGCGTGGCGAGGGAGAACACCTTCTGCCCGTGCTTGCGCCAGGCCTTGCGCAGCCGCAGGAAGACGCCGGGCGCCTCCTCCTCGGACTCGAACCCGATCAGCAGGACGGCGGGCGCCTGCTCCAGCGTGGTGTACGTGACGCCCGTACCGTCTAGGTCGCGGCCGTGTCCGGCGACCCTCGCCGCCAGGAAGTCGGCCTCCTCGCCGCTGTGCACGCGCGCGCGGAAGTCGATGTCGTTGGTGTCGAGCGCCACGCGCGCGAACTTGCTGTACGCGTAGGCGTCCTCGATGGTGAGCCGGCCGCCGGTCAGCACGCCGGTCCGGCCGCGCGAGGCGAGCAGGCCCTGTGCGGCGATCTGGAGCGCCTCCGGCCAGGACGCCGGTTCGAGATCGCCCTCGGCGTTGCGCACCAGGGGCGTCTGGAGCCGGTCGCGCTGCTGCGCGTACCGGAACGCGAACCGCCCCTTGTCGCAGATCCACTCCTCGTTGACCTCGGGGTCCGGGGACGCGAGGCGCCGCATGACCTTGCCGCGCCGGTGGTCGGTGCGGGTGGCGCAGCCGCCGGAGCAGTGCTCGCACACCGAGTGCGAGGAGACGAGGTCGAAGGGGCGGGAGCGGAATCGGTACGCCGCCGAGGTCAGCGCGCCGACCGGGCAGATCTGGATGGTGTTGCCGGAGAAGTACGACTCGAACGGGTCGCCCTCGCCGGTGCCGACCTGCTGGAGCGCGCCCCGCTCGACCAGCTCGATCATCGGGTCGCCCGCGACCTGGTTGGAGAACCGGGTGCAGCGGGCGCACAGCACGCACCGCTCGCGGTCGAGCAGCACCTGTGTGGAGATCGGGACGGGCTTCTCGTAGGTCCGCTTGCGGCCCTCGAAGCGGGACTCGGCCTGGCCGTGCGACATGGCCTGGTTCTGGAGCGGGCACTCGCCGCCCTTGTCGCAGACGGGGCAGTCCAGCGGGTGGTTGATGAGGAGCAGCTCCATCACGCCGTGCTGCGCCTTCTCGGCGACGGGCGAGGTGAGGTGAGTCTTCACCACCATGCCGTCCGTACACGTGATCGTGCAGGACGCCATGGGCTTGCGCTGGCCCTCGACCTCGACGATGCACTGGCGGCAGGCGCCGACCGGGTCGAGGAGGGGGTGGTCGCAGAAGCGGGGGATCTCGATGCCGAGCTGTTCGGCGGCCCGGATGACCAGGGTGCCCTTGGGCACGCTGATCTCGGCGCCGTCGATGGTCAGCGTCACGAGATCTTCCGGCGGGACCGCCGCCTCTCCCCCTCCTGAGGGAGCGCTGGTGGTCACGGTCATGCGTTCACCTCCGTGCGGTCGGCCCAGGCCGTCGACCTGGCCGGGTCGAAGGGGCAGCCGCGGCCCGTGATGTGCTCCTCGTACTCCGCGCGGAAGTACTTGAGCGACGAGAAGATCGGCGAGGCGGCGCCGTCGCCGAGGGCGCAGAAGGACTTGCCGTTGATGTTGTCGGCGATGTCGTTCAGCTTGTCGAGGTCGGACAGCACGCCCTTGCCGGCCTCGATGTCGCGCAGCAACTGCACGAGCCAGTACGTGCCTTCGCGGCACGGTGTGCACTTGCCGCAGGACTCGTGGGCGTAGAACTCGGTCCAGCGGGTGACGGCGCGCACCACGCACGTCGTCTCGTCGAAGCACTGGAGTGCTTTCGTGCCGAGCATGGAACCCGCGGCACCCACTCCTTCGTAGTCAAGAGGGACGTCGAGGTGCTCGTCGGTGAACATCGGCGTCGAGGAGCCGCCCGGTGTCCAGAACTTGAGCCGGTGCCCGGGTCGCATTCCGCCGCTCATCTCCAGGAGCTGGCGGAGGGTGATGCCGAGCGGGGCCTCGTACTGGCCGGGGCTGGCGACATGGCCGCTGAGCGAGTAGAGCGTGAAGCCCGGGGACTTCTCGCTTCCCATCGACCTGAACCATTCTTTGCCGTTGTTCAGGATCGCGGGAACCGACGCGATCGACTCGACGTTATTCACCACAGTCGGGCACGCATAGAGGCCCGCGACGGCAGGGAAAGGGGGACGCAGCCGCGGTTGACCACGGCGGCCTTCGAGCGAGTCCAGGAGCGCGGTCTCCTCACCGCAGATGTACGCGCCCGCGCCCGCGTGCACGGTGAGCTGGAGGTCGAGTCCGCTGCCCAGGATGTTCTCGCCGAGGTAGCCCGCCGCATAGGCCTCGCGCACGGCCTCGTGCAGCCGCCGCAGAACGGGAACGACCTCACCACGCAGATAGATGAAGGCATGCGAAGACCTGATGGCATAACACGCGATCACAATGCCCTCGATGAGGCTGTGCGGGTTCGCGAAGAGGAGCGGGATGTCCTTGCAGGTTCCCGGCTCCGATTCGTCGGCGTTGACAACTAGATAGTGCGGTTTTCCATCACCCTGGGGAATGAACTGCCATTTCATTCCCGTCGGGAACCCGGCGCCACCGCGCCCGCGCAGACCGGAGTCCTTGACGTAGGCGATCAGGTCGTCCGGGGACATGGCGAGCGCCTTGCGAAGTCCCTCGTACCCCTCGTGCCTCCGGTAGACGTCCAGCGACCAGGACCTGTCCTCGTCCCAGAAGGCCGACAGCACGGGTGCGAGCAGCTTCTCGGGGCTGCTGCCTTTCAGCTCGGGTGCCAAGGTCATCACTCCCCCTCCTCGGTGGCCTGGCCGGTGGGCCGTGCGTCCTCGGGTTCCTCGCGCGGATGCACCACGCGCGCGGGTGCGGTCTCTCCCCTTGCCAGGCGAAGGCCCACCAGCGACGCCGGTCCCGCGCTGCCGCTCGCCTCGACGGCTCCGTCCCGCTCGTCGGGGAAGCCCGCCAGGATCCGGGCGGTCTCCTTGAAGGTGCACAGCGGCGCCCCGCGCGTGGGCGAGACCGTGCGTCCGATCCGCAGGTCGTCCACCAGGCGCTTCGCGCTCTGCACGGTCTGGTTGTCGAAGAACTCCCAGTTGACCATCACGACCGGCGCGAAGTCGCAGGCCGCGTTGCACTCGATGTGCTCCAGGGTGATCTTTCCGTCGTCGGTGGTCTCGCCGTTGCCGACGCCGAGGTACTCCTGGAGCGACTCGAAGATCGCGTCGCCGCCCATCACCGCGCAGAGGGTGTTGGTGCAGACGCCCACCTGGTAGTCACCGCTCGGCCGGCGCCGGTACATGGTGTAGAAGGTGGCGACCGCGGTGACCTCGGCCGTGGTCAGGTCCAGCACGTCCGCGCAGAACCGCATCCCGGTGCGCGTGACGTGTCCCTCCTCCGACTGCACGAGATGCAGCAACGGCAGGAGCGCGGACCGGGAGTCGGGGTAGCGGGCGATGATCTCGCGCGCGTCCGCCTCCAGCCGGGCCCGGACGTCGTCCGGGTAGGCGGGCGCGGGCAGTTCGGGCATGCCCAGGCTGACGCCCCGCTCGGAAGAAGAGGTGGTCACCGGTCGACGCCTCCCATCACGGGGTCGAGGGACGCTACGGCGACGATGACGTCGGCGACCTGGCCGCCCTCGCACATCGCCGCCATCGCCTGAAGGTTGGTGAAGGACGGGTCGCGGAAGTGGACCCGGTAGGGGCGGGTGCCTCCGTCGGACACGGCGTGCACCCCGAGTTCGCCCTTGGACGATTCGACGGCCGCGTACGCCTGTCCCGGCGGGACCCGGAAGCCCTCGGTGACCAGCTTGAAGTGGTGGATCAGGGCCTCCATGGAGGTGCCCATGATCTTCTTGATGTGGTCGAGGGAGTTGCCGAGGCCGTCCGGGCCCAGGGCGAGCTGGGCGGGCCAGGCGATCTTCTTGTCGCCGACCATGACGGGGCCGGGCTGGAGCCGGTCCAGGCACTGCTCGACGATCCGCAGGGACTGGTGCATCTCCGCGACGCGGATGAGGAAGCGGCCGTAGGCGTCACAGCTGTCGGTGGTCGGGACGTCGAAGTCGTACGTCTCGTAGCCGCTGTACGGCTGGGTCTTGCGCAGGTCGTGCGGGAGGCCGGCGGAGCGCAGGGTGGGGCCGGTGACGCCGAGGGCCATGCAGCCGGCCAGGTCGAGGTAGCCGATGTCCTGGAGGCGGGCCTTGAAGATGGGGTTCCCGGAGGCGAGCTTGTCGTACTCGGGGAGGTTCTTCTTCATCTTCTTCACGAACTCGCGGATGTGGTCCACCGCGCCGGGCGGCAGATCCTGGGCGAGTCCGCCGGGGCGGATGTAAGCGTGGTTCATCCGCAGGCCCGTGATCAACTCGTAGATGTCGAGGATCATCTCCCGGTCACGGAAGCCGTAGATCATGATCGTGGTGGCGCCCAGTTCCATGCCACCGGTGGCGATGCACACCAGGTGGGAGGAGATCCGGTTCAGCTCCATCAGGAGCACCCGGATGATCTGGGCCCGCTCGGTGATCTGGTCCTCGATGCCGAGGAGCTTCTCGACGGCGAGACAGTAGGCCGTCTCGTTGAAGAAGGACGTCAGGTAATCCATGCGCGTCACGAACGTGGTGCCCTGCGTCCACGTGCGGAACTCGAGGTTCTTCTCGATGCCGGTGTGGAGGTAGCCGATGCCGCAGCGGGCCTCGGTGACCGTCTCGCCCTCGATCTCCAGGATCAGGCGGAGCACCCCGTGGGTGGAGGGGTGCTGGGGGCCCATGTTGACGACGATGCGTTCGTCGTCGGCGCGGGCCGCGGACTGGACGACCTCGTCCCAGTCGCCACCGGTGACCGTATATACGGTGCCTTCCGTGGTCTCGCGCGCCGAGGCGGCGGATGCTGACTGTGTGCTCACGAGTACGACCTCCGCTGGTCCGGAGCCGGGATCTGGGCGCCCTTGTACTCGACGGGGATGCCGCCGAGGGGGTAGTCCTTGCGCTGCGGATGGCCCTGCCAGTCGTCCGGCATCATGATCCGCGTCAGGGCCGGGTGACCGTCGAAGACGATTCCGAAGAAGTCGTAGGTCTCACGCTCGTGCCAGTCGTTGGTCGGATAGACGGAGACCAGGGACGGGATGTGCGGCTCGGCGTCGGGGGCGCTGACCTCCAGGCGGATCAGCCGGTTGTGGGTGATCGAGCGCAGGTGGTAGACGGCGTGCAGCTCGCGGCCCTTGTCGTTCGGGTAGTGGACGCCGCTGACGCCGGTGCACAGCTCGAAGCGCAGGGCCGGGTCGTCGCGCAGGGTGCGGGCGACGCGCAGCAGGTGCTCGCGCTCGATGTGGAAGGTCAGCTCACCGCGGTCGACGACCGTCTTCTCGATCGCGTTCTCGGGGAGCAGTCCCTGTTCCTCCAGCGCTCCCTCCAGCTCGTCGGCGACCTCGTCGAACCAGCCGCCGTAGGGCCGGGCGGCGGGGCCGGGGAGCCGGACGGAGCGGACCAGGCCGCCGTAGCCGGAGGTGTCGCCGCCGTTGTTGGCGCCGAACATGCCGCGCTGGACGCGTACCTCCTCGCCGCCCTGGCCGCGCTGGCCGGGGAGGTTGGAGGCGGAGAGGTCCTTCTCGGGGTTCACGCCGTTCGCGGAACCGTTCACCCCGTTCGAGGAGCCGTTCGCACCCTGGGTGCCGTTCGTGTCGCTCACCGCAGCAGCCCCTTCATCTCGATCAAGGGCAGGGCCTTCAGCGCCGCTTCCTCCGCCTCGCGGGCCGCTTCCTCGGCGTTCACGCCCAGCTTGGAGTTCTGGATCTTGTGGTGGAGCTTGAGGATCGCGTCCATCAGCATCTCGGGGCGCGGCGGGCAGCCGGGCAGGTAGATGTCGACGGGGACGATGTGGTCGACGCCCTGGACGATCGCGTAGTTGTTGAACATGCCGCCCGAGGAGGCGCACACGCCCATCGAGATCACCCACTTCGGGCTGGGCATCTGGTCGTAGACCTGCCTCAGCACCGGGGCCATCTTCTGGCTCACCCGGCCGGCGACGATCATGAGGTCGGCCTGGCGCGGTGAGCCGCGGAAGACCTCCATGCCGAAGCGCGCCAGGTCGTAGCGGCCGGCGCCGGTGGTCATCATCTCGATGGCACAGCAGGCGAGGCCGAACGTGGCGGGGAAGACGGACGCCTTGCGCACCCAGCCCGCGGCCTGCTCGACGGTGGTCAGCAGGAAACCGCTCGGCAGCTTTTCTTCGAGTCCCATGGCTAAAGGCCCCTCAGTCCCATTCCAGGCCGCCGCGCCGCCAGACGTACGCGTAGGCGACGAAGACGGTGAGCACGAAGAGCAGCATCTCCACGAGCCCGAAAACACCCAGGGCGTCGAAGGTGACGGCCCAGGGGTAGAGGAAGACGATCTCGATGTCGAAGACGATGAAGAGCATCGCCGTCAGGTAGTACTTGATGGGGAAGCGCCCGCCGCCGGCCGGCGTGGGGGTCGGCTCGATACCGCACTCGTAGGCCTCGAGCTTGGCGCGGTTGTACCGCTTCGGCCCGATCAGCGTGGCCATGACCACGGAGAAGATCGCAAAGCCTGCCCCGAGGGCTCCCAGTACGAGGATGGGCGCATACGCGTTCACCGCTCCTCGCTCCTCTCAGTCGGCACTGACTGCTGGCGATGGCATCGGACTCACAGCCGCCCCACGCGTCACACAAGTCCCGCCCGTCCCGGCGAAGATCGCGAACATGTGAAGCAGGTCACAAGCCCAACTGCCTCGCATCTTATGCCCGCCGCTCTGTGATCTGCGACACGGGGTATTGCACAAGCTTTGTGATCTCCACCACCTGATGAAGGATCATGAAGTCATATCAGCAGTGATCTTCGCACTCGAAGCGTCAGAGTGATCACAAGAGGTGACATTTGCGCTCGTCACCCCGGGCGGCGAGGGTCGTCTCAATATCAAGAGACTTCCCTTGCATGCAAATTGGAGATGGACCCGGAGTCCTGATAGAGGGCCGCGTTCACACATCAGAGGGAGCGCCGGAGCGGGGTGTGGACGCGTGCACGCGTTCACGAGCGGAGCCGGCCGCGATCCGGGCGCGAGGCGCGCCCCCTCCGGTAATCGTTCCGTGACCTCCGCCACATCCGTAGAGGCGGCTGAGAACCGGGCTTGGCCAACGATCCCAACCGATGGTAGGAGCTGGGCAATTAGGACGTAACGACGAAAGCCCATGATCACAGGCTTGATGGGCGGAGTCCGCAATGTCCGTTACGGCGTCAATAAAGAGCCACGCGCGAGGTATTCGGGGACTCCATTGAACAATTGTGGCGCAGCACACGTTTCTTGAAGGTATGGAGGAGCCCCTGATACCGGTAGGACTCATGTCCCACACCGCTCACATACGCAGCCACCGGAAGCCCCGCCGCAGCGCGTCGACGATCGCGATGCGGGCCGGAGTCGCCAGTGGTGTCCTCGGCACGCTGGCCGTCGCCACGGCGGCCGGTTCGGCCAACGCCGCCGAGCCGGTGACGCAGACGCTCGAACTGCCCGTGCTCACCGGCGACCTGGCGGCCCAGGTCGCGCAGTCCGCCGAAGTCACGCAGCAGGCCGCGGCGAACTACCAGCTCGAGGCCGAGCGTGACGCGGCAGCCGCCGCAGCGGCCGCCGAGGCCAAGAAGGACCTCGCCGCCGCCAAGAAGGCCGAGGCCAAGAAGAAGGCGGAGGAGGCCCGCAAGGCCGCCGCGGAGGCCGCCACCCGCTCCGCGGGACGCACCACCCTCTCCACCACCTCGACGACCGCCTCCGCGCCCGCCAGCGGCAGCGTGGCGACCGTCATCTCGTTCCTCAAGGCACAGGTGGGCGACGCCTACGTCATGGGCGCCACCGGGCCCAACGCGTGGGACTGCTCGTCGCTGGTGCAGGCGGCGTTCAAGCAGGTCGGTGTCGACCTGCCGCGGGTGTCGCAGGACCAGTCGATGTCCGGCACCGACATCCCACTGTCGCAGATCCAGGTCGGCGACATCCTGTACTGGGGTGGCAAGGGTTCGGCGTACCACGTGGGCGTCTACATCGGTAACGGCCAGTACCTGGACGCGGCCAACCCCTCCAAGGGCGTCGTCATCCAGGACCTGTCGGGTTACCCGGCGAGCGGTGCGGTGCGGGTGCTCTGACCCAACGGGTGCCGTGCGGGCACCCCACATACGGAAGGGCCGCAGCCGCTCGGGGGCAGCGGCCCTTCGGGCTGCCCTTTTCTTCACAAGCGCTGCCGGGGCGTCACCGAGTTCGGTGCCGATCTCGCCGCGCTCATCGACGACATGTCCTCGCGATGGACGCCGCCGACGGGGCCTGCGTCGCGGCGAACCGGGTCGGTGTGGATCCGCGGCTGTTCGTCCATGACTGCCGACACGACGAAGATGACCGACATGTCGGACACATCGTCAATCCCGCGGCAGGTCGCCGAGCGACGGGACTTGATCATCGCCCGCCGCACCGCACCGCCGAGGCGGCGGCACTCACGGCTTGAGGGCGGGGGCGCGGCGGCCGACGGCGCAAGGCGTGGTGCCGGGCGTCGCCCCCCGCCTGTCGTCACCCGGCACTCACCGCCTGGCGAGCGCCCGCGGCCGACCGCGCGAGAGAGGCACGGGGCGACGGCCGTCCGCCCAACGGGCGAGCCAACGGCTGCCGCCGAAACGCGGGATGCGTCTCGTCTCCGCCGGGCGCCCGGCGCTCAGCACCTGCCCCTCACCGCATGGCCCGGGCAGGGCCGCGGCCGTCCGCACGTGGGACACGCCTCGTAGCCACCTCGCACTGGGGGCCTGCGCCTCGCCGCGTCTCTCGCTACCCGGCACTCACGGCTTGACCGCGCGAGAGGCTCAGGGCGGCGGCCGTCCGCAGCACCGGGCACAGCAACCCCTGCCCGGATGTGGGGCACGCCCCCTGGCCACCCCAGGCCGGCCGCAGAGCACTGGCCGCCCGCCGCCCGCCTCCGCCTCACATCCGCCCGGCACTCACCGCTTGGCGCGCGCCGGGGCCGACCGCGCGCTGGTCATGGATCGACGGCCGTCTGTGCACCGGGCACAGCAACCCCCTGCCGACACGTGGGGCACGCCCCCTGGCCACCCCAGGCCGGCCGCAGAGCACTGGCCGCCCGCCGCCCGCCTCCGCCTCACATCCGCCCGGCACTCACCGCTTGGCGCGCGCCGGGGCCGACCGCGCGCTGGTCATGGATCGACGGCCGTCTGTGCACTGGGCACAGCAACCCCCTGCCGGCACGCAGAGCGCGCCCCCTCACCACCCGGCACTGAGCGCACCGAGCGCCTGCCGCTGGGCGCCCCTCACCGCCCGGCACGCACCGCCTCACCGCACGGGGGCACCCGGCGCTCGCCCCGCCCCCGCCCCCACCGCCCGGCACTCACCGCTCGACGGCGCGGCGCGGCACGCGCACGCCCCCCCACCAGAGCGCGCCCCGTCACCGAGGCGCATGCCTCACCGGGCCGTACGTCCCACCGGGGCGTCGGTCTCGGGCAGGGCCCCTCCCGTCAGGGCCCCGTCAGGGCCCCGTCAGAGCACCCCTCGTCAGGGCGCCCCTCCCGTTCAAGGGGCCCCTGGCGATCGTTCCCCCGGTTCAGGCCTTCGGGGCTACCTTGCTCAGGCCGTTGATGATGCGGTCCATCGCGTCGCCGCCCGTCGGGTCCGTCAGGTTCGCGAGCATTTTCAGGGTGAACTTCATGAGCAGGGGGTGGGTCAGGCCGCGCTGGGTCGCGATCTTCATGACCTTCGGGTTGCCGATGAGCTTCACGAAGGCGCGGCCGAGCGTGTAGTAGCCGCCGTAGGTGTCGGCGAGGATCTGCGGGTAGCGGAGCAGGGCCAGTTCGCGCTGGGCGGGGGTGGCGCGGGCGTGGGCCTGGACGATGACGTCGGCGGCGATCTGGCCGGACTCCATGGCGTAGGCGATGCCCTCGCCGTTGAAGGGGTTCACCAGGCCGCCGGCGTCGCCGACGAGCAGCAGGCCCTTGGTGTAGTGGGGCTTGCGGTTGAAGGCCATGGGGAGGGCGGCGCCCCGGATCGGGCCGGTCATGTTTTCGGGGGTGTAGCCCCAGTCCTCCGGCATGGACGCGCACCACGCCTTGAGGACCTCGCGCCAGTCGAGTTCCTTGAAGGAGTCGGAGGTGTTCAGCACACCCAGGCCGACGTTCGACGTGCCGTCGCCCATGCCGAAGATCCAGCCGTAGCCGGGCAGCAGCCGGTCCTCGCCCGGCCCCCGGCGGTCCCACAGCTCCAGCCAGGACTCCAGGTAGTCGTCGTCGTGGCGCGGGGAGGTGAAGTACGTGCGGACGGCGACGCCCATCGGGCGGTCCTCGCGGCGGTGCAGGCCCATCGCCAGGGAGAGCCGGGTGGAGTTGCCGTCGGCGGCGACCACCAGCGGGGCGTGGAAGGTGACTTCGCGCTTCTCGTCGCCCAGCTTGGCGTGGACGCCGGTGATCCGCCCGGTGCGGTCGTCGACGATCGGGGCACCGACGTTGCAGCGCTCGTAGAGGCGGGCGCCGGCCTTCTGGGCCTGGCGGGCGAGCTGCTCGTCGAAGTCGTCCCGCTTGCGGACGAGGCCGTAGTCCGGGAAGGAGGCGAGATCCGGCCAGTCCAGCTGGAGGCGGACCCCGCCACCGATGATGCGCAGCCCCTTGTTGCGCAGCCAGCCGGCCTCCTCGGAGATGTCGATGCCCATGGCCACGAGCTGTTTCGTGGCGCGCGGGGTGAGGCCGTCGCCGCAGACCTTCTCGCGCGGGAACTCGGTCTTCTCCAGCAGGAGTACGTCGAGTCCGGCCTTGGCGAGGTAGTAGGCGGTCGTGGAGCCGGCCGGCCCCGCGCCGACGACGATGACATCGGCGGAATGCTCGGAGAGGGGCTTCGAGTGGGGCTCGGTCACGACGGTCACGGCGGGATCTCCCCAAGTTCGGAATCTGCGTGCCGACCGGCACTGGACATGGGCAGTCTATTCAGCAGAATTGATCACCCGGCTGAAGGGCTGCCCTGTGAAACGTGCTCTCCCCGTCGTACGGCTGCGTGTCCCCACGGACGAGGACGCGGTCGCCTGGCACCGGGTCTTCGCTCACCCGGAGGTCATGGAGTTCCAGGGCGGCCGACCCGCGGAGCTGTCCGTCTACGAGGAGCTGACCGCCCGACAGCGCCGGCACGACGCCGAGCGCGGCTTCTGCCTGTGGACGCTGCTGGACGAGGACGACCGGGTCATCGGGTTCACCGGGGCGCAGCCGTGGCCGGCGGAGTGGGGGCCGCGGGGCGAGATCGAGATCGGGTGGCGGCTCGGGCGGGACCACTGGGGCCAGGGGTATGTCACGGCGGCCGCACGGACGGCGGTGGAGCGGGTGCGGGCGGCCGGGGTGGCGGAAGTGGTGGCGATGGTCGACGCCGGCAACGCGCGGTCGATCGCGGTGACCCAGCGGCTGGGCATGCGGCTCGCCGAGGTCTTCACGGCGCCCGAGTCCCGGCGCGAGGGGCACTGCTACCGGCTCGACCTCCAGTCCGGCTGACACCGGCAGCCCCACCCGCACCAGAAAATGTCACGCTGAGTAATAAAATGCTACAGATGGCCACTCAGCGCTTCCGGACGGCACCCCCGGGCGGTTACCCTTCCAGTACCGCTGGGGGTGACATCTGTGCTCATACCACCCAAAACACCCGACGTGCGCGTGCCGCGATTCGTCGGCTTGATGGCCGTGGACGCGCGCGAGGCGGCCGCGGCGCGAGGCGTGCTGCTGGCCGCGCCCGACCGGCCCGACTTCCACCGCGCCGTCGTCGACTACGTCGTACGCCAGTACCCACCGCCCGGAGTGGAGGTGCCGCGCGGGGCCGTCGTCTCCGTGTGGTTCGACTTCGCCGAGGGTGAGGGCGGAGGAGGTGCCGGGGTACGGGAGCCGCGTGTCCCGAGACCGGGCGGCGGCGGACTGGAACGCGAGCTGGACCGGCCGGGGGACCCCTTCGAGGCGATCACCCGCTGAACCGGGAACGCTGAACCATGGGCGCTCAACCATGGGCCCTCAACCATGGGCGCTCAACCAGAGCGGACTCAGGCCTCCTTGAAGCCTCGGTGCAGGGTCACCACGCCGCCGGTGAGGTTGCGCCAGGCGACCTTGGACCAGCCTGCCTTCCGCAGGCGCTCGGCCAGCGCGGGCTGGTCGGGCCAGGCGCGGATGGACTCGGCGAGGTAGACGTACGCGTCCGGGTTGGAGGAGACCGCGCGGGCGACCGGCGGCAGGGCGCGCATCAGGTACTCGGTGTAGACGGTCCGGAAGGGTGCCCAGGTCGGGTGGGAGAACTCGCAGATCACGACCCGTCCGCCGGGCCGGGTCACGCGGTACATCTCGCGCAGGGCCGCGTCGAAGTCCTGCACGTTGCGCAGGCCGAAAGAGATCGTGACGGCGTCGAAGGTGTCGTCCCGGAACGGCAGACGGGTGGCGTCCCCGGCGGTGAACGGCAGCCAGCCGTGCTTCTTCTTGCCGACCTGGAGCATGCCGAGGGAGAAGTCGCAGGGGACGACGTACGCGCCGGTCCGCGCGAACGGGAGGGAGGAGGTGGCTGTGCCCGCGGCGAGGTCGAGGATCTTCTGCGCCGGCCGGGCGTCGACCGCCGTCGCCACCTCCTTGCGCCACCTGCGGTCCTGGCCGAGCGACAGCACGTCGTTCGTCAGGTCGTACCGTTCCGCCACGCGGTCGAACATCGAGGCGACTTCGTGGGGCTGCTTGTTCAGGGAAGCACGGGTCACCTCGCCATTCTTACAGCACGCCCTCAGGGCAGAAGCCTCGGCTTCTTCTTCGCCGCCACGTCCTCCACCCAGCCGCACACCAGGACGAACACCCCGATCAGCAGCCAGCCGATGCCGAACATGAACCACTGGCTCTCCAGCGGCAGGTACGTCTCGAACGCCGGGATGTCCCAGAACCGGTCGATCAGCGGGACGGCGAGGATCAGGGCGATCTCGTGCCAGAGGTAGATCGTGACCGCGCGCGCGTTGAAGACGGTGACAAGCCGATTGGTGCGGCGGAAGTGGGTCAGCCAGGCGAAGTCGATCCCGAAGTACGACTTCGCCCACATCAGCAGCAGCACGAAGCCGGCCGACCAGAAGGCCTGGGCGAGGGGGTTCTCGTCCAGGTCGTACGTACCGAAGTCGGCCTGGTGGGAGAAGGCGTACCAGCCGCCGAAGCCGATCGCCGCGAGGGAGAGGACGCCGACCGCCGCCGGTTTCATCCGTTCGAGCACGCCGTCGCGGTGCGCGAAGCCGAGCATCCAGCAGAAGAGGTACGTCGACAGGTCCCACAGGGCGCTGCCGACCCGGTTGTCCGGGCCCGCCCAGACGAAGTTCAGCACCAGGATCGGGGCGAGGGAGAGGACGAGGACGGGGACGGGGAGCGGGGCAAGACGGAAGAGGCGAAGCAGGAGCGGGGAGAGCAGGACGAACCAGAGGTACGTGCGCAGGTACCAGAGGATGACCCAGGCCTGCTCGCCCCAGGCGTTGCCCGGAGGGTCGCCCAGCGGAACGATCCAGTAGACGATCTCCCAGTTCGGCATCCAGTCGTGGATGAGCATGGCGAGGACGACGAAGACGCCCCAGAACCAGAAGGGGGGCAGCAGGCGGCGCAGGCGGCTCTTGACGACCTTGAGCGCGGGGCGTTCGAGGGACTTGGCCATCAGGGTGCCGGCCAGGCCGAACATGATCCCCATGGAGGGGAAGACCATGCCGGCCCAGGCCCAGCCGAAGGTGTGGTACGCGACGACCCTGATCAGGGCGAGGGCGCGCAGGGTGTCGAAGTAGCGGTCCCGCTGGGGGCCCGCGGGTCCGGCCGGGGGCGCGGGCTCCTCGGCGGACTTCTCCACAGACTTCTCGGCAGACTCCTCCGCAGCGACGGCAGAAGCCTCCGGCTCCAGGGCCGGTTCCAGGTCCGGTTCCAGGGCCGGTTCCGGTTCCAGGTCCGGTTCCAGGTCCGGTTCCGGCTCCACCGCCGGCAGCGGCGCCGTCTCGTCGACGGCGACGCCCTGGCCGTAATCCGCGTACTGCCGGCCGTAATCCGTGTACTCCTGCCCGTGCGGCCGCTGCCCCAGCGGCTGCCCGTACCCGTAGCCCTGGTCGTAGCCCTGGTCATATCCCTGGCCGTAGCTCTGGCCGTATCCCTGGTCGTAGCCGTACGTCTGCGGGTACGGCGGCCCCTGGTACCCGTACCCGGGCTGCTGCACCGGCTGTCCCGGCTGCTGGTCCCAGCTCATCTCAGCTCACCCCGGCCGGGGTGCCGACCTCGCCGGTCCGCTTCAGCTTCTGCCAGCGGAGGCGGCCGCCCGTGAGGGCCGTGATGCAGGAGTGGATGAGGACGAGGTACATCATCTGGCGGTAGGCCAGCTGCTGGAGGGGCATCATCAGCAGGTAGCGGTACTTCTCACGGTCGAGGCGGAAGGCGTAGGCCGCACAGCCCAGTTGGACGCCGAGGACGGCCAGCCAGGCCAGCAGGGCCGCCTGGAAGTCGATGAAGATCATCGAGTAGATCGTGAAGACGTCGATGAGCGGGGCGAAGACCGGCGTGATGATCTGGAAGAGCACCACCAGCGGCATGCCGACGCGGCCGAAGCGCCCCGAAGGACCCTTGTCCGTCAGGGACTTGCGGTGCTTCCACAGCGCTTGCATGGTGCCGTAGGACCAGCGGTAGCGCTGGGACCACAGCTGCTTCAGCGACCCCGGCGCCTCCGTCCAGGCCTTGGCGTGCTCCTGGTAGACGACCTGCCAGCCCGCGCGGTGCATGGCGATGGTGATGTCGGTGTCCTCGGCGAGGGTGTCCTCGCTCATGCCGCCGACCTCCAGCACGGCGTCCCGGCGGAACGCGCCGATCGCACCGGGGATCGTCGGCATGCAGCGCAGCAGGTCGTACATGCGGCGGTCGAGGTTGAAGCCCATCACGTACTCGATGTGCTGCCAGGCGCCGATGATCGTGTCGCGGTTGCCGACCTTGGCGTTGCCGGCGACGGCGCCGACCTTCGGGTCGGCGAAGGGCTGCACCAGCTGGTGCACGGCGTCCGGCTCGAAGACGGTGTCGCCGTCCATCATCACGACGATGTTGTAACTGGCGCTGCGGACGCCGTTGTTGAGGGCGGCGGGCTTGCCGGCGTTCTCCTGCCGGATGACCCGGACGTTCGACATGCCGAGCTTCTCGGCCGCGCCGCGCGCGATCTCCGACGTGCCGTCCGTCGAGCCGTCGTCGACGACGAGGATCTCGATCGGATGGGTGCTCTTCGCCAGGGACTCCAGCGTGTTGGCGATGCACTCCTTCTCGTTGTACGCCGGGACGATCACGCTCACCGGGCCGATGACGGTCGGTCCCCAGCTGAAGCGGCGCCTGTTGCGCAGCCGGTAGTGGCGGCGGGCGAGGATCAGCATCATCCCGAAGCGGCCCATGACCGCCACGCCGACGACCATCAGCCCCACGGAGAGCGTCGGGACGGTCCACTCGGCGAGGGTGACCGCCGCGATGAGGGCCTTGCCCTCGTAGAGGGTGACGCCGGTGGCCTCGCGGTGGGCGGCCTGGAGCCGGGAGGCGGTACCGGCCGCCCCGCCCGCGACGGCACCGGTCCCGGCACCGGTCCCGGCGCCGTTCCCGCCGGCACCGCCCGGAGCCTCACCGGTCGGCGCGGTCCCACCGGGCTGGGCACCGGCCGCCTCCCCGGAAGCCCCCTGCTGGCCGACGGCACCGCTGCCGGTCCCGCTCGCACTCGCGTTCCCGGCCCCGTTCTGCTCCTCGATCACCCCGCTGATCGTGGTGAACGTGTACCCCGCCGCCTTCATCTTCTCGATGTACTTCGGCAGCGCCTTGATGCTCTGCGAACGCTCCCCGCCCGCGTCGTGGAAGAGCACCGACGCGCCCTTGTCGTCCTCCGGCGTGGCCCACTTGATGATCTTCGAGACGCCGGGCCGCTTCCAGTCGTCACTGTCGGTGTCGACGAAGACGCTGGTGTAGCCGTCCTCGCCCAGCTCCTGGTAGACGGGCCAGCTGTAGTTGTCGATGGCGTCCGTCTCGGAGGAGTACGGCGCGCGGAAGAGCGTGGTGGTGATGCCGGCCGCACCGGCGAGCGCGAGCTGGGTCTGCGTCATCTCCCGCGTGACGCGGGCGTCGCTCTGGTAGGAGAGGTCGACGTGGGTGAAGGTGTGGATGCCCACCTCGTTGCCCTGGTCGACCATGTCCTTCACGATGCTCGGGTAGCGCGAGACCATCGAGCCCACCACGAAGAACGTGCCCGGTACGTCGTACTCCTGGAGGATCTCCAGGACCTGGGGTGTCCAGGTGGGGTTCGGGCCGTCGTCGAAGGTGAGCGCGATCGTCTTGTCCGGGACGGAGATCGTCGTGGCCTGGCCGCCCCGGAAAGTGAGGATCGGGCCGCCGTCGAGGACCTTGTCGGGCACCTTGCCGGCGCTGGCGCCGGTGCGGACGCGCTGGTCGCCTCCGACCTCGGCACGCAGATAGCCGTCGAGGAGCATCACGCTGGTCAGGGCCAGCAGAAGCAGCAGGGCGAGGATGACACGCGGTTTCTGCAACGCGGCGGCCTTGCCCGCAGCCCGGCCGATGCGGGAGGGGGCGCGGCGGCGGCCGCGCGAGGAAGTCGTCGTCATAGGTGTGTGGCTGCGTTCTGTCGGAGGAGGTCGGTGGTCCGGTGGGCGTCAGCCGGCGACGGCGGACGCGGAGGCGGAGGCGGAGGCGGACGTGGTCGCGGTCGCGGTCGCGGTCGGCGAGACCGCGCCGGTGGGCGGCGTGCCGGTGGGCGGCGTGCCGGTCGGCGGCGTGCCGGTCGGCGCGGTGCCACCGGGTGTGCCGACCTCGTCGCCGACGCCGCCGTTGGGGCCGAAGCCGCCGGGCCGCCGGCCGTTCTGGCCGTACCCGCCGAACGGCAGCAGTGACGACGGGGTGAGGGTGGTGCCCCAGCCCATGAAGGCGGCGCCGAGGACCACGGCGTAGGCGAGGCAGCCGACGCCGAGGAGGATGCCGATCCGGCGCAGCAGCTTGGACCTGCGACCGGAGTTGTCCACGAACACGGGTCCGTCGGCGTTGCCGCCGCCGCGTTTGCGACGGCGACCGCGAACGGCTTCACGACTGTCGAAGGCAGGCTCGGATTGCATATCCCCGGATATTAGGGAGCCTTTATGTGGCAGAAACTCTGATCTGCATGTGAGAGACCCATGAGAAACGGGTGAACCTGTCTCCCTCCTGAGAGATTCATGAATTGGCTGCGAGACATACCCGTGACATGCGAGGGTCGATTGTCCCAATTGGGCGAGCGATTACGCCTTTTTGCGCGAGTGTGTCCATGACGTGTCTATGTGTCCTCTGTTCCCGTGCGATCAGCCCCCATGTGAGACATTTCCAATCCGGTAGCCAATCCGGTAAGGCCCTTTGTTTCGGTCCTGAGACAGAAATCACCAGATCACGAGAGCGGGTGCTTGCAAATGAGGAGTTTCCTGGTGCCAATGGCCGGGCTCACCTGCCTGTTCGCCCTGGCCACGGTGGGATGCTCCGCGGGGTCCGACGGCACGTCGGACGCGGCACCCGCGGCCACCGAACAGGCGCAACAGACGCGGGAGGCGGCGAGTCCATCACCGTCGGAGTCCACGACCGCCGAAACGGGGTACGCCCCGTACGTCAGCGCCGTCGAGGCCTCCGACAACGACTCCGCCGGCTCGCCGACGACGTACAACCTCGCCTTCGTCATCTCCGACGGCAGCGGCTGTACGCCGGAGTGGAACGGGACGAACGCGGTCGACGACTCGGCGGTGACCTCCCGGATCTCCGCGCTGACGAAGTCGGGCGCCACGGTCCGGGTTTCCTTCGGCGGGGCGTCCGGCGAGGAGCTGGGGGCCACCTGCGGCAGCGCGTCCGCGCTGGCGAAGGCGTACGGCGAGGCGCTCGACGCGGCGGGTTCCACACAGGCCGACTTCGACATCGAGGGCGACGAGCTGACCGACGCCGACTCGGTCGCCCTGCGCTCGCGGGCGATCGCCCTGCTCCAGGAGGAACGGCCGGACCTGGAGGTCTCGTTCACGCTCCCGGTGATGCCGTCCGGGCTGGACGAGGACGGGCTCGCCCTGCTGGAGTCCGCGAACAAGTACGACGTGCAGGTCTCCACGGTCAACCTGATGACGATGAACTACGGCGAGTCGTACGACGGGGACATGGGCGAGTACGCGATCACGTCGGCGACGGCGGCGCACACACAGCTGAAGGAGGTCTTCGGCACGACGGACGCCACGGCGTGGCGGGCTCTCGCGCTCACGTCCATGATCGGCACGAACGACGTCGCCAACGAGACGTTCACGCTGGCCGACGCGGCGGAGGTACGGACGTTCGCCGAGGGGAAGGGGATCGCCTGGGTGTCGATGTGGTCGACCTTCCGCGACCAGCAGTGCGCGGACGGCACCTCGACCGACGACGCGCTGACCAATTGCAGCGGGGTGAAGCAGAGTTCGGGCGCGTTCGCCAAGGCGTTCACCGGCTAGCGAAGGGCCCCTTCAGGGCGTGGACTCAGCGCCGCCTGTGCACCAGGCGCCCCGCGCACACCGTCGCGATGCACGCGCCGGTCTCGTCGAACACGGCGAGGTCGGCGCGGCCGAGGCCGACGACGGCGGGGCGGCGGGCCTCGGGCAGGACCACGACGTGGTTGCGTTCGGCCGCCGCCCGCAGTTCCGGCGAGTCGGCGTACCGCGCGAGGACGGCCACCGCGCCCGACTTCAGCACCGCGTGAACGCGTTCACGCGGGGACGGGGCGTCCGGCAGCGGCCCCTCGTGCACCCGGGCCGGACCGAGCACGCCCGGCCAGCTCCGTACCCGTGCGCCCGGGAAGCGCTCCCGGATCTCCTCCAGCGGGCCGACGGCTGCCACCCGGTCGCCCTCGACGGCGACGGCGCCGCCCTTCAGCGGCTCGGCGTCCCAGGTCGGGCGGACCTCGTCCGCCGTATGGATCGTCAGCATGCGTCGGCTAGTTGGAGGTGAGGAGCTTCAGTTCCGGGTGGGCCGTGCCGCCCTCGATCGCGGTCGAGGAGATGTGGGACATGACCCGCTCGTCGACCGGGTCGTTCGCCGGGTCGTCGTGGACGACGAGGTGCTCGTAGGTCGTCGAGCGCTGGGCGGGGACGCGGCCCGCCTTGCGGATGAGGTCGATGATCTCGAGGCGGTTGGAGCGGTGCTTGGCGCCGGCCGACGAGACGACGTTCTCCTCCAGCATGATCGAGCCGAGGTCGTCCGCGCCGTAGTGCAGGGAGAGCTGGCCGACCTCCTTGCCGGTGGTGAGCCAGGAGCCCTGGATGTGCTGGATGTTGTCCATGAACAGCCGCGCGATGGCGATCATCCGCAGGTACTCGAAGAGCGTCGCCTGGGTGCGGCCCTTCAGGTGGTTGTTCTCGGGCTGGTAGGTGTACGGGATGAACGCGCGGAAGCCGCCGGTGCGGTCCTGCACGTCACGGATCATCCGCAGGTGCTCGATGCGCTCGGCGTTGGTCTCGCCGGTGCCCATCAGCATGGTGGACGTCGACTCGACGCCCAGCCGGTGCGCGGCCTCCATGATCTCCAGCCAGCGCTCGCCGGACTCCTTGAGAGGCGCGATCGCCTTGCGGGGGCGCGCGGGCAGCAGTTCCGCGCCTGCGCCGGCGAAGGAGTCGAGGCCCGCGGTGTGGATCCGCTGGATGGCCTCCTCCACGCTCACCTTGGAGATCCGGGCCATGTGCTCGACCTCGGACGCGCCGAGGGAGTGGATGACCAGCTGCGGGAAGGCTTCCTTGATCGCGGCGAAGTGCTTCTCGTAGTACTCGACGCCGAAGTCAGGGTGGTGGCCGCCCTGGAACATGATCTGGGTGCCGCCGAGTTCGACGGTCTCGGCGCAGCGGCGCAGGATGTCGTCGAGGTCGCGGGTCCACCCCTTGGCCTTGTCCTTGGGGGCCGCGTAGAAGGCGCAGAACTTGCACGCCGTGACGCACACGTTCGTGTAGTTGATGTTCCGCTCGATGATGTACGTCGCGATGTGCTCGGTCCCGGCGTACCTGCGGCGGCGCACGGCGTCGGCGGCGGCGCCCAGCGCGTGCAGGGGCGCGTCGCGGTAGAGGTCGAGCGCCTCCTCCGGGGTGATCCGCCCGCCTGCTGCGGCACGGTCGAGAACGGACTGGAGATCGGCCTTCTCGGTCACCGGGAGCGTCCCTTTCGTCAAGGGTTGTGGACGGACCAAGCCAGCCTACGCCAGCGCTTTCGCCGTCCCCACCTCAGGCCGTGTACGCGCCGATCAACAAACCGGTGAACGCGCCCGCGAGCATGAACGGCCCGAACGCGATCGTCGTACGGCGTCCCGCGCGTCCGGCGACGACGAGCGCGCCTCCGTACAGCGCGCCGTACACGAAGCCGGCGAGGGTGCCCAGCATGACGGTGGGCCAGCCGTACCAGCCGAGGACGGCACCGGTGCCGAGGGCGAGTTTCACGTCTCCGAAGGCCATTCCGGCGGGGTTGAGGCGGTGCAGCAGGTAGTAGCCGACGCCGAGGGCCAGGGTGGCCGACAGGGCCGTCGTCCAGTGGCCGGCGTGTTCGGGGAGCAGCGCGGCCGGGGCCAGCAGGGCGAGGGCCGCGGCCGGCAGCGGCAGGGTCAGCGGATCGGGCAGCCGTCGTACCCGCAGGTCGACGACGGCAAGCAGCACGCCGGCCGGGGCGAGCAGCAGCCAGACGGCGAGTTCGGGCCGGATACCGGTGGCGGCGGCGAGCGCCGCGCACACCAGCGCGGTGACGGTGGGGAGACGGAGCGCGCCGGGGCCGTACGACGCGGTCGTGAGCGCGACCTGTCCGGTGGCCGCCGGTTCGGCCGTGCGGGCTACCTGCTCGGTGGCCGCCGGTTCGGCCGTGCGGGCGATGCGTCCGGTGGCCGCCGGTTCGGCGCACGGCGCGCAGCGGGCCCGTCCGAGCCAGCCGCGCACCGGATGCCCGACCGGGCAGGCCTCGCGCCAGCCGCCGTCGGCCTCCTCGGACGGCACGGCGAAGCGGTAGGCGGCGCGCGGCAGCAACGCGCCCGCCAGCGCGCCCCACAGGGCGGCGAGGGCGATCAGCAGCGAGTCGCTCGGGGGCGTGGTCACGACCCGACCCTGGACATACGGGCCGTCGGGTTGCCCTCGTTGGCGCTGTCCGAACGGTAGGTCAGGTCGTCGCCGGTCGGGGTGAAGCGGATGGTGTGGGGCTCGGGGTTGCATCCCGCGTGGTTGGACGTGGCGCCGACGGAGGTGGCCACGACCTCCTTCTTCGTCACCTTCTTCAGCGTCAGGACGTCGACGCAGACGCCGCCGAGCACGTCGGTCTGGCGCAGCTGGCCCAGCTTCCCGCCGACGTCCGCCTTCTTGAGGGTGACCCGGAAGGTGCCCATGGGGAGGGTGCCACCGAGGCCGCTGCCCTGGCCCTCCCAGGTGCCGACGTAGCGGGCGGGCAGCGCGGTGCCCCCTTCGCCGGCCTCGCTCGAACTGGCCGACGGAGCCGCCGAGTACGCGTCGGAACCGGAAGCGGCGCCGGAGTCGTCGGCGCCGTCCGGCAGGAGCCGGAACAGGAACGTCGATCCGACCGTGGCCACGGCGAGCGCCCCGGCGACCGCCAGCACCACGCTGCAACTCAGCCGCCGCCCGCGCCCGCCCTCCCCGGGAGTCGCCCCGGCCGCCACGGTCACGGACACCTTCCCGGGCGGCCGCGCCCCGCCGGCCGGCGTCACCGTCCCGGGCACGGCGTCCCGCGGCCTGGGCACGGCCCCGGCGGATACCGACCCGACAGGCCCGGCCCCCGCAGGCGGCGATCCGGCAGGAAACGATCCGGCAGGAACGGACCCTGTGGGCACCGACGGCCCGGACGCGGCGGGTGCGTCCGTGGAGCCGCCGGTCCCGGCCACCATCACCGGCGGCGGCCCGAACACCCCCTGGGCCTCCCCCACCGAAGGGCTGCTGAAGCCGACCGGGCCCGAGGGGACTGCCTCCGCCCCCGTCCCCGCCGCCTCCAGGTTGAGCAGTTGTACGGCGCTGCGCCCCACCTGTGCGACCAGCGCCCCCGGCAGCCAGCCGCCCGCGACCAGCCGGGCCGCGCCCTCGGGAGCGAGCCGGCGGGCGAGCTCCCCGGGGGCCGGGCGGGTCGCCGGGTCCTTGGCGAGGCACGCCTCGACGACCTCGCGCAGTTCGCCGACGACCGCGTCACCGAGCACCGGCTCCTCGTGGACGACCTTGTAGAGCAGCGCGGCCGACGAGTCCCCGGCGAAGGGCGGCCGGCCGGTCGCCGCGTAGGCCAGGACCGCGCCGAGGGAGAAGACGTCGGCCGCGCCGGTGACGCCCTGGCCGAGGATCTGCTCGGGGGCCATGTAGCCGGGAGAGCCGACGGAGACGCCGGTCGAGGTGAGGGACGCGGTGCCGTCGGTGGCGCGGGCGATGCCGAAGTCGATGAGGAGCGGGCCGTCGACGGTGAGGAGCACGTTGGACGGCTTCACGTCCCGGTGCACCAGACCGAGCCCGTGCACGGCCGCCAGCGCCTCCGCGAGTCCGGCGCCGAGCACCCGGACGGTGTGCTCGGGCAGTGGCTCCGCGCCGGAGGCGACGGCGGCGGCGAGCGAGGGGCCGGCCGCGTAGGCCGTGGCGACCCAGGGCACGGCGGCCTCCGGGTCGGCGTCCAGCACCGACGCGGTCCAGGCGCCGCCGACCCGGCGCGCGGCCTCGACCTCACGCCGGAAGCGGGCGCGGAACTCCTCGTCGAGCGCGAGATGCGGGTGCACGATCTTCACGGCGACCGTGCGGCCCCCGGCGCTGCGGCCCAGGTAGACCCGGCCCATCCCGCCGGAGCCCAGCCGGCCGAGCAGCCGGTAGGGCCCGACGGCCGTGGGTTCGTCGGCTCCGAGCGGCTGCATGGACGTCCACCCCTCCCCCTGGGCCCTGTTGTAGGGCTCTGATGCAGGTTACGCAGATCGGGGCCGGAGCAGTTCCACGTTCACGTCGGCCGGGAAGCCGGTCGTCGGGCCGACGCGGCGGGCGAACTCGGCGACCGCCGCCAGCTGGGGTGCGCCGAAGCGGAAGTCGAGGGTGGTGAAGTACCGCTCCAGGACGCGCTCGTCGAACGCCTCCCAGCGGGCCGCCTGTTCGGCGACCTTGCCGACCTCGTCCAGGGAGAGGTTGCGGGAGGCGAGGAACGCCTGGTGGACCTCACGGGTGAGGTCCGGCTCGCGCTCCAGGTAGTCGCGGCGGGCGGCCCAGACGGCGAAGACGAACGGCAGCCCGGTCCACTCCTTCCAGAGCGCGCCGAGGTCGTGCACCTGGAGCCCGTAGCGCGGCCCGTCGAGCAGGTTGGCCCGCAGCGCCGCGTCACCGATGAGGACGGCGGCCTCGGCCTCCTGCATCATCAGGCTGAGGTCGGGCGGGCAGGTGTAGTAGTCGGGCCGGACGCCGAAACGATCCGCCAGCAGCAATTGGGCCAGGCGCACGGAGGTGCGGGAGGTGGAGCCGAGGGCGACGCGGGCACCGTCCAGCTCCTCCAGCGGGACCTGCGAGACGATCACGCAGGACATGACCGGGCCGTCGCAGCCGACCGCGATGTCGGGGAAGGCGATCAGGTCGTCGGCGTTCCTGAGGAACTCGACCAGGGTGATGGGCCCGATGTCGAGGTCCCCCCGCAGCAGCCGCTCGCTGAGCTTCTCCGGGGTGTCCTTCGTCAGCTCGAAGTCGAGGAGCGTGCCCGTTCTCGCGAGCCCCCAGTACAGGGGCAGGCAGTTCAGGAACTGGATGTGGCCGACGCGCGGCCGGGTGCGAGAATTGTCCACATCGCGAGGCTAGACCTCGTCGGGTAACCTGCGGACTCCGACCCCCTGAGTCAACCCCTTCACCGGATGTTCAAACGTCCGGGTGACGTGATCTTGACCTCTATTGCTTTCGGCTGCCCGCGTGCTAGGCTCGCCCGCAAGTTGCAGTTTGGTTTCCCTTGCAGTACAGAGCCTGCGGAGCATGTGACCGCGGGCTCTTGACGTTTTCAGACGTATGCAGTTGTGCGGCACTCGCTTTTCACACTTGCAGGTTCTGGAGCAGGGCAACCCTTTGGGCCCAAGGAGGGCTTATGGCTACCGGAACCGTGAAGTGGTTCAACGCCGAAAAGGGCTTTGGCTTCATCGCCCAGGAAGGCGGCGGCCCCGACGTCTTCGTCCACTACTCCGCGATCAACGCACAGGGTTTCCGTTCCCTCGAGGAGAACCAGCAGGTCTCCTTCGACGTCACGCAGGGCCCGAAGGGTCCGCAGGCGGAGAACGTCACCCCCGTGTGATCGTCACACCTCGTGTGATCGCAGCCTGAGTGCAGTACCCAAGGAGCCCCATGCCGTAAGGCACGGGGCTCCTGCCTTTTCCGGTCACCTGTCACCTGTCACCTGACCGCCCCCCTCTCCTCCCCCGTCCCTTGACCGACCCGCCCCCCGACCGTCACCCGTCCGGTGAATTCTCCGTGAATTCCCCCGCGTCTCACACGTGCTGCATCACCAGCACGAACGTCGTCCCGGGCAGCAGCGCCTCGTACGAATGGGGTACGTCCCCCCGATAGGTCAGGTAATCCCCGGGCTCCAGCTCGACCAGTTCCCCGGCCGGCCCCGCCTTGACCCGCCCGGTGCTCACGATCAGATGCTCCACCGTGCCCGGAATATGCGGCTCCGAGGTCCGTACGGCTCCCGGCTCGGCCCGCAGGTGGTAGATGTCCCGGCGGGCGCCCGGCGGGCTGGCCGACAGCAGGGTCGCGGCGTACGGCGCCTGCTCCGAGGCCACCGTCGGTCCCTGGCCCGCCCGAATCACCCGGACGGCGGCGGCCGGCGGTTCGACCAGCGCGCTGAACGGCACGCCGAGCGCGACACCCAGCGCCCAGATCGTCTCCATGCTCGGGTTCCCGCTCGCCGCCTCCAGCTGGGAGAGCGTGGACTTCGCGATACCGGCGCGTTTGGCCAGCTCGGAGAGGGAGAGACCGGCCCTGGCGCGCTCGCGCCGCAGGGAGGCGGCGATCCAGTCGAGCGGGAGACGGGAGGGGGTTTCGGGCATGTCGTTCGCTCCATCGGTACGGTCGTTCGCCTTGACGAACAGTGGCCAGTCTGTCCATTGTAGAAAACATGCGTTCGCCACAACGAACACCCGCGGCCTCCGAACCTCCCTCCCTGAGGCCGCTCGTCCGGGACAGTTCACTCGTCTGGGTGGCCAGTGGGGTGGTGGGTCTCTCCTTCGGCGCGATCTCCGTGGCGGGCGGGCTTCCGGTATGGGTGCCGGTGGTGATGTCGCTGGTGGTGTATGCGGGATCCGCCCAGTTCAGCGCGGTGGGGGTGCTGCTGGCCGGGGGCGGGCCGTTCGCCGCGGCGGCCACCGGGCTGCTGCTCAACACCCGTACGGCCGCCTTCAGCCTCGCGGTCGCCGACCTGCTCGGCCCCGGGCGGGCGACCCGGCTCCTCGGCGCGCACCTGGTGACGGACGAGACGGTCGCCTTCGCCCTGGCCCAGCCCGACCCGGCGCGCCGCCGGGCCGCCTTCTGGATCTCGGGCCTCGGCCTGTTCGCCGTGTGGAACGCGGGCGTCCTGGCCGGCGCGCTCGCCGGCACCGCGCTCGGCGACACCGCCGTGTACGGGCTCGACGCGGCCTTCCCCGCCGTCCTCGTCGCCCTGGTCCTGCCCTCCCTCCGCGAGGACGCCCGCCTGCGCCGCCCGGCGGCCCTCGGCGCCCTGCCGGCGTTGGCGGCCACCCCCTTCGTCCCGGCCGGCATCCCCGTCCTGCTCGCCCTCGCCGGGCTCCTGCTGTACGGCCGTGGCGGGGCCGTCCGATGAGCGCGACGGTCGCCGCGATCCTGGTGCTGGCGGTGGGCACGTACGCCTTCCGCCTGGTCGGCCCCGCCCTGCACGGCCGCGTGACCCTCCCGGACCGGGTCCGGGACCTCCTGGCGGCGGGCGCGGTGATCCTCCTGGTCGCCCTCCTCGCGACGGGCGCCCTCACCGAGGCGGGCAGCTTCGCCGGCTGGGCCCGCCCGGCCGGGGTGCTGGCGGCCGCGCTCCTGGCGTGGCGCGGCGCCCCGTTCCCGGTGGTGGTCCTGGGCGCGGCCGGGGTGACGGCGGCCCTGCGGGCGCTGGGCGTGGGCTAGGCGTATCGCCCGGGGCCTCCCGGCGCGGGGCCTCCCGGCCCGCCGCGGCCCGGCGTTGTCGGTGCGGGCCTCTAGGCTCCGGGCCCATGACCGCATCCGACTTCCTCACCGCCACCCGCACCTTCTACGACGCCGTCGCCGAGGACTACGCCGAGCACTTCCGGGACGTGCTGGTGGCCTCGCCGCTGGACCGCGGCCTGCTCGTCGCCTACGCCGAACTCGTCGGGGCGGGCGGCCGGGTGGCCGATCTCGGGTGCGGGCCCGGGCGGGTCACGGGGTTCCTGGGGTCGTTGGGGCTGGACGTGTCCGGGCTGGACCTGTCGGAGTCGATGCTGGCGATCGCGCGCCGGGAGAACCCGGGGATACGGTTCGAGCGGGGCTCGATGCTCAGCCTCGACGGGCACCCGGACGGCACCCTCGCCGGGGCCGTCTCCTGGTACTCCTCCATCCACACCCCTGTGGAGGAACTGCCCGCCCTGTTCGCCGAGTTCCACCGGGTGCTCGCGCCCGGCGGCACGCTGCTGCTCGCCTTCCAGGCCGGGGACGAGCCCCGCCGCCACGACCGGCCCTGGGGCCACTCGGTCACCCTCGACTTCCAGCGCCGCCGCCCGGAGCGGATGACCGCGCTGCTCGCGGCGGCCGGCTTCGCGCCGCTGTCGTGCACCGTGCGGGAGGCCGTACCCGAGCACGGGGAGTCCACCCCGCACGCCTTCCTGATCGCCCGCAGGCCCTGAGTACGACTGCGGCTACCGGACACTTGCCCAGTGCTCCACCCTTCAGGGTGGAGGTGTAGGGCATCCTCGCCCCGGCGGCCCATAGGGGCGCAGCACCACTGCTAAAGTCGCCTTGTCCGACAACGTAGTTGGCGGACCTACCGCCGGACGGGCGGGAAGTCAGGCCTGTGGAGGCCTTGTAAGACCACCCCCGGGTGGCAGGGGCCCGTGAAGCAGGAACCCGAGGGAGCACCGCGTAGCGGTGCTGACCGGAATCACCTGCGTTCACGCAGGTGAGGGCGTCAAGGCCCCGCGTTCCTCCTCACCCCCGACGAGGTCCGCCAGGTCGCCGACGGGCTGGAACGGGAGGGCTGGGCCCGCTTCCTGGAGCTGGGCCCGTACTACGCGAAGGCCGCCGCCGAGGGCACGGGCATGATCGGCGGGGTGAGCTGAGCCCACGGGCCCACAGCCCTACAGAGCCCCGGCGAGGTCGAGGGCCGCGATGTACCCGAAGGTCATCGCGGGCCCGATCGTCGAGCCCGCGCCGGCGTAGCTGTGCCCCATCACGGCGGCGCTGGCGTTGCCGGCGGCGTACAGCCCCGGGATCACCGAGCCGTCGGCCCGCAGCACCCGCGCCCGCGCGTCCGTGCGCAGCCCGCCCTTGGTGCCGAGGTCGCCGGGGACGATCCGGAAGGCGTAGTAGGGCGGCAGCCACAGCGGGGCCAGGCAGGAGTTCGGCAGGACCGTCGGGTCCGTGTAGTAGTGGTCGTACGCGCTGTCGCCGCGCCGGAAATCGGTGTCCCTGCCGCGCAGGGCGAGGGAGTTGAAGCGGTCGACGGTGGTACGCAGGGCGGCCGCCGGGACGCCTACGGCGGTGGCGAGGGCGTCCAGGTTCCACGCCTTGTGGGCGGCGCCCGAGGAGTACCAGTCGGCCGGGAGGACGAAGGTCGGGGCGACGTCCTTGAAGAGGTACCGGTTGCGGTAGTTCTGGTCGACGATCAGCCAGGCCGGGATGTCCGGGTCGGCGGGGTTCCGGTCGTACATCGTGTGCACGACGTCGCTGTAGGGGGCGGCCTCGTTGACGAACCGCGCGCCGGCCTGGTTGACCAGCAGCCCGCCGGGCAGGGTGCGTTCGGCGAGGCAGAAGTACGGCTGGCCGGGCAGCGGGATCGCCGGGCCCCACCAGGCGTCGTCCATCAGCGCGACCGATCCGCCCGCCCGCTGCCCGGCCCGGATCCCGTCCCCGGTGTTCTCCCGCGCCCCGACCGTCCACTCCGTCCCGATCGGCTGCCGCTGGTACTGCGCCCGCATCGCCGCGTTGTGCTCGAACCCGCCGGAGCCGACGACGACCCCGCGCCGGGCCCGCAGAAGACCGGCGGCGCCGTCCCGGGTGACGACGGCCCCCGTGACCACTCCCCCTTCGACGTGCAGGTCGGTGAGCGGGGTGTTCAGCCACACCGGCACCTGGGCGGCCAGCAGCCCGGCACGCAGCCCGGCGGCCAGCGACTGCCCCATGGTGAGCGGCTTCTGCCCGAGCAGGGCGGCCTTCGTGCCGCGCGCCAGGCATTCGGCGGCGACGGCAGCGCCCTTCACGGTGACGGCGGCCAGCGCCAGCCACTTGTAGTCCGCGCTGAAGACGACCATCCCCGCCGGGACCGCCATGTACGGCGGGTTGAGGCGGGCGAGTTCGGCGCCGAGGACGTTCCCGTCGAGCTGGTCGGGTTCGACGGACCGTCCGTTCGGCAGGCCGCCCGGCAGCTCGGGGTAGTAGTCGCTGTACCCCTCCATCCAGCGGAACCGCAGCGGGCTGTGGGCCATGACCAAGGAGAGCATGGCGGGCCCGTGCGCGAGGAACGCGGCCTGGCGGTCGGCGGGCACGTCCGGGCCGACGACGGCCGCGAGATACGTGGCGGCCTTGGCGGGCGTGTCCGGCACACCGGCCGCGAGGATCACCGAGTTGTTCGGGATCCAGATCCCGGCCCCGGAGCGGGCGGCGGAGCCCCCGAAGGTGGCCGCCTTCTCCACGACCACGCAGCTCAGGCCGCGTTTCGCCGCCGTCAGCGCGGCGGTCATCCCGGCGGCACCCGAGCCGATCACGACGACGTCGTAGGTGCCGAGGAGCGGGAGGTCGGCGGCGCTCGCCCCGGTCAGCGGGGCGGCGGCCAGCGCGAGCCCCGCACCGGCGCCGGCGCCGGCTCCGAGGACGGTTCTGCGGGCGGGGTGTCGTCCAGCCCGGTCCGCGCTCGTGTCCATGTCCGTTCCCCTTCGTCCGACGGGGACCGGAATGTCGCGCGGGGGTCTTGGGAAGTCAAGGGCCGTGGGGGGGGGGGGGGGGGGGGGGGGGGAGACGCGCCCCACCGGCGTTCCAAGGCCCCATAAAGATTGGCCGGCCACTAGCCTATGCCTTTGCCTTTTTCTTGTGGCCATGCTTCTCCCTG
>NZ_JBVJAB010000016.1:178916-237561 GCF_055591025.1 Streptomyces sp. NPDC041784
GGTTTTGGCTCGCTCTTGTTCTTTTTTTTTCCTTTTTCTCCCCCCTTGCCGCGGGGGGGCGGGGGGGGGGTGGGGGGGGGTGGGGGGGGGGGGGGGGGTCCCCCCCCCCCCCCCCCCGGAACCGGGCCCACCCGCCGCAGCGCGTCTCAGGAACCTCAGACGGTGCCGGACTCCGCGATGGTGACCTTGGCCTTGGTGCGGCCGGACTGGCTGCCCAGGCTCTCGATCTTCTTCACCAGGTCCATGCCCTCGACGACCTCGCCGAAGACGACGTGCTTGCCGTCCAGCCACGACGTGACGATGGTCGTGATGAAGAACTGCGAGCCGTTGGTGTTCTTGCCCGCGTTGGCCATGCTCAGCAGGCCCGGCTTGGTGTGCTTGAGCTGGAAGTTCTCGTCCGCGAACTTCTCGCCGTAGATGCTCTTGCCGCCCGTGCCGTCGCCCCGGGTGAAGTCACCGCCCTGGAGCATGAAGTCCGGGATGACACGGTGGAAGGACGAGCCGGCGTAGCCGAAGCCGTGCTTGCCGGTGGCCAGCTCACGGAAGTTGGTGGCGGTCTTGGGCACGACGTCGTCGTAGAGCTTGAAGACGATGCGGCCGGCGGGCTCGTCGTTGATGGTGATGTCGAAGTACACGTTGTCGCTCATGGGTCCATGATTCATCGATTCGGCCCCGTTCCGGTAATCGGCACGGCGGCGGCCCCGCTACGGCAGCTCCAGCTCCGCCCACACCGTCTTGCCGACCTCCCGCTCGGTCACCCCCCAGACCCTGGCCAGCACCGTGACGATCACCAGTCCCCGGCCACCCTCCGCCTCCGGATCCGTCACGATCCGCAGCCGGTCGCTCCGCGTGTCGCTCACCTCGACACGAAGCGTGCCGGCTGCGAGCAGCAACAGCCTCAGCCGGAAGTCCCGGCCCGGTACGCGCCCGTGCGTGACCGCGTTCGCGGCGAGTTCCGCGACGACCTGCTGCGCGGCGCGGCTGGCGTCGCCGTCGTGCGGGTACCCCCAGGCCGTGAGCTGCTGCGCGGTCAGCCGGCGGGCCAGGCGGGCACCGCGCGGGGTGGAACTGAGACGCAGGGTCATCTCACCGAGGGGGGTGGAGATCTGGGTGGAGATTTCGGAGTTCACCTGACTGAGCGTGGTCGGTTGTATCTACCCTGGCCAGGGGCGACTTGGCGACTCTGTGTAGCCGTACGGCTGCGGTGGGGCAGGCGTACGGGGCCGTCGTCCGTGACCACGAAGGCGTGAGGGCGGTGGCGTACGTGACGGATGAACGCAGGCCGGAAACCCCGGCGGAGGCCGACGGAACGACGGGGCTGCTGACGGCCCTCGGCAAGATGATGAAACTCCTGCGGGAACGAAAGGGCTACACGCAGAAGGACTTCGGCCAGATGGTGGGCTACGGCCCCGATGCGATCTCCGCGATGGAGCGGGGGGTACGGACGATCCGGCCGGAGGTGCTGGAGAAGGCGGACGAGCTGCTGGACGCCGGGGGCCTGTTCTTGCAGGCGGTACCTGAGCTGCGGGAGGCGATGTCCCGGGTACGGACGCGGCATCCGGAGTGGTACCGGAGCTACGCGGCGCTGGAAGCGGAGGCGGTCGAGTTGCACTTCTATGCCAACCAGGCCATGCCTGGGCTTTTGCAGACCGAGGACTACGCCTTCGCAGTGTTCCGCCAACGCCGCCCCTTCCTCAGCGAGGAGACCATCGAGAAGCGCGTAGCGGACCGACTCTCACGCCAGCAGATCTTCGACGGCTGGCCACCGCCGATCGTGAGCTACGTCCTCGAAGAGGTTCTCCTGGATCGCCCGATTGGCGGACTGGCCATCTTCAAGGGGCAGTTGGAGAATCTGCTGCGGGTAGGCAGCCTGCGGAACGTCGAGATCCAGGTGATGCCGACACAGCGCGAGGAACACCCCAACTTGGACAGCGCGTTCAACTTGCTGACCCCCAAGGCACACGGGCAGGTGGCATACACGGAGGCTCAGGGTCACCCCCGGCTAATCACCGATCCAGAAGAGGTCAGGAAGATCGCGGACCGCTATGGTTTCATGCGCGCGCTGGCACTCAACCCCATGGAGTCCCGCACCTTGATCGAAGGGAAGCTGGTGGAGCTATGAGCAGCGAGAACCTCACGTGGTTCAAGTCCAGCTACAGCAGCGGTGAGGGCGGCGAGTGCCTCGAAGCCGCGTACACCTGGCGCAAGTCGACCCACAGCAGCGGC
This sequence comes from Streptomyces sp. NPDC041784, assembly GCF_055591025.1. NCBI lineage: Bacteria > Bacillati > Actinomycetota > Actinomycetes > Kitasatosporales > Streptomycetaceae > Streptomyces > Streptomyces sp. NPDC041784. The sequence continues at coordinate 181,143 of NZ_JBVJAB010000016.1, forward strand.
GAGGGCGGCGACTGCATCGAAGTAGCCCCCTGCCCCCACACCATCCACATCCGCGACTCCAAGAACCCCACCGGCCCCACCCTCGCCCTCTCCCCCGCCGCCTGGGCCGACTTCCTCACGCACGCTGTCACCGTCTGACCCTGCCGTGAACCCGATCGGCCCCGGTCGACAAGTCTGAGTGAACGCTGTCCTTTTCCTCAGACCACACGGGGCCCGTCCATGACTGATTCGCTGTGCCGTCCCTCCCAAGGGGGCGGCACGTCCGGCGGCGACACCGCGCAAGCGGACACCGTGCTGATCGCGGCGTCGCTCGACGAACCCGAGCGCTTCGCGGTGCTGTTCGACCGCCACGCGCCCACCATCCACCGGTACGTCGCCCGGCGGCTCGGTGCGGACGCGGCCGACGACGTCACCGCGGAAACGTTCCTCACGGCCTTCCGGATCCGGGCCCGCTACGACAGTGAACGGGCCGGTGTGCGCCCGTGGCTGCACGGCATCGCGGCCAAGCTGATCAGCCGGCATCGCCGGGAGGAGGTCAAGGCGCTGCGGCTGCTCGCCCGTACCGGTCACGACCCGGTGGCCGAGAGCTGGACCGACTCCGCCGACGACCGGGTGGCCGCCCAGGCCGCGTCCCGGCCGCTGGCCAAGGCGCTGGCCAGGCTCTCCGAGGGCGACCGGCACGCGCTCCTGCTCTTCGCCTGGGCCGACTTCACCTACCAGGAGATCGCCGAGGCCCTCGGCATCCCCGTCGGCACGGTCCGGTCCCGGCTCAACCGGGCCCGCCGCAAGCTGCGCGCCGCGACAGGCGTGGTCAGCCCCCTCACCGAACCGACCGAACCGACCGAACCGACCGAACCGGCCGATCCGTTCGGACCGCACGTACCCGAAGGCGACCTGGCATGAACGAGCTGGACGAACCGAACGACGAGCTGTCCGCCGTCCGTGCCCTGCGCGCCGACGCCCCCCTCCCCGACAGCGACCGCCTCGCACCCTCACGCGCCCTGCTGAGCGCGGCGTTCCAGAAGGAGGCCCGGCCATCCACCGCAGCGACCGCTCCGCGCCCCCGGCGCCGACTCGTCCTGATCGCCGTCGCGGCGACCGCGGCCCTGGCCGTCACCGGGGGCCTGATCGCCGTCCACTCCGACGACGGCACGCCGACCGCCTCCACCGCCGAGCGCAGGACTGGCCCTCAAGTGCTGTCCGCCCAGGCCTCCGCCGCCACCCTCGAACTGGCCGCCGCCACCGTGGAGAAGACCGGCGCGACCGAGCCCGGCCCCAAGCAGTGGGTGTACGAGAAGGGCACGGTCCTGGGCGAGAACGGCTCGACCTCGGAGCAGTGGACCCGCTGGGACGGCACCGGCAGTGCCCGGCTGCCCGGCATCCCGGGCGAGGGCAGCATCAAGGACTTCGACCCGAACAAGCTCCAGGTCTGGTACGGGCCCAACCAGGAGGAGAAGTGGAAGGAGGAGGGCTACGACGACCGCTCGCAGCGCCAGTTCTACCGCTTCCTCAAGACCCTCCCCAGTGACCCCGACCGCATGATGGAGGCGATCCGTGAGGAGCACGCCATCGGCGACCTGAAGGGCGAGACGACGGCGCAGCGCGACTGGCGGGAGATCGACGTCCTGTACCGCTCCGTCCTGATCCCGCCGAACGCCCAGGCGGGGCTCTTCCGGGCGCTCGCGAAGATTCCGGGCGCCCGGGTGGAGACGGGTGTCGAGGATCCGATCGGCCGCCCGGCCATCGGTGTGACGGTGAACTACAGCAAGCCCACCCCCTCGGGTCACCAGGGCAAGCAGGAGATCTACTTCGATCCGAAGACGTACGCGTACCTGGGGGAGATCTCGACGGCCGCGCCCTTCGACACCCCCGGCGAGGACGACCCCTCGATGGCGCCGGAGGACCTGGTCATGACCACCGTCCGCGATGCCTGGGGGGTGGTGGACAAGCCCGGTGAGCGCCCGTAGCCCGTCGGCCCGCCGGGCCCGCTACTCCTCCCGCACCGCCTCCACCGCCTCCCGGACGTCCGCGTCCGGGTCGGCGGCGAGGCGGTCGAGCAGGTCGGGCACCCCGGGGGTCTTCCAGCCGCAGACCGCCCACACCAGTTCCTCCCGCACGATCGGGTCGGGATGCGTGGCCAGCCGTGCCAGCTCGGCGACCGGGCCGCGCCGGCGCTTCCCGAACCAGTGCAGCGCCTCCCGCAGCACGGCCGGGTCCCCGGGGTCGCCGGCCGCCGCGATCCGGGCGAGCAGGACGCGGGGCGGCGGGCCGGGGCCGTCGAGGGGGTGCGGCAGCCGCTCGCGGAGGCGGCGGTCGCCGTAACCGCCGCGCACGGCGCAGCCGTAGCAGGTGCAGGGGCGGGTGCCGTGGGCGTCGGGCCGGTAGCGCCACCCGGCCACCTGCGGGGCGGTGCGGATCCGGTGGATCTCGCGCGGGCGGATCGCGCGCGGCACGAAGACCTCCCAGCCCCGGGGGTCCTCCAGTGCCGTGATCCGCCGGACGGCCTCCGCGGCCGTGACGGTGGGCTGGTCACGCCCGTAGCGGCCGACCAGCACCTCCTGGGCGTCGTCCAGCCGTACGTGCACGGCGACCAGGCCGCCCCGGGTGCCGAAGCGGGCCAGTTCGCGCAGCCACTGGTGGGTGAGGGTGTGGGAGGGCAACACCGGGAAGCAGTAGACGCCGCGCGCGCCGCCATACCCGCGGCTGACCGCGCGGACGCCGGACCGGCGGACGCGGGGCGCGTCGGCGGCCGAGGTGAGGTGGACGAACATCGCCATGGCCCGCTCACACCCCCAGACCGGGCGGGGGCGGGCCCAGCGGGTCCTCCGTGAGCACCGCCGGGCTGCGCAGCGCCGCCTCGTAGGTCTCCCGCGCGAAGACGAACGGGCCGAGGGGCAGTTCGCCCCACTGCTCGCGGTGCGGCTGGCGGAAGGAGGACCAGGTGACCGTCGTGGGGGTCACGGCGATGCGGGCCGTCAGGGGCCAGCACTCCCAGATGCCGCAGGGGCAGCCGAGGAGCGGGGTCCGGTCGGCCGTGTCCAGGAACGGGTTCGCCGGGAAGTCGAGGACGCCCAGTCCGTCGTGGCCGCGCCAGAGGAGTTCCGCCGACTCCCGCTCCTGGTCCTCGAACTGGTCCTCCAGTTCCGGGCGCCACAGCTCGCGGGTCGCCCACGCCGCGTGCGCGCGCAGGTCGGTGCCGTCGACGCGGACGCCCCAGACCGGTCCGCCGTCCTCCGGCGGGTACTGGAAGAACTCGATGCCGTTCACACCCGGCATCCTCACCGCCCGGCCGCCCGCCCCGCGAGCCCTTTACGGCGTGTACAGCCCTTCCACCTGCTCGGAGAAGTCCCGCAGGATCCGTTCCCGGCGCAGCTTCATCGACGGCGTCAGATGGCCGTCCAGCTCCGTGAAGTCCGTCGGCAGGACGGCGAAGCGGCGGATCGACTCCGGGCGGGAGACCAGCTTGTTGGCCTCGTCGACCGCGCGTTGCAGTACGGCGTCCAGCTCCTCGTCCCCGATGAGCAGCTCCACCGGGACGGGGTGTTTGCCGTTCATGTTGCGCCAGTGGGTGAGGCCGTCGGGGTCGAGGGTGAGGAGCGCGGAGACGTAGGGGCGGCCGTCGCCGAGGACGATGGCCTGGGAGATCAGGGGGTGGGAGCGCAGCCAGTTCTCCAGCGGGGCGGGGGCGACGCTCTTGCCGCCCGCCGTGATGATCATCTCCTTCTTGCGGCCGGTTATCGTCAGATAGCCCTCGTCGTCCAGCTCGCCGATGTCCCCGGTGGGGAGCCAGCCGTCGGGGGCCGCGGGGACGACGCCGCCCGCCGCCGGGTCCCAGTAGCCGCGCAGGACGTGTTCGCCGGCGATGAGGATCTCACCGTCCGCCGCGATCCGGATCCGTGTGCCGGGCATCGGCCAGCCGACCGTGCCCAGCCTGGGTTTCAGCGGAGGTGTCACCGTGGTGGCGCCGGTGGTCTCGGTGAGGCCGTAGCCCTCGTAGATCTCGATGCCCGCGCCGAGGTAGAACGACGACAGGGGCCGGCCCAGCGGGGAGCCGCCGCAGATGGCGTGGCGGACGCGGCCGCCCATGGCGTTGCGGAGGCGGCGGTAGACCAGCGGGTCGTAGAAGGTGCGGGAGGCGCGGAGGGTGGCGCCGGGGCCGGAGCCGGTGCCGGTCTTGTGGGCCTCGACGGCCTCGCCGTAGCGGCGGGCGACGCCGACCGCGCGGTCGAAGGTGGACAGCCGGCCGGCGGCCTCCGCCTTCGCGCGGGCGGTGTTGAAGACCTTCTCCAGCATGTAGGGGATGGCGAGGAGACAGGTGGGTCTGAAGGCGGCCAGGTCGGGCAGCAGGTCGTCGGACTTCAGGCTCGGCGCGTGGCCCAGACGGACCCGGGCGCGGACGCAGGCGATGGCGACCATCCGGCCGAAGACATGGGACATCGGCAGGAAGAGCAGGACCGAGAGGTCGTCGCCCGAGCCCTTGAAGACGGGGTAGAGGAGTTCGATCGCGTTGTCGACCTCGGCGAAGAAGTTGCCGTGGGTGAGCGCGCAGCCCTTGGGGCGGCCGGTGGTGCCGGAGGTGTAGATGAGGGTGGCGAGCGTGTCGGGGCCCAACACGCCCCGTCTGACGGCCACTTCGCCGTCGGGCACGTGCTCGCCCGCCTCCGCGAGCCGGTCGACGTGGCCCTTCTCCATGACCCACACATGCTGGAGGTCGGGCAGCCGGTCGCGTTCGGGGCCGAGCGCGGCAGCCTGCGCGACCGTCTCGGTGACCAGGGCGACCGCGCCGGAGTCGTGGAGGATCCAGCGGGTCTGGAAGACCGAGGAGGTGGGGTAGACGGGCACGGTGACCAGTCCGGCCGCCCAGGCGGCGAAGTCGAGCAGCGTCCACTCGTACGTCGTCCGGGCCATGATGGCGATCCGGTCGCCGGGCATCAGCCCTTCCGCGATCAGCCCCCGCGCCACGGCGTTCACCTGGGCGGCGAACCGTTCCGCCGTGATGTCCGTCCACTCGCCGTCCGGGCCCTTGCGGCTGAGCACCACCGCCTGTGGGGCGGCTGTGGAGTTGTCGAAGGGCAGATCGGCGAGCGACCCGTGCGTGACCGGGTGCGCGAACGCCGGTACGGCCGCCTCGCGCACGACGCCGTCCAGCCGCCGCGTCTCGGGCTCCACCAGGGCAGGGGGAGCGTCGGCGAAGTCGGCGGAGGTCGGGTACGGCGTGGACACGGGCGGCTCCCTGGGCGTGCAGCGGGGAAACTGCTTGCTGCATACGTACGTGCCTCGCATGCCGAGGCGTTCAACCGGGATGCCCCCGAAGACAGGGGTTACCGCCAGTTAGGCAGGGGATCGTACGGTGCTCGCGTGTGGAGGGTGTGGGTGTTCGGGGATGGTCCGGCGTCGGGGCTGTGCAATCCCGTTGGTTATGTGAGGGCTATTCAGTTTTGTTCTGGCGCGGTTCGGTTTCGGTTCAGTGCGGTTCGGTGCGGTTCGGTTTCGCTCCGGGGCGGCTCGGATTCGCGCCGACGCGGCACGGATTCGCTCCGGCGCGGTTCAGTCTCGCTCCGGCGGGGCTCGGTTTCACTCCGGCGCGCGGCGCGGTTTCGGCTCAGCTTCGTTCCAGCACGGCCGTGACACCCTGGCCGCCGGCCGCGCAGATCGAGATCAACCCCCGTGCGGGGCCGCCTCGTTCGGCCAGCAGCTTGGCCAGGGTCGCCACGATCCGGGCGCCGGTCGCGGCGAACGGGTGGCCGGTCGCGAGCGAGGAGCCGGCCACGTTGAGCCGGTCCCGGTCGACGGGCCCGAGGCCCTGCCTCTCCCAGGCCGCGAGGGTGGCCAGCACCTGGGACGCGAACGCCTCGTGCACCTCGATCAGGTCGAAGTCGTCGAGGGCGAGCCCGGTACGCGCGAGCATGCGCGGCACGGCGTACGCCGGGGCCATCAGCAGGCCGTCCTCGCCGCCCGCGACATCGCCGCGCACGAAGTCCACGGCCGCCGTCTCGTAGGCGGTCAGATAGGCCAGCGGCTCCAGGCCGCGCGCCTCGGCCCACTCCTCCGAGGCGAGCAGGACAACCGCCGCGCCGTCGGTGAGCGGGGTCGAATTGCCCGCCGTCATCGTGGGGTTGGGGCCGTCGGTGCCGAACACCGGCTTGAGCGCGGCCAGTTTCTCGGCGGTGGAGTCCGGGCGCAGGTTCTGGTCGCGGGCCAGGTCGCGGAAGGGGACCACCATGTCGCGGAAGAAGCCGCGGTCGTAGGCGGCCGCCAGCCGCTGGTGGCTGGTCGCCGCGAGTTCGTCCTGGGCCTCGCGGGAGATGTCCCAGGCGCGGGCGGTGACCGCCGCGTGCTCGCCCATGGACAGGCCGGTGCGGGGCTCGGCGTTGCGCGGCATGTCGGGGATCAGATGGCCGGGGCGGATCTTCGCGAGGGCCTTGAGGCGGGCGCCCGTGGATCTGGCCCGGCGGGCTTCGAGGAGGATGCGACGCAGCCCGTCGTTGACGCCGAGCGGGGCGTCGCTCGCGGTGTCGGCACCGCCCGCGATCGCCGACTCGGTCTGGCCGAGGGCGATCTTGTTGGCGGCGGCGATGACGGCCTGGAGGCCGGTGCCGCAGGCCTGCTGGATGTCGTAGGCCGGGGTGCGGGAGTCCAGCTTCGAGCCGAGGACGGTCTCCCGGGCGAGGTTGAAGTCGCGGCTGTGCTTGAGCACGGCGCCGGCGACCAGCTCACCGACGACTCCGGGCACGTCGAGCCCGTACCGGATCGCCAGGCCGTTCACGGCAGCCGTCAGCATGTCCTGGTTGGACGCGGTGGCGTACGGGCCGTCGGAGCGGGCGAAGGGGACACGTGTGCCGCCGACGATCGCCACGCGACGGGCGCGCGGGGGCTCCGAAGGGCTGAAATCCGACGGCTCCACCAGCTTCAGCCGTGACGGCTCCGAGGCACTCATCTCGACCTGCTCCTCACCCTTGACCTAGACTTACCCACGGTAACCTTACTCCAGAGTAAGCATGTGTGTGCCGAGCCTGTGGGAGACGAACATGGCCGACCGCTATCTGCGCTTCACCGCCACCGCACCGGGCCGCTTCCTCACCCGAAGGCTCGGTCTTCAGCAACCGGCGGCGCTCAGGCGCTGGTCCGCCGAACACCCGTCCCTCACAGGAACCTTGATCCACCTTACGGCCGGGGAGTCCACCCTCGACCTCGCGCCCGTGCTCGCCCGCACGGGACTGCCACCGGCCCGCGCCGACACGGCCGACACCCCCGCCGCCGTCGTCCTGGACGCGACCGGCGTACGAGACGTCACGTCCGGTGTACGGGACGTCGGCTCCCTCGCCGACGTCCACGCGGCGCTGCACCCGGTCGTAGGGTCCGTCGCCGCGAGCGGCCGGATCGTGGTGCTCGGCGCGCCGCTCGACGCCGGGGACCACCACCAGGCGGCCGCGCAGCAGGCCCTGGAGGGGTTCACGCGCTCCCTCGGCAAGGAGATCGGGCGGGGCAGGACGGTGAACCTGGTACGGCTGACGGACGCGGCGGCCGCCGAGTCCACGCTGCGGTTCCTGCTGTCGCCGAAGTCGGCCTATGTGAGCGGGCAGGTGATCGGGGTGGGCGCCGCCCGGGGCGGGCCGTCGGTGGACGGGTACCGCCCCCTCTCCGGCCGTACCGCGCTCGTCACCGGAGGCGCGCGCGGGATCGGCGCGGCGGTCGCCGAGACGCTGGCGCGGGACGGCGCGACGGTCGTCGTCCTCGACGTGCCGCAGGCCGAGGCGGACGCCCGGCGGCTCGCCGAACGGCTCGGCGGGCGGGCCCTCACGCTCGACATCACCGCCGCCGACGCGGGCGAGCGGATCGCCACCGCACTCCCCGACGGGCTGGACGTGCTGATCCACAACGCCGGGATCACCCGGGACCGGCGGCTGGTCAACATGCCCGCCGAGCGCTGGGGTTCGGTGCTCGACGTGAACCTCGCGAGCGTGCTGCGCACCACGGACGCCCTCCTCGCCAAGGGCACCCTGCGGGAGGGCGGGCGGATCGTGGCCACCGCGTCCATCGCCGGACTCGCGGGCAACGCCGGGCAGACGAACTACGGCGCGAGCAAGGCGGGGATCGCCGGGCTGGTGCAGGCGCTCGCGCCGCGTGCCCTGGCCGAGCACGGGGTGACCGTGAACGCGGTCGCGCCCGGGTTCATCGAGACGCGGATGACGGCCGCCGTGCCGCTGTTCATCCGGGAAGCCGGGCGCCGGATGAACTCCCTCGCGCAGGGCGGACTGCCGGTGGACGTCGCCGAGACCACCGCCTGGCTCGCCCACCCGGCGTCCGGCGCGGTGAACGGTCAGGTCGTGCGGGTGTGCGGCCAGAGCCTGCTGGGGGCGTGATGACCGCGCTGAGGAACGCGCCGTCCCTGGGCCCGCTGCTGGCGCGCGGCGCCCTGCTCTCGCCCTTCAAGAGGCCCCGACCGGGGGTCGCCTTCACCGGGGACCCGCTCGTCCTGCCCGGTCTGCGGGCCGACGTCGACCGGTTGTCCCGCTACGAGCGGGTGTGCGGCTTCGCCACCGGCGGCGACGGCCTGCCGGTCACCTATCCCCACGTCCTGGGCTTCCCGCTGGCCATGGCCCTCATGAGCGGCCGGGCCTTCCCGCTCCCGCTGCTGGGACTGGTCCACACATCGATCGAGATCACCCGCCACGCCTCCCTGCCGGTCGCGGACACGTACGAACTCACCGTGTACGTCGACCACTTGGTTCCGCACCGGCGCGGGACGGAGGCGTCGGTCGTCACGGAGCTGAGGGAGGCCGGGGGCGGGGGCGGGGAGGCGGTGTGGGAGTCGACGAGTACCTATCTGGCCCGGCACGCGACGACGGCGGCCACCGCGCCGAGGGAACCGGAGCAGCTGGTGCCGGAGTCGGTTCCGGCTGCGCTGCCGCTGCCTCTGCCCCTGCTCGACGAGTGGCGGCTCGGGGGTGACGTGGGGCGGCGGTACGGGGCCGTGTCCGGCGACCGCAACCCCATCCATCTGCACCCGCTCACCGCCCGCCTCTTCGGCTTCCCCCGGGCCATCGCGCACGGCATGTGGACCGCCGCCCGCTGCCTCGCCGCCCACGGCACCCCACCGGCCGTCCGGGTCCGCGCCGACTTCCGGGCGCCGGTGCTGCTGCCGGGCACGGTGGAATTCGCGTCGGACGGGGAGCGGTTCGAGCTGCGGGGGGCGGGGGACGAGGGGCGGGTCCATGTGAGCGGCAGGGTCGATGCGCTGACCTCGTGAGCCCAGGGGATCAAGGAGACTTGCTCCTGTACGGCGATCGACAAGGAGCCAAGTGGTGGCAACGCTTCCAGAGATCACAGCCCTGTTGGGCGAACCCCGGTTCAACTGGTCGGATCCGGCTCCATGGATCGAACTGGAGCGGGAACTCGGCATCGAATTCCCCGCGGACTTCCGCGAGATCGTGGACGCCTACGGTTCGATCGAGGTCAACAAGCAGCTGTATCTGACGCACCCCGCCGGTCATCTTCTGCACAGTCTGGGAAAGGACATCAGGGGGGATCTTGAGCTCTGGCGCGAGGAGGACATGGTCGAGTTCCTGCCGAGTCCGGTGGGGGCGAACCCCGGGGAACTGATACCGGTGGCGTCGGCCACGACGGGCGAGGCGATCTTCCTTCGCGTTCCCGACTCCCCCTCCTCGCCCTGGCGCGTCGTGGTCCAGGAGTTCGACAGTCCGGCCTGGACCCTCTACGAGATGACGTTCAGCGAGTGGTTGCTGGACTACCTCAAGGGCAGGGACGTGACGCTGTGTTCGCGCAACTTCGCGCCCGACGGCCCGTTCTACGCGTTCCTGCCCTGAGAACGGACAGTGCCGAGGAGACCGCCCCTACGCCTCGGGAGGGGTCCAGGCGTTGCCCTCCATCAGGCTGGACAGGCCGGACCAGGCGAAGTTCATCAGGGTGGCGGCCGCCTGGCGGGGGGTGACGGCCGCGCTCGTGTTGGCCCAGGCCGCGAGGGACTCGGCGGCGCCGACCAGGGCCTCGGCCAGGCCGGCGACCTCGCGTTCGGGAAGGTCGGGGTCGCGGTGCGCCTCGCGGGCCGCGACGACGATCAGCTGGGTCACGAACGCGACGATCTCCTCGCGCATCGCGGTGACCTCGGCGGCGAAGGTCTCGCCGTGGGTGCGGGCCTGGAGGTGCAGAACGGACCAGGCGTGCGGGTGCTCCCCGGTGTGCGCGAAGAAGGCCAGCAGGCCGTCCCAGAGCTGGCGGTCGGCGGGCAGGTCGGTGCGGATGCCGGACCGTACGGCCGCGACCAGCGCCTGGGCCTCCCGCCGGATGCAGGCGGTGAAGAGGTCTTCCTTGGAGTTCAGGTACAGGTACACCAACGGCTTGGACACGCCCGCCAGTTCGGCGATCTCGTCCATCGACGCGGCCATGTACCCCCGCCGGCCGAAGGTCTCCACGGCGGCGTCCAGCATCTGCTGCTCACGGACCGCACGCGGCATCCGCTTGGTCTTCACGGCACCCATGGGGCCAGCCTAGTTGGGCCCGGCCGGTCCGAACTCCCGCTGGACCAGGAGAGACTCCACTACGACGCCTGGCCCTGCGCGGAGTCCACCGCCCCGTCCTCCTGGGAGCGGTTGGCCTCCAGGTTGGCCTTCATCCGGTCCACCCGGCGCACGACGGTCTCCGAGGCGCGGTCGCGCTCCTTGCGCAGCGCGACGAAGCTGATCGGCGCGGAGAGCACCAGCGCGAGCAGGACGATCCACATGCCGTTGGAGTCACCGAGGCCGCGCGGCACGACGCCCGAGTAGACGAGGCCCCAGACGACCACGAGGCAACCGGCGAAGACACCGAGGCGCATCAGTGTGTAGCGGAGCATCTCAACCCACTCTTCCGTTCCAAAACAGGGCCAACGTCCAGTGAAGCACGCCCAGGTCCCGATCTTCGAAGGGGGTCACACGAGCGGCAGCAGCATGATGACGTCGTCGCGGTCGTCGCCGGGCGCGACCCGGATCGCGCCGGGTATCCGCCCGACCTCCTTGTAGCCGCAGGAGCCGTAGAACCGCTCCAGACCGAGCCCGCCGCGGCAGGTGAGCCGTACGGCCTCGATGCCGTCGAACCCGCGGGCGGCGTCGGCCGCGGCCGCCAGCAGATCGCGGCCGTAGCCCTTGCCCTGATGCCGGGGGTGGACCATCACCGTGTACAGCCACACCCAGTGGGTCATCAGCCGGTGCGTGTTGAAGGAGAAGAACGCGGTCGCGGCCACCTCGCCGCTCTCGTCGTGCCCGACGAGCAGCCGGTGGCGGCCCTCGGCCATGGCCGCGAGGTGCTTGACCAGCTCCGGCCGTATCTCCTCGCGGGTCACGGGCGCCACGAAGCCGACGGCTCCGCCCGCGTTGGAGACGTCCGTCCAGAGGTCGAGAACACCGTCGCGCAGGGCGGGGTCAACGGCCGGGTCCAGCGTGAAGGTAAGGGGCATGAGGGCAGGGTAGTCATTACCCCGCCCTTGCCTCAACGGCGATTCAGACCCGCATCGGCTGCGGCGACTCCCGGCGCAGGGGGTCCGGACCGTCGTACTCACGGATGATCTCGTAGCGCGTGTTGCGCTCCACCGGGCGGAAGCCGGCGTCGCGGATCAGGTCGAGGAGGTCCTCGCGGGTCAGCTTGTTGGGGGTGCCGTAGTTGTCGGCGTCGTGCGTGATCTTGTACTCGACGACCGAGCCGTCCATGTCGTCGGCGCCGTGCTGGAGGGCCAGCTGGGCGGTCTGGACGCCGTGCATGACCCAGAAGACCTTGACGTGCGGGACGTTGTCGAAGAGCAGCCGGGAGACCGCGAAGGTCTTCAGGGCCTCGGCGCCGGTGGCCATCTGGGTGCGGGCCTGGAGCCGGTTGCGTACCTTGCCGTCCTTCATGTCGACGAAGTCGTGCTGGTAGCGCAGCGGGATGAAGACCTGGAAGCCGCCCGTCTCGTCCTGGAGTTCACGCAGGCGCAGGACGTGGTCGACGCGGTGGCGGGGCTCCTCGATGTGGCCGTACAGCATCGTGGAGGGGGTCTTGAGCCCCTTCTCGTGCGCCAGGCGGTGGATCCGGGACCAGTCCTCCCAGTGGGTGCGGTGGTCCACGATGTGCTGGCGCACCTCCCAGTCGAAGATCTCGGCGCCGCCGCCGGTCAGCGACTCCAGACCGGCGTCGATCAGCTCGTCGAGGATCTCGGAGGCGGTGAGCCCGGAGATCGTCTCGAAGTGGTGGATCTCCGTGGCCGTGAAGGCCTTCAACGACACGTTCGGCAGGGCCGCCTTCAGCTCCCGCAGCGAGCGCGGGTAGTACCGCCACGGCAGGTTCGGATGCAGGCCGTTGACGATGTGCAGCTCGGTGAGGTTCTCCGACTCCATCGCCTTGGCGAGCTTCACCGCCTCCTCGATGCGCATCGTGTACGCGTCCTTCTCGCCCGGCTTGCGCTGGAAGGAGCAGTAGGCGCAGGACGCCGTGCACACGTTGGTCATGTTGAGGTGGCGGTTGACGTTGAAGTGCACGACGTCGCCGTTCTTGCGCGTGCGCACCTCGTGCGCCAGCCCGCCCAGCCAGGCCAGGTCGTCCGACTCGTACAGCGCGATGCCGTCCTCGCGGGTCAGCCGCTCACCGGCCCTGACCTTCTCCTCCAGCTCGCGCTTGAGCCCGACGTCCATGGTCATCCCTCTCCTAGACAGATCTGTAAACCGTACTCCCCCACCCTTCGGGCGGGCGGTTCCCCCATACGGCACTTGAGGCGCCTAGACCTCTTCCGGAAGGTCCCCGACCCGGTTCTCCCACTTGGTGGAGAGCACGATGGTGGTACGCGTCCGGGAGACGCCCTTGGTCCCGCTGAGCCGGCGGATGATCTTCTCCAGGCCGTCCACGTCGTTGGCCCGCACCTTGAGCATGAACGAGTCGTCGCCGGCGATGAACCAGCAGTCCTCGATCTCGTTCAGGTCCTTCATCCGGTTGGCCACGTCCTCGTGGTCGGCCGCGTCGGAGAGGGAGATGCCGATGAGGGCGGTGACGCCGAGGCCCAGCTGGGCGGCGTTCACCGTGGCGCGGTAGCCGGTGATGACACCGGCCGCCTCCAGCCGGTTGATGCGGTCGGTGACGCTGGGTCCCGACAGGCCGACGAGGCGTCCCAGCTCCGCGTAGGAGGCCCGGCCGTTCTCCCGCAGGGCCTGGATGAGCTGCCTGTCCACCGCGTCCATGCGAATCGAAGCCTTCCGATCAAAGTTCCTGAAGAGATGAGAGGTACTGCGACGTACTCAGATGGCGCTCACGTGTCCCGGGTTCCGCTCGCGCCGCCCAGTTCGCCCTCCCAGCGGCGGTAGAGACCGTGCGCGACCCCCGCCGCGTCGAGGACCCGTCCGGCGACGAAGTCGACCAGGTCCTGGATGTGGGTGGCGCCCGCGTAGAAGGCGGGCGACGCGGGCACGACGCTCGCGCCGGCGTCGTCGAGAGCGACGAGATGCCGCAGGGTCTGCCCGTTCAGCGGGGTCTCCCGTACGGCGACGACCAGCGTGCGGCGCTCCTTGAGCGTCACGCTCGCCGCCCGCTGGAGAAGGTCCTTGGAGAGCCCGAGCGCGACACCGGCGACACAGGCGGTCGAGGCGGGGACGATCAGCATCCCCTTCGCGGGATACGACCCCGAGGACGGGCCCGCGGCGAGGTCCCCGGCACCCCAGTACCGCACCCCGTCGAGGTCGACGTCGAAGGTGCCCGGCTTGCCGTCGGCCCCCCGCGCCAGCCATTCCCGCAGGTCGTCCCGCCAGTGCGCGTCCCGGAACGAGATCCCCGTCTCGTCCAGCAGGGTGAGCCGCGAGGCCCGGCTGACCACCAGATCGACCCGCTCGCCCCCGGCGAGCAGCGCCCGCAGCACAGCGGCGGCGTACGGCGTACCGGACGCCCCGGACACCCCCACGATCCAAGGCACGCGCTGCGTTTCTCCTGCGTTCACACCTTGAGCGTACCGGTGGGCGCGGGGGTCTTCAGGACCGGTGGGGCGCGTTGGGGTCGACGGGGAGGTGCGCGGTGGGGATCGTGAGCTTGCCGAGCGGGGAGTCGACGGTCAGCTCGGGACCGTAGGCGATCGTGTCGCGGCCGCGGTAGCCGTCGGGGCCGGGGTTCCACAGGGTCACGGCGTGCCCCTGGAGGGGGTCGAGGATCAGGTAGTTGGCGATCCCCCGGAAGGCGTACCAGCGGGGCTTGACCTCGTAGTCGCGGCGGATGCTGCCCTGGGAGACGACTTCGACCACCAGCTCGATGAGATCGGGTGAGTAGGCACCCTTGTTCTTGGCCGCCTCCGGGGCGGGGATGACCGCGAGGTCGGGGCAGAACTCGTTGTCGTCGTCGAAGGGAAAGGCGACATCGCTGGCGAAGTCCCACTCGGGGCCCAACTGGGCCTCGAGGTCGTTCCACACCAAGCGGATGGTCTTGGCGTGGTGGGGCTTGACCGGACTCATCATGATGTTGCCCTCGACAATCTCCATGCGATAGCCGGGGAACATGTCCTCGAACCGGCTGAGCTGCGAGTGCAGGCGGTCAAGGTCCGGGACGGTCACGGTGGCCTCCTTGGGGTCCTGCCCTCGATGTTAGGCCGACCGTATTCAGGCGGTCAGACCCCGAACCAGGAGATCCAGCAGCGCGCACACGAACAGGGCAATGCCGATGAAGCCGTTGACGGAGAAGAACGCCCTGTTCAGGCGGGAGAGGTCGTGGGGGCGGACGATCGTGTGCTCGTAGCCGAAGGCGGCCGCGACGATCAGGAGGCCGAGCCAGAAGAACGCGCCGGCGTCGGTCAGCAGGGCGTACCAGACGAGCAGGGCCGTGGTGATCGCGTGGCAGGCGCGGGCGGAGTGGATCGCCGCCGGGATGCCGAAGCGGGCCGGCACCGACATCACACCGGTCTCGCGGTCGGTCTCGACGTCCTGGCAGGCGTAGATCAGGTCGAAGCCGCCGATCCAGATGCCGACGGCGAGGCCGAGGACGACCGCGTCCCAGGACCACTCACCGGTGATCGCCAGCCAGCCGCCGACCGGGCCCATGGCCTGGGCGAGGCCCAGGATGGCCTGCGGGAAGTTCGTGAACCGCTTGCCGTAGGGGTACACCACCATCGGGATCACCGCGACGGGCGCCAGGGCCAGACAGAGCGGGTTGAGCAGCGCCGCCGAGCCGAGGAAAACCACGACCGCGATCAGGGCGCCGGTCCAGGCGTGCTTCACCGACACCGCGCCGGTGACCAGTTCGCGGTGGGCCGTGCGCGGGTTGCGGGCGTCGATCTCGCGGTCGATGATCCGGTTGACCGCCATGGCGAAGGTGCGCAGCCCCACCATGCAGACGGTGACGAGCAGCAGCCTGCCCCAGTGGATGTTCTTGTCCAGCTGGAACATCGCGGTCAGCGCGGCGATGTAGGCGAAGGGCAGCGCGAAGACCGAGTGCTCGATCATCACGAGACGGAGGAAGGCCTTCGTGCGTCCCGGCTGCGGGAGCGCTGCGGATGCGGAACTCAAAGCCCGTACTCCTTCCAGCGGCGGTCGACCTTCGCCGCCGTGTCCGGGTCCGACAGGACCATGTCCGGCCAGCCGCCGTCGCGGGTGTAGCCCTCCTCGGGCCACTTCTTCGTCGCGTCGATGCCCGCCTTGCCGCCCCAGAACTGCTGGTAGGAGGCGTGGTCGAGGTGGTCGACGGGGCCCTCGACGAGCGACAGGTCACGGGCGTAGTCCGTGTTGCCGAGCGCCCGCCACGCGACCTCGTGCAGGTCGTGGACGTCGCAGTCGGAGTCGACGACCACGATCAGCTTGGTCAGGGACATCATGTGGGCGCCCCAGATCGCGTGCATGACCTTCTGCGCGTGCTTGGGGTACTTCTTGTCGATCGAGACGATCGCGCAGTTGTGGAAGCCGCCGGCCTCGGGCAGGTGGTAGTCCACGATGTCCGGGACGATGATCTTGAGGAGGGGGAGGAAGAAGCGCTCCGTGGCGCGGCCCAGCGGTCCGTCCTCCGTGGGCGGGCGGCCGACGACGATCGACTGGAGCAACGGCCGCTTCCGCATCGTCACGCAGTCGATCTTCAGGGCCGGGAACGGCTCCTGCGGGGTGTAGAAACCGGTGTGGTCGCCGAAGGGACCCTCCGGCAGCATCTCGCCCGGCTCCAGCCAGCCCTCGATCACGACCTCCGCCTGCGCCGGCACCTGGAGCGGGACCGTCTTGCAGTCGACCATCTCGATCCGCTTGCCCGCGAGGAACCCGGCGAAGAGGTACTCGTCGATGTCACCGGGCAGGGGCGCGGTGGAGGCGTAGGTGACGGCCGGCGGGCAGCCGAAGGCGATGGCGACGGGCAGCCGCTCACCGCGCCGGGCGGCCACCTGGTAGTGGTTGCGGCTGTCCTTGTGGATCTGCCAGTGCATGCCGATCGTGCGCTTGTCGTGGCGCTGGAGGCGGTACAGCCCGAGGTTGCGGATCCCGGACTCGGGGTCCTTGGTGTGCGTGAGCCCGAGGTTGAAGAAGGAGCCGCCGTCCTGCGGCCAGGTGAAGAGGGCGGGGAGGCGGTCGAGGTCCACGTCGTCGCCGTGCAGGACGACCTCCTGCACCGGCGCGTCGCCGGACTTCACCTTCTTCGGCGGGACGTGTGTCATCGCGCCGAGCTTGCCGAACGCCTCGCGCACCCCGACGAAGCCGTGCGGCAGCTCGGGCCGCAGCAGTCCGCCGATCTTGTCGCTGATCTCCGCGTACGACTTCAGCCCGAGCGCCTTGAGCAGGCGGCGGTCGGTGCCGAAGACGTTCATCGCGAGGGGCAGGTCGGAGCCCTTCACGTTCTCGAAGAGAAGCGCGGGACCCTGGGCCTTCTGCACCCGGTCGACGATCTCCCCGACTTCCAGGTACGGATCGACCTCTGCCTTGACGCGCTTGAGGTCGCCTTCGCGTTCCAGTGCCCTGAGCAGGGAACGAAGATCGTCGTAAGCCATGCGTCCCAGTATCGCCGAGCCCCTCCCCCAGCCGGCGCATCACCCCCCGGCCGGACCGCGTCGGCCCACGGGCCCGGCCTCCCGCGCACCCGCCGCCACCGGAGGGGCGATCGCGCCACCCGCTACCCTGACCCCGTCAATCGGGGCCGACTCGCGGTCCGTCGCCGTTCTCTGGGGGAACCCGCCACCATGCTCAGGTATCTGCCCCTCCTGCTGGTGCTGGCGCTGTGGATCTACGCCTTCATCGACTGCCTCAACACCCCGGAGGAGGAGGTGCGGGGGCTGCCGAAGGTGATCTGGGTGATCATCATCCTGCTCTTCGGCGAGGTGCTGGTCGGGCCGGTGGCCTGGCTGGTGGCCGGCAAGGTCCGGCAGGGCGCGGCCGGCGGCGCGACCGCCGCCGAGCGGGCACAGGGCCGGCGCACCGAGTGGATCGCCCCGGACGACAATCCCGAGTTCCTCAAGTCCCTCGAGGACGACGGCAAGAAGGACGACGAGGACACGAAGGACGATCAGCTTCTCAAGGACTGGGAGGCCGATCTGCGCCGCCGCGAGGAGGACTTGAAGCGGCGGGAGTCGGACGAGGATCCGAAGGGCGACTGACCGTTCCTAATCAGTGAGCAGGAGTGAGTCTTGGACCCAAGCCTGTGCACTGCGGACATTCCGAACGGTTCTGGATGTCCTGGTCTCCCGCTTTCGCTCTGTATCTGGCTGCACGGATCGTGTCCGTGGTCCGGGAATACGGGGGCGGGTTCCCTCACGCCTTGGGGTGCCCGGTCGGGCCTGGACGGTCCGATGCCCCGCACGATCACTCTGGTCGTGCGGGGGCGGTGCCGTCCGTCGCCGGATCGGGTGCCCTTGGGCGCGTCGTCCGATCGCGATGCTCGCGGCAT
Organism: Streptomyces sp. NPDC041784; assembly: GCF_055591025.1. Lineage (NCBI taxonomy): Bacteria > Bacillati > Actinomycetota > Actinomycetes > Kitasatosporales > Streptomycetaceae > Streptomyces > Streptomyces sp. NPDC041784. The sequence goes on from NZ_JBVJAB010000016.1 coordinate 198,990, forward strand.
CGTGACGGGTGGTCTTTCGGTTCTTGGTGGTGAGGGGCTTCTGCCAGTGCTGGGCGCCCCAGCGGCTGGTGTAGGCCGGGTCCACGGCGATGATCGCGATACCCCTCTGGTCGGCCATCGAGGTCAGGCGGGCGCGGAGTTTTCCGGTGGGGATGCCGGAGATGATCTGTCGGAAGCGGCGCCGGCGGCCGTGCTTCTCGCGGGTCTTCTCGGCGGTGAAGTCCAGGTCTTCGACGGCGATGGCCTTCACGCCACAGGTCTTGGCCCAGTTCAGCAGGCGCGTCAGGGCGTGGCGGACCTGGGCGTCGCGGTGGTCGGCGTTGCCGGACAGGTCGTAGGAGAAGCGGCGCGGTCGGCCGATCGGGTTGCCGTGGGTGTCGAGGCGCCAGGCGGCGAGGTGGTCGGCGTTGGTGTCGACACCGATCACCCCGTCGGCCAGGGCGGACTTGATCGGGATGGTCTTCGTCGGGGCGTACTGCCAGGACGCGGTGATGTACCAGCGGCCCCGGTCCACATCGAAGTGGATGCGGTACGCGACGGCCCGGTTGGCTTCGATGCGGTCGGCCCACTCGGGGCCGCGGTGCGGGAAGGAGACCTTGCACGCGAGGACGTACCGGCCGTGCCGGGCGTTGGCCAGGTGAGCCAGCGGCGCGGGCAGCTTGATCGACACCTCCCCGTCCGGGGTGATGCGGATCGTTTCGTTGCCGAATCGCTTCCCGCTCTCGCCGTCGGCGGCCAGGAACCAGCGCTCTGCCTCCCAGCGTTCCCGCCACTGCTCGGCGGTGAGCTGGGCGGCAGCCAGGTTGTGCCGGCTGCGGGCGAGCCGCTTGCCGCCCCGCACCACGCGCACGCGGCCGTTCTCACGGTCAGCGCGTTCGCGCTCCAGCCGGTCTTCGAGCACGCGCAGGCGGCGGGTCTTGTGGAACCACTCGCCCTCGGAACGGTAGCCGCCGGGGGCCTTCTTCGTGCCCTTCGCTCCGATCGGCTGCGACAGGCGGTGCGCGATCGTCTTGATCCCGGCTTCGAGATTCTGGATGTGCGCGAGCTGGCCGCGACGCGAGAGCGCCCACTGATCGTGAGTGGCTTTGGTGACAGCGCCGGCCCAGCGCGCCGACGACTGAGGCGTCAGCGAGCGTTTGCGTGCAGCCCACGTATCGGTGGAGTGCTCCAGACCATCCCGGCAGCGGGCCACGAGGTCCTTCGACGCGAGCGAACCCATGTGCACGCCGACCAGCCGAAGGACTTCCTCGTCCCCGGCCGTCAGGCGCTTGAGCCGGTCCCGGACCGCCACACCGGCGGGGCCGAGGGCCACGAACGACGGCACGGTCTCGCGGAGTGCGGAGTCAGCCATGCCCGGCGGCCTCCAACGCCTTGCGGGCACGGTTCTTCGCCGACCGGCGGCCATACAGGAGGGCGCAGAACGACGTCAGCACCTCCACCATGTCCCGCACCAGGTCGTCTTCGACCTCGCCGTCATCCAGGACGACGAGACGGCGGTTGTGTGCGGACAGGGCAGCCTCGACGAGTTCGACGTTCACGCGGCCGAGCCGGTCTTTGTGCTCCACGACCACGCAGGTCACGTCCGGATCAGCCAGCAGGCGACGGACCTTGCTGCGACCGCCGTTCATACCCGAGCCGATCTCGGACTCGACCCGGACGACCTTGCCGCCCGCCTTGGCCGCCCACGCAGACAACCGGGCCAACTGCCGCTCCAGATCGCCTTTCTGGTCGTGCGAGGAGACACGGACATACAGCCCCAGGCCGCCCACCGCTTCCGGAGCGGTGCTGGTCTCGATGTTCACCAGGATCGTGCGCGGCCCGACCCGCTGAGCCGGTACCGGCAACGTCCCCTCACGGAACCAGCGATACGCGGTCTGCGGATGCACGCCCTGCGTCTTCGCCCATTCCGTCAGATTCACGCTCTGCCAACGACACTTACTCATGCATGGTTACGCTCACTTACTCGAGTTCAAGGGCCAGCAGGTGAAGACCCCGGCACGAGGTGAGCGGACGCCGGCTGCGACCCGTGGATCTGGCCCGGCTGGCCGGGATCTCCACGCAGCAGGTCCGTAACTACGAGGACGCCGGGGTGCTGCCGGCGGCCGTGCGGACGGAGTCGGGGTACCGGACCTTCGGGGAGGCGCACCGGCGGGCACTGCTGGCGTACCGGGGGCTGGTCCGGGGGTACGGGCCGGTGGTGGCGGCACGGATCATGCGGACGGTGCACGCCGGGGACGTCCCGGGCGCGCTCGCCCTCGTGGACGCCGCGCACGCCGCGCTGCACGAGGAGCGCGCGGCGCTGCGGGCGACCGGGGCGGCCCTGGAGGCGCTGGCCGGAGAGGCGCCGGGCGGGGAGGCCGACGGGCCCGAACGGTCCGGCGGGCTGCGCATCGGGGAGGTCGCCGCCCTGCTCGGCGTACGGACGTCCGCGCTGCGGGTGTGGGAGGCGGCGGGGCTCGTGGCGCCGGGCCGGGAACGCGGCACGGGCTACCGGCTCTACGGTCCCGCCGATGTGCGCGACGCCCGGATCGTGCACAGTCTGCGCCAGGGGCACTACCTGTTCGCCCAGATCCGCCCCGTACTGGACGAGTTGCGCCGCGAGGGCGGGAGCGAGACCGCGCTGCGCACGGCGCTCGCGGCACGCGCGCAGACGCTGACGGCCCGCACCCGGGCGATGCTCGGGGGTGCGGGCCGGCTGGACGACTATCTCGACTTGTACGACTGTCCCGACCGCGTCGACGGTACGAGCGACTCGGTCGACTGATCGATACCGGGCGTCCGGGCGTCCTACCGCAGGCGGGACGACGACAGGATCGACAGCAGGTGGGCCGGGACCATCAGCCAGGTGATCGCGGCGATCGCGGCCAGCGCCCAGCGGGTCGGCTCGATGCCGCCGGTCGCGGCGTCGGCGAAGGCCACGACCAGGAGGACGAGGGACGCCTCGATGCCGTTGGTCACCCGGTGGATCTTGAAGGCGGCGGCGAGCCGACGCACCGACGCGACGCCCTGCGAACGCGGCGCGGCGGCCTCGTCGTCCGCGACCGCGAGCCCGCGCCGGGCCCGGGCCACGTCCACCAGGTCGGTCGACGCCTTCAGCAGCACGACGCCCAGCGCGGTGGCCAGCCCGAGCGACACCCAGCCGTTGAAGCCGTTCCAGTCCCCCAGCCCGGACTCCGCGGCCCGGAAGCCGAAGCCGATCATCAACGCCGCGTCGGCCAGATAGGCGCCGAGCCGGTCGACGTAGATGCCGGTCGCGCTGTTCTGGCCCTTCCAGCGGGCGACTTCGCCGTCCACGCAGTCGAAGAGCAGGAACAGCTGCATGAGGAGCGCGGCGAGCACCGCACCGGCCAGGCCGGGGATCAGCAGCGCCGCGCCGGACAGGATCCCGCACACCACCATCGTCCAGGTCAGCTGGTCCGGGGTGACCGGGGTGCGCACCAGCTGGCGCGTGAACCGCAGCGACAGACGGCGCATGTACAGCCGGCCCGCCCAGTGTTCGCCGTTGCGGCTCGCCAGCTTGGCCTGCGGCTGGCAGACCTCCCGCAGCTCCTCCAGCACCGGAGCAGCACCCATGACCGTTCCTCCCACAAGCCCCTTGATGATCGGGCCAGGGTACAGAGCCCTCAAGGGGCCGCCGCGGCGGGGCGGTTGTGGAGTCCCCGGGGGTTCCTCGGCACAGTGAGGTCATGGACCCCATGGATCCCACCACCGCCCGCACCTGGCTCACCACCGCCCTGGCAGAGGCCCGCGCCGGTCTCGCCGAGGGCGGGATCCCGATCGGCGCCGCCCTGTACGGGCCGGACGGCACACTCCTCGGGCGGGGCCGCAACCGGCGCGTCCAGGACGGCGACCCGTCCCTGCACGCGGAGACGGCCGCGTTCCGCGCGGCGGGCCGGCGGCGGTCGTACCGTGGCACGACGATGGTCACGACGCTCTCGCCGTGCTGGTACTGCTCCGGCCTGGTCCGCCAGTTCGGCATCTCCCGGGTGGTCGTCGGCGAGGCGGTCACCTTCCACGGCGGCCACGACTGGCTGGCCGACCACGGCGTGGAGATCGTCCTGCTGGACGACCCCGAGTGCGTGGCGATGATGCGTGACTTCGTCGAGAAGAACCCGGCTCTCTGGAATGAGGACATCGGTGAGTGAGCGACAGACCCCCCGGATCCCGACCATCGACCTCGCCCCCTGGTTCTCCGGTGATCCGCGGGATCGGAAAGACATCGCCCGCACCGTCGACGAGGCATTGCGCGGTGCCGGGTTCCTGCTGGTGACCGGGCATGGGGTGGACGCGGGGCTGCGGGCGCGGATCCGGGAGGCCGCGCGGGGGTTCTTCGTGCTGCCCGCCGAGGTGAAGGAGCCGTACGGCGTGCGGGTCGGGGGGCGGGGGTGGCTGGGACCGGGGGCCGAGGCGAACGGGTACGCGGAGGGGACCGAGACTCCGCCGGACCTGAAGGAGTCGCTCAGTTTCGCCACGCACGAGCCCTTCGACGACCCGGTGGTCAACGCGGAGTGGTACGCGCCCAACGTGTGGCCCGCGGAGGTGCCCGAACTGCGGCCGCTGTGCGAGGAGTACCTGGCGCGGATGGCGGAGCTGGAGCGGCAGTTGCTCGCGCTGCTCGGGGAGGCGCTCGGGCTGGAACCGGACTTCTTCTCGCGGCACATGGCGCATCCGACGTACGGCTTCAACATCAACTGGTATCCGGGGCGCGAGGTCGTCGGGGAGCCGGAGCCGGGGCAGTTCCGGATCGGGCCGCACACCGACTTCGGGACCGTCACGATCCTCGACCGGCAGGCCGGCAAGGGCGGTCTCCAGGTGTGGACGGACGAGGGCGGCTGGGAGGACGCGCCGTTCGATCCGGCCGCGTTCACCATCAACATCGGTGACCTGATGGCCCGTTGGACCGGAGACCGGTGGCGTTCGGGCCGGCACCGGGTGCTGCCGCCGCCGGCCGACGAGCCCGCCGAGGAGCTGATGTCGCTCGTCTACTTCGGCGAGTGCACCCCGGGGACGGTCGTGGAGTCCGTGCCCGCGCCGGTGGGGCGAGTGGCGTACGAGCCGGTCGACTCACATGTGTATCTGCGGCAGAAGCTGGACTCGATCGCGATGGAGCCCTAGGTCGCGTCCTGGCCGCTCGCCAGAATTTCGATCAGACGTTCGAATTTAGCCCGCCAGCCGGGCTCGCTCGCGCCCTCGCCAACACCCTCCTGGAACTCGTGGGTGAAGCGCAGAACGGTCCCCTCGTCGCCGTGCCGCTCCAGGTGGAAGCGGATCCGGCCGCCCTCGACCGAGTACTCGGCGACCCGGTCCACGTCCCACGCGGTGACCTGGCCCCGCCCCGGCCCGCGCAGCGCGACGGTGCCGCCGAGCCGGGGTTCCAGCAGGTCCACGGCGGTCCACCAGGCGCCGATCCCCTCCGGGGTGGCCAGCGCCGGCCAGACCGCGTCCATGGGCCTCGGGAGCCGCACCAGAAAGTGCAGGATGTGCGTGTTCCCGTGGGTCTGGCTGGTGCCCTGTTCGATGGAACCGGTCATGACACCAGCCTGGCCCCGCCCCGCCGAAAGCGCACCACTTACAGCCGCTGACCTGCACGATCGACTACAGCGCGGATCAGCACGGCGTGTTGCCGGTGACGGCCCCTCCTTCACGTCCGAGCAGTCACCGGCGGCCGCGCTGCGCGCGCCCATGGGGCACCTACTCGCCGGAAATGCCCTGGCTTCACAAGATGACTGCTACCTTGTGAAGCATGACCGTTATTCACGTGAAGCGGGCGTTCAAGTACCGCTTCTATCCGACCGACGCGCAGGCTGCGGAGCTGTCGCGGACGTTCGGGTGCGTGCGGAAGGTCTACAACATGGCACTGGCGGCCCGCACCGAGGCGTGGACTCTGCGCCAGGAGCGGGTCAACTACAACGCCACCTCCGCGATGCTGACGGCCTGGAAGAAGACCGAGGAACTGGCCTTCCTCAATGACGTCTCGTCCGTTCCGTTGCAGCAGGCGCTGCGGCACCTACAGACGGCGTTCACTCATTTCTTCGCCAAGCGAGCCAAGTACCCGCGCTTCAAGTCGCGCAAGAAGTCCCGCAAGTCCGCCGAGTACACCACCAGCGCTTTCCGCTTCCGCGACGGGAAACTGACGCTGGCCAAGATGGACCAGCCGCTGAACATCGCGTGGTCGCGCCCGCTACCAGCAGATGCGCAGCCGTCCACGGCGACCGTCTCGCAGGACAGTGCGGGACGCTGGTTCGTGTCCCTGCTGGTCGAGGACCCGGCCATCCAGCGGCTCCCCGCCAACACCAAGGCGGTGGGCGTGGACGCCGGGCTCGACCACCTACTGACGCTCTCCACCGGGGAGAAGATCACCAACCCGAGGCACGAACGCAAGGACCGTGCCCGACTGGCACGAACCCAGCGGGAACTGTCCCGCAAAGCAAAGGGGTCCGCGAACCGGGAGAAGGCCCGCAGGAAGGTCGCCCGTATCCACGCCCGGATCACCGACCGCAGGCGGGACACCCTGCACAAGCTCACCACCCGACTCGTTCGTGAAAACCAAACGATCGTGATCGAGGACCTGACCGTTCGCAACCTGCTGAAGAACGCCCACCTGGCCCGCGCCATCTCCGATGCCGCGTGGGCCGAGTTCCGGGGTCTGCTGGAGTACAAGGCCCAGTGGTACGGCCGCGAGGTGATCGCGGTGGATCGCTGGTTCCCTTCCTCCAAGCTGTGCTCCCAGTGCGGCGCGCTCGCCGGGCGCATGCCGCTCAACGTCCGTACCTGGACGTGCGACAGCTGCGGCGCGGCCCACGACCGGGACGTGAACGCGGCACTCAACCTTCGGGCCGCCGGGCTGGCGGTGTCGGCCTGTGGAGCCGGTGTAAGACCTCAACGGAGCACTCCGGGCGGGCAGTCGGCGTTGAAGCAGGAAACCCACGGAGCAACCCGTGGAACCCCCTCCCTTAGAAGAGGGATGAAGCCAACAGATGCTCCTTGAGGATTGATCGATCGCCCCTCTACCCGTCCGTGCGGCGAAGGCCGGTTTCTGTGACCCAGGTCACAGAAACCGGCCTTCGCCGTCAGCGGGTCGAGCGCGTCACACGCCGGCGTACGAGTGCTTGCCGGAGACGAAGATGTTGACGCCGTAGTAGTTGAACAGCCAGCAGCCGAAGGCGATCAGGGCGAGGTAGGCGGCCTTGCGGCCCTTCCAGCCGGCCGTGGCGCGGGCGTGCAGGTAGCAGGCGTAGGCGACCCAGGTGATGAAGGACCAGGTCTCCTTGGGGTCCCAGCCCCAGTAGCGGCCCCAGGCGTCGCCCGCCCAGATCGCGCCCGCGATGATCGTGAACGTCCAGAGGGGGAACACCGCCGCGTTGACGCGGTAGGCGAACTTGTCGAGGGAGGCCGAGGCCGGCAACCGGTCCAGGACCGAGTTCGCGAACCTGCCCGGCTTGCCGCCGGTCGCGAGCTTGTTCTCGTACGAGTCCTTGAACAGGTACAGGATCGTGGTGACCGCGCCGACGTAGAACACCGCGCCGCACAGGATCGCGGTGGAGACGTGGATGTACAGCCAGTACGAGTGCAGCGCCGGGACCAGCTGGTCGCTCGCCGTGTAGAGGACGGTGACCGCGAGGCCCAGGTCGAGCAGGACCGAGGTGATCAGGAACAGCCCGAGCCAGCGCACGTTCTTCTTCAGTGCCAGCAGCGTGAGGTACACGCCGACGGCCACCGTGGAGAAGGTGATGTTGAACTCGTACATGTTGCCCCAGGGCGCCCGCTCCACCGAGGCCGCGCGGGCGATCACACCGCCCAGCTCGACCAGGAAGGCGAGCGCCGTGAGGGAGACGGCGATCCGGCCGTACATGTCGCCCTGCTCGTCCCCGCCGTGGGCGCCGGGACCGTCGGGCACGTCCCGCGCGCCGGCCGCGGAGCGCACGACGACCTTCGGGCGCTCCAGGACGGCGGTGCCGCCGTTCTTCTTCACGGTGACGGCCGGGGCCTTGGCTGCCTTGACCTTCACGTCGGCGGTGAGCGCGGCGGCCGTACGGCCGACCTTGCTGCGGCTGCCGAAGAGCCATTCGGCGATGTACGCGAAGAAGGCCAGGGTGTAGACGGCCATCGCGGAGTAGATCAGCGTGTTGCTGATGTTCGCGAGGTTCTCGTTGGTGGCGGCGGCGAAGGTCACCTCAGCACTCCTTCGGGTGAATATCCCGGCGACTTGCGGTCGGGCGGTGAGGTCTACAGGAAGACTGCGGTCGTGTTACCGGGCTGGTTTCAACCCGGCTGGCGTTGATCGTGGAAGACCTGGCGGGCCGCTGGTCCGCTGGGCGGCGTGAGCCAGGAATCTCCCTGAATCCGCGAGGGAGAGGATTCAATTCTCAGCCCCTTCGGCAGCTGCGGCGTTGGAGTCGGACACACCGTCCGGCTCCTTCCCCGTTTCTTCGGATGCCCCGGGCGCCTGGTCGTACAGGATCCCGGCGAGGTCGCCGAGTTCCTCGGGCACCTTGGCGGACTCGCTGCGGCCGAGCCCGGCCATCTCGACGACCGTGACGCCGTCGGCGCCCTTCACCGCGCGCACCCACACCCGGCGGCGCTGGATGAACAGGGAGGCGGCCAGGCCGAAGATCGCGGCGAGCGCGCCGCCCAGCGCCCAGCCGCTGCCGGGCTGCTGGGTGACCTGGAAGTTCGCCCACTCCTTGGTGCCCTCGTAGGTGATCGAGCCGGCACCGTCCGGGAGGGTCATGGTCTCGCCGGGCTTGAGGTTCGACCTCAGCTGGAGCCCCTTGGAGTCCTTGAACTCCTTCATGTGCGTGGTGTCCAGCTGGTACACGCTCTGCGGGATGCCCGAGTTGACGCCGAGGTCACCGTGGTACGGGGCCAGGTTCAGCACCGGGTTGCGCAGCGACGGGAACGCGGAGGCGGTCTCGTTGCCCTTGACGTAGCTCGGCAGGAAGAAGGACTGGAAGGCGAGCTGTTCGCCGACGCCCTTGGCGTTGCGGTAGCCGTCGAGGACCTTGATCACGCCGGAGGAGGTGATGTTGGAGTCCAGCGGGAGCAGCGGCACGGCGTCGCTGTAGACGACGTCGCCCTTGCCGTCGCGGACGGTCACCACGGGGGCGTAGCCGTGGGCGGTGAGGTAGACCTTGGAGTCGCCGATCTCCAGCGGGTGGTTGACCCTGACGAGCGCCTTCTGGTCCTTGCCGTAGGCGCCCACGCTGTAGGTGAGGGCGGCCTGGAAGGTGCGCGCAGTGCCCTTGTTCGGGCCGGTCGTCTCGTACGTGCCGGTGAACTTGTCGAGGGTGAAGCTGAACGGCGTCAGGTCGTCGAGGCTGAAGAGGCTGCCGGACTTGAAGTCGTCGTAGGAGATCAGGGTGTTGGAGAAGCCGTCGCCCTCGACGGCCAGTTTGTTGCCCTCGGACTTGAAGAGCTGGCCCCAGGCGAAGGCGGTCAGCATCACGATCAGCGCGATGTGGAAGGCGAGGTTGCCGACCTCGCGGAGGTAGCCCTTCTCGGCGGCGACCGCGTCACCGGTGGGGTGGGCGCGGAACCGGCGCTTCTTGAGCAGGGCGAGCGCGGCCTCGCGGACCTGCTCGGGTTCCGCCTCCGTGCGCCAGGTCGTGTAGGCCGGCAGCCGGGTCAGGCGCTTGGGGGCGCCCGGCGGGCGGCCACGCAGCTGGCCCACGAACTGCCAGGTGCGGGGCACGATGCAGCCGATGAGCGAGACGAACAGCAGGATGTAGATCGCGGAGAACCACACCGAGCTGTAGACGTGGAAGAGGCCCAGCTTGTCGTAGATCGGCGCGAGGGTCTCGTGCGCCTGACGGAAGTCGGCGACCTTCGTCTCGTCGCTGCCGGACTGCGGGATCAGTGAGCCGGGGATCGCGCCGAGCGCCAGCAGCAGGAGCAGCAGCAGGGCGACCCGCATGGAGGTGAGCTGGCGCCAGAACCAGCGGGCCCAGCCGATCACGCCCAGTCCGGGCACGCCCGTGAGCGTGTCGGTGGGGGCGGTGGACAGCTGGGAGCCGGCGGCGCCGAGGTCCTGGTCGTCCGGGGCGACGGGCGTGTCGCCGGTGGTCGCGGTCTTGCTCATGGATCAGATCCCCACAGTGAAGCCGGCGGACCAGGACTGCATGTCCTGCACAAGGCGGTCCCACGCGCCGGTCAGCAGCAGCAGACCGGTCACGATCATCATCGTGCCGCCGACCCGCATCACCCACACATAGTGGCGCTTGACCCAGCCGAAGGCGCCGAGCGCCTTGCGGAAGGCGACCGCGGCGAGCACGAAGGGCAGGCCGAGACCGAGGCAGTAGGCGACGGTCAGTATGGCACCGCGGCCGGCGCTCCCCTGCTGGGAGGAGAGGGCGATCACGGAGGCGAGGGTCGGGCCGATGCACGGGGTCCAGCCGATGCCGAACAGCGCGCCGAGGAGCGGGGCGCCGGCCAGCCCGGTGGCGGGCCTGCGGTGGAAGCGGAACTCCCGCTGGGTCATCCAGGGCATCAGGCCCATGAAGAACACGCCCATGATGATCATGAGCACGCCGAGCACCTTGGACAGGACGCCCTGGTTCTCCACGAGCGTCTGGCCGAAGTAGCCGAACAGGGCGCCGCTGGAGACGAACACGGCGGTGAAGCCGAGGACGAACAGCGAGGCGCCGGCCACCATCCGCCCCCGCCTGGCCTCGGCGAGGTCGGTGCCGGTCACACCGGTGACGTACGACAGATAGCCGGGGACGAGCGGCAGGACGCAGGGGGAGAAGAAGGAGACGAGACCGCCGAGCAGCGCGACCGGCAGGGCGACGAGCAGGGCGCCGTTGAGCACCGTGTCGTTGTAGCCCGTCGCGGCGAGCGTGGTGAGTGCGCTCACGTCACTTCTCCGCGAGGACCGGGGCGATCATCTTGCGCAGCTTGTCCTCGCTGAGCGCAGCCAGCGAGCGGGCGGCGATCTTGCCCTCCCGGTCTATCACCAGCGTGGAGGGGATCGCCTGCGGGTTGAGCGTGCCCTTCTCGAAGCGGAGCATCAGCTTGCCCGTGGGGTCGTACAGGCTGGGGTAGGTGACGCCCTGCGCCTTCTCGAAGGCGAGGGCGTTGGCGGCCTTGGCGTCCCGGGTGTTGATGCCGACGAACTGCACGCCGTCGGCCTTCAGGTCCTGGTAGACCTTCTCGAAGTTGGGCGCCTCGGCGCGGCACGGGGCGCACCAGGAGCCCCACACGTTCAGGACGACGATCTTGCCCCGGTAGCTGTCGACGTCGAGCTGCTTGCCGTCGACGGTCTCGCCGGACAGGTCGGGGACCGCGTCCCGCTCACCCTTCTCGGCGGTGGAGATGCCGTCCTTGCCCATGACGAAGTTGGTGTCTCCTCCGCCGCCGACGGTCCCTCCGGAACCGCACGCGGAGAGCAGCAGTGCTGCGACGGCGGCCGCACCGGTCAGGGCGGCGCGGCGTGAGCGGATCCGGGCGGTCGAGCGCAGGGGGGCGCGGCTGGCGGCACTCATGTGAAAAGTTTCGCATGCCCGTTCTGGGGATCTTGCGCACCCCCCTTGCGGGGGGAAATCCGCATTTCAGGCGGCGGTTCCGGAGCCCGTCGAGGTGCCCGCGGCGTCCTTCGTGAACTCCTTCCAGCCGCCGGCCGGCTGCTGGCCCACGTCCAGGGTGCGGAGCTTGGCGAGGACTTCCGGCTTCTGTACGTCGATCCAGTCGACGAACTGGCGGAAGGAGACCAGGCGTACGTCGCCGCCCTTCTCCTTCTCCCGGGCGATGTGCTTGAACGCCTCTTCGACGGCGTCCATGTAGATGCCGCCGTTCCACTGCTCGAAGTGGTTGCCGACGAAGAAGGGTGCGCGGTTCGTCTCGTATGCCCGCTTGAATCCCTGTATGTACGCCTGGGCGGACTGCTGACGCCAGCCCGGGTAGTTGTGGCTGGGGGCGTTCGTGGAGTTGACGGACTGGTTGGCGAGCATGTTGTAGTCCATCGACAGGACCTCGAAGCCACGGCCGGGGAAAGGTATCTGCTGCAACGGCAGGTCCCAGATGCCCTGCTTCTTGTCCGGCCAGACCTGGCGGCCGCCGGGCGAGGAGGCGTCGTAGCGCCAGCCGAGGGCGCGGGCGGTGGGCAGCAGGTTGTCCTGGCCGAGGAGGCAGGGCGTGCGGCCGCCGACGAGTTCCTTGTCGTAGTCGAAGGGGAGCGCCGGGAGGTCGGTCCAGCCGCTGTTGGTCCGCCACTCCTTCACGAAGGCCTTCGCCTGGTCGATCTCGCTGCGCCACTGCGCGGACGTCCAGTTGCCGACCGAGCCGGAGCCGCCGCAGAAGTGGCCGTTGAAGTGGGTGCCTATCTCGTGCCCCTCGAGCCAGGCCCGGCGGACGCCCGCGAGCGTCATCTTCACGTGCTCGTCCGTGAGGTAGCCGATGTCGGAGGCGCCGCGCGGGTTGTTCGGCGGGTCGTAGAGCCGCTTCTTCGACTCGGGCAGCACGTACAGCCCGGAGAGGAAGAAGGTCATCGACGCGCCGTGCTCCTTGGCGAGGTCGAGGAAGCGGGGGAAGAGGCCGTTGCCCACCTCGCCCGCGCCGTCCCAGGAGAACACGACGAACTGCGGCGGCTCCTGGCCGGGCTCCAGCGGCTCCGGCTTCGCGGGCTGGTGGGGCTGCTTGCCCGTGAAGGAGGTGGAGCCGTCACCGAGCGGACGGGCGGTCGGCTTGGGTTTGCCGGAGGGGCTCTTCCCCGGCTTTCCGGAACCGCCGGCGGGGCCGTCGCCGTCCGAACTCGTGAGGCTGCCGCAGGCCGTGAGTCCGGCGGCGGCCGCGGCTCCGGCGCCGAGACCGAGTGCTCCCCTTCGGGTGATCCTGCGCATGGCGTCCTCGTTCGTCAGGTCCTCTGGTGGTCACCCATTCAGAGGACGCGACGAACGACGAGGTTCCGCGGCGATACTTCCGGGTTTCGTAACAGATGTACCCGGAAGCAACGGGAAAGGGCTTACGCCCCGAACGCCTTGTCCTTGCCCTTCACCGGCTTGGCACCGGCGCGCAGATGGGCCGGGACCAGATCGATGGCGGGCTCCGCGTAGCCGACGGACACGATCCGGTCGCCCTGGTACGTGAAGGTCGTCAGCGAGGCGAGCGTGCACTGACGCTTGCGCGGGTCGTGCCAGAGCCGGCGCCGCTCGACGTAGGACCGCACGATCCAGATCGGCAGCTGATGGCTGACCAGCACCGCCTCGTGCCCGCGCGCCCGGTCCTTCGCCGCGTCCAGCGCGCCCTTCATCCGGACGACCTGGTCGACGTACGGCTCGCCCCAGGACGGCTTGAACGGGTTGACGAGGTGCTTCCAGTTCTCGGGCCTCTTCAGCGCCCCGTCCCCGACGCCGAAGGTCTTCCCCTGGAAGACGTTGTCGGCCTCGATGAGCCGCTCGTCGGTGGCGAGGTCCAGGCCGTGCGCCTTGGCGATCGGGGTGGCCGTCTCCTGCGCCCGCTCCAGCGGGGAGGCGACGACGTACGTCACATCGCGGGTGGAGAGGTGCTCGGCGACCCGGTCGGCCATCTGCCGGCCCAGCTCGGAGAGGTGGTAGCCGGACAGCCGGCCGTACAGGACGCCGTCGGGGTTGGCGACCTCGCCGTGCCGCATCACGTGGACGACGGTGAGGTCCTTGTCGGTGGTGGTCATGCCGCAGTGGCCTCCGCAGCCGCTCGGGCCGCCGCCGGGAGGGCGTCGGCGATCCGCTGGATGGCCCGGTCGTCGTGGGCCGTGGAAACGAACCAGGACTCGAAGGACGACGGCGGCAGATACACGCCGTTCGCCAGCAGCGAGTGGAAGAAGGCGTTGAAGCGGAAGGACTCCTGCGCCTTCGCGTCCTCGTACGAACGGACCGGGCGGTCCGTGAAGAAGACGGAGAACATGTTGGAGGCGCTCTGCAGCGTGTGCGTGACGCTCTCCTTGGTCAGCGCCTCGGAGACCAGCGCCTGGATCCGCTCGGACACCGAGTTGACCTTGGCGTACGCCGCGTCGTCGAGCAGGCGGAGCTGCGCGAGACCGGCGGCGGTCGCGACCGGGTTCCCGGAGAGGGTGCCGGCCTGGTAGACGGGCCCGGCGGGCGCGAGGTGCGCCATCACGTCGGCCCGGCCGCCGAACGCCGCCGCCGGGAAGCCGCCGCCCATCACCTTGCCGAAGGTCATCAGGTCCGGCCGGACCCCGTCGATCCCGAACCAGCCCGCGCGGCTGGTCCGGAAGCCGGTCATGACCTCGTCGGAGATGAACAGCGCGCCGTTGGTGGCGCACGCGTCCTTCAGGCCCTGGTTGAACCCGGGCAGCGGCGGGACGACACCCATGTTGCCCGGGGACGCCTCGGTGATCACACAGGCGATCTCGCCCGGGTGCCGGTGGAAGGCCTCCTGGACGGCCTCCAGGTCGTTGTACGGCAGGACGATCGTGTCGCCCGCCTGGGCGCCGGTGACGCCCGGGGTGTCGGGCAGCGCGAACGTCGCGACACCGGAGCCGGCCGCGGCGAGCAGCGAGTCGACGTGCCCGTGGTAGCACCCGGCGAACTTGATCACCTTGGCGCGGCGGGTGAAGCCGCGGGCGAGCCGGATGGCGGACATGGTGGCCTCGGTGCCGCTGGAGACGAGCCGCACCTGCTCCAGGGGCTCGATCCGGTCGACCATCTCCTCGGCGAGCGCGACCTCGCCCTCACCGGGCGTACCGAAGGAGGTGCCGCGGGCCACGGCGTCCTGCACGGCCGCGATCACCTCGGGGTGCGCGTGCCCGAGGATCATGGGGCCCCAGGAGCACACGAGGTCGACGTACTCCCGGCCGTCGGCGTCGGTGAGGTAGGGCCCGCTGCCGGACACCATGAACCGGGGTGTGCCGCCCACCGCACGGAAAGCGCGGACCGGGGAGTTCACTCCGCCCGGTGTGACGGCTGCCGCTCGGTCGAACAGTGCCTGCGATACAGGCGCATCGTATGAATAGGGCAGTTCGCTCATGACCTGCGACTTCTCCGACCTTCTCCGACTTTCCGACTTGCTGGACTCCGGTTGCCAGTGGCCTCCCAGAGTAGGCCAGGGGGCGGGTGATGCCGCGGGCGCGCCGGGTCGGGGCCCGGGGCCGGGGGCGCGCCGATCTTCCTCCTGACCGGACAGCCAGTCGCTCCCGTCCGCCATCTGCGAAACTGTGACCTGATAGACGCAGCTCACAGCGACCATGGGTCGAGGTGCTGCGAAGATCCTGCGGACAGGTGTTTCACCGCACGTTTCGGCGAGCGGCCGTGGGGGAGGTCACTGACACGATGATCGGGTTGCGCGGCCGGGGCTACGCGTCCTAGAAAAGCAGTCGGGTGGAGATATGCATCGCGGTGGCGGACTGGGCGAGGGGACTGATGATCTGGGTCCTCGACGGGCCCGGCGGGGAAGGCACCGGCGCGAAGCGGAGGAAGCCAACGAAGCACGTCAGAACCCAGGTGTGAACCAGGGTGTACCGAATGAACCCGAACTGATCGACCGGCGAGTCGACCAGCGGGTCGATCGCCTCCGGGCGGGGAGCAGGAATGGTGGTCGGGTGGGGGTGACGTACAAGTACTTCGGCGCGCCGGACGGCGCGACCGCGGCCCGCGTCCCGATCTCGATGCGCCCCGAGGAGCTCGGCGGCGACGAACTCGGCATGAACGGCATGTTCACCAAGATCAAGCCGGAGACGATGGCCGCGATGGTGCTGACCGGCATCGAAGGCGTCCCCCTGCACAAGGTGCCCCCGCTCGAACTGGTCGTCCTGCACCCCGACTACGCGGTCGTGAAGCTCCCCATGACGGTCGTGGACCCGCTCCGCGAGATCGGCGAGGAGGCGGTGGGCGCGGCGGCCTTCATCTGGTCGACGGTGCCGGACCGGGGTGGGCCACGCGATGCGTTCAACGTGTACCAGTTGCTGCATGAGTGGCAGGACTTCAGCCACCGTCTGCATGAGGCGGGGCATCAGCCGTACTGCCTTGTGTGGCCCTGAGCCGGGGTTCCACTGGTAGCGGGCGGGGTCTCTTCGGACCTCGCCCTTTTCGGTGCCGGAGAAGGGCCGTCGGGCGGCCGGGGCTCCGCTCCGCCTTCGTCACAGGAGTCCCGGGCTCGGCGACAGTGATCACGACCGTGCCCGACCGTCGCCTTCCGTCCTGGGCGCCTGGGGTTTGCGGTGCCTGCCGGTGCCGGATCCGAGCGGCTTCGCCGCCGGCCCTGGGGCCGGGGGCTCGACGGCCTGCGGGTAGAGGACGGCCTTTGCTTCGGCCAGGTCGGCGGCGAATCCGTACGGCTCCCACGTGTGTCCGTTCCACCGCTCGACGGCTCGGGGCGCGTCCGGGTTCAGATGCGATCCCCTCGGGCCGTCCCCGGAGACAACGGGCACGGCGCGAAGCCGGCCGATCTTCGCGTCACGGCGTTCCGCCCAGCCCTCCAGCGGTTCGTCGTCCATCCTGGCGTCCTCGCGCCGGTGGTGGCTGTCGGCTGTCGGCTGTCGGCTGTCGGCTGTCGGCTGTCGGCTGTCTCAGGAGGGTAGCGGCCACCGCGGGCCGCTCGGATTCCCGAGCCGGACCACCTGCGCATCGCGGGACACCGTCACCCCGAACGCGGCATAGCGGGCGGCGGTGGGTGACGGCGTGGCGGACCGTGTGGGGGCGTGGGGCGGATAGCCTCGTGCCGATACTGGGACGGTTTGGGAGGAATTGCCCTTCAAGGTGCCGACATCGGGAGGACCCCATCGCCGGGACGAAGCCACAGGCCGACGCCGGGGGTGCGCCGGCCGGGCAGCCGCCCGAGGCCGATCTGCTGCGGGACATGCTGCGCCGGCCCGAGTACCGCAGAGCCCTGGTGTTCTGCGGGCTGATCGGGATCCCCGTGGCGCTCGTCGCGTTCTGGTTCCTCGTGGCGCTCCATCAGCTGGAGCAGCTGATCTGGACGGACTGGCCGAAGGACCTGGGCTGGGACCGGGCCCCCTGGTGGTGGGCATTCCCCCTGCTGCTGGTGGCCGGGGCCGTCGTCGGGCTGGTGGTCGCACGGCTGCCCGGCCGCGGTGGACATGTCCCGGTCGGCGGTCTGCACTCGGGCCGCGTCACGAAGGAGGCGCTGCCCGGGGTCCTCGTGGCCGCCCTGGTCGGCCTGCCGCTCGGCGTGGTGCTCGGCCCGGAGGCGCCGCTGCTCGCCCTGGGCGGCGGGCTGGCCCTGCTCTTCGGGAGCCTGGTGCGGGCGCCGCAGACCGAGGCGTCCACCACGCTGCTGGGGGCGGCCGGCTCCGCCGCGGCCATCTCGGCGCTGTTCGGGAACCCGGTGGTGGGCGCGGTGCTCCTGATCGAGGTGGCCGGGGTGGGCGGGCCGCAGCTGTTCGCGGTGATGCTGCCCGCGCTGCTGTCCAGCGGCGTCGGGGACCTCATCTTCACCGGGTTCGTGCACTGGACCGGGCTGGAGACCGGGAGCCTGGACATCGGACTGCCCAAGCCGCCGCCGCTCGACGCGGCGGACGTGCTGTGGGTGCTGGTGACGGCGCCCGCCGTCGCGTTCCTGATCCACTGGATCTTCGTGGGCGGGCGGTTCACGGCCGGGTTCGTGGCGTCCCGGACCGTACGGAACACCACGCTCTGCGCGCTCGGGGCGGCGGCCTCCATCGCGCTGTACTCCCTCTCCACCGGCCGCTCGCCCGCCGAGGCCGCGCTGTCCGGGGAGAGCGCCCTGGGCGAGCTGGCGCAGAACCCGCACGCCTGGCCGATCGGCGCGCTCGTCGCGGTGCTGGTGTTCAAGTCCCTGGCGTACGCGCTCTGTCTGGGCAGCCTGCGGGGCGGGCCCGTCTTCCCCTCGCTGTTCCTGGGCGGGGCGGCCGGTGTCCTGCTCGCGCCGCTGCCCGGCTACGGCCTGGTGCCGGCCATGGCGGCCGGGATGGCGGCGGCGGTGACGGCGGCCCTGCGGCTGCCGGTCAGCTGCGTGGTCCTGGTCGTCCTGCTGCTCGGCAACGTGGACACGGTGGCGCTGGTGGTGCTGGCGGCCGTGGTGTCCTTCGTCGTGGCCGAGCTGCTGCCGCAGGGGCCGCGGATCCCGGCGCCCACGCCGGGGACGTGATGACCGGGCCTCGGGCGGGTCACGCTGTCAGCGAGCCACCCGCTCGGGGAGCGCCGCCATGCGGTCCAGGGCGTCGTCCAGGGTCGTCGCCGCCATGATGACGCTCAGGTGGGTGAACGCCTGGGGGAAGTTGCCCAGTTGCTCGCCGCTCGGGCCGATCTCCTCGGCGAACAGGCCGACATGGTTGGCGTACGTGTGCATTTTCTCGAAGGTGTAGCGGGCCTGCGGGAGGCGGCCGGCGCGGGCGAGGGCATCCACGTAGAGGAAGGTGCACAGGCTGAACGTGCCCTCGGAGCCGCGCAGTCCGTCGGGTGAGGCGGCCGGGTCGTAGCGGTAGACCAGGCTGTCGGAGACGAGCCGCTGGTCGATGGCGTCGAGGGTGGAGAGCCAGCCGGGGCTGCGCGGGGCGATGAAGCCCACCCGGGGGGCGAGCAGCAGGGAGGCGTCCAGGACGTCGCCGCCGTAGTGCTGGACCAGCGCCTGTTCCTTCTGGCTCCAGCCGCGCTCCATGACCTCGTCGAGGATCGTGTCGCGGGCCCGGGTCCAGCGTGCCGTGTCGGCGGGGCGGCTGAACTTCCGCGCCACCTTCAGGCAGTTGTCCAGCGCCGACCAGCACATCACGCGGCTGTAGGTGAAGTCCTTGCGGCCGCCTCGGGTCTCCCAGATGCCCTCGTCCGACCGGTCCCAGTTGTCGCAGAGCCAGTCCATCAGCCGGGAGAGGCCCTTCCAGCCGTGGTAGCCCCACTGCTGGCCGACCTTCTCGATGCCCTCGGACAGGGCGTAGAGGGCCTCGCCGTAGATGTCGAGCTGGAGCTGGTCGGCGGCGGCGTTGCCGGCCCGTACCGGGCTGGAGCCGCGGTAGCCCTCGAAGTGGTGGAGGATCTCCTCCGTCAGGTGGGGTTCGCCGTCGACCCGGTACATGATCTGGAGCGGTTCGCCGGCCGATCCCGCCCGGTCCCGGAGCCGGTCCCCCAGCCACTGGACGAACTGCCCCGCCTCTTCGACGAACCCCAGGTCCAGCAGGGCCCGCACGGACAGGGAGCCGTCCCGGATCCACGTGTAGCGGTAGTCCCAGTTGCGCTCGCCGCCGACCTGCTCGGGCAGCCCCATCGTGGCGGCGGCGACCGGGGCGCCGCTCGGGGCGTAGGTGAGCAGCTTGAGGGTGATGGCCGAGCGGTTCACCATGTCCGGCCAGCGGCCCCGGTAGCTGCACGTGCGCACCCAGTACTGCCAGAAGTCGATGTCGCTCCACATCTCCTCGGTGACCGTGTCGACGCTCGGCGGCGGCGGTGCCTCGGCGTTCCCGCCGGCCCCGTTCCCGTCGCACACGGTGAACACGGCGGCGGCGGACTGGCCCGTGCTCAGCGTGACCGAGCCCCGCACGTCCCGGCCGTCCCGCTCCACGGGGAAGGTGGTCTGGAGATGGGCGGTCGTCCCGGGCGCCCGGAAGACGGCGGCCTGCGGGCCGGTCAGGTCGAGAGCGTGGTCGGCCCGCGCGTAGTCGAAGCGGGGGCGGCACTCCAGGTCGAAGCGGACGGTGCCGCGCACGGTCCGAATGATGCGTACCACCGTGTGCCGGGCGGAGGGCGTCCGGGCGTGGATCACCGGCATGTGGTCGAGGACCTCGCCGACCCCGTCGGGGGACAGGAAGCGGGTCACGACGACGGCGCTGTCCGGGTAGTAGATCTGGCGGCGTGTCACGTCCGGGGCGGTGGGCGCGAACAGGAAGTGGCCCCCGCCGTCGTGGTCGAGCAGGGACGCGAAGACGCTGGGCGAATCGAAGCGCGGTGCGGCCAACCAGTTGATCACGCCTTCGTCGGTCACCAGGGCCGCGGTCTGAAGATCGCCGATCAGTCCGTGGTCGGCGATGGGCGGGTAGCGTTCCACGAAGGTCTCCTCAGGCTGCTTCGGCTGCGTGGCCTTTCACGACCACGAAGGTCCTCGCGGGGCGCGAAGGTCTCCTCAGGCTGCTTCGGCGGTGACCCGGCCCGTGCGGATGGCGTCGACCAGGGCCTGGTGGTCCTTCTCGTTCTGGTCCGCGTACAGCTCGGCGAAGTCGGCCAGGGCGCGGTCGAAGGAGTCACTGCGGCCCAGATAGGCGGCGATCGCGATCCGGTCGCCGGAGCGCGCGTGGGCGCGGGCCAGGGTGGCGCCGCACAGCCGCCCGAACAGGGTCATTCGCGTCGGTGACAGGTTCTCGGCCACCACGATGCCCTTCCAGTCGCGCAGCTGACGGACGTAGAAGTCCCGGCGCCGGCCGTCGATGCCGGTGGTGCGCTCCCAGCCGAGGAAGATGTCGCTGGTGGCCTGCATCAGCCGCTGACCGGCGACGACCCGCTCGCCCTGGGTGCGCAACCGGCTGGCGCCGGCGTAGGGCGCCAGCACCGACTCGTCGGCCTCCTTGGCCTGGAGGAACAGCGGGTCCTCGTCGTCCCTGCCGAGCAGCAGGATGATCCAGCAGCGGGTGCCGACGCTGCCGACGCCGACGACCTTGCGGGCGATGTCGGCGAGCCGGTAGCTCTCCAGCAGGAACCGGCGGTCGGAGGCGAGGGACTGGCCGTAGCGCTCGACGAGCCGGCTGATCTCCTTCTCCAGCACGTCCCGTTCGGCCCTCGGCATCAAGTCTTCCAGCGGGACCAGCAGCGGCGGGTCGGGGGCGATCCGCCGTCGACCGTCCACCACGTGCGTGAGCTTCTCGAAGGCCTGGAGCGAGTCCTTCGACTGGGCGCGTTCCCTGGCCCGGTCCCACATCTCAAGGTTCTTGGCGCCTATCTCGGGGGCGAACTGCCGCGCCAGTTCGTCCGCCTCGAAGCGCGTGTACCAGACCTCGAGGTTGCCCATCTTGGCGAACTCCCGCATGCGTTCGCGGTACGACCGCACGGTCTCGCGCACGACGGCCGCGCGTTCCTTGGCCTTGAAGCCGTTCGCCCGGCCCGCGATGACCAGGCTCGCCGCCAGCCGCTTGACGTCCCACTCCCAGGGGCCCGGCAGGGTCTCGTCGAAGTCGTTGATGTCGAACATCAGCCGGCGTTCCGGGGAGGCCAGCAGCCGGAAGTTCAGCATGTGGGCGTCGCCGCAGAGTTGGACCCGGATGCCGGTACGGGGGGTCTCGGCGAGGTCCGCGGCCATGATGGCGGCGGCTCCGCGGTAGAAGCGGAACGGCGACTCGCTCATCCTGCCGTAGCGGATCGGTACGAGTTCGGTGATCCGTCTCGCCGACTGGTCCTCGATGATGTCCACCGGGTCCGTGCGCTTCGGCGGCGGCGTGAACTCCGCGTGCGTGGAGCGGGGTACGGCGGACCGGGCGGCCCGGCCGAGTTCGGCTCGCTCCCTCGGGGTGCGGTGCCGCAGGTCGTGGCCGGTGGGGTGGTTGTCACTCATCGCAGGCACTCCCGCCTATCCGTCTTCCAACGTATCCCCGGCCGTGGACCCCGGCGAGTCGGGGCGGGGGGACTTGGGGCGGGGGGACTTGGGTCCTGGTGGGTCGGGGTCCGGTGAGTCGGGGCGGGGGGACTCGGGGCGCGGTGGGTCGGGGTCCGGTGGGTCGGGGCGGGGGGACTCGGGGCCCTGATGAGTCGGGGCCGCGGGGACTCGGGGCGTGGGAACTCGGGGCCCTGATGAGTCGGGGTCTGGTGAGTCGGTCGGGGGCTGGGGACTTGGGGCCCGGTGACTAGGGCCCCGGCGACCCGGGTCCCGGTGACCCCGGTCCGTGCGACTCTGGCCGTAGCGACCCGGATCCGGGGAAAGGGGGCCGCTTCGAACCAGGACCTGGCGCCTGGGCGGCGGACCGGGCCTGCGCGGAACCGGATTCCGGTGACTTGGGCCCCGGCGATTCCGGGCCTGCGGCCGACTCAGGGCCGGCCTGCCGCTCAGAACCTGGCACCCCAGGCCCCGGCGACCTGGGTCCCGGCGACTCAGAACCTGCCGACTCGGGCCCCGGCGGCCTGGGTCCGGGCGAACCGGATCCCGGCGACCCGGATGCGGGGTAAGCCGGCCCTGGCGACCCTGGTCACGGCGGATCGGAGCCCGGTGGCCCCGATCCGGGTGATCCAGGCCCCGGTGTCCCGGATCCCGGTCTCTCGGGTGTGCCCAGGTGTCGTGCCATCCAGGGCTCGCGGGCGATGACCGCGCCGCCCGTGAGGCACAGGGTGATCACCACGCACAGCGCGATGAGCCAGGACAGCATCGTGAAGACCGCGCCCAGCGAGCCGTACCTGGCGAGGCTGTGGTTGAGGGCCCGGGGCACGTACAGCGTGGCGGTGGAGGTGAGAACGCTCAGCGCCACGCCCGTCAGCAGCGCGCCCGGCAGCAGCGGCCGCCACGCCACCCGCCCGGTCAGCAGCAGGTGCTGGGTCCACCACCACAGGCCGACCTCCGCGGCCAGCAGCAGCGGCACGCCCAGCCACAGCCCGAGGCCGAAGCCGCTGCGCAGGACCCCCTGGAACCCGATCATGACCAGCCAGGCCGCGAGCCAGGCGAGCCAGCGCCAGGCGGCCACCCGCGCGCCGGCCCTCGGCATGCTCCAGGCCCGCTCGCAGAGCCGCTGCATGGCCCGGCTGCACGCGGTCGCCGAGATCAGCACCAGCAGCCCGCTGACCACACCGGTGGTCTGCACGAACTCACCGGAGGTGTCGCCCAGGAACGCCTGGCGCAGCTGGTCGTTCGCGCTGCCGGTCAGGCCGAACACGTCACGCACCGACGCGACGAACCGCTCGCGCATCTCCTGCGGGGCGACGGAGGCCACCACGAACAGCAGCGGTACGGCCGTGAGGAAGGTCTGGGCGGCCAGCCGGGTCGCGGAGTCGAGCACGTTCACCGAGATCAGGTGGGACATGAGGTGGGTGATCAGCGGGATCCTGGCCTCGGCGCGGGCGCGCAGCCCGGCCAGCCGGGTGAGGACCGAGGCGCCCCGTTCGCGCCGTCGGCGGCGGCGGAAGGCTCGCCGCCGCTGCCCGGGGGAGGGCGGAGCCGGGTGGTCCGGTCCGGCTCCGGTGCCCTGGGTCACGCCGGTCCGGGAGGTCCGGGATCCAGGAACTCACGGAGGGCGAAGGCGATCAGCACGATCACCGCCGTCCAGATCACCACCGCCATGGTCGGGTAGCTCCAGGTGAACAGGACGATCGCGGCCACCAGCAGGATCGCCGCCCCGATCCACGGCTTGTAGCGGTGCGTGAACCGGCCGACCGCGCCCAGCCGCAGCCCCGCCGAGGTGGCCACGTCCCGTCCGGCGCCGATGCCGGTGCCGAAGAAGTGGCGGGTGAAGACGGCGGGCCGGGAGGGACCGACGAAGAACGCGCCGAGTGCCGTGATCAGGGCGAGGGCGCCGACGGCCCGGATGCCGGAGCGCAGGAACCGCACCAGTGCGTCGTAGACCGATCCGGCGGCGTCCTCGTTCGTGCCCTGCGGCAGGTGGTCCAGGTAGACCGCGCGGAAGACCGTGAGGGCGACGCCCAGCACGATCATCGCGACGAGCACCCCGATCGCGGCCCCGATCAGGGCGCGCCGCCGGTGCGTGGCCAGGAACACGCCGACGGCGGCGATCAGCACGGTGATCACGGGCAGCCAGGTGCCCAGGATCTCCAGCACCCGCAGATACCCCTTGATCTCCTCGACGCCGTTGCCCTCGACCACGACGAAGTCGGTGTGGACCTCCGGGATCCGCTCGGCCGCCGCGAACCCGGAGTCGACCAGCCGCTCCTTGACCTGCTGGATGACCGGCCCGATGTCGATGGCGACCTGATTGTTCTTCAGCGTCACCGCGCCGCCCGCCTGCCCGGTCAGGGCCTTGTCGACGGCGGCGTGGGCGCGGCGGTTGGCGTTCGTCCAGGCCGTCTCGAAGGCGGGGCTGGAGACCACTCGCTCCACGGCGGAGCTGACGAGTTCCTTCAGGCCGCTGTTGATCGGACCGGTCAGGTTGTCGATGAGGCTCGCGGCCCTGGGCGGTACGCCCTGCTGCGCCGCGGCGTCGCTCAACTCCTTGACCAGACCGTCCACGTCGATCCGCTGGAGCACGGCGTCGGTGACCCGGGTGGTGACCGCCTGCTGGACGTCCGGGTCGGAGGCCAGCGGCGCCACGGTCGCGACGTAGCGGTCGGTGTCCCGGACGATGCTGTTCGTCCAGACGGCGACCACGGAGAGCAGCGCCAGCACCGACGCCAGGAGGATCAGGAGGGCCGAGCCCAGCGAGCGCATCCGGTGCCTCGGTGCGTGCCCGGCGGCTTCCAGGGCGCCGATCCGGTGCCGGAGGTCCTCGAGTTCGCCGCGTTCTCGTGCCGACAGTCGCTGGTCGTCCGAGGGCTGCTCGGACGGCCGCTCCGGCTCGGGTCGGGGGGCGTCGCCGTCTGTCATGTCTTCGAGGAGATCCCGGCGCGGGCCGCTCGGCGAGGCGGGCGGAGCCGACGGAGTGAACGCCGCACCGGGTGCGACGACCGGCGCCCG
Organism: Streptomyces sp. NPDC041784; assembly: GCF_055591025.1. Classification (NCBI taxonomy): domain Bacteria; kingdom Bacillati; phylum Actinomycetota; class Actinomycetes; order Kitasatosporales; family Streptomycetaceae; genus Streptomyces; species Streptomyces sp. NPDC041784. The sequence goes on from NZ_JBVJAB010000016.1 coordinate 223,485, forward strand.
GTGCTGCAATGGCAGGCAGGGGGCCACGAGCGCACGAGGGGACTGCCGTGAGCGAGCGAATCGACGAGATGGGGCCCATCGACTACGTGGTGGTCGAGTTCCCCGGCAACCGTATGACGGGCGAGGGCTTCCCGCTGCTGGTCGATCTGGTGGAGCGGGGCATCATCCGGATCCTGGACCTGATGTTCGTCAGGAAGGACGAGGACGGCTCGGTGACCGCCCTGGAGATCGCGGACCTCACCGGTGACGGCAACCTCGACCTCGCCGTCTTCGAGGGCGCTCGGTCCGGCCTGATGGGCCAGGACGACCTGGAGGAGGCCGCCGCGGCCGTCGAGCCCGGCAACTCCGCGGGGCTGCTGGTCTACGAGAACCTGTGGGCCGCGCCCTTCGCCACCGCCCTGCGGCGCGGCGGCGCGCAACTGGTGGCGTCCGGGCGGCTGCCGGTGCAGGCGGTGCTCGCTTCGCTGGAGGCGGTGGAGGCGGCGGAGTCCGCCGAATCCTGACGAGCCCGAGGAGCCCGAGGAGCCCGAGGAGAGGGGGCGGGGGCTCAGCCGCCCCCGCCCACCACGCTGTAGCTCAGCCACGGGGACTGACCGGGCGTGTACTCGACGGACAACAGTGTCCCGAGGTAGAAGCTCTCCCCGCCGACCCGTCCGCTCTGGTTGTTGCCGGCCTGCGTGAGCACGCATTCCGCGTTGGCGTAGAGCCGGATGTCGTCGACCGTGTAGTTGGTCACGTGGTAGGCGCCGCCGGGCAGGCGGTGGCAGCCCTCGTCGGACGGGCTCTGGATCTTCACCTCCCGCTTGGTGGGGGTGATGTACTCGATCGTGCCCATGGCGGGGTGCTCCGTACAACCCGCGACGGCGAGCAGGAGAACGACGGCTCCGGCCCGCCGGCCGGTGCGACTACGACAGATCATGGCGTCGAGTCCTCGTCTGTGCGTGAAGGTCAGCGGGGAGGGTGCGGCCCCTCGGGCCCAGGCTGCCGCGATCTTCGTCCCCCGGCATCCGGGGCGGGCCCAGTCGGCTGAATCGACGGCTCCTGCGCGCCGGGACGCGGGCGCCGACGCGGGCGCCGACGCCGGCCACGCGGAGGCCCGGGAAACGCAGCGACCCAGCCCTCGACTTCACTTCGAGGGCTGGGTCGGTGAGGGTCGGTCGTGCCGGTGGTCAGACGGTGCGCGCGTCCCGGCTCGGTCCCACGCACAGGGCCCAGATGACGAAGCCGTCGATGACGATCAGCATGACCGCCCAGAACGGGTACCACGGCAGCCACGCGAAGTTGGCGATCATGGACAGGCCGGCGAGGACGATACCGGCGAACCGGGCCCAGGTCGCGCCGCTGAACAAGGCGAGGCCCGCCAGGGTCACCACGACGCCGAGCACGAGGTGCAGCCAGCCCCAGCCGGTGAGGCTCCACTGGAAGGTGAAGTTGCGCGTCGCGACGAAGACGTCGTCCTCGGCGATGGCGGCGATGCCCTCGAACATCGCCATGACGCCGCCGAAGATCATCATGATCGCGGCGAAGACCGTCCAGCCGGACACGGCCGTTCCCCTACCGCCGCCGCTGCGCATTCCCGTGGTGTGCGTGGTCATTTCGGGCTCCTTCGACTGGGCCTCGTCGCCGTGGAAGAGCGGTCGGCGACCCACACGCCTCCAGCGTGCCACGAGAGCCGGGGGTCGGCAGATCGGCACGAAACCGGAGGTCAGCGGCGCCGGAACCGTCGCCGTGACCGGTCGCCGTAACCGGTCACGGGCACCGCGCACGGGCACCGTTCGCGGGAACGGTTCGCGGGAGGCGTTCGCCGGAATGCCGGGAAATCCCGGCGATGGTCCAATGGGAGTACCCGGTGCGAGAGGGGATCGCCATGCCAGGTCTGCTTCGCGGGGTCGCCCGCACCGCGGTCGTCGCGGGTACGGCGACCGCCGTCTCCAATCGTGTGTCCCGCCGCCAGCAGGGGCGCTGGGCGGCCCAGGAGGGCTACTCCCAGCAGCCCCCGCCACAGCCCCAGGCCGCGCCGCAGCAGCAGCCCGCCGCGGCCCCGCCCGAGGACGACATGACCCAACGTCTCGACCAGCTCAAGCAGCTCGGCGACCTCAAGGCGCAGGGCGTGCTCACCGACGCCGAGTTCGAGGAGCAGAAGCGCAGGCTCCTCGCCTGAACCGGGACGGCAACCGACCTGACTTGACGGTGATCTGACAGTCGATCAGTAGGGTGGGCGCATGACGTCTCCCCTCAGCGACGACCCGTCGTTACGGATCGACACGAGCAAGCCGCATCCGGCGCGGATGTACGACTACTTCCTGGGCGGGAAGGACAACTACCCCGTCGACCAGGAGGCCGCCGAGAGGTTCATCAAGGCCGCCCCGGAGGTGCGGGTGGCCGTCCGCGCCAACCGCTCCTTCCTGCACCGCGCCGTCCGGCACGTCGTCGCCGAGGGCGGGATCCGGCAGATCCTCGACATCGGCACGGGCCTGCCCACCGAGCCCAACGTGCACCAGATCGCGCGGGCCGTCGCCCCCGGAACGCGCGTCGCCTACGTCGACAACGACCCGATCGTCGGCGCCCACTCGATGGCTCTGATGAACGACGAGGCCGACACCTCCGTCGTCCTGGCCGACCTGCGGGACCCCCGGGCCGTCCTCGACGACCCCGGCGTGCGCGAGGTCATCGACTTCGACCAGCCGGTGGCGCTGCTGCTGGTGGCGATCCTGCACTTCCTCACCGACGCGGAGGACCCGGAGGGCGTCGTCGCCACCCTCCGCGACGCGCTGCCGGCCCGCTCGTATCTCGTGCTGTCCCACGCGACGGGTGACCTCCACGAGGACGGGCGCGCGGAGGCGGCAGCCGTCTACAAGGGCGCCACCGCCAGCATGAACCCCCGCCCCCACGCCCGGATCCTGGACTTCTTCGGCGACTTCACCCTCGTCGACCCGGGCCTGGTCCTGGTCCCGGACTGGCGCCCGGACGAGCCCCCGGCCCCGGACACCCCGCCGATCGGCATCTACGGCGGATTGGCCCGCAAGAACTAGCCGAGAACCGGCCGAGAACCAGCGTCCCCTAGGAGCCCCAGGAAGCCGGTCGGCTCAGGAGGCGTCCAGCAGTTCCCGGAGCGTCGAGCGGGCCCGTGCCACCCGGGAGCGGACCGTGCCGATCGGGCAGCCGCTCGCCTCCGCCGCCTCGGCGTACGGCACTCCGGCCAGCTGGGTGAGGACGAACGCCTCGCGGCGCTCGTCCGGGAGCGTGGCCAGCAGGTCGAGCAGGGCGATGCCGTCGTCGAAGCCGGGCAGGCCGCGCGGCTGGGCGGATTCGACCGCCACCTGCCAGTCCGGTGTGTCGGAGAGGCGGGGCCGGGTGGAGGCGTACCGGTAACTGTCGATGACGGCCCGGCGGGCGATGGACAGCAGCCAGGAGCGGGCCGAGGAACGGCCCTCGAACCGGTGCAGGCTGCCGAGCGCCCGCAGGAACGTGTCCTGCGCCAGGTCGTCCACGGCCTGCGGGTCGGCGCAGAGATGGGCGACGTACCGCAGGACGTCACGGTGCAGGGCCTCAACGAAACGCTCGACAGCGGCCGGGTCGCCGGCGCGGGCGGCGAGCGCCCAGGCGGTTATCGACTCGTCGGGGCAGGCCGGAGGGGCGGAAGCGATCACTTGGTGTCCTTCTCGGTCATCCGTGATCCGGACCGGGCGCACGGGTACGCGGGTACCCGTGCGTGCGAGGGCACGGGTGCGGGTACGCGTACGCGGGCGGAAAAGGTCCGGTGGCGTGGGGTGGGGATCGGGCCTACGGCGACTGCGCGCGCGTACGGTCCCCTACCGGGGCGCGCCGGTGGCGGCCCCGGGATCACCGGCTGTCGTCAGGCGACAGCGGTCCCCACGGGTGGGCCCCGGGATGTGATCGCGTGGACGAGGAGCAGGCGCGGCGCGCGTTCCGAGCGGCGCCGGGCCAGGCGGGGGCGGGGGCGTTCCGGGGTGGCGGGCAGGGCGAGCAGCAGGCGCAGCGGCGACGCCAGCCGGCCGGCCACGGCGCGCAGGACGCGGAACGCCGCCCGTTCGCCGTGGGCCAGCCACAGTCCGCACAGCAGCGCGGCCAGCAGGTGGGCGGCGAGCATGCCGAACGACGACGATCCACCGCCGAGCATGTCCATGGCGTCCATACCGTCCATGGCGCTCATGCCGTCCATGGCGCTCATGCCGTCCGTGGCGTTCATGCTGTCCATGGGGACCGGGTGCGGAAGGTGCGCGTCCGGTCCCGGCATGCCCGTCGGCCCGCCGTGCGTCTGCCCGCCGTGCGCGTGGCCCGGGTGCGGGAACCCTCCGTGCGGGGACCCGCCGGGCAGGGCCGCCCGGGCCGCGGCCGCGCCCGTCGTCGGGGCGAGCGAGAACCCGGCGTGCAGGGCCGTCTGCGCCGCGACGACCACCGACACGATCGCCGCCGTCCCGCGCTCCCGTCCCGCCAGGCACCAGCCCGCGGCACCGGTCGCGGCCGCGCCGACAGCCAGGGTCCAGCCCGGGACGTGGACGCCGGACATCATCACGTGCCCCAGGGCGGCGAGCAGCACACAGACGGCCGCGAACAACGCGGCCCTCACTGTGCGCGCACACCACCCTGCGTTCATGGCGCCCCATCCTGGCATCCGGTCATGGGTCGTCATGTCTGAGTACGGAATTCACTTCAAGGCCACACTCACATCACAGAATGTGGCGCAGGACACACAGCCGCAGACAGCCCCGCACAGCCTGGAGGCCGATCCGTGGGGATCGGCCTCGGGACTGCCCGGAGCGGGTTTCAGCTGACGCTGACCTCCTGCTTGACGACCCCCTTGCCAGCCGGGCGCTTGACGGTGATGGCCTTGCTGTACGCCTGCTCCTTGCCGTCGATGTCCTCGCATGTGACGGTGACCGTCGCCTTGGTCCCCGCACCAGACGGGATGTCCTGGAACCTCAGGGCGCCGAACTCGGCCGACTCGTTGTCGGTGTCGACGGTCTTCTGCAGGGTCTGCGGATTGGTGACAGTGGTGACGCTCACCCGCGTGGGTATTGAATCGTTGGCGAACCGTGCGCAGCTCGCGGTCACAACGAGATTGACCCTGGGATTGGCCGGGTCGGCGTGCGCCGAACCGGCGGTCATGGGATTGACAGCCGCCAATGCGGCCAGCGCCAGCACGGCGCCCCCGGCGACCCTGACTTTCCTGCGACGAGAATGGACGGGCATTACGGCCTCCGTTGTTGGGCTTGAAACGGCCCTCCGGGTGCGTCGGCGGCGCTGCCACACCACCCCGGACTCACCGCGTGCGGCGCGTACTTCGTGCCGCTGCTTCCGCGGCTTGGAAATCCAATTCGACCTGCCCTTAGCGCTCTCAGTTATTCCTCGAGCAGCTCGGCCGACATTGACGCCTCGAAGGATCCGTAAACCAAAGTCCCACAGCGCACGAGCACGCGCAAACGCCATACTGCACTACGGAATGCAGCAATGCAGTCGTTACTCCTGGAAATTCAAGCGCCAGAGAGTTTTAATCCGTGACGGGTTGGAATTCACGTGAATTACCGCCGCCGCGGCACCGCCTATCGATCGCGGAGGTCCCGCAGAACGGCGGCGGCGAGCGACCGGTCGACGGTGAGGCGGTGCACCAGGGTGCGGAAGACCTCGGCCAGCGACACGTCGACGACGTCCAGCTCGACAGCGGCGTTGCCCGTCCACTGCTTCAACCGGCGATGCAGGGTCGGATCCAGATCGACCGTCAGCCGTACGGGGCGGGTGCGCCTGCCCCTGGACCGCGCATTCCCGCCCCCGCCTCTCGTGGCGCCGTCGGCGCCGGTCGGACTCTTCGCGCGCTCGGCCGCGCCCTCACGGTCATCCATACGCCGCCACCTCACTCGGTCACAATGCGTAATTGTATGGACCCGTAAGGCAACGTGCAGCCGGGGCGCAGCCAATGAGTGAACGCACCGACCGCGACTCGGGCTGCCGACACCCGCTACGACGGAACCCATGGTTCCGCCGCGGCACTCACCCCTCCGTCGCCCTGATCTCCTGCTCCGCCCAGATCGTCTTCCCCTTGGTGTGTGGCCGGGTGCCCCAGCGGAGGCTGAGCTGGGCCACCAGGAGGAGGCCGCGGCCGCCCTCGTCGAAGGTGCGGGCGCGCCGCATGTGGGGGGCCGTGCTGCTGGCGTCCGTGACCTCGCAGATCAGCGTGCGGTCGTGGATGAGGCGGAGCCGGACGGGGGGTTCGGCGTGCCGGATGGCGTTGGTGACGAGTTCGCTGACGATCAGCTCGGTGACGAAGGACGCCTCCGTCAGCCCCCACGCCTCCAGCCGGGTGACGACGTTCTTACGGGTCTCGGCGACGGCGGCGGGATCCGCGTCGACGGTCCAGGTGGCGACCCGGGAGGCGTCCAGCGCCCGGGTACGGGCGACGAGCAGCGCCACGTCGTCCACCGGCCGCGGCGGCAGCGCCCCGGCCAGGACACGGTCACACAGGACGTCCAGTGAGTCCGCCGGCCGGCCGAGCGCCGCGAGCAGCCTGCCGACGCCGTCGTCGACGTCGTCCCGGCAGGTCCGGGCGGCGATCAGGCCGTCGGTGTAGAGGACCAGCAGGCTGCCCTCGGGCAGTTCGGTCTCGACCGGCTCGAAGGGGAGCCCGCCCAGGCCCAGCGGGGGCCCCGCGGGCACGTCGAGCAGGTCCACCGTGCCGTCGGGGCGCACCACGGCCGGCGGCGGATGCCCGGCCCGCGCGAGCGTGCAGTGCCGGGAGACCGGGTCGTACACGGCGTACAGACAGGTCGCCCCGACACCGCCCGCGGTGTCGTCCTCCCCGGGGACGTCCACGTCGGTGGCCAGCCGGGCCACCAGGTCGTCGAGGTGGGTGAGCAGTTCATCGGGCGGCAGATCGATGTCGGCGAGGGTGCGTACGGCCGTCCGCAGCCGCCCCATGGTCGCGGAGGCGTGGATGCCGTGCCCCACGACGTCGCCCACGACCAGGGCGACCCGGGTACCGGAGAGCGGGATGACGTCGAACCAGTCGCCGCCCACCCCGGCGCGGGCGCCCGCCGGCAGATAGCGGGAGGCGACCTCCACCGCCGACTGCTCGGGCAGCCGCTGCGGCAGCAGACTGCGCTGGAGGGTGACCGCCGTACCGCGCTCCCGGGTGTAGCGGCGGGCGTTGTCGATGCAGACCGCCGCCCGGGCCGCCAGCTCCTCGGCCAGGACGACGTCGTCCGCCTCGAAGGGGGCGGGGTGCCGGTGCCGGGCGAAGATCGCCACACCGAGGGTGGTGCCCCGGGCCGACAGCGGCACGGCGATGACGGAGTGGAAGCCGAAGTCACGGATGCGGGCCCTGCGCACCGAGTCCCCGGCGACCCAGTCGGCGATCGCGGACTCGTCGACCCGGTGCCGTACGGCCCGGCCCGAGCGGAGGCTCTCGACCGGCGGGGAGCCCTCCGGGTACTCGTCCACCTGGCCCAGGGCGAGGACCGCCTCGGGGACGCCCTCCAGCACGGACTGGTGGGCGACGCGCCGCAGCGCCAGGGACCCGCCGGCCACCGGGTCCTCCTCGCCGTCCTCGAACGAGGTCAGCAGGTCGACGGTGAGGAAGTCGGCGAGGTCCGGCACCGCCATGTCCGCCAGCTCCTGCGCCGTCCGGGTCACGTCGAGGGTGCTTCCGATCCGGGTGCTGGCCTCGGCGATCAGCTGGAGGCGCTTGCGGGCCCAGTACTGCTCGGTCATGTCGTGCCCGGTGGAGGCCACGCCCAGGACCCGGCCGTCCGGGTCCTCCAGCCGGTACACCTGGAGCGACCAGGCGTGCTCGCGGCGCTCGCCGGGGGCCCGCGCATGGTTCTCCAGGTACTGCGGCTCACCGGTCTCCAGGGCCAGCCGCATCCGCGCCTCGGCCTCCTCGGCGAGCGGCAGGGCGACCAGGTCCGTCAGGCGCAGGCCGCGCGCGTCGTCGTCGCTCAGGCCCAGGACGCCCTGCCCGGCCCGGGTGGACCCGCGCAGCCGCAGGTCCGTGTCGTACACCGAGATCGCGCAGGACGGGGCCTGGAGGAGACCGGTGCGGACCAGTTCCTCGTCCTCGGGCCGGCTCCGCCGCCCGGTCACGGCGCTGACCAGGAGCCAGTCGCGGGTCCCGTCCCGCGCGGTCCGGTGGTGGGCCAGGACCCGGGCGTCCACGCGTCGGCCGTCCCGGTGGCGGAGCACGAGCGTGCCGTGCCAGCGCGGCAGTCCGGAGAGGTCAGGGACGTCCGCAGGCGCGGGTTCCTCTGCGAGCAGCGCGGCCGCCGGCCGGCCCACCGTCCGCTCCGCCGGGTGTCCGAGGAGCCGTTCGGCGCCCGCGTTCCACCCGGTCACCGTGCCGTCCTCGGCGACGGTGACGCGCGCGGTGAGCGCCTCGGCCGCACCGCCGGTACCCGGCACGGGGTCGGGGTGAGGCTCCATCGCCGCTCATCTCGCTCTCGTGGGCGTCGTCCTTCTCGCGCACAGTCGCACTTCTCGCGCACAACGGTATATCTCGCTTACAACGGTACGTTTCATAATTATTCTCCTCAGGTCGGGGGGTCCGCGAAGGCACGGACGTCCCGTCGGAACAGCGGCACCACCGTGGTCGCCGTGAGGGCGGCCAGGCCCACCCAGAGCACCGGGCCGTTGCCGAAGGCGGTCGCGGCGACCGGCGCGAGGGCCAGGCCGACCGGCTGGAGGCCGTAGGTGCCGAGGGTGTCGATCGCGAAGACGCGGCCCAGCATGTCGTCGGGGACCGCGCGCTGCAGGGCGCCGGCCCAGGTGACGTTGAAGGCCCGCGAGGCCCTCGCGGGCCTGCCGGAACACGGTGCCGCCCGCCGTGCCGGGCCGGCCGGGGTCGCCCGCGCCGACCAGGGTGAGGCGCTCGCGGCGAACGTCCCGGCGTCCGCCCAGAACGCCGTGTCGGCGGTGCCGACGGCCAGCAGCAGCCCGCCCAGCGCGGGGCCGAGCACCTGGCCGGTGCGGACGGTGATCGAGCGCAGCGCGTTCGCCTTCGGCAGGTCCTCGTCGGGCACCAGGCCGGGGATCAGCGCCCCGAACGCGGGCGTGAACACCCCGGCCGCGAACCCGGTCACCAGCGCCAGCAGCACGGGCACGGCCGGCGGGGCCCGTGCCGCGCCCAGCGCGAAGCACACCGCCGTGACCAGCCGCACGCCGTCCGCCGCTGCCATCACCCGGGAGCGCCGGAACCGGTCCGCCGACACCCCGCCCACCAGCGCCGCCCCGACCAGCGCCAGGCTCTGCGCGCCCAGCACCACCCCGAGGTCGGCCTTCGAGTGCCGGTCCAGGACCGCACCGGGCAGCGCGACCAGCGTGATCCCGTCCCCGACGGCACTCGCCGCCTGCCCGGCCCACACCCGCCGGAACCGCCGATGCCGCAGCACGACAGCGAACGCCAGCAGCCGCACCGACCCCACCGGTCCCGCCGGCCCCACGGGTCCCACCGGTTCCCATCGGTCCCGCCGGCCCCATCGGCCCCACCAGCCCCACCGATCCCACCCCGCCCGGTCCCCTACGCGCTCACCGCCGCCTCACTTCGTGCCGACGGTCCGCAGCACCGTCACCGCCATCGCCCGCGCCGCGTCCACCACCTCCCGCAGGGACACCTGTTCGCGGGCGCTGTGGGCCACGGTGATGTCGCCGGGGCCGAACTGGAGTGTGGGGATGCCCGCGCCGGTGTAGTGGCGCAGATCGCTGCCGTACGTCGCCCCGCGTTCCCGGGGGCGGGCGGCGCCGGTCGCGTCGGCGAAGGCGTCGGCCACGGTGTCCCGCAGCGGATGGCCCGGCGTCAGCCGGCCGCTGGCGAACTGCCCGCCCGGCCAGCTGACCGTGGCCGGGTGCTCGCGCAGCCAGGCGTCCTCGGCGCACGCCCGGGCCACGCACCGCTCCAGCGCCGCCCGCGCCTCGGCCGGGTCCTCCCCGAGCCGCACGCCCAGCCGTCCCTCGGCGACCAGCAGGTCGGGCACGCTGCTCGCCCAGTCGCCGGCGCGCAGGGTGCCGACGGAGAGGGAGTAGGGGATCGGGTACTCGGCGAGCAGCGGGTCGGGGTCGCGGTTGCGGTCGGCCTCCAGGCGGGCCAGCGCCCGGTGCAGCGGCAGGTAGCCGTCGACGGCGCTCACCCCCTCTTGCCTGGAACTGGCGTGTGCGGCCTTGCCGGGCACGGTGATCCGGAAGGTCAGCGCGCCCGCGTTGGCGGTGATGACCGTCCCGGCGGTCGGCTCGGCAATCACGCACGCGTCACCGCCGTAGCCCCGCCGCAGGGTGCCGAACGCGCCGATCCCGCCGTCCTCCTCGCCGACGACGAAGTGCACGGCGACCCGTCCGCGCAGCCGCACCCCGGCCGCGCGGACGGCCGCGAGGGCGGCCAGCTGCGCGGCGAGTCCGGCCTTCATGTCGCAGGCGCCGCGCCCGTGCACGACGTCACCGGTCACCCGGGGCACGAACGGGTCCCCCTCCCAGGCGGCGAGGTCGCCGGGCGGTACGACGTCCACATGGCCCTGGAGGATCAGTGTCGGCCCGTCCGTGCCGCCGGTGTGGCCGACCAGCCCCCACGCCTCCTCGCGCGCCACTTCCATGCCGGGAAAGCCGGGGTCGGCGAGCAGGGTGGGCAGGTCCATGGACCACAGGTCGACGTCCAGGCCGAGCCGTTCCAGCCGTCCGGCGAGGTGGTGCTGGAGTTCGGACTCGGCCGGGCTGCCGGTGACGCTCGGTATCGCGACCAGCTCCAGCAGCGTCCGGCCGACGGCCGCCTCGTCGACCGCCGCCAGTACGGCGCTCTCCTCGTCACTGAGCACGCGTCGGCTCCCCTCCCTCGTGAACGGGTTCCCCGCATACTTGCTCATCGCGGCAACCCGGTACGCCCCTCAGAGCCCGCCGCCCACCGTGAACCCGATCACCGACCCGCCGCCCGCCCGCCGGAAGGCGAACGGGGTGCCGCCGTGTGACAGCGCGACCTCCCGCACGATGGACAGGCCGAGGCCGGATCCGGGCAGGGAGCGGGCGTCGGCGGCGCGGTAGAAGCGGTCGAAGACCCGGGTCAGATCGCTCTCGGCGATGCCCGGCCCCCGGTCGAGGACCTCGACGCGGACGGCCCCGGGCCGGGCCGGGCCCTTGACGGCGATCTCGACGGGCGCCCGGCCCTCCCGGTCGAACTTGGTGGCGTTCTCGACGAGGTTGGACACCGCCCGCTGGAGCATGTGCGGCCGCCCGTCGGTGGTGGTGTCGCCGCTGGCCCGGACCACGATCTCCCGCCCGGTGCGGCGCCGGACGGCCCCCGCGACCTCCTCGGCGATGTCGGCGAGGTCCAGCTTGCGGGGCGGCTCGGTGTCGGACTGGCCGGCCGCGAGGTCGACCAGCTCGTTGACCAGGTCGGTCAGCTCGCGGGCCTCCTGGGTGAGGTCGGCGACGAGGTCGTCCCGGGTGTCGGGGGGCAGTTCGTCGATCCGGCGCAGCAGCGAGATGTTCGTCCGCAGCGAGGTCAGCGGGGTGCGCAGCTCGTGTCCCGCGTCCTGCACCAGCCGCCGCTGGTCCTCCTCCGACTGGGCGAGGCGGCCCAGCATGCGGTCGAAGGCGCGGCCCAGCCGGCCCACCTCGTCGTGCCCGGTGACCGGCACCTGCACGCCGAGCCGACGGGTGCGGGCCACGTCCTCGGCGGCGGTGGTGAGGATGACCAGCCGGTGGGTGATCCGCCGGGCCAGCCACCAGCCGAAGAGGCCGGCCGCCGTGACGATCGCCGTCATCAGCACCAGCGTGCGCTGCTGGAGCGCCCGCAGCAGGTCCTCGGTGTCGCTGAACTCCTGCGCCACCTGCACCGCGCCCCGGCCGCCGCCGAGCGCGACGGTCGCGACGCGGTAGACGTCGCTGCCGACGTCCACGTCCTTGTGCTCGACCATCTCCCCGGCCGTCGGGGCGGCGGCGGTCCGCCGGTCGGCGGCCACCACCGGCAGTCCGGGGCTCCCGCCGTCGACGACCGAGCCGTCCGCGCCGAGCACCTGGACGTCCGTCCGGGCGGGCCGCACGATGTCGTGCCCCGGCGCGGCGGAGGAGAAGTCCTCGGGCGCCATCGCGGTCCCGCGGACCTCGTCCCGCAGGTCCTGCACGACCTCGTCGAACACCGACTCCTGGTCGACCCGCACCAGCCGGGCGGCCGCCGAGTAGGAGAGCACCCCGACCAGCAGGGTCACGGCGGCGGTCACGGCCGCGAACGACACCGCGAACGTGGTGCGCAGCGACACCAGCCGGGGTCGCGGCCGCGCCGGCAGCCGGCGCAGCCGGCCCCCCACTCAGTCCTCCCGCAACACGTAGCCCACGCCGCGCACCGTGTGGATGAGCTGCGGTGCGCCGGGGTGGTCGAGCTTGCGGCGCAGGTAGCCGACGTAGACGGCGAGGTTCTTGGAGCCGGGGCCGAAGTCGTAGCCCCAGATCCGGTCGTAGATGGTGGAGTGGTCCAGGACGATCCCGGCGTTGCGGACCAGCAGTTCCAGCAGTTCGAACTCGGTGCGGGTCAGCTCCAGCTCGCGCTCGCCGCGCCAGGCCCGCCGCGCCTGCGGGTCCATCCGCAGCCCGGCCGCCTCCAGATGGCGCTCGGAGTCCGGCCTGGGGGCGGTGGGTGCGGTGGTGGTGGCCGTGGGGGTGTCGGAGGCGGCGGGTGCGGTGGCGTTGCCTGTGCGGCGCAGCAGGGCGCGCAGCCGGGCGAAGACCTCCTCGACGTCGAACGGCTTCACCACGTAGTCGTCGGCGCCCGCGTCCAGCCCGGCGATCCGGTCGGCGGTCTCCACCAGCGCGGTGAGCATCAGGATCGGTGTGCGGTCGCCCTCGGCGCGCAGCACCCGGCAGACCTGGAGGCCGTCGATCCCGGGCATCATCACGTCGAGGACGAGCACGTCCGGCGGGGACTTGTGGGCGCGCGCCAGCGCCTCGACCCCGTCGGCGACCGCGGTGACCCGGTAGCCCTCCAGGGCCAGGGCGCGTTCCAGGGCGTGGCGGATGGCGCGGTCGTCTTCGGCGAGGAGCACGGTGGGAGACACGAAAATCAGTCTGCCAAGTTTTCCCCGCCGGACGACCTGATGATCTTGCTGGCGAGGGCCTTCTTACTGCCCTCTCACTCTGCCGGGAGCAACCCGGGCGTTCCCGTCACCCCGTTCCCGTCACCCCGCCGGCCGCAGCGCCGCCAGCTGTTCCGCGAACGGTACGACCTCGAAGGCGTCCTTCGCCGGGGCGGCCGGCCGTGCCGTCGACAGCCCCGTCATCAGCGCCGCCAGTTCCCCGGCCGCCCGCTCGACGCGCTCGGGCAGTCCCTCGGCGCCCCAGTCCTCGGAGGCCGCGTAGACGGCGGTGGGGACGACGACGGCCCGCAGGTAGGAGAAGAGCGGCCGCAGGGCGTGCTCGAGCACCAGCGAGTGCCGCGCGGAGCCGCCGGTCGCCGCGATCAGCACCGGCTTGCCGGTCAGCGCCTCCGGGTCCAGCACGTCGAAGAACGACTTGAACAGTCCGCTGTACGACGCGGAGAACACCGGCGTGACGACGACCAGGCCGTCGGCCCCCGCCACCGCGTCGAGGGCGTCCGCCAGCTTCCGCCCGGGGAAGCCGCTGGTGAAGTGGTGGGCGATCTCGACGGCGAGGTCGCGCAGCTCCACGACCTCCACCTCCGCCGAGGTCCGTCCGGCGGTGGCCGTCGCGAGGCGGTCGGCCAGCAGCCGGGTGGACGACGGGACGCTCAGCCCCGCCGAGACGACGACGAGCTTCATGCGACGGTCACCTCCTCGGCGGTCCGGGCTTCCTTCGCGGAGAGCAGGGACTGGTGGGTCGGCGCGTCCGGCACGTCCGCCGGGCGGCCCTTGGCGAACTCCTTGCGCAGCACCGGTACGACCTCCTCGCCGAGCAGGTCGAGCTGTTCCAGGACGGTCTTCAGCGGCAGCCCCGCGTGGTCGAGGAGGAACAGCTGGCGCTGGTAGTCGCCCGCGTACTCACGGAAGGACAGGGTCTTCTCGATGACCTGCTCGGGCGTGCCGACGGTCAGCGGGGTCTGCTCGGTGAAGTCCTCCAGGGACGGCCCGTGCCCGTA
>NZ_JBVJAB010000017.1:0-61944 GCF_055591025.1 Streptomyces sp. NPDC041784
TTCGAGGGCCGCACCTGGGGCGGCTGGCACCACCACGTCACCCTCGTCTCCGCCGCCCACGCCTTCTGCACCCTGCAACGACTGACGCGAGACCCGAAAGACACAGCGCTGGTCTGAGCCTCTACCGGGTCGTCCGCGACCTGCAGACACTCCTCGCCCTCTGGACCGGCGCCTGCCCCACCTGCCACCGCGACATACCCACACTCATACGAACCTGACCAAGCCCTACTAGGACCTGCCACTGTCCGCCTGCTCGGCGGTGACGCGGTGACGCGGTGACGCGGTGACGCGTCTCCCGCACCCGCACCCGCTCTCCGTCGAAGTCGGCCGGCCGTCCACCGCGCGCTCCTGCGAGGGTGGGCGGCCCGGCCGTCGGTGCGGTCCGGGTGCGGGCATCCGGTGGGCGCGTCTGGTCCCCTCCCCAGAGAGGACCCCTCCAGCGCACCGCCGCGCACCACGCACCGCCGCGCACCACGCACCGCCGCACACCACGCGCCGCCGCACACCACGCTTCGGCGGCCGAGTGCCTTACCCGGCCGACGCGCCGTGTGGGATGATCCACGGCATGATCGATTCTCCCGCACGGAAGGGCGTCCACCGCCCCGCCCGATGACGTGGCCGGACGAGGCCGTGGCCGACGGCACCGCCACGACACCCGCCCACCCTTCTCGCATCGCGCTCTTCGACGCCGTACGCGCCGACCCCACCGGCCCCGTCGCCACGAGGCTGCTGCGGCTCGCCCACGCCGACGCTCCCTTCGTACGCCGCGAGGCCCTGGATCTCCTGGACAGCCTGGCCTGGCGTCGGCCCTGGCCCGAGGCCGTCGACGCGGCGCTGGCCCGGCTCGACGACCCCGACGAAGAGGTCCGGCGCCGAGCGGCGCGTCTCTTCGGGTACCGGGGACACCCCGACCGGGTTCTCGCGGCCCTCGGCCGACTCACCGACCCCGTCGTGCGGACCGTCCTGGCCAGAGCGCTCGGCCCCGCCGTCGCCCACCTCGGGGACGACGACCTCGCGTCGGTCCGCTTCCTCGCCCGGCTGCACACCCTGCGCACGGCGCCGCCCACGCGATGGCGCACCCTGGACGCGGCGCTCATGGCCGACGCCGCGCAGGCCGCGCTCCATCTGGAGGACACCGGACAGCTGTGGGGCTCGGCCCTTCACGGGCTGGGGCGCGAGCACCACACATACGCCCTCGTGGCCCGTCTCCTCGCCGACTCCCCGACCCGGGACATCGGCGCCGGCCTCGCGCGCGAGGCGTGCCACAACTGGCGGGCGGCCCCGGTCGAGTTGCTGCCGCAGCTCGTCCGGTATCGCGGCCGGGAGAACACCCCGGCGCTCGGGGAGGCCCTCACCACGGCGCTGATCTCCGAGGCCGCGAGGCGGACTCATGAGGCTCTGGTCGCCGGACTGCCGGGCATGCCCTCCCCGAGCCCCGGCCGGCCACCGTCCGGTACGGCGGCGGTGTACACCGGCGCGTCCGCCGCGGCGCTGCTCGCCGCCCGGCCGGTGGGGATCGTCCGCCTCCGTCACGCCGCCGAGGTCTTCGGCAGCCTGCTGGACGCCGGCCCGCTGACATTCCGGCAGGCGGCCCAGCTGTACAACCTCACCTTCCGCCGGCCCGGCCGCTCGCAGGCGGAGTGCGCCCCGCTGTGGCTGCGGCACGCCGGTCCTTCCGCGCTGTCCCGGCTCCTGGCCCTGATGACACCGCACCTGGCCGACTACGCGGTGGGTGAGTACTACCTGGAGGGGCTCGCGCGGATGGGCCGCCACGCACGGCCCGCGCTGCCGGCCGTGACGGCGCTGATCGACCGGCGTACCCGCATCCCCGTCAACGACTCCACGCGCGATGCCGAGATGCGCCTGGACGAGCGTCTCCTGGCCGCGGCTCTCCGTACCCGCCGCGCGATCCTCGCTGACGCTGACGCGGAGGCGGAGGCGGAGGCGCCGCCGCCTCCGGATCCGCCTCCGACTCCGCGGTCCTCATGATCCGGTGTCGCACCCGGCCGCCCGGACCCGTCCCGGCGGGAGCGGTTGCCCCGCCGGGCGTGCGGCTGTGAGACTCGGCGCATGGGCGGGTACGGGGAACGGCGCACACAGGCCGAACGGGACGCGGTCACCGTGGAGATCGGGTACGCGCTGTTCAGCGCGGCGTTCGTGGCGGCGGTGACCCTCGGGGCGGTCGCCGGCCCGGCGCTGCTCCTCGAACTCCCGGACCTGGCCGAGGTGTTCCTGAAGCGGGCGGGACTCGTGCTCGCGCCCGTGGTGTTCGTGGTCCGGCTGGTCTCCGTGCTCCTCGCCTTCCGGCAGCGGCCTCAGCCCAGCCAGCCCGGCCGGACCAGCCCCGACTCATAGGCGAGAACGACCAGTTGGGCCCGGTCGCGGGCGCCCAGCTTCACCATGGTGCGGCTGACGTGGGTCTTGGCGGTGAGCGGGCTGACGACCAGTCGGCGGGCGATCTCCTCGTTGGACAGGCCGATGCCGACCAGCGCCATCACCTCCCGCTCCCGCTCGGTCAGCCGGCCCAGCTCGGCCGCCGCGGCGGGCTCCTTGGAGCGGGCCGCGAACTCGGCGATGAGCCGGCGTGTCACGCCCGGCGAGAGCAGCGCGTCCCCGGCCACCACCGCCCGTACGGCACGCAGGAGTTCCTCCGGTTCGGTGTCCTTCACCAGGAAGCCCGAGGCGCCGGACCGGATCGCCTCGAAGACGTACTCGTCGAGTTCGAAGGTGGTGAGCATGACCACCTTGACCTCGGCGAGCGCCGCGTCGTCGGTGATCCGGCGGGTGGCGGCCAGCCCGTCGAGCAGCGGCATGCGGATGTCCATCAGGACGACGTCCGGCCGCAGTGCGCGCACCTGGCACACCGCCTCCTCGCCGTCGGCGGCCTCCCCGGCCACCTCGATGTCGGACTGCGCGTCGAGCAACGCCCTGAATCCCGCCCGGACCAGCGACTGGTCGTCGGCGAGCAGTACGCGGATCACTGGTCCTCCCCAGCCTCGGCCGGCAGTACGGCGAGCACCCGGAAGCCGCCGTCGGGGCGCGGGCCCGCCTCGATCGTGCCACCCAGGGCGGCGGCCCGCTCCCGCATTCCGGCAAGGCCGTTGCCGCTGCCGCCCGCGTCCGCCCCGGTCGCCGGGCCGTCGTCGTCGATCCGCAGCCGTACCGCCCCGCCCGCCCGCTCCAGCCGCACGCGCGCGTACCGCGAACCGGAGTGGCGTACGACGTTGGTGAGGGCCTCCTGGACGATCCGGAACGCGGCGAGGTCGGTGCCGGGCGGCAGCCGGGGCGGGTCCCCCTGCACATCGACGGTGAGGCCGGCCCGCGCCGCCTGTTCCACCAGCTCGGTCAGCCGGTCCAGGCCGGGCGCCGGAGCGCGCGGCGCGTCCCCGGGCGTGCGAAGCGTGTCAAGCACCTGGCGCACCTCGCCGAGCGCCTCCTTGCTGGCGGACTTGATGGTGGTGAGGGCGGTACGGGCCTGGTTCGGGTCGGAGTCGAGGAGGGCGAGGCCGACGCCGGCCTGCACGTTGATCACGGAGAGGCTGTGCGCGAGGACGTCGTGCAACTCCCGGGCGATCCGCAGCCGTTCCTCGTCGGCGCGCCGCCGGGCCGCCTGCGCGCGCTCGGCGCGCTCCCTGGCCCACTGCTCGCGCCGGGCCCGGGCCAGCTCCGCCACCGCCACGATCGCCACCACCCAGCCGGTGACGACGATCTCCTGCCCGAAGGAGGCCGGTGCGTCCCCGGAGGGCGGCAGCCACCGGTACAGCCAGTGCGCGACCAGCAGATGGACGGCGCACAGGATGCCCAGCGCCGTCCACGCGGCCCGGCGGTGCCCCGCGACCACGGCGCTGAAGCATGCCACGGCCACGGTGAGGAAGACCGGTCCGTACGGGTATCCGGCGCCCAGGTAGACGGCGGCCGTGACCGCCGTGCCGAGGACGACCGCCACCGGGTACCGGTGCCGCCACAGCAGCAGGCCGCAGGCGACGAGGAGGAGCACGCGCGCGAAGGGGTCGAGCGGGGCCCGCTCGCCCTCCTGGGCATGGGCGGCGAAGGTGGAGCCGGCGAGGACGAAGACCGTGAGCAGCAGGGTGGAGCGCCAGGGCCGGCGGGCCGTGCGCGGCTCGTCGTCGTCCGCCCAGCGGCGCAGCCACGGCGGCCCGTGCCGCCACCACTGCCTCGGGCCGCCGCCCCCGCGCACGTGCTGTTCGTCCATGTCCGCCACGCTAGACGCCCTCGGCCGGGCCGGACGTCCGCCGGACGAGGTGACCGGCCGTACTCCCCCCGTCGTACGACACCCTCTAGCGAAGCCCCACGCCGTGCGCGAGCCGGGTCACCGCGTGCCGGAAGAACGGCTCGCGGTCCTCCACGACCCGATGGAACTGCCCGAACACCTCGAACCCGACCAGTCCGTACAGCTGGGACCAGGCCGCGACCAGGGCCGCGACCGTCTCCGGGGGCAGGTCCGGGGCCAGGTCGGCGGTCATCCGCTCGGCCTCGGGGCGCAGCTCGGCCGGCAGCGGGGGCAGTGGCGGCGCGGCCGGTCCCGGGTCCTGGTGGGCGTCCCGCACGATGCCGATGAGGAGGAGGCCGACCCTGGACGCGGCGGGGACCGTCGACTGCGGAGCGCTGTAGCCCGGCACCGGCGAGCCGTAGATCAGCGCGTACTCGTGCGGATGATCCAGCGCCCAGCCGCGGACCGCCTCACAGACCGCGACCCAGCGCCGGACGGGTCCGGCATCGGCAGGAAGGTCACCGCCACCGCCACCCTCACTGTCACCACCACCGTCAGCCTCCGCTTCCACCACCACGGCGTGCGCCGCCTCCGCGCGCTCGCCGAGGGAGTCGTAGGCATCGATGATGAGCGCGGTCAGCAGGTCGTCGCGGCTCGGGAAGTAGCGGTACAGGGCGGAGGAGACCATGCCCAGCTCACGGGCCACGGCGCGCAGCGAGAGCTTGGCGGCGCCCTCGGCCGCGAGCCGGCGGCGCGCCTCCTCCTTGATGGCGGCCGTCACTTCCATCCGGGCGCGGGCCCGGGCCCCCTGGGCGGTGCTGGTCATACGGGCCAGTCTCGCACGGAAGCGAGAGCGGTGCACTCATTCGAGAGCGGCAGACAAAACAGAGAGCACTGCTCTTGCTATGGAGCACCGATCTCAGGCAGACTCGACATCGAGCGAGAGCAGTGCTCACACTTTCCGCCCAGGAGGCAGCAGCCATGTCCACGCACGTGCAGAAGCCCGGCTGGTTCACCGTCAACGTCCTCAACCGTGCCGTTGCCTGGCTGACCCGCCGTGGTCTGAGCGTCTGGGGGTCCCGGGTCCTGGCGGTCCGCGGCCGCAAGAGCGGCGCGTGGCGGACCACGCCCGTGAACCTGCTGACCGTGGACGGACAGCAGTACCTGGTCGCGCCGCGCGGTCACGTCCAGTGGACGCACAACATGCGCGCGGCCGGCGGCGGTGAGCTGCACCTGGGCAAGCGCGTGGAGGAGTTCACCGCGACCGAGGTCTCCGACCACGACAAGACGCCGCTGCTGCGGGCCTACCTCAAGCGCTGGAAGGCCGAGGTCGGCGTCTTCTTCAACGGGGTCGGCCCGGACTCACCGGACGCCGAGCTGCGCCGTATCGCCCCCGACCACCCGGTGTTCCGGATCACCGTCACGAACCGACGGTGATCCGCGCGCCGCACGCCGAGGAAAACGGCTCCTTCAGGAACCGCTCTCCTCGGCCACCGGCGTCTCCCGCCGGTCCATCGCCGTCAGCACCCGCTGGGCCATCGGGTGCGAGCGGATCAGCTCGCCGAGGGTGGTGCGCCCGCGCGTGATGTCCGTGAACGCCCGCCAGGCCGGGCGGACGCCGGTGAGCGCCGCGTGGAAGAGACCGGGACGGCGCTCGAAGAGTGCCAGCATCCGCTTGCCGACGGCCATCTCCACGCCGAGGCCCGCCTTGACGGCGAACGCGTAGTTCAGGGCCTGGCGGCGGGTGTCCACCGCGTCGTGCGCTTCGGAGATGCGGACCGCCCACTCGCCCGCGAGCCGGCCCGAACGCAGGGCGAAGGAGATGCCCTCGCGGGTCCACGGCTCCAGCAGACCCGCCGCGTCGCCGCAGACCAGCACCCGGCCGCGCGACAAGGGGGAGTCGTCGGCACGGCAACGGGTCAGATGGCCGGAGGAGATGCTCGGTTCGAAGCCGGCGAGGCCGAGCCGGCCGATGAAGTCCTCCAGATACCGCTTGGTGGCGGCGCCCTCGCCGCGCGCCGAGATCACCCCGACCGTCAGCGTGTCGCCCTTGGGGAAGACCCAGCCGTAGCTGCCGGGCATCGGCCCCCAGTCGATGAGGACGCGCCCCTTCCAGTCCTCGGCGACCGTGTCGGGCACCGGGATCTCCGCCTCCAGGCCGAGATCGACCTGGTCCAGCTTCACCCCGACGTGCGCTCCTATGCGGCTGGCGCTGCCGTCCGCGCCGACGACGGCCCGAGCCAGGAGGGTCTCGCCGCCCTGGAGGACGACCGCGACCGTGCGCCGGTCAGGCACCGCCGAGCCGTGCTGCTCGACCCGGGTGACCGTGACGCCCGTGCGCAGCTCGGCGCCCGCCTTCTGGGCGTGCTCGACGAGCTGCTGGTCGAACTCGGGCCGGTTGATCAGCCCGAACAGCATCTGCCGGGAGCGGCGCGTGCGGGTGAAGCGCCCGTTGTTCGAGAAGGTCACCGCGTGCACCCGGTCGCGGAAGGGCAGTTCGAAGCCGGGTGGCAGCGCGTCGCGCGAGGGGCCGATGATGCCGCCGCCGCACGTCTTGTAGCGGGGCAGCTCCGCCTTCTCCAGCAACAGGACGCGCCGCCCCGTGACCGCCGCCGCGTAGGCGGCCGAAGCCCCCGCCGGTCCCGCGCCCACCACGACGACGTCCCACACCTGCCGCACGTCGTCCGCCGAAGAGTTCTCGCTGCTCACGATGGTCTACTGCTCCCGATCAAGCCGCTTGCCGCACCTGTCCCCCGCATCCTACGGCGGAGATCGTCACGGTCCGATGACGGTCCGCTGTGGCAGGATCGGCGGCGTGCGCGACCCCGACCCGGCGGCGCGTACGCTCGCACGGTCCCACGAACGGACCAGTGCCACCCGGTACAACGTCGCACCCACAAGGAGCGTGCCCATGTCGTCGAATCCGGTCGCCGAGACCGTCGCCTCGCTGCTGCCCAGGGCGCGGGCGGAGCTCACCGAGCTGGTGGCCTTCAAGTCGGTGGCGGACTTCGACCAGTTCCCCAGGAGCGAGAGCGAGGCCGCGGCGCGCTGGATCGTGGACGCGCTGCGCGCCGAGGGCTTCCAGGATGTCGCCGTTCTCGACACGCCGGACGGCACCCAGTCGGTCTACGGCCACCTCCCCGGCCCCGAGGGCGCGAAGACGGTTCTCCTCTACGCCCACTACGACGTGCAGCCGCCGCTGGACGAGGCCGCCTGGACCACCCCGCCGTTCGAGCTGACCGAGCGCGACGGCCGCTGGTACGGGCGCGGCAGCGCCGACTGCAAGGGCGGCGTCATCATGCACCTGCTCGCACTGCGCGCCCTCAAGGCGAACGGCGGCGTCCCGGTCCACGTCAAGGTGATCGTGGAGGGCTCGGAGGAGCAGGGCACCGGCGGTCTGGAGCGGTACGCCGAGGAACACCCGGAGCTGCTCGCCGCGGACACGATCGTGATCGGCGACGCGGGCAACTTCCGTGTGGGTCTGCCCACCGTCACCTCCACCCTGCGCGGCATGACCATGCTGCGGGTGAGCGTCGACACCCTCGCGGGCAACCTGCACTCCGGACAGTTCGGCGGCGCCGCGCCCGACGCGCTGGGCGCGCTGATCCGCGTCCTGGACTCGCTGCGCGCCGAGGACGGCTCGACCACCGTGGACGGGCTGACCGACGGCCCGCGCTGGGAGGGCCTCCAGTACGACGAGGAGCAGTTCCGCCAGGACGCCAAGGTGCTGGACGGCGTGCGGCTGATCGGCTCCGGCACGGTCGCCGACCGCATCTGGGCCCGCCCCGCCGTCACCGTGCTCGGCATCGACTGCCCGCCGGTGGTCGGTGCCACCCCGTCGGTGCAGGCGAGCGCCCGCGCGGTGATCAGCCTGCGGGTGCCGCCGGGCATGGACGCGGCCGTGGCGACCAAGCTGCTCGAGGCCCACCTCCAGGCGCACACCCCGTGGGGCGCCCGGGTGAGGACCGAGCAGGTCGGCCAGGGCCAGCCGTTCAGCGCCGACACCACCAGCCCGGCGTACGCGGCGATGGCCGAGGCGATGGCGGTGGCCTACCCGGGCCAGGAGATGCAGTACGCCGGCCAGGGCGGCTCCATCCCGCTGTGCAACACCCTCGCGACCCTGTACCCGGACGCGGAGATCCTGCTCATCGGGCTGAGCGAGCCGGAGGCACAGATCCACGCGGTCGACGAGAGCGTGTCGCCGCAGGAGCTGGAGCGTCTGTCGGTGGCCGAGGCGCTCTTCCTGCGCAACTACGCGGGCTGACCGTCCGGCGGGGAACGGCGGACAACCGCCGTTCCCCGCGCCGATGATGGGGTCGTGTCCCCGAACCGCCGCGTCGCCCACCACGCCGTCGCCGCCCGGCTCGATCGGCTGAGCGACGACGGCCTCACGGACCTGCTGGTGTCCGGCGTCCCGCTGGGCCGCGGTATCGGCGGGCAGGTGCTGCGGGTGGAGGTGGAGGGGCGGCCGGTCTTCGTGAAGCGGATCCGGCTGACCGACACCGAACGGCTCCCCCGGCACACGCGGTCGACGGCGAACACCTTCGGGCTGCCGCCCTTCTGCCACTACGGCATCGGCAGCCCGGGGTTCGGGGCCTGGCGCGAGCTTGCCGCGACGGCGCTGACCACGCGCTGGGTGCTGTCCGGCCACCACCCCGGCTTCCCGCTGCTGCACCACTGGCGGGTCCTGCCCGACGAACCCCGCCCGCTGCCGCCCGAACTGGCCGACGTGGACCGGGCCGTGGCGTTCTGGGGCGGCGCCCCCGGCCTGCGCGAGCGCGTCGAGGCGCTGCGCTCGGCGTCGGCGAGCCTGACGCTGTTCCTGGAGTACGTCCCGGACACCCTCCACGCCTGGCTGGGCGCCCAGTTGCGTACCGAGGGCGCGGACGCCGCGTGCGCGCTGGTGGAGCGGGAGCTGTCGGCCCTCACCGGCTTCCTCCGCGACCGCCGGCTCGTCCATTTCGACGCGCACTTCCACAACATCCTCACGGACGGGCGGCGGCTCCGTCTCGCCGACCACGGCCTCGCCCTCTCCGCCCGGTTCCGGCTCGACCCGCGGGAGCGGGAGTTCCTCGGCGTCCATCGGGAGTACGACCGCGCCTACACCCACGCGTACCTGGTGAAGTGGCTGGTCACCGATCTGTACGGGTACACCGGCGACGCCCGCGAGGCCTTCGTGCGGGCCTGTGCCGAGGGGCTGCGGCCGGAGGGGATCCCCCAGGGTGCCGCCTCGCTGGTGAGCCGTCACGCGCCGGTGGCCGTGGTCATGGAGGACTTCGAGCGCCGGCTGCGGGAACAGAGCACCGCGACGCCGTTCCCGGCGGAGCGGGTGCGGCAGGCCCTCAGCCGAGCGGAGTCCCGGCCTCCAGGTACAACGCCGCCCCGCGCTCCCGCGCCCGCAGCGCCCAGCGCAGCCGCTCGTAGCGGACCGGCGGAAGCAGACCGGCCGCCTCCTCCTCGGTGACGAAGCGCCAGCCGCGCAGCTCGGGGCCGGGCAGCAGCAGGCCCTCGACGGCGGCGGAATCGAGCCGTCCGCCGTCGAAGAGGAGGCGCAGTCCGCCGTACCCGGGCGGCAGCGGCCGCTCCCAGTCGACGACGAGCAGCCGGGGTACGTCGTCCAGGCGGATCCCGGTCTCCTCCTCGACCTCGCGCATCCCCGCGCGCGCGGGCGCCTCCCCCGGTTCCACGACCCCGCCGGGGAACTCCCAGCCGGGCTTGTAGGTCGGGTCGACCAGGAGCACCCGGTCCTGTTCGTCGAAGAGCAGCACGCCGGCGGCCAGCGTCTCGGCGGTGGGCTCGGGGGTCTGCACGATCTCGCAGGCGGAGGCGGCGCCGCTGCCGACGGCCTCGGCGATCCGGGCGGCGGTCTCGTACGGGGTGAGGGCGCCGGTGTCGATCAGGTGGGCGTCGGCGGTGAGCCAGGAGGCGAGCGCCGCCCGGTACGGCTCGATGTGGTCGTAGGACCACTGGCGGATCCGTATCTCGCCGTCGGGGAGGTCGGGCGGGACCTCCCGGCCGGCTATCCGCTCGCGCAGGATCGTTTCCGCCGGAGCGAGGAGGACATGGCGGACGGCAATCCTGCGGGCGGCGAGACCGCCGAAGATCTCGTCCCGGTACTCCTGGCGGAGCAGGGTCATGGGGACGACGAGGGTGCCGCCGAGTTCGCCGAGCAGCGCGGCGGCGGTGTCGATCACGAGGCGGCGCCAGATCGGCAGGTCCTGAAAGTCGCCGACCTCGGCGAGGCGCTTGGCGGGCAGCAGCTGCGGCAGCGCTCCGCCGATGACCTCGGGGTCGAAGAGCGTGCTGTTCGGGAGCAGGTCGATCAGTTCCCGTGCGGTGGTGGTCTTGCCCGCACCGAACGCGCCGTTGATCCAAACGACGGTCACGGTTCCCCCTCTTCTGTTGGCCCCCTGTGGCTTGCCCGCTCCACCCTGCCATGGAAACCAGTTCCCGTTGAGGGCGCGGGAACGCCGCGGCGCCGGTGCCCCTTCCCTGCGGGGCACCGGCGCCACGGCCTCCTGCGTCGCGTCGCGTCAGTCGCTCTGCCCGAGCGCGTCGTCGTCGACGGCCAGGCTCTCGCTGGCGATCGTGTGGTCGAGGGTGCTGAGGGTGTCCCCCACGTTCAGACCGTCGAGGTCCTCGGCCCCCAGGCCGTTCGAGGGGGTGATCGCCGCGACGACGAATCCGGTGGCGAGGGAGGCGATGGCGAGCATGCTGCGCTTCTTCATGCCCGGATCAACTGCGCGGGCGGGCCCGGGGTCACGCGGTTTCCCACGCGGGAGCAGTCGTGGCTCGTGGCGAACGCCCCGACGGCAGGAGCACGACCGGAGAACGTCACCGCACGGCCCGCGAGGGCATCGTCGAGGAGCCGGGCAGAACCGGTCACTGTCAGGCGGCTCCGACACTGCTGACCCACACCCGCAAGGGCACGATCTCCCGCTCGGCCGCGGGCTGTTCCGCGTGGTCGTGCACCTCGACCAGGTCCGACCAGGCGACGACGCCCGGCTCGCCGTCGGTCAGGAACTCCTCGACGACCGGCCCGAGATCGTCGCACACCACGTAGGCGCCGCCGAACGGCAACGCGTCCGGGGGCACCGATCCGGTCGAGCACCGGAGCTGCCCGGCCTGCTCGTCGTGCCACACATAGAACGTCGCCGCCCCGGGAAAGCCCAGCTCGCGGACGCGGTCCCGGATGACGGCGGCGGTCCGCTCGAAGGCGGCCACCACCTCGGAGCCGGACAACGCCGTCCGGTCCTCGTCCCGCGCCCCCAGC
Organism: Streptomyces sp. NPDC041784; assembly: GCF_055591025.1. Taxonomy (NCBI): domain Bacteria; kingdom Bacillati; phylum Actinomycetota; class Actinomycetes; order Kitasatosporales; family Streptomycetaceae; genus Streptomyces; species Streptomyces sp. NPDC041784. Next base: position 11,505 of record NZ_JBVJAB010000017.1, read on the forward strand.
GACCAGGTGTTGGTCTCCCACTCGACCTGCCGGTCGGCGGGTTCCAGCACCAGGGGTTCGTCCGCCACCTCGGCGATCCACGTCAACAGCACCGCAGCAGTATCCCCGCCCGGTTCGGGTCCCCGGCACCGTCGCAGGAGACGGCCTCTCGGCCAGGGCGGCCGAACGTTTCCGACGGCAGCGGCGCTCCATGCCCGCCACCCCGCCGGAACGTTCCTCCCGACACTCCGTCAGACGCCGGCCGCCGCCACCCGGGCCAGCGCCGCCGCGGCCGCCCCCACCAGCCCCGCATCCGTGCCCATCCGGGCCGGGGCCACCGTCAGGCGACGGACGAAGGAGAGGGTCGCGTACTCGGCGAGGGAGCGGCGCAGCGGGGTGAAGAGGACCTCGCCCGCCTTGGCCACGCCGCCGCCGATCACCGCGATGTCGATCTCGACGAGGGTCGCGGTGGCCGCGATTCCGGCGGCCAGGGCCTGGGCGGCACGCTCGAAGGAGGCCACCGCGACCGGATCACCGGCCCGGGCTGCGGCGGCCACGGCGGCGGCGGAGGTGTCACCGTCGGGACCGGGCCGCCAGCCGTTCTCCAGGGCCCGGCGGGCGATGTGGGGACCGCTCGCGATGCGTTCCACACAGCCCCGGGCGCCGCACGCACACGGGTCGCCGTCGAGATCGACGCTGATGTGGCCGATGTGGCCCGCGTTGCCGGTGGGGCCGGCGTGCAGCCGTCCGCCCAGGACCAGCCCGCCGCCCACCCCGGTGGAGACCACCATGCACAGGGCGTTGTCATGGCCGCGGGCGGCGCCCTGCCAGTGCTCGGCCGCCGTGATCGCCACGCCGTCCCCGATCAGCTCGACCGGCAGGTTCCCGGCCGCCGCCCGGACCCGGTCGACCAGCGGGTAGTCGCGCCAGCCGGGCACGTTCACCGGGCTGACCGTGCCGGCCGAGGCGTCCACCGGACCCGCGCTGCCGATGCCGAGGGCGTAGGCGCGCGGCCACAGCGGTGACGCGGTCAGCTCGCCCAGCACCTCCTCGACGGCCCGCATCACCGTGTCGCCGTTCTCCCGCGCGGGCGTGGGCCGCTGCGCGCGGACCAGGATCGTGCCGTCGCCGTCCACCAGCGCTCCGGCGATCTTGGTGCCGCCGATGTCGAGCGCGGCCACGAGGTCGGTCTGCATCAAGGTTTCGGTTCTCCCCGTCAGCCATCGAAAAAGGCCCGCCGGTCCTGCGCTGGGGGACGAGGGCCGGAGATTGTGATGGACAGTGTCTCCCGCATCTGACAACGTTGTCCAGGCTCTATGCTCGACGCCACATCCTCATACAACCCCAGGGACCCGCGCATCCCCCCCTCGCAACATTCTGTGGAAGAGGCGTGGCCGGCCTCCCGTGGACGACAGGAACAGGACACCGCATCGTGCCCGAGACGCCCCGCCGCCCCGACAGCCGTTACGGCAACCGTCCCACCATGAAGGACGTCGCCGCCCGCGCCGGAGTGGGACTCAAGACGGTCTCGCGCGTGGTGAACGGCGAACCGGGCGTCACCCCCGAGACCGAACGGCGCGTCCAGGAGTCCATCGAGGCCCTCGGCTTCCGCCGCAACGACAGCGCGCGCGTGCTGCGCAAGGGCCGCACCGCGAGCATCGGCCTGGTCCTGGAGGACCTCGCCGACCCGTTCTACGGTGCCCTCAGCCGCGCGGTGGAGGAGGTCGCCCGCGCCCACGGCACGCTGCTCATCAACGGCTCCAGCGCCGAGGACCCGGACCGCGAGCAGGAACTGGCGCTGGCGCTGTGCGCCCGCCGGGTGGACGGGCTCGTGGTGATCCCGGCCGGGGACGACCACCGCTATCTGGAGCCGGAGATCAAGGCAGGCGTGGCCACGGTCTTCGTCGACCGGCCGGCCGGCCGGATCGACGCCGACTGCGTCCTGTCGGACAACTACGGCGGCGCCCGCGCGGGCGTCGCCCATCTCATCGCGCACGGGCACCGCCGGATCGGCTTCATCGGCGACATGCCGCGCATCCACACCGCGGCGGAGCGGCTGCGCGGCTACCGGACCGCCATGGACGACGCGGGGATACCCGTCGAGGACGCCTGGATGTCCCTGGGCGCCACCGATCCGCGGCGGGTACGCCGCGCGGCCGAGGAGATGCTGGCCGGGCCGGAGCCGGTCACGGCCGTCTTCTCCGGCAACAACCGGGTGACGGTCACCGTGATCCGGGTACTCGCGGAGCAGACGCGCCGGGTCGCTCTGGTGGGCTTCGACGACCTGGAGCTGGCCGATCTGCTCCAGCCGGCCGTCACCGTGGTCGCCCAGGACGCGGCGGCCCTCGGCCGTACGGCGGCGGAGCGGCTGTTCCGGCAGCTGGAGGGCGGCCCGGTCACCCCCGAGCGCATCGAGCTGCCGACCCGGCTGATCACCCGGGGCTCGGGCGAGCTGCCCCCGGCGGACTGAGACGGACCACGCGGGCGAGCCGCACCGGACGGACTGGGACGGACCACGCCGGCGAGCCGCACCAGACTGACTGGGACGGACCACGCGGGCGAACCGCCCCGGACTGACTAGGACGAACCACGCCGGCGAGCCGCACCAGACTGACTGGGACGAACCACGCGGGCTAACCGCACCGGACGGACTGGGGACGAACGGACGGGGGACGAGATGAACGAGCGTCATGAGCACCGCACCCTGGAGGCGCTGGGCCTGGCGGGCGCGCCCCGCGACCAGCCGCTGTCCTACCCCGGCGCCTGGCCGGCGGAGTCCGGGCTGCTCGACGGGGATCTGCTGCTCCCGCTGGACCGTCTCACCCATCCCGGCCGCACCCCGGTCCTGGCCGTCGGCTCCAACGCCAGCCCCGCCCAGCTGCGGCACAAGATGGCCGCGCCGGGCGCCGGCTCACCCGTCCCGATGGTGAAGGCCCGCGTCACCGGCATCGACATCGGCGTCTCCGCGCACGTCAGCCTTCTCGGGTACGTGTCCGCCTCGCCCGTCGAAGCTCCGGGTGTCACCCGCGAGTTGTTCGTCATCTGGCTGGACGACGAGCAACTCGCCGTCGTCGACGCCACGGAGCCGAACTACGACCGGGTCCTGCTGCCCGCCCCGGAGTTCCGCGTCGAGCTGGAGAACGGGGAGACGCTCCCCGAAGTGTTCTCTTACGTGAATCGCCACGGTGTCCTGCACAACGGCACCGGGGCCCCGCGCAGCCATCCCGGGCAGCGGCCGCTGATCGCCGAACTCCTGGCGGGATCACCGGCGTTGCGGATCCTGTTCGGGGTGACCCCGGAGGAGTTCGTGGCCCGCGCGCGGGCCGACGCGGGGCTCTGCGCACGGGGTACGCGACTGTTCGCGGAGGAGAAGCTGGTGACGAACTCCGGGCTGGAACACCGGCGTTGTGGTTAGGATCATGGCACGGCATCGCGTGTCGGTCACCGTCCGGGTGAGGCATGGAGGTGCCCGTGAGTTTGCCTTACGGAGGCATTCCACACATGTCAGTCGAGCTGAATCACACCATCGTCCACTCCCGTGACAACCGGGAGTCCGCCGAATTCCTCGCCCACATCCTCGGACTCGAGGTCGGGACCGAGTGGGGCCCGTTCGTCCCGGTCGGCACCAGCAACGGAGTCACCCTGGACTTCGCCACCATCCCGGCGGAGTCGATCGTCATGCAGCACTACGCGTTCCTCGTCTCCGACGACGAGTTCGACGCCGCCTTCGAGCGGATCACGCGGGCCGGGATCACGTACTTCGCGGATCCGCACGGCAGGCAGCCGGGGGAGATCAACCACCACTACGGCGGCCGCGGCCTGTACTTCATGGACCCCGCCGGGCACGGGATGGAGATCATCACGCGCCCGTACGAGTTCCCGGAGCAGTAGTCCCTGACGGCTTCCCCGAGCAGTGGTCCCGGACGGCCCGCCGGGGCCGTGACTACTGCTCCGAGGCCGTGAGATCGCCTCGCCGAGGTGCCGCGAAGCCCTCCAGGGCAGCCCGGGTCAGCCCGGTCGCGCCGGTCACCTCGGCGAGGTCGAGGGCGCCGCAGTCCAGGCCGCGCAGCAGATAGCCGCCGAGGGCCTTGGCGGTGGCCGGCTCGTCCATCACGTCGCCGCCGGCCCGGTTCGCGTACCGGGACAGGCGCTCGGCGGCCTGCGCGAAGCCCTCACGGTAGAAGGCGAAGACGGCCGCGTACCGGGTGGGGATGTGGCCGGGGTGCATGTCCCAGCCCTGGTAGTAGGCACGGGCGAGGGCACGCCGGGTGAGGCCGTAGTGCAGCCGCCAGGCGTCATGGACCTTCTCGGTCGGGCCCACGGGCAGGACGTTCGTGGAGCCGTCCGAGACACGTACGCCGGTGCCGGCCGCGGCGACCTGCATGACCGCCTTGGCGTGGTCGGCGGCCGGGTGGTCGCTGGCCTGGTGGGCGGCGGAGACGCCGAGGCAGGCGCTGTAGTCGAAGGTGCCGTAGTGCAGGCCGGTGGCGCGGCCCTCGGCCGCCTGGATCATCCGGGCGACGGTCGCGGTGCCGTCGGCGGCGAGGATGGCCTGGCTGGTCTCGATCTGGATCTCGAAGCCGAGCCGCCCCGCGTCCAGCCCGCGTGCCTTCTCGAAGGCATCCAGAAGCCGGACCATGGCGGTGACCTGTTCGGGGTAGGTCACCTTCGGCAGGGTCAGCACCAGGCCGTCGGGCAGGCCGCCCGCCTCCATCAGGCCGGTGAGGAAGATGTCGAGGGTGCGGATGCCCCGGTCGCGCACCGCCGCCTCCATGCACTTCATCCGGATGCCCATGTACGGGGCCGCCGTGCCGTGCGCGTAGGCCTCGGCGACCAGCCGGGCCGCACGGGCGGCGGTCTCGTCCTCCTCGGCGTCCGGGCGGGGGCCGTAGCCGTCCTCGAAGTCGACGCGCAGGTCCTCGATGGGCTCGCGCTCCAGTTTTGCCCGCACGCGCGTGTACACGGGCTCGGCGAGGTCGTCGGAGAGGCCGAGGACGGCGGCGAAGGAGGAGGCGTCGGGGGCGTGCGCGTCGAGGGCGGCGAGGGCCTGGTCGCCCCAGGAGCGGATCGTGTCGGCGGCGAAGGCGTCGCCGGGGACGTAGACGGTGTGGACGGGCTGGCGGGTGCCGGGGTCCCCGGGGTAGAGGCGGTCGAGTTCGGCGTCGACCGGGGCGAGGGAGGCGCTGATCTCCTGGCTGACGGCGCCCGCGAGGCTCGTCGCGACCGTCTCCTGCTGGCCCTGACCCATCCCACACCCTCCTGTTTTCCGCTGTACGGAATCAACAATCCGTAGAATGAAGCTATCCATGGACCTTCCGGCGGGTCAACACCTTGTCCACGCCGTGGGCCGCTGTGATCACTTACGCACCCTGACCCCCTTCCGCACAGCCGTGCTCACCTTCATCCTGGCTCACGAGGCGAGGGGGTCACATGACGGGCAGTGCGGGGCCGACCCGGCGGGCGGGGCTGAGAACGTTGGTGGCGGGCATCGCCGCCGTGCCGCTGCTCGGCACGGTCGGGGCGTCCCAGGCCCGCAACGAGAGTCTCGCGCTGCGCAGGAGGACCAGGCGGGTACCGCCGTTGGAGGTCATGACCCTCAATCTGCGGGTCCCCGCCGCCAAGGACCCCTGGCCGGTCCGCCGTCCGGTCATGCGCACGCTGTTACACCGGTCGGCCCCGCATGTCATCGGCACCCAGGAGGGCCAGTTCAAACAGCTGCGGAACGTCTGGGCCGACCTCGGGCCGCACTACGACTGGATCGGCACGCCCGGCAGTGGCAACGAGGAGTCGACGGCCGTCTACTACGACATCCGCCGGCTCGACCCGGTCGAGCACGACGTCTTCCGGCTCTCCGACACTCCCACCGTGCCGGGCTCGAACACCTGGGGTGGGGCCTTCCCCAGGCTGGTCACCCGGGTCCGCTTCCGCGACCGGCTCGACGCGGGACGGGAGTTCCACGTCCTCAACACCCACCTCGACCACCGCAGCGAGTACGCACGCACGCGTGCCGCCGGCCTGATCGCCGAGCGGATCCGCGGCCTCGGCGCCGGCCTGCCGGTCCTGCTGACCGGCGACTTCAACGCCGTCGCACACGCCAGTACGGCCTACGACACGCTGCTGGCCTGCGGTCTCGTCGACACCTGGGACACGGCGCGGCGGCGCGGACCGGCGTACGGGACGTTCCACGGGTACAAGCCGCTGAGGCCCGACGGGGACCGGATCGACTGGATCCTGGCGACGCCGGGCGTCACGGTGCACCGGTCGTGGGCCGACACGTTCGCCGTGGACGGGCAGTACCCGAGCGACCATCTGCCGGTGGTGGCGTCGGTGAGTCTGGGCTGAACGAGCGAAAGGCCCCCGTGACCGGTGCGGTCACGGGGGCCGTACAGCCTGGCGGCGATCAGCCCTTGCGGGTGTTGATCTCCTCGGTGAGCTGCGGGACGACGTCGAACAGGTCGCCGACGACGCCGTAGTCGACCAGGTCGAAGATCGGGGCCTCGGCGTCCTTGTTGACGGCCACGATGGTCTTCGAGGTCTGCATGCCGGCGCGGTGCTGGATGGCGCCGGAGATGCCGTTGGCGATGTAGAGCTGCGGCGAGACGGACTTGCCGGTCTGGCCGACCTGGTTGGTGTGCGGGTACCAGCCCGCGTCCACCGCGGCGCGGGAGGCGCCGACGGCCGCGCCGAGGGAGTCGGCGAGGGCCTCGATGATCGCGAAGTTCTCCGCGCCGTTGACGCCACGGCCGCCGGAGACCACGATCGCGGCCTCGGTCAGCTCCGGACGGCCGGTCGACTCACGGGCCGTGCGGCCGGTGACCTTGGTGCCGGTGGCCTGCGCGGAGAAGGTCACCGCGAGGGCCTCGACCGCGCCGGCGGCCGGGGCGGCCTCGACCGCCGCGCTGTTGGGCTTGACGGTGATGACCGGGGTGCCCTTGGAGACACGGGACTTGGTGGTGAAGGACGCGGCGAACACCGACTGGGTGGCCACCGGGCCCTCGTCGCCGGCCTCGAGGTCGACGGCGTCGGTGATGATGCCGGAGCCGATGCGCAGCGCCAGACGGGCGGCGATCTCCTTGCCCTCCGCGGAGGACGGGACCAGGACGGCGGCCGGGGAGACGGCGGCGACGGCGGCCTGCAGCGCGTCGACCTTCGGTACGACGAGGTAGTCGGCGTACTCGGAGGCGTCGTGCGTCAGCACCTTGACGGCGCCGTGCTCGGCGAGCGCGGCGGCGGTGTTCTCGGCACCGGCGCCGAGCGCGACGGCGACGGGCTCGCCGATGCGGCGGGCGAGGGTCAGCAGCTCGAGGGTCGGCTTGCGGACGGCACCGTCCACGTGGTCGACGTAGACGAGGACTTCAGCCATGGGGTTGCTCTCCTGCGAAACGAAGTTGAGGGGCGGTCTGCGTGTCGAGCCTTAGATGAACTTCTGGCTCGCGAGGTACTCGGCGAGCTGCTTGCCGCCCTCGCCCTCGTCCTTGACGATCGTGCCGGCGGTGCGGGCCGGGCGCTCGGCCGCGGTGTCGACCGCGGTCCAGGAACCCTCCAGGCCGACCTCCTCCGCCTCGATGTCGAGGTCGGACAGGTCCCAGGACTGCACCGGCTTCTTCTTGGCCGCCATGATGCCCTTGAAGGACGGGTAGCGCGCCTCGCCCGACTGGTCGGTGACCGACACGACGGCCGGCAGGGAGGCCTCGAGCTGCTCGGAGGCGGCGTCGCCGTCCCGGCGGCCCTTGACCGTGCCGTCCTCGACGGAGACCTCGGACAGCAGGGTGACCTGCGGGACGCCCAGGCGCTCGGCCAGCAGGGCGGGGACCACACCGGCGGTGCCGTCGGTGGAGGCCATGCCGGAGATGACGAGGTCGTAGCCCGCCTTCTCGATGGCCTTGGCCAGCACCAGGGAGGTGCCGATGGCGTCGGTGCCGTGCAGGTCGTCGTCCTCGACGTGGATCGCCTTGTCGGCGCCCATCGACAGGGCCTTGCGGAGCGCGTCCTTGGCGTCCTCGGGGCCCACCGTCAGAACGGTGATCTCCACGTCGTCGTCGGAGTTCTCGGAGATCTGCAGCGCCTGCTCGACGGCGTACTCGTCGAGCTCGGAGAGCAGACCGTCCACGTCGTCCCGGTCGACGGTCAGGTCATCGGCGAAGTGCCGGTCGCCAGTGGCGTCGGGCACGTACTTCACAGTGACAACGATCCTCAAGCTCACGCCGGCTCTCCTACTGCATCGTCAGTTCTCGGCTGCCTTTCTTCAGGCAGCATAGGCGCCACAAGCGGCCGATCCCGATCGGGGCGGCCCGCGCTCCGAACGAAATATTACTCGTCAGTACACCCAGTTCCTGCCCGCTAAGCAAGCGCTTTGAACTGTGACGTCTGCAACGCAGCGTAATCGGAACTCGACGGCTTCGCAGGAGAGCGGGCAGTGATCAATCCCGCAGAGCGGTGAACCGCCCCTGGTGGTAGAGCAACGGACGGCCCGCTCCCGCGGGGTCGCCCAGGACGACCTCGGCCAGCACGATGCGGTGATCCCCGGCCGGCACCCGCGTCACGACCCGGCACACCAGCCAGGCGAGCACGTCGTCCAGGACGGGCACCCCCTCGGGCCCCTCCCGCCAGACGGTGGGGGCGCCGAAGCGGTCGGCGCCGCTGCGGGCGAAGGTGGCGGCCAGGTCCCGCTGGTGCTCGCCGAGCAGATGCACGCCCACGTGCTCGGCCCCGGATATCGCGGGCCAGCTGGAGGCGCCCGTGCCGATGCCGAAGGAGAGCATCGGGGGCTCGGCGGAGACGGAGGTGAGGGAGGTGGCGGTGAAGCCGACCGGCCCGCCCTCACCGGACGCGGTGATCACGGCGACTCCGGCCGCATGCCGCCGGAAGACGGAGCGCAGGAGATCGGGGGAGGCGAGCTGAGGGGTGCGGAGGTCGGGCGTGGCCGTCATGGAGTTGTCCTTCTGCGGGAAACGGGGTGCCGGTCCGGGAGGTGCTCAGCCACCCGGACAGCGCGCGCTCGCGGTACGGGCGAGGTCGATGTGCACCCGTCCGTGGAGAAGGAGTTCCTGAGGCATACGGTCAGGCTGACGATAGGTGGCGGGCGCAGTCAAGTACGTCCCGGAATCTGGGAGATGCCTCACCGTCCCCCGACGGCCCGTCACACGGCCTCGCCCAGGGCCGCGATGACGTCGGCCCTGCGCGGCTGGCCGGTGGCGCGCCGGACCACCCGGCCGTCGGCGTCGAGGACCAGGACGGTGGGGGTCTTGAGGATCTCCAGCTCGCGCACGAGGTCCAGATGCTCCTCGGCGTCGATCTCGATGTGGGCGACGCCGGGGACCATTCCGGCCACCTCGCCGAGGACCCGTCGGGTGGCCCGGCAGGGCGCGCAGAAGGCGCTGGAGAACTGCACGAGCGTGGCCCGCTCCCCCAGTTCGCCGCCGAGCCGGCCGGCGTCGAGCCGCTTTCCGTCGTCGCGCCCGCGCACCCGCACTCTCCCGCTCCGCCGCCGTTGCAGCACCCCGAAGGCGCTCGCGACGGCGAGCACCGCCACGCACACCCACACTCCGCTCATCAGCCGCTCCAGCGTTCATGAGACTGCAAAGATTCCCGACCCCAAGAATCGTTTCTTCTGCGGAATGCTTGATTCATGGACATCGATGCGAGAGGCCCGCGTTTCGGGGCCGCCGTGACGACCGTAGTGCTCGCGGTCGTTCTGGTCACGGGCAGTGCCTGGCTGCTGGCCTGGCAGACGCTGGCGTTCGCGCTCGGCGCGGCGGGCGGGGTGGCGCGCTCACCGTACGGATGGGTGTTCCGCACGGCGGTACGGCCGCGGATCGGGCCGCCGACCGCCTTCGAGTCGCCGGAGCCGCCCCGGTTCGCCCAGGCTGTCGGCCTCGCCTTCGCGGTCGTGGGGCTGGCCGGCCTCGCGCTGGGGCCGCAGTGGCTGGGGCTCGCCGCGACCGGCGCGGCGCTCGCGGCCGCCTTCCTCAATGCCGCTTTCGGGTACTGCCTGGGATGCGAGATGTACCTGCTCGTACGTCGGGTAACGGTACGCGCGGAGTAAAGGCGACTTAAAAGCCCGAGGTGGATCAAGGGGACGAAGTGACGAGGATCTCGTCGCCGCGGGGCACCAGGGCTGGCCCCTCAGCCGTTCTTCGGGCACGATCTGCGAGATGCCGTAAACCTACGGCTGCGTAACTTTGCCGGCGGAGTCCCTCCCCGGGCAGAGCAGGAAGGGTCCGCCCCACCCATGGCAGAGCTTGTCTACCGTCCCGCCGTCGGCCTCGCCCTGACCTTGTTCAAGGCCTGGGACCTCAAGATCGACTGCAAGGGGTCGGAGAACATCCCGCGCACGGGCGGTGCCGTCCTGGTGAGCAATCACATCAGCTACCTCGACTTCATCTTCGACGGCCTGGCGGCCCTCCCGCAGAAACGTCTCGTTCGGTTCATGGCGAAGGAGTCCGTCTTCCGCCACAAGGTCTCCGGCCCGCTGATGCGCGGTATGAAGCACATCCCGGTGGACCGCAACCAGGGCGAGAAGGCCTACCAGCACGCGCTCGACTCCCTGCGTTCGGGCGAGATCGTCGGGGTCTTCCCCGAGGCGACGATCTCGCAGTCGTTCACGCTGAAGAGCTTCAAGTCGGGCGCGGCCCGAATGGCGCAGGAGGCGGGCGTCCCGCTGATCCCGATGGCCGTGTGGGGCACGCAGCGGCTGTGGACGAAGGGCCACCCGCGCAACTTCAAGCGCAGCCACACCCCGATCACCATCCGGGTCGGCGAGGCGATCGAGGCTTCGCGCGACAAGTACGCGGGCGCGATCACCCGTCAGCTGCGCGAGCGTGTCCAGGAGCTGCTGGAGGCCGCCCAGCGCGCCTACCCGGTCCGCCCCAAGGACGCGGGCGACACCTGGTGGATGCCGGCCCATCTGGGCGGTACGGCGCCGACGCCGGAGCAGGTGCGCGAGGCCGAGGCCCGCTGACCTCCGCCGTACCGGTGCGCACCGGTACGGCCCCCGGGCGCCTCGCGCGTCGGTGACGGCCGCGGTGGTGCTCGGCCTGGACGGCTGGATCGCCGCGCCGTACGCCCAGGACTGAAGGCTGGTGCGCACCGTCTGCGACGGGGCGCTCCCCGCCGACGCGGTACGGCACATCGCGCCGGGCCCCGCGGGCCGGTCCCCTGTCCGGGGTGCGGCGGGGCCGTCAGGGCAGGGTGGTGGGGAGAGTGGCCCAGAGGTGGGGGCGGTCGCGGGCGGCCTTCAGCGCGTTCAGGACGGCCGGGTGCGGGGTGGCGTACAGGCGCGGGTGGTCCAGTTCGCCCGCCTCGGGGTCGGGCAGGAAGGCCAGTCGCTCGCCGTCCAGGGAGAACCGGGCGTCCACGCCCGGCTTGTTGCCGCGTGGGTCCTGTCGGTGCCAGGCGCCGTTGAACCGTACGGCGACCAGTCCGTGCACGATGTCGAACCTCTGGTAGCAGAGCGCCGTGGGGATGTCCTCGGCCCGCAGCAGCGCGGCCAGCGCGTGGGACTTGGCGTAGCAGATACCCGTGCCCTGCTCCAGGACGTCGGAGGCGCGCCAGGTGACCCGCGGATCGCCGGAGTCCTGGGAATGCGGGATGGTGTCGCGCACGAACTCGAAGGCCAGTCGCGCATAGGCATACGAGTCGGTGGCGTTCCTGGCCAGCCGCGCGGCCGTTTCGCGGACGAGCGGGTGGTGATGGTCAATGACCTCGTCAGCGGCCAAGTAGGCGGACAGGTCAGGGTTCTCCTGGATCAGCTCCATGGTCGCAGAGCATAGAAACGCGATCACCCGCCGTCAATGATTTTTCGGGTGACCGCATATCTATGCAGGGGTCCAGCGTGGGACTACTGGCGCGCCATCTCCTCCTTGACCGCCGCGACGAACGTGTCCACGTCGTCCTCGGTCGTGTCGAACGCGCACATCCAGCGCACGACGCCCGCCGCCTCGTCCCAGAAGTAGAAGCGGAACCGCTTCTGCAGCCGCTCGCTCACCTCGTGCGGGAGCTTGGCGAACACGCCGTTGGCCTGCACCGGGTAGAGGATCTCCACACCGTGGACCGCGCGCACGCCCTCGGCGAGCCGCTGGGCCATCTCGTTGGCGTGCCGGGCGTTGCGCAGCCACAGGTCCTTGGCCAGCAGCGCCTCCAGCTGCACCGAGACGAACCGCATCTTGGAGGCGAGCTGCATGGACAGCTTGCGCAGGTGCTTCATGCGGCGGACGGCGTCCTGGTTGATGACGACGACCGCTTCGCCGAAGAGGGCACCGTTCTTCGTGCCGCCCAGGGAGAGGATGTCGACGCCGACCGCGTTGGTGAACGTCCGCATGGGGACATTCAGGGAGGCGGCCGCGTTGGCTATGCGAGAGCCGTCCAGGTGCACCTTCATGCCGTGCGCGTGGGCATGGTCGCAGATCGCGCGGATCTCGTCCGGGGTGTAGAGGGTGCCGAGTTCCGTGCTCTGGGTGATCGAGACGACCTGCGGCATCGCGCGGTGCTCGTCGTCCCAGCCCCAGGCCTGCCGGTCGATCAGCTCGGGGGTGAGCTTGCCGTCCGGCGTGGGCACGGTGAGCAGCTTCAGGCCGCCCATGCGCTCGGGCGCGCCGCCCTCGTCCACGTTGATGTGGGCGCTCTCGGCGCAGATCACCGCGCCCCAGCGGTCGGTGACCGCCTGGAGCGCGACGACGTTGGCGCCGGTGCCGTTGAAGACCGGGAACGCCTCCGCCGTAGGACCGAAGTGGCCGCGGACGATCCGCTGGAGGTTCTCGGTGTAGTCGTCCTCGCCGTACGCGACCTGGTGGCCGCCGTTGGCCAGGGCCAGGGCGGCCATCACCTCCGGGTGGGCCCCGGCGTAGTTGTCGCTGGCGAAACCGCGGACCTCCGGGTCGTGGTGGCGACGCGCGTCGGTCTTCGGGGGGTTCACGGCTTCTCGGTGAGCCACAGACGCTGTCCGTTCACTTCGGTGGCGGGCTTCTCCCAGACTCCGGCGATGGCCTCGGCCAGGTCCTTGACGTCCGTGAAGCCCGCGAACTTCGCGTTGGGGCGATCGGCACGCATCGCGTCGTGCACCAACGCCTTCACCACCAGGATCGCAGCCGCGGAGGTCTGGCCGTCGCCGCCGCCAGCCTTGTGGAAGGCGTCGGCGAGCGCGAGGATCCAGGCCTCGGCGGCGGCCTTGGCGGCGGCGTACGCGGCGTTGCCCGCGGTGGGGTTCGAGGCGCCGGCGGCGCTGATCAGCACGTACCGGCCGCGCTCGCTGCGCTGGAGGCCGTCGAAGAAGGCGAGCGAGGTGTGCTGCACGGTCTTGACGAGCAGCAGCTCCAGGAAGTCCCAGTCGTCCAGGCTGGTCTTCACGAACGTCTCGCTGCCCCGCCAGCCGCCGACGAGGTGGACCAGGCCGTCGATCCGGCCGAAGTCCTTCTCCACGCGGTTGGCCCAGTCACGGGTCGAGTCCAGGTCGAGCAGGTCGACCGGTTCACCGGTGACCGTGGCGCCCCCGGCCCCGTAGCGGGCCGCGTCGACGGCCTCCGCCAGGCGCTCGGGGTCGTTGTCCGCGCCGACGACGGTCGCGCCGGCCTCGGCGAGCCTGAGCAGTGCCGCCCGGCCGGCGGGTCCGCCCGCGCCGGCCACCGCGATCACCGCACCGTTGAGAGCCCCGTTCCCCATCCTTGCCTCCTGCTGAGCGGTGTTCGTACGGTCGCTCACGCGGCGACCCTCTCGGCGCTGTAGGCCGTGATGCCCTTGGTGGAGGCGATCACGTTCTTCAGCTTCTTGGACAGTGCCTCATAGAACATGCTCAGCGGAAACTCGTCCGCAAGCACGTCATCGACGAGCTTGCGCGGCGGCAGGGACAGGTCGAGGGCGTCCGGGCCCTTGGCCCACTTGGAGCCCGGGTGCGGGGAAAGGTAGGTCGAGACCAGCTCGTAGCCGGCGAACCAGTGGACCAGCTTCGGACGGTCGATGCCGTCGCGGTACAGCGTCTCGATGTCGGCGCAGAGCTGGTTGGTGACCTGCGGGGCGCGCTCCCAGTCGATGATCAGCTTGTTGTCGGTCCAGCGGACGACGTCGTGCTTGTGCAGGTAGGCGAAGAGCAGCTGGCCGCCGAGGCCGTCGTAGTTGCGGACGCGCTCGCCGGTGACCGGGAAGCGGAACATCCGGTCGAAGAGCACCGCGTACTGCACGTCACGGGCCTGCGGGACGCCGTCGGCCTCCAGCTTCACGGCCTCCTTGAAGGCGGTGAGGTCGCAGCGCAGCTCCTCCAGGCCGTACATCCAGAACGGCTGGCGCTGCTTGATCATGAACGGGTCGAAGGGCAGGTCGCCGTGGCTGTGGGTGCGGTCGTGGACCATGTCCCACAGGACGAAGGCCTCCTCGCAGCGCTTCTGGTCGTGGACCATGGTCGCGATGTCCTCGGGCAGCTCCATGCCCAGGATGTCGACGGCCGCGTCGGTGACCCGGCGGAAGCGGGCGGCCTCGCGGTCGCAGAAGATGCCACCCCAGGAGAAACGTTCCGGCGCCTCACGGACGGCGATGGTCTCCGGGAAGAGCACGGCGGAGTTGGTGTCGTACCCGGCCGTGAAGTCCTCGAAGGTGATCCCGCAGAACAGCGGGTTGTCGTAGCGGGTGCGCTCCAGCTCGGCCAGCCACTCCGGCCACACCATGCGCAGCACGACCGCCTCGAGGTTGCGGTCGGGGTTGCCGTTCTGCGTGTACATGGGGAAGACGACCAGATGCTGGAGGCCGTCACGGCGGTCGGCTGCGGGCTGGAAGGCCAGCAGCGAGTCGAGGAAGTCCGGCACCTCGAAGCCGCCGTCGGCCCAGGCGCGCAGGTCCGCGACCAGGGCCCGGTGGTAGGCCGCGTCGTGCGGGAGCAGCGGGGACAGCTCCTCGACGGCCTCGGTCACCCGGCGGACGGCCTGCTCGGCCTCCGCACGCTCCGGCGCGCCGTCGGCCGTGAAGTCGATCGCCCCGTCGTTGGACTGCCAGGGGCGGATCCGCTCCACGGCATCCTTGAGCACCGGCCAGGCCGGGTGCTCCACCACCCTGGTCCCCGGAGGAACGCTCTCCCCCATAGCCGCCTGCACAAGAATTTCCGTCATGTCCCATCCTCCACGGGAGAACCTCGCGTATGGAGACCGTATACATACGGGGTTTCCTCCAGCAAGTGGGACCCCGGGAAATTATCCTGCGTGCCCGCAACTTCACCGCACTTTTTCCTGTTGGACATCGCAGGAGCGAGCGCTTCCGCTACCGGCTGCCCACGGATCGGCGGGCTACACGTGTCCATGGCCACTCGGCGGCGGCTAGGCTGCGAGCTTCTCCAGCCACGCCGTCGACGGAAACGAGTCCCGTCTTGAACCTCCTCACCATCGGTCACCGCGGAGTCATGGGTGTCGAGCCCGAGAACACCCTGCGCTCCTTCGTCGCCGCCGAGCAGGCCGGTCTCGATGTGATCGAACTCGATCTGCACCTGAGCGGAGACGGCGCACTGGTGGTCATGCACGATCCCGACGTGGACCGGACGACCGATGGGAGCGGTTCCATCGCGGACCACACGCTCGAGGAACTGCGCGCGCTGGACGCAGGGCGCGGTGAGCGGGTGCCGGTGTTCGAGGAGGTCCTGGACGCTGTGACGCTGCCGCTCCAGGCCGAGATCAAGGACGTCCAGGCGGCGCGGGCGCTCGCCGAGGTGATCCGGGAGCGGGAGCTGACGGAGCGGGTCGAGGTGTCCTCGTTCCACGACGCGGCCGTCGCCGAGATGGCCCGGCTGGTGCCCGGGGTGCGCACGGCGCTGATCGGCAGCCGGTACGGCCTCGACATCGTGGACCGCGCCGTGGACGCCGGTGCCGCGACCGTGTGCCTGAACCTGCGCCGGCTCACCCTGGAGATCGTCGAGGAGGCGCGGAAGCGGGACCTGAGGATCATCGGCTGGGTGGTGAACACCCAGGACCAGCTGCGTCTCGTCCGCACCCTGGAGCTGGACGGCGCCACCACCGACTATCCGGAACTGGCCCGCGCGGCCCGCGCCGGGGGCTGACCCGGCTCGCCTCCAGCGGCTTGATCAGTCAGTGCAGCAGCGATCAGTCAGTGCAGCAGCTTGACCAGTCAGCCCAGCGGCTTGACCAGCAGCTCGAACCGGAGGTCGGCGCGCTGCGGGATGCCGAAGCGGTCGTCGCCGTACGGGAAAGGGGTCATCCGGCCCGTACGGCGGTAGCCGCGGCGTTCGTACCAGGCGATGAGGTCGTCGCGTACGGAGATCACCGTCATGTGCATCTCGGAGACGCCCCAGGTCGCGCGGGCCTGCCGCTCGGCCTCCGCGATGACGGTCTTGCCGAGCCCGGCGCCCTGGAGCGTGGGGCTGACCGCGAACATGCCGAAGTACGCGTGGTCGCCGCGGTGTTCGAGCTGGCAGCAGGCGACTGTACGGCCGTCCCGCTCTACGACCAGCAGCCGGCTGTCGGGTGACTTGATGACCTCCCGCACCCCCTCGGGGTCGGTCCGCTGTCCCTCCAGGATGTCCGCCTCGGTGGTCCAGCCGACCCGGCTGGCGTCCCCTCGGTACGCCGACTCCACGAGCGCGACCAGCGTGTCCACGTCGGCGTCGGTGGCGTCGCGGAAGATGAGTCCGGTGGCATCGGTGGCAGCGGTGTCATCGGTGGAAGCGGTGGCAGCGGTGGCAGCGGTGTCCATGGGGTGGCTCTCCGATCTCTGGGCGCGGCTCGGCACGGACGAGCGTAATGCCCTTCCCGGTAGGGCCTAGGCTCCGGGTGCATGGTGCACGTACTCAGCAGCAGGACCCTGCTCCGCCCCACCGACCCCGAGCGTTCCCGCCGCTTCTACGGCGAGCAACTGGGCCTGGCCGTCTACCGCGAGTTCGGTACGGGGCCGGAGCGCGGCGTCGTCTACTTCCTCGGCGGAGGCTTCCTGGAGGTCTCCGGCCGCCGATCCGAGACACCGCCCGACCCCGCCGTACGCCTCTGGCTCCAGGTCGCGGACATGACGGCGGCGCAGGAGGAACTACGGGCGAAGGGGGTCGGGATCGTGCGGCCTCCGATGAAGGAACCGTGGGGCCTGGTCGAAATGTGGATCGAGGACCCGGACGGCACACCGATCGTCCTGGTGGAGGTACCACCGGACCATCCGATCCGATACCGGCCGGGGGTTTGAGGGGGGTGGGGTCGGGGGGTGCAACCCCGCTGGGGACCGGGACGCACCACCCCACGGACCGTAGTGCCGCGCCGCCGTCTCCCCACCGGTCACCGCAGCGCCGTACCCGCCCCAGCAAGCGGGTCGGCAGCGTCCGCACCCGATCTCGCAAGCCGTGCCCGCGGCCCGGCGCCCCGCCCGCGCTCCGGCCTGACCACCGCGCCGCACCCCGTCGTGGTCAGGGGATGCCGGAGGGCGAGGTGGGGCATAGCGTGCTGGAGGGGGTTCTATTTCGGGAGACCGGGGCGGAAAACCGGAAGGAACGCCATGAAGCTCGACGCGCCCGTGCCCGGCGGACCCTGCTGGGTGGAGCTGGGGACCAGTGATCTGGAGGCCGCGAAGCGGTTCTACGCGGAGCTGTTCGGCTGGCGTGCGGAGCAGGATCCGCGGCAGGAGGCCGGCGGATACACGGTGGCGCACCTCGGCGAGGCGGCCGTCGCCGCGCTGACCCCCCTGTACCAGGAGGCGCAGCCGTGTGCCTGGAGCGTGTCGTTCGCGGTGTCGGACGCCGATGTGAGCGCCCGGCTGGTGGCCGAGGCCGGCGGCAAGGTGATGGTGGGGCCGATGGACGTGTTCGACGTGGGCCGTTTCGTGGTCGCCGTCGATCCGGGCGGCGCCTCGTTCCAGCTGTGGCAGGCGCGTACCTTCCCCGGCGCGGGGCTGTTCAACGCGCCGGGCTCGCTGGGCTGGGTGGAGCTGATGACCCGCGATCCCGAACGGGCGGAGGCCTTCTACACGACGGTGTTCGGCTGGACCGTCCGCCCGTCGGAGAACTACATCCAGTGGGGCGTCGGCGGCGCGGACTTCGGCGGGATGATCAGGATGGACGAGAAGTTCCCGCCGGAGGTGCCGCCGCACTGGCTGCCGTACTTCGCGGTGACCGACGTCGACGCCGGCGCGCAAACGGCGGTGGAGGCGGGCGGAACCGTGCTCATGGAGCCCACCTCCGTGCCGGACGGCCCGCGGATCGCCGTGCTGCGCGATCCGCAGGGCGCGGTGTTCGGCGTGTACCGGGCGGGCGACGAGGGGTGACCGCCCGCCGTCAGACGAGCGGCGTCACGGTCACCCGGTCCAGCACGGGGGCGTACGCGGAGCGCTGACAGTGGGTGGCGCGGGTGACGCCGTCGAAGTCCGGGAGGGTGTCGGCGGTGAAGGTGAGCGTGTTGATGCCCCGGTTCAGGGTGACGGGCACGGACAGCTGGGCGAAGTTGTTGAAGTGGAAGGTGGTGGGGAACAGCACGCGCCGTGGGGCGCCGCCGTTGACGGAGAGGTCGGCGTGGCGGCAGACGGGGTCGGGGTTGTAGTGGGTGGCGGGCGCCTGTTCGCCGTCGGAGGAGCGGATGGTGAGGGCGTGGCGGCCGTCGCGTTCGGCGGTCACGGCGAGGGTGAGCGCGTTCGCGGGTCCGGCGCCGACCCCGGTGACCGCCTTGCCGCCGGTGGCGTACGGGTGGGCGCCGGTGACGCGCGCGGTGCCCGTCAGGACGCCTTCCTCGGCCGGGTGGGTGGCGGTCGGCAACTGTCCGCGTGAGGGCCCGATTCGCAGCCGGTCCACGACCAGCGACTCCGAAGTCCCGGTGATCGTCAGCTTGTTGACGCCCCCGGACAGGAAGAGAGGTACGGCACCCTCCCGAAGGTCGCCGGCCTCCTCGTCGTTGACGGTCACCTTCCCTTCCCCGGGCCGGGTCGGCCGACCGTCACGCTCGCCTCGCCGTCGGCGGCCGCGTGCACCCAGAAGGTGACCGTGCCGCCCGGCGGGAGCACGACGGCGCCCCGGTCGACTCGGGCGCCGGCGCCGAGGACGGCGAGTTCGGCGTCGTACACCGCGTCGGTGCCGGGGTAGAGGGCCAGTTCGAGGCGGTCGACGACGGCATCGCCCCGGGTGGCGCCGAGTTCGGGGTCGCGGGCGGCCAGGGTGAGCGTGTGGTGTCCGGCGGTGAGGTCGATCCGGGTGTCGGTGCGGGCCCAAACGGCCCACTGGGAGCCGAGGGGCAGCAGCAGTTCCTGGGGGTGTGCGCCGTCGACGCGCAGGAAGACGTTGGTCGTTCGACATGTCGAGCGGCGGTCGATCGATCGAATCGACCCGCTCGAACGTAGAGAGGACCGCCGGTCGGCGTCAACGGTCCGTGCGGCAACGGCCCGCGTGCCGGCGGTCAGGGCCGCAGCGCCCGCATCTGCCCTTCCAGCCGGCTCAGCAACTCCCCCAACAGGTCGGCGAGTTCGCCCTGCCGGTCGCCGTCCAGAGCGGAGAGTACGGCGCTCTCGTAGGCGAGCTGCTCGGGCAGGATGCCGTCGACGAGGTCCCGGCCGGCGTCCGTGAGCCGGAGGTGGGAGACGCGGCGGTCACGGGAGTCGCCGCGGCGCTCCACCAGGCCGCGTTCGGTGAGCTGCTTGAGCCGTTTGGTGACGGCGGCCCCGGAGGAGAAGGTCTCTCGGGCCAGCTCACCGGGGGTCAGCTCGTGCCCGGTCCGCCGGAGCGCGCCGAGCAGGTCGAATTCGGGGCGGCTCAGCCCGGCCCGTCGCAGCGGCGCGTCCTCGGCCTGCTGAAGGAGGGCGGCACAGCGGTTGACCCGCCCGATGATCTCCATCGGCCCGGTGTCCAGATCGGGCCGGACGACCCGCCACTGCCGTACGACACCGGCGACCGTGTCACTCCGGGCGGGGGCGTCGGACCGGGGCGGACCGGGCTGGGCGCCACGGGTCGGGGCGAGGCCGTGCGGCGCCTCCTCGCCCTCCGGCGGCCGGGGTGAGGCGGGCGAGGGGTCGGCCGGTCCGTGCGGGACACCACCCGCGTCGTCCTGCGCCGGCCCCTGCCCCGCCGCCGGTTCACCCTGGTGCGTCCCCCGCGCCGCGGACCGCCCCTGTGACTCCCCCGTGGTGGCGGGGGCGCTGTCGTTCGCCTCGTCTCCGGCCGCCGGTGGTCCCTGCGTCGCCGTCATCGCCGTACGTCCTCCGCTCGCGCGTGGGTGTTTCGGGCCAGGTGGAGTCCCTGGCGTCGTACCGTCGCGGCGAGCGTACGGTGTGCCGACTGTTCGGCCGTGGCGACCCGCTCCTCGGGGAGGACACGCTGCCACCACTCGCCGGAGGCGGCGTCGGCGGTGGTACGCAGGTCGACCAGGGCGGCGGCGAGGCGCCGGCGGGCGGACTCCAGGGCGGTGGGGGCGGGGCGCGGCTCCGTCAGGAGGTGCGCGGCGTGGTCGCGGGCGCTTTCGACGGCCGTCAGCGCGGTTCCGAGACGGTCCCCGGCGCGGCGGTTGGTCACGGCGACCGCGGCGACGAAACCGACCGCGGCGCCCACGAGGGTGTCCACGACCCGTTCGGTGATCAGCCGGCCCGAGTCCTGGTACTGGGCGAACTCGGTGATGAGCAGCGCCATCGGGGTCACGCAGACGCTGCCGAGCCAGTAGTTGCGGCTGATCAGCGCCTCCGCACCGAAGTTCAGCGCGAGGCAGACCAGCACGAGCGCCGCCCGGTGGACATGGGCGAGCGGGACGAGCGCGGCGAAGGCGAGGACGCCCGCGAGATTGCCGACGACCCGCTGGACGGCACGGTTCCAGGTGAGGGTGAGGTTCGCCTGGTAGAGGGACGCGGCCGTGACCAGGGCCCAGTACGGGCGGCCGATGCCCAGCGCGAGGGAGGCGTATCCGGCTAGGGCGCAGCCCAGGGCGGTGCGTACGGCGATGGGGGCGAGGGGGCCGAGCCGGTGCCACAACGGGGGCTGTCCGGCGGCCCGTTCGGCCTCGGCGCCCAGGAGTTCGTCGCCGTCCACGAGAGCGTCCACGAGATCGTCGTCCACGAGGTGGTCGGGATCGTCGGGGCGCGGGAGCGCTCCGGTTCCGCGCAGGTCGCGGGCCCAGGCGCGCAGCCGTGCCGGGTCGGTGTCGGCGGGTGCGGCGAGCGCCACCTCGGCGCGGACGACGAGCCGTTCCAGGGCGCGGCGCGTCTCCTCGCCACGGACCGGCAGCAGCGTCTGCCAGGCCGCGTGTACGGCGGCGGCCGCGGCGGCGCGGGCTCGGGGCTCGCCCGTCGCGCTCGTCCCGGCCTGGTCGGCGTATCCGGCGGCCAGGGTCAGCGCGTGGGCGGTGGCGCGGCGCTCCGGGCCGTGCGGGCGCGGCAGGCCCGGCGCCATGCCGATGAGCCAGGCCCAGGCGCCCGCGGCGAGGGCCAGTGCCAGATGGCCGGGGACCTGCCCGAGGGTCTGGGGCACGAAGAGCGAGGCGGAGCTGATGAAGGTGAGGACGACATTGGCGGGCGGGCCGAGCCGGGTCGCGTCGCAGAGCGCCTTCTGCACGGCCGCCAGCAGGGCGCCGACGGTGACGAGGACGACGGCGTTCGTGGTGAGCGAGGCCGCGACCAGGGCGACGGCCAGACCGCCGGTCATGCCCAGCACCACCCACGCCAGGACCCGCGCGCGGGACGCGTAGGGGCGGTTGTGGGCGTACAGGGCGCACAGGGACCCGGCCATCGTGTACATCGCCAGGTCCAGCCGGCCGAGGGCCAGCAGGAGCAGGTTCGGCGGGGCGACGGCGGCGACCACGCTGAGGGCGGGCTTGAACCAGATGTCGGACGGGCGATTGAGGCGCAGCACGCCGGCGAGAGGGAGGCGGGATCCAGGCATGCCTATCAATTTAGCATGTGTTTTACTTGTGAAATAATTCGGGATGATTGCCGCGCTCCGTCGAGTGCTCCCCGTGTACACCCTTGCGCTTGCGTGCGCGCCGCGTGCCGTGGGCATCGCATCCCTCGACCGACGCGACGTCGAGCGGGGAGGTGCGCGTGCACGGACCGGCTTCGCCCGGCTGGCTGCTGGTCGCGCTGTGTGCGGCGACCGGCGCCTACTGTCTGCTGCGGATGCGCAGCAATGTCGAGGAACAGCGCCGGGCCGCGGGCGGCGAGGCTCTCATGGGCTTCGGCATGGCCGCGATGGCCGTGCCCGCCGCGGTGTTCACCCCGCCCGCGTGGGCCTGGCCGGCCTACGCGGCGGTGTTCGGCGCGGCCGCGCTGCGGGCCCTGTGGGCGTCGCGCACGCACGCGCACCATCTGCACCATCTCGTCGGGGCCTCGGCGATGGTCTACATGGCGGCGGTCATGGCCGGCTCCCCGGCCCACGCGCACGGGCACGTCGACACCGGCGGCGTCCCGCTGCTGACGGGCGTGCTGCTGCTGTATTTCACCGGGTACGTCCTGGTGTCCGGGGTCCGGCTGCTGCCGGTGGCGCCGGGTACGGGAGCGGGGGCGGGGGCGGTGCCGAGGGCGGGCGGGTCCGCCGTCGCCTGGAGCGACCGGCCCGAGCTGGCGCGGGTGTGCCGACTGTCGATGGGGATCGGGATGCTGGCGATGCTGCTGACCATGTGATCCGCCAGGTGATCCGCAAGCAATCCGCCAGGTGATCCGCCAAGTGGCTCATTCGATACTCAAGTACCCGTCCGGCGAAGGCACTCGGCACCGCCCGGCCGTGGTCTGCGTCACTTTGCCGTGACAACGCGTACCCCTGAGCGGCGCGCCGCTCATAGGGTGCTGCCCATGATGGTCCCCGCGGTCCTGCTGTTGCTCGGCGCCCTGACCGCCGTGGCCGCGCCCCGGCTCATCGCCTGGGCGGACTGGCCGGACCGTGAACCGGTGGTCGCGCTGTGGGCGTGGCAGTGCGTGGTGGCCGCGGTCCTGCTGTGCTGCGCCCTGTCGATGACGCTCAGCGCGGCGTCGGCCTGGCAGGCGGTGCGCGGCCATGTCTTCGCGCCGGCTCCGCAGGCGGTCGTGGAGGCCTACGCGCTGGGGCCGACCGGCCCCTGGGCGGCGGCGACCGCGGTGGCGCTCGCGTGCGGCGGGCTGTGGAGCGGGGCGATGCTGGTCCGGGAGATCGTGCGGGCCAGGGCCCGACGCCGGTCGCGGCGGACCGAACTGCGGCTGCGGGCCCCGCTGTTGCCGGGCGAGGCGGCGACGAGCGGGCGGCTCGTGGTGCTGGAGGGCGAGCGGCCCGACGCCTGGTGGCTGCCGGGCACGGCACCCCAACTGGTCGTCACCACGGCCGCGCTGCAGCGCCTGAAGGGGCGTCAGCTGGACGCCGTACTCGCGCACGAGCAGGGTCACGCGCAGGCCCGGCACGACTGGCTGCTGCACTCCTCGTCCGCGCTGGCGACCGGGTTTCCGCAGGTCCCGGTGTTCGCCGCGTTCCAGGACGAGATGCACCGGCTGGTCGAGCTGGCCGCCGACGACATGGCCTCCCGCCGCTTCGGCCGCCTCACCACCGCGCTGGCGCTGGTCGAACTCAACGAGGACCGGGGGATGTTCGGTCCCGCCCCCACCCCGCAGGCGCATGTCCCGCAGCGGGTGAACCGGCTGCTCACCCCGCCGGACCGGCTCACGGCGGCCCGTCGGCTGCGGCTGACGGCGGCGGCCTCGCTGGTACCGGTGATCCCGGTACTGGTGACCCTGGTGCCGGGGCTGCGGGCACTGGGCTGAGACCCGCAGCGGCGGCAGCCCGGCGACGTCTGGCCGCCGGCCCCATGAACCGATGTGGATCCCCTGGGTCGAGGCCGCTCCCCCAGGTCGACGCGGATCGGCCACCCCCGACCTCCCACCCCAGGGCTCGACGCGGATCGGCCGCCTCGGGCTTCCGGCCTCGGACCTCACGCGTCGACACACGGGTCCGCCACCCCCGGTCGACCTCCGCCCTCCATGGTCCCGGCGCTGATCGGCCACCCCACGTCAACCTCCACTCCTCCGCCGGACCGTCCTGATCGATCACCCCGGGTTGGCCTCCGACCCCATGGGTCGGCGAGGATCGCAGCATGCACAACGTGTCCGTCGACTCCCCGCCCCGCCCCCCGGCCCCACGCACGGCCCACAGCCTCTCCGTGCTCCTCGGCCTGGGCCTGGGCTCGCTGGTGCTGTTCGTGCTGGTGGCAGCCGAGTGGCGCCCCCTGCTCTCCGTCGACGAGGACATCGCGCGCACCACCCACCGCTGGGCCCTCGCCGACCCCGACGTCACCCAGCTGTGCCGCATCCTCACGGACTGGGTCTGGGATCCGTTGACCATGCGTCTGCTGGGGGCCGCGGTGGCCGTGTGGCTGATGTGGCGGTTGGCGGACTGGTGGACGGCGGCGTGGCTGGTCGCCACCTCGGCCGTGGGCACCTTGGTCCAGCAGGGCCTCAAGGCCGCGGTCGGGCGTGAGCGCCCGGTCTGGCCCGACCCCGTCGACTCCGCCCACTACGCGGCGTACCCCTCCGGCCACGCCCTGACCGCCACGGTGATGTGCGGCCTCCTCCTGTGGCTGCTCCACCGCCACGGAGTCGGCTTCGCCCTGTGGCGTACGGCGGTGACGGTGGCCGCGGTCTCCGTGGTGGGCGTCGGTCTGACCCGGGTCTGGCTGGGCGTGCACTGGCCCTCGGACGTGCTCGGCGGCTGGCTCCTGGGCGCCCTGCTGGTCGCCCTGGCGATCGCCGCCCACCTGCGCTGGCGCCCGTGAGCGGCGTTCCGGGGCGGCGGTACGGCTATGTGGGACCCGAGGAGATCCGGCGGGCCGTCGTTCCCGGCGCCGGCGGCCGGGTGATCCGGGAGGCCGCCGACCTGGACGCGCACGCGACGGGGGACGGTGAGCCGTACACGTACGTCGTCGGGCCGGACGGACTGCTGCGGCTGGCGCCCCGCCGCAGCGAGCACGTGGCGTGTGCCGGCGGCGGTGACGTCCTGGGCGCGGGCGAGATCGCGTTCCGGCGCGGGCCGGGCGGCTGGGAGGTCCGGGAGGTCAGCAACCAGTCGACCGGCTACTGCCCCGATCCCGACTGCTGGCCGGCGGTCGCCGCCGCCCTGGACCGGGCGGGCGTAGGACGGCCCGACGGGTTCACCCATGCACTGGTGTTCCGGCGCTGCGAGCGCTGCCGGGAGATCAACGTGGTGCGTGAGGGGGTGTTCGTCTGCGTGTTCTGCGATGGCGATCTCCCGCTCGTATGGAACCTGTCGTAGGGAACACGCCCCCGCAAGATCCACCGGGATTTTAGGATCGCCCCATGACTGCCGTTCTGTTCGACTTCTCCGGGACCCTCTTCCGGGTCGAGTCCACCGAGTCGTGGTTGCGTGCCGTGCTGGACCAAGCGGGTCTGGTGCTGCCCGAGGCGGAGGTCGCCGAGGCGGCGCGGGCGCTGGAGACGGCCGGCGCGCTGCCGGGCGGCGCGGATCCCGTGCGGGTGCCCGACGAGCTGGCGCGAGTGTGGGGGGTGCGGGACGAGAGCGCCGCGTCGCACCGGGCCGCGTACACCGGCCTGTCCCACCAGGTGCCGCTGCCCGAGCCGGGCCTGCACGACGCGCTGTACGACCGGCACATGACGCCGGCGGCCTGGGCTCCGTACCCGGACGCCCACGAGGTGCTGAGCGGGCTGCGCGAGCGCGGCGCGAAAGTGGGCGTGGTCAGCAACATCGGCTGGGATCTGCGGCCGGTGTTCCGGGAACACGGCCTGGACCCGTTCGTCGACGTGTACGTGCTGTCGTACGAGCACGGGGTGCAGAAGCCTGACCCGCGGCTGTTCACGGTGGCCTGCGAAGCGCTCGGAGTCGATCCGCGGGCGACGCTGATGGTGGGGGACAACCGGCGGGCGGACGGCGGGGCGGCGGCGCTGGGCTGCGGGGTGCACTTCGTGGATCATCTGCCGGCGGCCGAGCGCCCGAACGCGCTGCGACCGGTCCTGGACCTGGTGGGCCGGGGCACCGACACCGCCGACCGGTAGCCCAAGGCCACCATCGGGGAGAAAGCACGCCCACTCTGGACGATCCCCCGCGTCGCCCAGAGCAGGCGGCAGCCCGGCCCACTCCGTACGGAGCCGTCCGGGATGCGTTGAGTATAGTTGGCTGGCAGCCAGTCAACGCAGGAGTTACAGGATGTCCCCGCGCAGCGCCTCGGTCAATGAAGAATTGCGACGGCGTTCCCGGGAGCGGCTGCTTCAGGCGGCCGTGGAGTCGGTGAGCGAGCACGGCTACGAGGCGACGACGCTCGGCGACATCGCGGACCGCGCGGGCTCGGCCCGCGGTCTGGTGTCGTACTACTTCCCCGGCAAGCGCCAGCTGGTGCAGTCGGCGGTGCACCGGCTGATGCACCGCACGCTGGAGGAGGCGCTGGAGCGCGAGCCGCGCACCGAGGACGGCCGGGAGCGAATGGCGCGGGCCATCGACGCGATCCTGGGGCTGGCCGGGAACCGTACGGTGCTGATGCGCCAGCACATGGCCGGCCTGCTCCAGGCCGAGGGGTTCGTGCGCTGCGCGGAGCAGCAGCGGCTGGCCGAACTGCTGCGGGACACGCTGGCCCGGTACGGGGCGCGGAACGTGGACGCCGACTACCCGATGCTGCGCTCGGTGCTGATGGGCGCCGTCTACGCGATCGTGCTGCCCAATGTGGGCATGCCGGTCGCGGCGATGCGGGCGGAGCTGTTCGAGCGCTACGGGCTGGGCTGGGAGCTGGGGGTCCCGCCGGACGCCGAGGCGCCCGGCGGGAGGTGTGACACGGACCTGTCGCGCTTCTTCGCGACGGACCCGCCGGAGTCGACGGACCCACCGCGGCCGACGGATCCCCCGGAGCTGACGGATCCGCCGCAGCCGGCGGGCCCGCCAGAGCCGACGGACCCGCCGGCCGGGGATCAGTCGAAGTAGTCCGGCTGGGTCTGGACGTTCAGCTCACGCAGGTGGACCCGCTTCGCCGGATCCGTGCGCCGGTCGCTGAGCTTCAGCACGTCGAAGCCCTTCGCCATGTCGTTCGAGTAGATGTAACCGTTGTAGTAGTACGCCGACCAGGCACCGCCGCTGCGCAGCGTGTCGGTGGACAGCGGACCGCGCTCGAAGTACGCGATCTCCTTCGGGTTCGACGAGTCGGTGAAGTCCCAGACCGAGACACCGCCCTGGTACCAGGCCTGGACCATGAGGTCCTTGCCCTTGACGGGGATCAGCGAGCCGTTGTGGGCCACGCAGTTCTCGGTGGCCGCCTGATGGCGGGGGATCTTGTAGTAGCTGCGGAAGACGAGCTTGCGCTTGTCGCCCTTGCCGACGATGTCGTAGATGCCGTCGGCGCCGCGGTTCGGGCCGATCTCCGCGTTGCAGGTGGCCGCGCCGCCGCCGCCCAGCTCGTCGGTGAAGACGACCTTGTTCGCCCTCTGGTTGAAGGTCGCCGAGTGCCAGAACGCGAAGTTGACGTTGTCCTGCACCTGGTCGATGACCTTCGGGTTCTCCGGGTCCTCGATGGAGAACAGGATGCCGTCGCCCATGCAGGCGCCCGCCGCCAGGTCCTTCTCGGGCAGCACCGTGATGTCGTGGCAGCCGGTGGTCTTGGACACGCCCGGGTTGGTGGGCGAGCCCGGGTTGCCGCCGCCGTCCGCGCCCTCGCCCGGGAAGAGGACGGGGAAGCTCACGATCGCCGCCCGCTCGGGGGCCTTGCGCGGCACCTTGATGACGGAGATGCCGTCGTGCGGGGGCTGGCAGTCGGGGTAGGTGGCGTTGGGCGAGTACGAGGAGACGTACACGTACACGTTCTTGCGCTCGGGCACCAGGGTGTGGGTGTGCGAGCCGCAGGCGGTCTCGACGGCGGCGACGTACTTCGGGTTCGCCTTGTCGCTGATGTCGAAGACCTTCATGCCCTCCCAGGAGGACTTCTCGGTCGCGGGCTGCGTGGTGCTGTTGCAACTGCTGTCGCTGCGCGAGGAGTCGGTGGAGAGGAAGAGCAGGTCTCCGGAGACGGAGATGTCGTTCTGCGAGCCGGGGCAGAGGACCTGCGAGACGGTCTTCGGTGCCTTCGGGTCGCTGATGTCGAAGATGCGGAAGCCGTCGTAGTTGCCGGCGAAGGCGTACTTGCCCTGGAACGCCAGGTCCGAGTTGGTGCCCGGCAGGACGTCCTTGGGGATGTTCACGAGGTGCTGGATGTTGTCGGAGTGGACGATCTCGTCCTGCCCGGGTATCTCGCCCTCGGCGATCGCCTCGGCCGCCTCG
This sequence comes from Streptomyces sp. NPDC041784, assembly GCF_055591025.1. Classification (NCBI taxonomy): domain Bacteria; kingdom Bacillati; phylum Actinomycetota; class Actinomycetes; order Kitasatosporales; family Streptomycetaceae; genus Streptomyces; species Streptomyces sp. NPDC041784. Next base: position 39,640 of record NZ_JBVJAB010000017.1, read on the forward strand.
GCCTGGACGCCTTGGGAGACCTCGCGCTCGGCGGTCGGGACGTCCCCCGGGTCGGGGGTCGCGGCCGCCGGGACCGCCGTGAGAAGCGCGGCCAGGAGCCCGGTACAGGCGGCGACGACACCCATGCGTCTGCGCCGCGTTCGGGGATCGTTCAACAGGGTCACTGCATCCTCCCTTGTTGCCGTTCACTCGGGAACGGTTCACGGTGCTCCGAAGTATCGTCTTCATCATGCACAGAACAAAGGTTGGCAACGCATTCGTCATGAATGATTTTGATCAGTAGGGCAAAGATCCCCCAGTGAACGGTCCGTCCCCCAACCCCCTCGTCCCTGGAGGTCGTTGTGCTCAACCGCCGCGCATCGCTCGTCACCGCGGCCGCGCTGCTCGCCCTGGCCCTCGCCGCCTGCGACTCGGACACGGACCCCAAGTCGGGTGCGGCGAGCGGACCTTCGGTGATCGCGCCGGGCCGGCCGGGCGAGGCGAACAGGACGCTCTCCGCCGAGGACGCGGCAGCTCAGCGCTCCGAGGACGACACCCCGAACGCGGCTGACGTGTCGTTCGCCCGGATGATGATCGAGCACCACAGCCAGGCCCTGGAGATGACCGAACTCGTGCCGGAACGGGCCCGGTCGGGGGATCTGAAACGCCTCGCCCTGCGCATCTCCTCCGCACAGGGCCCGGAGATCGAGGCGATGCGGGGCTGGCTGACCACGCACGGCAAGGCGGAGACCGCCGACACCCACACGCACACCGCGATGCCCGGCATGGCCACCGAGGCTCAGCTGACGAAGCTGCGCGCGGCGGACGGCAAGGCGTTCGACGACCTCTTCCTCACCCTGATGATCACCCATCACGAGGGAGCGATCACCATGGCCACGGACGTCAAGGCGCAGGGCAACAACCTGCTGATCGAGGAGATGGCGGACGACGTGGTGGCCCAGCAGACGAGTGAGATCACCCGGATGCGTGGGATGCGCTGATCCGCCGGACCAACGATGCGCCGAGCCATCGATCCGCTCGCTCAACGCCTGGCGTGACGAGGCGCCAGACAGCCGGCGTCCCGCCGCCCGGGCGATCAGGCGCAGGGACCGCCCCGGACCGCCCCTTCAGGGAGAGGGCCGGCTCGGCGCGGACGTCCTCGATGGAGACGTGGCACCGGCACCTTCCCGCACCTCCCACGGCGGCCACACGGCCACCGTGCCGTCCTCGGCGGACCGATCGGAGAGATCGAGAAACGACGCTTCCAGCGCACACGCAACGTAATCCCATGATCACTTTCCATCCGAACGGAACGCACGGGTCCCACAGGCGCGGCACCCTGTCAGCGGAGCACCGGCGGTGCGATGCTGGAGGCACCAGCGATCTCCTCCGTCCCGTGGGGGAAGGGGTACCGCCGTGCTGCGTGTCGCCGTCGTCGGATCGGGGCCGAGCGGGGTCTATACCGCCCAGTGCCTGGTCCAGCAGGATCCCGAGGTGCTCGTCGACGTCCTCGACCGGCTGCCGTGCCCGTACGGCCTGGTGCGGTACGGCGTCGCCCCGGACCACGAGAAGATCAAGTCGCTCCAGCGCAACCTGCGGACGGTGCTGGAGCACGAGCGGGTGCGCTTCCTCGGCGGGGTGCCGGTCGGCGCGGACGGGGTGCCCGTCGCCCGGCTGCGCGAGCTGTACCACGCGGTCGTGTACTGCGTGGGCGCCTCCGCCGACCGGCGTCTGGGCATCCCGGGCGAGGAACTGCCGGGCAGCTGGTCGGCGACGGAGTTCGTGTCCTGGTACAGCGCCCACCCGGACACCGTCGCCGGCGGCTTCGTACAGGGCGCCCGCTCGGCCGTAGTGATCGGCGTGGGCAATGTCGCGGTGGACGTCACCCGGATCCTGGCCCGCGGCGAGGCCGAGCTGAGCCCCACGGACATGCCCGAGGCGGCCCTGTCCGCGCTGGCCGCGAGCGGGGTGACCGAGATCCACATGGTGGGGCGGCGCGGCCCCTCCCAGGCCCGCTTCACCACCAAGGAGCTGCGGGAGCTGGGCGGGCTGCCGGACACCGACGTGTCCGTGGACGAGGCGGAGCTGGCGCTGGACCCGGCGTACGGCGACCCTTCCGGGCTGCCCCCGGCACAGCGCCGCAACGTCGAGGTGCTGCGCGGCTGGACGGCCCTGCCCTCGCGGGGCGTACGGCGGCGGATCCGGCTGCGGTTCTTCCTGCGGCCGGTCGAACTGCTCGCGGACGGCGGCCGGGTGGGCGCGGTGCGGTTCGAACGGACCACGCCGGACGGGCACGGCGGGGTGACGGGCACCGGCCGATTCGAGGACATCGAGGCGCAGTTGGTGCTGCGGTCGGTGGGCTATCTCGGGGTGCCGCCGGCGGGGCTGCCGTTCGACACGCAGCGGGGCACGGTGCCGCACAGCGCCGGCCGGGTGCTGCGCGGGGACACGGTCGCGCCGGGCGAGTACGTGGCGGGCTGGATCAAGCGCGGCCCGACCGGTGTCATCGGCAGCAACCGGCCGTGCGCGAAGGAGACGGTGGCCTCCCTCCTCGAGGACGCCCCCGCCCTCGTCACCCGGCCGGTGCCCGGCGACGTGCTGCCACCGCTGCGGGACGCCGGGGCCGAGCCGGTCGGATGGGACGGGTGGCTGGCGATCGAGCGGGCCGAGGCGGCGCTCGGCGCCTCCCTGGGGCGGGACGTGGTGAAACTGCCGGACTGGGAAGCCCTGTGGGCGGCCGCGGGCCGCTGAGCGGGTCACACACCGGCAACACCGGCGAAATCAACATTCTGTGTAAGCGTCGTACGGTCTCGTGCTGTCCGGATCTCGCCCCCGCCCGCGCCCTCTCCTGCCGTCCCCTGCCGTCCCCTGCCCTGCCCTCCCCTGCCGTCCCCTGCCCTCCCCTTCCACCCTCTTCCGTCCTCCGCCGCTCTGGAGTGCCCATGACCACCAGCCCGACCGCGCCCGTCCATCCCGTCGACGAGGTACCACCCGTACGGCAGTTGGCCGCCTTCGGACTTCAGCACGTGCTCGCGATGTACGCGGGCGCGGTCGCCGTACCGTTGATCGTGGGCGGCGCGATGAAGCTGTCGGCCGCCGACCTGGCGTATCTGATCACCGCCGACCTGCTGGTGTGCGGCATAGCCACGCTGATCCAGTGCGTCGGGTTCTGGCGCTTCGGGGTGCGGCTGCCGATCATGCAGGGCTGTACGTTCGCCGCCGTGTCACCGATGGTGCTGATCGGGACGACGGGCGGCGGACTGCCCGCGATCTACGGCTCGGTGATCGTGGCGGGCCTCGCGATCGTGCTGCTGGCGCCCGTGTTCGGCAGACTGCTGCGCTTCTTCCCGCCGCTGGTCACCGGAACGGTGATCCTGATCATCGGCCTCTCGCTGCTGCCGGTCGCCGGCAACTGGGCCGCGGGCGGCGTGGGTTCGGCGGACTTCGGGGAGCCGAAGAACCTCGCGCTCGCCGCGTTCGTGCTGGCGGTGGTGCTCGGCGTGCAGCGGTTCGCGCCGGAGTTCCTGAGCCGGATCGCAGTGCTGGTGGGCATCGCGGTGGGGCTCGCGGTGGCGGTGCCGTTCGGCTTCACGGACTTCGGCGGGGTCGGCGACGCCGACTGGATCGGGGTCAGCACGCCGTTCCACTTCGGCGCGCCCACGTTCGAGACCTCGGCCGTCATCTCCATGCTGGTCGTGGCGCTGGTGACGATGACCGAGACGACCGGTGACCTGATCGCGGTGGGCGAGATGACCGACCGCAAGGTCGAGCGGCGCTCGCTCGCGGACGGACTGCGCGCCGACGGCCTCTCCACCGTCCTGGGCGGTGTCTTCAACACCTTCCCCTACACGGCGTACGCGCAGAACGTGGGCCTGGTCGGCATGACCCGGGTGCGCAGCCGCTGGGTGGTGGCCGCCGCGGGCGGCATCCTCGTGCTGCTCGGGCTGCTGCCCAAGCTGGGCGCGGTGGTGGCGGCGATTCCGGCGCCGGTGCTCGGCGGCGCGGGTCTGGTGATGTTCGGGACGGTCGCGGCGAGCGGACTGCGCACCCTGGCCGAGGTCGACTTCAAGGGCAACCACAATCTGACGGTGGTGGCGGTCTCGGTCGCGATGGGCGTGCTGCCGGTGGGCGTGCCGACGATCTACGCGAAGTTCCCCGACTGGTTCCAGACGGTGATGAACAGCGGGATCAGCGCGGGCTGTGTGACCGCGATCGTGCTGAATCTCGTCTTCAACCACCTTCCCGCGAGGGGTGCCTCGGCCGGGAAGCCGTCCGCCGCGCCGCTCGCCGAGGACGTGGCCGGGCAGCCCCGCGAGAAGACCGTGTAGGCCGGTCCTGGCGCGGCCCGGGTGCGGATGCCTCGCGGGCAAGGGCGAAAGGGGGTTAGCACACCACCTCGGGGGTGCCGGGGGCTGAACCCCCTCTCCCGGTTTCCCCGGGGGGGCCGGGCCGGGCCACCGCCCGCCCACCTTCGTGGGTCTCAACCCGCCGTGCAGACCGCCCCGTTGAGCGTGAACGCGCCGGGCGCCGCGCTGTTGCCCGTGTGGTTCGCCTGGTAGCCGATGGTGACGCTCGCGTTCGGCGCGATCGTGCCGTTGTACGTCGCGTTGGCCGCCGTCACCGCTCCGGAGGCCGGGGTGTAGGTGGCGCCCCAGCCGTTGGTGATGGTCTGCCCGGAGGGCAGGGTGAAGCCGAGCCGCCACCCGTCGACCACCGTCGTCCCGGTGTTGGTGACGGTCACGGAGGTGGTCAGCCCGGTGTTCCACGCATTGGTGGTGGCCGTCACCTTGCAGCTGCCGGGCTCGGGCTCCGGTACGGGGCCGGAGCTGTCGAGGCCGAAGAAGGTGATCACGCGAGCGGCCATGCCCCAGGCGTACAGGTTGTGGCCGACGCCCTGGAGGCTGATGGCCTCGACCGGGGCCTGGTCACCGGTGCCGCCGTAGCGGGTGCGGGTCCAGCCGGCGGCGGGCGAGTCGGTGGCGGCCGGGGTCTGGTTCAGGCCCCGTACGTCGGTCCACTGCTTGATCTCCTCGCCGAAGTTGGGGTAGCGCAGCACGTCGTCCTCGGTGCCGTGCCACAGCTGCATCCGCGGCCGGGGTCCGCTGTAGCCGGGGTAGGCGCCACGGACCAGGTCGCCCCACGCCTGCGCGGTGCGGATCACGGTGCCGCCGGAACAGGCGCTGTTCCACTCGGAGCCGTCGGTGGTGGCGAAGCATCCGAAGGGCACTCCGGCGAAGGCGGCACCGGCGGCAAACACGTCCGGGTAGTCGCCGAGCAGGACGTTGGTCATCATCGCCCCGGAGGAGATACCGGTGGCGTAGACGCGGGCGGTGTCGGCGGAGTAGTGGGCGGTGACCCAGTCGATCATCGACTTGACGCCGACGGGGTCACTGCCGCCGCCGCGCCGGAGCGCCTGGGGCGAGGAGACGTCGAAGCACTTGCTGCTGCGGGTGACGGACGGGTAGACGATCACGAACCCGTAGCGGTCGGCGAGTTGGGAGTACTCGGTGCCGGAGTGCATCGCGGGGCCTGACCCGCCGCACCAGTGGACGGCGACCAGAACCGCCGGGTGTTCGGTGACCCCGGCCGGGACGTACACGTACATCTGGAGGTTGCTGGGGTTGGTGCCGAAGCCGGTGACCTCGGTGAGGGTGGCGGCGGGGACGGGCGCCTCGGCGGCTCCGGTCCGGGCGGCGGCGGAGGGTGCGGTGAGCAGGGCGGCGGTGAGGAGGAGCGCGAGGGCGCCGAGTAACGAACGCAGCGCTCTCCCGGGGGAGTTGGACACGTGCCGGTCCCTTTCTGGTAGCGGCTCGGGGGACGTCGTACGTGTGGAGCGGATTCAGCAGGCGGAGCTGGCCTGGCTCACCAGGGCGAGGAGCCAGGGGAGTCGGGAGTAGTCGCTGCCTGCGGCGGGGTCCATGCCCTGATAGAGGTAGCGGAGCCGGCAGGGGGCGATCGTGAGGGTCTGGTCGACGCCGTCGCGGATCATCTCGCCGTGGCTGAAGTCCCTGGTCCATGAGGGCTGTCCGGCGACGAAGGCGACGTTGGTGGGGCGCAGGAAGGGGTTGGCCTCGGTGTCGGCCAGCGGGGTCCAGGTGCCGTCGAGGCGGTCGGCGGTCCAGGCGCGGAAGTAGCGGCGCCAGTCGGAGCCGGTGGCCAGGGCCTCGACGAGCATGAGGTAGCCGCCGCTGTCGAAGAAGTACTTCGACGGGCTCCAACTGGCGGGGTTCGAGGGGTCCTTGGTGGTCGAGTAGGACGGTGGTCCGGTCTGGTGGACCATGTACCACGTCTTCTGCGGCGCGAAGGAGAAGGCCTGCGGCGCGGCCGCGTACCGGTCGCCGATGTTCGGGTCGGCGTCGAGGAAGGTCTGCGGCGCGGAGGCGGCCTGCGACCAGTCGGTGAAGCTGGTGCGTCCGAGGCTCCACGCGCCGGCCGTGTCGGCGGTGGTGAAGTAGACGTGCCAGCGGTTCTTGTTACCTGTACCTGTACCTGTACGCGTGCGCGTGTACGTGCGCGGAGTCGGCATCGACTCGCCCCTCTCCGACAGGTCATGAAGGGAAGCGTCCGCATCGCATGGTGGCATGCGCATGCCCGCCATGGAAGCGCTCCCACGCCATCTTCCCGAATGCTCCTGTCGCGGGACGGGTGGCCGAATGTGTTCTGCGCAAAGCGTTGACTAGAAAGCGCTTGCCCCCTACGTTCCGTTCAACAGTGTGACCGAACCGCTCGCCAAGGTCCCTAAAAGGCAGCACTGCACTCTGCACAGCGTTCAACATGGCGCACGTTGTTCATATATGCGTTCACCCAGTCCTTTCGAAGGGACGCACCCGCATGCGTACAGGCCCCCCACGTACACACGCGCAAAGAACCACTCTCGTCGCGGCGACCGCCGCACTCGCGACGGCGGCGGTCCTCGCCCTCCCCCGGCCGGCCGGCGCGGCCGACCCCTCGCCGGTCGGGTTCGGCGCCGGGACGACCGGCGGCGGCAGCACCACGGCGGTCACCGTCTCGACGCTCGCCGCGTTCCAGACCGCCGTGACCGGCAGCACGGCGAAGGTGGTGAAGGTCAACGGCCTGATCTCGCTGAGCGGTCAGGTCGACATCGGGTCCAACACCACCGTCCTGGGCGTCGGTTCGTCCTCCGGGTTCACCGGGGGCGGGCTGCGGCTGAAGAACGTCACGAACGTCGTCATCCGCAACCTGAACATCAGCAAGCCGCTCGCGCCGGCCGACGGCATCGAGGTGCAGCGGTCCACGAAGGTGTGGATCGACCACAACTCCTTCTCGGCCGACCGCGATCACGACAAGGACCACTACGACGGTCTGCTGGACGTCAACCACGCCTCCGACCTCGTCACGGTCTCCTGGAACACCTTCAAGGAGCACTACAAGGGCTCGCTCGTCGGCCACAGCGACAACAACGCGAGCGAGGACACCGGGCATCTGAGGGTGACGTACCACCACAACCTGTTCAGCAACGTCTACTCGCGCATCCCGAGCCTGCGCTTCGGCACCGGGCACTTCTACGACAACTACGTCGTGGGCGCCGAGACGGCCGTGCACTCGCGGATGGGCGCGCAGATGCTCGTGGAGAACAACGTCTTCCGTGACACCCCGGTCGCGGTGACCACCAACCGCAGCAGCGACGTGGACGGGTACGCCAACCTGACCGGCAACGACCTCGGCGGAGCCGCGACCGAGGTCTCGCAGGTCGGGACGTTCACGAAACCGCCGTACGGCTACACCGCCGAGCCGGCCTCGTCCGTCGTCGCCTCGGTGACGTCCGGCGCGGGCGCCGGGAAGCCCTGACGGCCCCACCCCCACCACAGAAGGAACGGGACATGACTTCTGCGACCCGACCGCGCGCCCGCCGGCGCGCACTGACCGGCTCGTTGGCCGCGGTCAGCATGTCAATTGGCATGATCATGACCAGTGGCAGTCTCACCCCGGCGAGCGCGGCCACCTGGCCCACCGCGACCGGCAGCCAGGCGGTCTCCGCCACCATCCCGGTGTCCGGCACCAAGGACTACGGGATGATCCGCCTCTACGGCACCGGTGACCTGGGCAGCGGCAGCCAGGACGAGGACCAGGGGCCGATCCTGGAACTGGCGGCCGGCGCCGTCCTCAAGAACGTCATCATCGGCGCCCCCGCCGCCGACGGCATCCACTGCAAGGGCAGCTGCACGCTCCAGAACGTCTGGTGGGAGGACGTCGGCGAGGACGCCGCCACCTTCCGCGGCTCGTCATCGTCCAACGTGTACACGGTCTCGGGCGGTGGCGCGCGGTCGGCCAGCGACAAAGTGTTCCAGTTCAACGGCGCCGGGACGCTCAACGTCTCCAACTTCGCGGTGCAGAACTTCGGCACGTTCATCCGTTCCTGCGGCAACTGCTCGACGCAGTACAAGCGGACGATCAACCTCAACACCATCGAGGCGACCTACTCGGGGAGCAGGCTCGTCGGCATCAACACGAACTACGGCGACAGCGCGACCCTGAAGAAGATCACGATCGTCGGCGACAGCAGCAAGAAGATCATCCCGTGCCAGAAGTACATCGGGAACAACACGGGAGCCGAGCCGACCACGAACGGCACCAGCGCGGACGGGACGTACTGCAAGTACGCGTCCTCGGACATCACCTACATGTAGCCCCTCCCTCCCCCACAGCTGTCCCCCCACCACCGTCCCCCACGGTGAAGGCGGCCGTACGAAGCGCCCCCGCACGGCGCTTCGCACGGCCGCCGCTCCTATGCGCCGAGGGTCGCGGCGGTGAGGTCGCGCCGGTACTCCTCGTACGCGGCCCGCAGGGCCGGACCGGGCCAGTCCGCCGGCAGGAGCGCGGCGGGCAGCACGGGGTCGGCGAGCAGATGCCGTACGACCGCCGCGGCAGCGGTGAAGCGGTCGGCGGGGTGGCGGGCGTGCTCGGCGTGGGCCAGCAGGGCCCTGGCGGTGTCCGCCCAGGCGTCCAGCGGCCACAGGTCGGCGGCCAGTTCACGGGCGGGCCGTGCGGGGCGTGCGGTGAAGCGCTGGAGCACCTCGTCGAGACCGGCGGGCCAGGGGCGGCGCAGGTTGGCGGGCCGCAGCCAGACGCCCTCGCGGAGTTCGGCGAGCCGCAGGGCCGTCAACCGGGCACGCAGTTCGGCGCGTTCGGCGGGGCCGCGTCCGATCGTGGTGATCACGGCCGTCTCCCAGTCGCCGTCCCACGCGCGCGTGTCCGGACTCACGGCGTCGTCCTGGCGGCGCTGGCGCTCCAGCAGCCGGTCGCTGAGCCGGTAGACGCCGTCCGCGCGCCGCAGGTCACCGGCCGCCACCATCCGGCTGAGCGCGGCCCGTACCGTCGACCCGCCGACGCCGAAGGGTTCCACTCCGCGCACCAGGTCCTTCGCCGGCAGCTCGGGCGGGTGCGTGCCGAGCAGCAGGCTCAGGACCACCGACCGCGCGGACAGCGGCCGCAGGTCGACCCCGCCGGGTTCCGCCGAGACGTTCATCCGCATGGCCACGACTGTACGTCCCTCTGCACGTCGCCCCTCTCGATGCACGCCTGCTCTATGCACGCCTGCTCCATGCCACGGTTCGATGTTGCACTATTGCTACGACCGCAGCGTGAGTGCAACATGGTGAGCATGACCTCGACACCCGCGCAGTCGCCGCCGTACGCCACGCACGACGTGACCAACCAGCCGCCGCCCCTCGCGCCCTACGACGCCTCCGCCGACGCCGCTCTGCTGGAAGGGCTGCGCCGGGAAGGCGCCGGGTGGGCGGAGCCGGACGTCCGCCGGATCGGGCGGCTGGCCGGCGGTCCCGAGGCGCAGGAGTGGGGCGAGCTGGCCAACCGCCACGAGCCCGTGCTGCGCACGCACGACCGGTACGGCCATCGTGTCGACGAGGTCGACTTCCATCCGAGCTGGCACGAGCTGATGCGGGTCGCCGTCGCCGAGGGGCTCGCCGGGGCGCCCTGGGCGGACGGCCGGCCCGGTGCCCATGTGGCCCGGACGGCGGGCGGGCTGGTGTGGGGCCACACCGAGGCCGGGCACGGCTGCCCCACGTCCATGACGTACGCGGCCGTCCCCGCGCTGCGCCGCGAGCCCGAGCTGGCGAAGGTCTACGAACCGCTGCTGACCGGCCGGGAGTACGACCCGGGGCTGCGGGTGCCGACGCAGAAGCGCGGGCTGCTCGCCGGGATGGGGATGACGGAGAAGCAGGGCGGTTCCGACGTCCGGACGAACACCACGGCGGCCACGCCGACGGCCGAGCCCGGGGTGTACACCCTGCGCGGGCACAAGTGGTTCACCTCGGCGCCGATGTGCGACCTGTTCCTCGTCCTGGCACAGGCTCCCGGCGGGCTGTCCTGTTTCCTCGTGCCGCGCGTGCTGCCGGACGGCAGCCGCAACACGTTCCGCGTCCAGCGGCTGAAGGACAAGCTCGGCAACCGCTCCAACGCGTCGTCCGAGCCGGAGTTCGACGGGACGGTGGCCTGGCTGGTGGGGCCCGAGGGGCAGGGTGTGAAGACCATCATCGAGATGGTCAACTGCACGCGTCTGGACTGCGTGATGTCGTCCGCGACGCTGATGCGCAAGACGCTCGTCGAGGCAGGCCATCACGTACGGCACCGGAGCGCGTTCGGCGCGCTGCTGAGGGACCAGCCGCTGATGCGCAACGTGCTGGCCGACCTGGCGCTGGAGTCGGAGGCGGCGACGACGCTCACGCTGCGGCTGGCCGGCGCGGCGGACCGGGCGGTGCGCGGGGACGCGGGTGAGCAGGCCTTCCGGCGGATCGCGACCGCCGTCGGCAAGTACTGGGTGACCAAGCGGGGGCCGGCCTTCACCGCGGAGGCCCTGGAGTGCCTGGGCGGCAACGGGTACGTGGAGGACTCGGGCATGCCCCGGCACTATCGCGAGGCGCCCCTGCTGTCGATCTGGGAGGGCTCGGGCAACGTCAACGCGCTCGACGTGCTGCGGGCGCTGACCCGCGAGCCGGGCACCGCGGACGCCCTCTTCGGCGAACTGGCCCTGGCCGAGGGAGCGGACGCCCGCCTCGACGCGGCGATCGCACGACTGCGGACCCGGCTGGGCGAGGCGACACCGGCGGGGGCCCGCCGTCTGGTGGAGCAGATGGCCCTCACCCTCCAGGCCTCCCTCCTGGTCCGCCACACCCCGCCCGCCGTCGCCGACGCCTTCTGCGCGACGCGCCTGGCCGGCGACTGGGGCTACGCCTTCGGCACACTGCCGGAGGGGGCGGACGTGGACGGGATCCTGGAACGGAGTCTTTCCTTCTAGGCCCTTTCATCACACTCCGCCTGCTCCGCGACCGGCCGACGGCCACCAGTACATGACCGACGCGTCCCCCGAGCCCACGTGGAGTACATCCGGAGAGGAGAACATGACGGCGCTCCCGCGAGGACGGATCGACGAACGACAGCGTCTGGATGCCCACCGGGCGGCCACCCAGGATCTCCGCCGCCAAGACCTGATGCCCGCCACCGCTGTCGTTCACCACCCGGTCCACCTCGAAGGCCGCCCCGTCACCGACCGGCAGCGGAGACGGCCCGCCCGCACGTCCTCCCCGGGCTGCCAACTGCCCCAGATCAGAGACGGACACGGGTGAACGCAGACTCCGATACACCGTCATCCGCGACAGCGCCGGACTCACCGCTCCGGAACCCTCCAGCACATGAGCGATCCGCCGCGGACCCCACCGCGGATGCTCACGCCGCAGCTCGCACACGGCCGCCGCAACGACGTGCACGGAAAAGCCGATCACGACCGCTGTCATCCGTCAGCTGGGACGGAAGTGTCAAGCATCTACCGGGACCGGACAAGCCCCAAGAGACCGACTGAGTGACAACCTTCTTCACGGGTTCAAGACCATGCCTCCGGCGGGGGCGCTCAGACTCCGGGATGGACGGGGCGACGTATGCGAGTGCCGGCACATCGTGGCGAGTGTCGGAGCCAGACCCGCGAGTCAATCGGAAACCTCGAATCGGGCACGGTAAGAGTGGCTGATGAGGCCTTGCCGGTGCGGCGTTGCGTGACTCACTGATCGTTTCAGAATGTGGACACGGCGTCATCTGAGGGCGCCCGGCCCGTGCCGCGCGCTCGCCGCCTCGGCTGTGAAAATCAATGTCCGATTGTCGGAACACGGTGATAGGGAGTCCATGTGACAACGACACTTACCTTCCCCGCTCTGTTGCGACTGATCGACGAACGGTCGAGCGCCTTCCGCGCCGCGGTCGCCTCCGCGCCCAGCCTCGACGTGCAGGTGCCGACCTGCCCCGAGTGGACGCTGTTCGATCTGGCGCAGCACATCGGCGAGGGGCGCCGCGTCTGGGCCGCCACCGTCGCCGCAGGGCCTGCTCCGGCCAAGTCCGCGGCGGAGGGCGCCCCGGCTGCGCCTCGGGAGGGCGAGGCCCTGCTGGCCTGGTTGGCGGAGTCCACGGAGCAACTGCTGGACGCATTGCGGGAGGCCGGACCGGATCGCGGTTGCTGGACGTGGTGGGGTGCGTCCCAGTCGCCGCAGACCTGTGGCGCCGTCGCCCGGCACCAGCTCCAGCAGATCGCGGTGCACACCTACGACGCCCAGGTCACTGTGGGTGCCCCGGAGCCGCTGCCGGATGAGGTGGCACTCGACGGTGTCGAGGAGTTCCTGTTCACCTGCGTCGCAACGACGAGTGCCTGGCCGCACAAGCCCACTGCCTTCGACTTCCACGCCACCGAGGGCCACTCCTGGCGCCTCACGGTCGACGGCGACGGCGCACGCTCCACCCGAATCTCCGGGCCCGGCACGACGCCTGTCGCCGCTGCCGACGAGGGCCCGAACGCGGCTGGCGTCTCCGTTCGCGGCACGGCCAGTGAGCTGGTTCTCTTCGTGTATGACCGTATACCGGCGGACTCCCTGCAGATCGAGGGAGACGCAGGTTTGTTCGACCTGCTCCGCGCGTGGGACCCGGAGGAGTAGGACGGGTGCTGTAGGGCGGCGAAACTGATTGTCGGAGTCGACGCGGCCAGCAGTGGACCCTAGCCTCACGCCATGAGTGACGACGCAGTCGAGGCAGAGGATGCCGTCAAGAACCGCTGCCTGAGAGCAGCCCGCATGCTTGCCCCATGCGTGAGCTACTTCGTCGAACGGGTCTCGTTCGGGGCCGTGGACGGCGGTGATTGTGTGGATGTCTTCCTCAGGGAGGGTCCGCACAAGCCAGACGTCGTGATCTCGCTTACCTGTCTGCACCACGTCGAGACAGGAGATTTGATCGCGGTCCAGGGCTCCTTCATCGACGAGATCTTGGTGGAGTACCTACCGCGGCTGCCACACCCATGGCCTGACGATGCCATCGGTCTCATCGACCGCTCTTCCGATCTCCCCGCGTTGGTGCGGCTCCGGATCACAGGGCCTTCGGAGGTCGACGTCGTCGCATCCTGCCTCACCATCTACACCGCGATGAGCGACGACGAAGCGAGCTTGCCGCTACATGGATGAGCAAGGCCCAGGCGGTTGCCGTACCGCAGCGAAGTACAGCAACCGACCCCAACCATCAGCGCCCTGCAAAGGCCGTGGAGGGGCTGGTCTGACCGTCAGCGACTGATCTCTAACCAGCCTGCTTCCTGGGGCTCGGACGGGAATGGACACGTCGCGATCACGCGGCCCCGTCGAGCGTGCGCACGGCCCGATCAGCCCCACGGGCTCCGTGCCGCCGCGCGGGCACGCGCCGCTTGTCACCCTGCGGGACCCGTCAGCGCGCCCCGGCCCCATCGGCTTGTTGCGGCCTGCCGGCGTGCCGTGCCACGCAGCTCCTGCCCGTGGCCACCCCAGCCTCACCGACCCTACGGCGCCACACGGCACCCGTCAGTCCCGCACACCCCGCTCGACTCGCCCGAGGTGTCGGCTCGGCTCGGCGACGTAGGCCATCGTGGGGTCAGCCCATGCGTCGTCCCCATACCGCGTCGAAGTGGGCCCAGTCCGTGTCCCACTGGTCGACCCGGCGGCGTTCCAGGCGGCCTCGGAGGAGGCGGCCGGCGGCGAAGGGGAAGGCCGCGGTGCCGACGCCGGCCAGGCCGCCGACCAGGGACGCGCGAAGGCGGGCCTGGGCGGGGGTGGGCGGCTCGGAGACCAGGCGGCCCTGTCGGTCCGTCCAGACGGTGACCGCCGTGCCGGTGGGGCTGCCGGAGCGGACCCGGACCTGGCCGGTGTGGGTGGAGCCGTCCGGGCCGGTCCAGCCGACCTTGGCCCACACCTGGTCGCCCCCGGCGGAGCCGCCCGTGGCCTTCCCTGGCGCCGGTTCGGTCAGCCGGCCCACCAGTGGGCGCCACTCGACGCGTTCCCGGGCCAGGCCCTGCTCGACGGACCCGGCGACCACCCATCCGGCCAGGACCCCGGTGAGGACTGTCAGCGCCCACACGCCGAGCACGACCCAGGCCTCCACCGTGTCGGCGCGACGCTTGAGCGAGTTGCGCCGCCAGCGCCACAGCCACACCTTCGGACCACGGAACGCCATCGAAGGCATCCTCCTCATGAACGCGCGAACATCCAGGACCGCCCTCCCATACGGGGCGGGCGGTCCCGATGCTCAGGACGAGTCGCTCGTCGCGACGGTCCCACGCGCCCGACGGCGCGCGCAGGTGTCCGCCCGAAGGTGGCCGACGTCATGCGGTCGCCGCCCGCCGTCGCCGCTGTGACCTGCGACGACACCGTTCCCGGAGGTGACTGTCAGTGGCGGGGTGCAGACTGGCCGGTGTCTGGGACAAAGATGTCGCGGAGGTGATCGGCATGACCGGGGTACTGCTCGCCGTAGGCACACGAAAAGGCCTGTTCATCGGGCGCCGGCGCGGTGGCGCCTGGGAGTTCGACGAATCCCCCTACTTCAACGCACAAGCGATCTACTCGGTCGCCATCGACACCCGCGGCGCCCGCCCGCGGCTGCTGGCCGGCGGTGACAGCGCGCACTGGGGCCCGTCGGTGTTCCACTCCGACGACCTCGGCCGCACCTGGACCGAACCGGCCAAGCCGGCCGTCAAGTTCCCGCAGGACACGGAGGCCTCGCTGGAGCGGGTGTGGCAGCTGCACCCGGCCGCCGCCGAGCCGGACGTGGTGTACGCGGGTACGGAACCTGCCGCGCTGTACCGCTCCGAGGACCGGGGCGAGACCTTCGAGCTGGTCCGCCCCCTGTGGGAGCATCCGACGCGCTCGCAGTGGGTGCCGGGCGGTGGCGGAGAGGGCCTGCACACCGTCCTCACCGACGAGCGCGACCCGCGTGCGGTGACCGTGGCGGTCTCGACGGCCGGGGTGTTCCGTACGACCGACGCGGGCGCGAGCTGGGAGCCGTCCAACTCCGGTGTCTCCGCGGTGTTCCTGCCGGATCCGAACCCGGAGTTCGGCCAGTGCGTGCACAAGATCGCCCGGGACGCGGCGAACCCCGACCGTCTCTATCTCCAGAACCACTGGGGTGTGTACCGCAGCGACGACGCGGGCGGGCACTGGACCGACATCGGCGAGGGCCTGCCGTCCACCTTCGGCTTCGCCGTCGCCGCGCACCCCCACAGGGGCGACACGGCGTACGTCTTCCCGATCAACGCGGACGCGGACCGGGTGCCCGCCGACCACCGCTGCCGGGTGTTCCGTACGGCGGACGCGGGCAAGAGCTGGGAGCCGCTCACGGCGGGCCTGCCGCAGGAGGACCACTACGGCACGGTGCTGCGGGACGCGCTGCGGACGGACGACGCGGACCCGGCGGGCGTGTACTTCGGCAACCGCAACGGCGAGGTGTTCGCCTCGGCCGACGACGGCGACAGCTGGCGGCAGCTCGCCTCCCATCTGCCGGACGTGCTGTGTGTGCGGGCGGCGGTGATCGACTGAACCGGAGCGGGAGCCGCGGGCCCGATGGGGCGAGCGCGAACGGTAGGGCGCCGCAAGCCGCGGGCGCCCCTTACCGGAACGACACCCACCGGAACGCCCTTGATCGCAGAACCGTAGATCACTTGTTCGTCACGACCCAGTACGGTGGAGCCGTGTGCCTCATCCGAGGCCTGCGGGTTCTCCGTGCGAGACGGCGTCAGAACCTGTGCTGTGACGGGGAGTCCGGCCGCCTGTCGGTGGTGGGACGCCCGGTGCGGCGCCCGGGCGACGCCTCTCGCCGGTGGAACGGCACCACACGACCGAGGAGTGACATGACCGCGTTCGACAGCCCCGCCGACTCGCCCTGGATACGACGGTACGCGCCCGCGCCCGACGCGTCGGTCCGGCTGGTGTGTCTTCCGCACGCGGGTGGGTCGGCGGCCTTCTACACCAAGCTGGCCAGGGCGCTGGGCCCGGACGTCGACACCCTCGCGGTGCAGTACCCGGGCCGGCTGGACCGGCGGCACGACCCCCTGGTCAAGGACATGGCGGAGCTGGCCGACCGGCTGGTCGCGGAGCTGGTGCCGTGGACGGACCGCGGGATGGCGCTGTTCGGGCACAGCCTGGGGGCGGTGCTCGGGTTCGAGGTGGCCCGGCGGCTGGAGGCCATGGGCCGTCCGCCGCTGGCGCTGTTCGTCTCCGGGCGCAACGCGCCGTCCCGGCACCGGCGGGAGTTCAGTCACCTGCTGGACGACAAGGCGCTCATCGAGCAGGTGAAGGCGCTGGGCGGCACCGACCCGCGGGTCTTCGAGCACGAGGAGCTGGTGCAGCTCGCGCTGCCGGTGATCCGCGCCGACTACGAGGCGGTGGACGGCTACCGCTACGAGCCGGGGGCGCCGTTGAGCTGCCCGGTGACCGTGCTGAACGGCACGGACGACCCCAAGGTGTCGCCGGAGGACACGGACGCGTGGCGTGAACACACCACCGGCGCCTTCGACTCGGTCGTCTTTCCCGGCCGGCACTTCTATCTCGTGGACCGGCACGCGGAGGTGACCGACGCGGTCGCGCGCCGGCTGGTGGATCTGACCAGTAAGCAGCGGATATAGCGCTTTGTAAGGCCACGCTGTGCGTGTGCCGGAGGTCGGCGGCACGGGATGCGCTGTGCGCGACGGCTCCGTTAGGCTGCATGACAGCACGGGTGTTACCCGTGTGACGGGGGAAGGAACTGAAGTGATGGCTCAGTTGACTGTGCCGATGCCCGACGTCGGCCGCACCATCAGGCTCTCCGCCGGACCCGGTCGTGCCGGGTCCCCGACGCGGGCACCCGCACCACCCGACCCGGTCCGCCGTGGACCAGGCCGCGTCGTGCCGTGCGGCACGCTCGCGCCGTCGGTCGTGAAGCCGTAACCCACCCTCTCCGCAACCGTTTCCGGTAGCCATCCGCCGCCCCGCACCTCGTGCCGGGCGTGCCCGTCGGCCGCGCCATGCGCCGGGACCGGGCAGCGGGGCACCGGGAGCACGGCGGGCGTCCGCCCACGGCGGCCGGGACAGCCGGAGAGGTTCGGGGACCGAGGGAACGGACCCGTCGGTGACGGGGCCGCGCCTCCCCCCTCAACTCTCGCTGGGTGAACACCAGTTCGCTGTTCCCCCAGGTGTTCCCGTGCCCGGCCGCCGGTGTGCGGCGCCTTCGGCGTGCGGAGCCCCGGGGTGCCGCGTGCGGCCCGACGACAGACAGCTCACCGACGAACCTACGACTGGTGATCAATGATCTTGAAGTCAGAATCCGAGCACGAACTGGATCCGGGCGACGACACCCGGCGGTCCCTGTTGCGCCACATGCTCGTGGCCAGAGGCGTCGACGAGGAGGCCCGTCAGCTCCAGAAGCAGGGCGCGCTGGACCTGTGGCTGTCCTGTCAGGGGCAGGAGGCCGCCCAGGTGGGCTCCGCGCTCGCCGTGGGCCCGGACCCGACGGTCTTTCCCAGTTACCGGGAGCACGCGGTCGCCCTCCTGCGGGGCGTGCGCCCGGACGAGCTGGTCGCGCAGTGGGCCGGCCGGACGTTCTGCGGCTGGGACCCGCGCGAGCTGCGGTTCTTCCCGTACACGCTGGTGCTGGCCGCGCAGACGCTGCACGGCGTCGGGTACTCGATCGGGCAGCGGCTGCAGGAGCGGGAGGACTTCGTCGTCGTGTACGTCGGCGACGGCGCCACCAGCGAGGGCGACATGTCGGAGGCGATGAACCTGGCCGCCGTCGAGTCGGCGTCCGTGCTGTTCGTCTGCCAGAACAACGGCTGGGCCATCTCGAAGCCCGCCGACGAGCAGATGCGCACCTCGGTGGCCGAGCGCGCCCGGGGTTTCGGCATCGAGGCCGTCCGGGTCTCCGGTCAGGACCCGGAGGCCGTCTTCTCGGCGTGCGCGCGGGCCGCCGCCCATGTGCGCGGAGAGCGGGCGCCGTATCTGGTGGAGATCCAGGTGGGGCGCATCCACGGTCACTCGACCTCCGACGCCCAGGAGGTCTACCGCAGCCGCGACGACATCGCGCGGACCAAGGCCGCGGACCCGGTGACCGCCTACGCGGACCGGCTGAAGGACCTGGGGCTGGTGGACACCGCGTGGCTCGACGCCGTAGGCGCGGAAGTACAGGAGCTGCGGGAGCGGTTGATGAAGGAGTACGCGTGACGAGCACCGTGCGGTCCGCCGGTCTGGCGGAGTCGATCAACGCGACCCTCGCCGATCTGCTGGAACAGGATCCGAGACTGCTGCTGCTCGGCGAGGACATCGGGCGCCTCGGCGGCGTGTTCCGGGTCACCCGGGGTCTGCGGGAGCGCTTCGGCGGGGACCGGGTGCGGGACTCGCTGCTGGCGGAGTCCACCATCGTCGGCCAGGCCGTCGGGATGGCGATGAGCGGGCTGGTGCCGGTCTGCGAGATCCAGTTCGACGGGTTCACCTATCCCGCGGTCAACCAGCTGGTGACCCAGGCGGCCCGGATCGGCGGCCGGTGGAACGGCCAGGTCAGTCCGAGCCTGGTGGTGCGGATCCCGACGGGCGGTGGCTTCCGGGGCGTGGAGCACCACAGCGAGTCCAACGAGGCGCTGTTCGCGCGCGCCCCGGGCCTGTCGGTGGCCTGCCCCTCCACGGGCGAGGACGCCGACCAGATCCTGCGGTACGCGGTGACACTCGGTTCGCCCGTGGTGATGTACGAGCCCATCCGCCTGTACTACCGGCGGACCACCCCCGTCCGGGACCCCGGGCCGGCGGCGTCGCCGACCGCGGCACGGGTCGTGCGGCGCGGCGCGGATCTGACGATCGCCACCTTCGGCGCCGTCACGAACGAGGTGCTGGAAGCGGCACACGCGCTCAGCCCCGAGGTCGACGTCGAGGTGGTGGACCTGCGGTGGGTGGCCCCGCTCGACATGGACACGGTCCTTCGGTCCGTCGCCCGGACCGGGCGGCTGCTGATCGTGCACGAGGGGTCGAAGGACGTCGGTATCGGGGCCGAGATCGCCGCGTCGGTGGCCGAGCACGGCTTCGACGCGCTGCGGGGCCCCATCCGGCGGCTGGCCCCCGACCGCCGCGCGTATCCCCCGGCGGACTTCGAGAAGGACTACCTGATCGGTGTGCAGGAGATCAAGGACGAGGTTCTGGTGATGATGAAGTGAGCGACTCCCCCATGGACATGCACGTTCCCGGCTTCGGACACGGCCTCGGCGAGGCCCTGCTGATCGAGTGGGTCGCCGGTGTCGGCGACCGGGTCGAGCGGGGGGACGTCATCGCGGTCGTCGAGACCGACAAGGCGAGCACGGAGATCGTGGCGGAGCGCGGCGGCCGGGTCACGGCCCACTCCGCGACGGTCGGCACGATCCTCAAGTCCGGCGAGGTGCTGTACCGGTTGGCGGCCGACTAGCCCCGCCGTCCCGAGGGGCCGAACGGTCCCGCCGTCCCGAAGCATCCGCAAACCCAGTCAGTTGCACGGAGAAGGAACATGAGCGACATCGAAAGCCGTATCGCGGACACCATGCTGGCCAAACTGCGCGAGCGCGACCCGTCGTTGGGCCCCGACGACCTCTCCCGGCCGGTCGCCGACCTCGACCTCGACTCCCTCGACCTGGTCGAGCTCCACCAGCAGCTGGAGCGCGAACTCCAGCTCAAGGGCGATCTGAAGGAGACCGCCGGGTTCGCCTTCCTCGACGACTTCAGCGCCTACTTCGTGAAGCTGGCGAGCCGGGGATGAGCGCGGGCATCGTCGACCTCGCCACCGCGAAGCCGGGCCGGACGATCGACAACGACCACTTCGCGTCGATCGGTCTCACGGACGAGTGGATCAGGCGCCGCAGCGGCATCGCCGCCCGCTCCTGGCTGCCGGACGAGACCCCGCTGGAGGAGGTGGCGGCGGAGGCCTGCGCACCGATCGTCACGAGGATGGACGACCCGTCCTCGATCGGCGCCCTGGTCGTCGTCAGCACCTCGGTGCGCCGGCGTGTCCCGGGCATCGCGCAGAAGGTGGCACAGCTCGCCGGGCTGGCGCCCTCGGTGCTGGCGTTCGACATGAACGCGGCCTGCTGCGGCTTCGTCTACGGGCTGGTCACCGGGCTGTCCCTGTGCGACGCGGGATCGGCGCGGTCGGTCCTGGTGTGCTCGGTGGAGGCC
Source organism: Streptomyces sp. NPDC041784 (assembly GCF_055591025.1). NCBI lineage: Bacteria > Bacillati > Actinomycetota > Actinomycetes > Kitasatosporales > Streptomycetaceae > Streptomyces > Streptomyces sp. NPDC041784. The sequence continues at coordinate 60,087 of NZ_JBVJAB010000017.1, forward strand.
ATGTCCCGGCTGGTGGACCGCACGGACCGGCAGACGGCGTGCATCTTCGCCGACGGCGCCGCGGCCGTCCTGCTGGAGGACCGCGCGGATTTCGCCGGCTTCCGTCAGATCGCGGGCTGCGACGGCTCCCAGGAGGCGCTCATGCGGGAGACGGACGCGGGTGGCATCCATCTCGACGGGATGCAGGTGTACGACCGCGCCGTGCGCCGGATGTCGGAGTCGGCGCAGTACCTCTTCGACCACGGGCCCGCGCCGACGGTCCTGGTCGGCCACCAGGCGAACGGCCGGATCCTGGAGCAGGTCCGCAGCTTCACCACCCATCTCGGCGTGCCCTTCGTGAACCGGATCGAGAACTCCGGGAACACGTCGTCCGCGTCGATCCCGCTGGCGTTCGCCGAGGAGCTGGACGCGGGGGCGCTGCCCGCCGCGGGCCGGCTCGGGGCCGTCGCCTACGGCGCCGGTGAGGCGTGGGGCGGTGTCTCGGTGGGCTACCGGGTACCGGCGACGGCCCTCTGACCGCACCGGGAACCCGGCGAACGTACTCGATCACAGGAGGTTGTCATCTACTCACCAGAAGCCTGGGTCCTGCGCTCCGGTGCGGTGGCCGGCCCGCACGACGGCGGACCCGGCGGGGCGCTGCGGCGCGATCTGTTCACCTTCGGCCCGCTGGAGGAGGGTGAGGCGCTGGTGGAGCCGATCCTCGGCTCCTGGGAGGCCAACATCGACCACGCGCTGGCCCGTTCACCGATCGACGTGTGCAGCAGCCGCGGCGAGGACGCGGTGGTCCTGGGCAACCTGGGCGTGGTGCGCGTGCTCAAGGTGAACGCGGGCGGCCGGGACGTCCAGGTCCGTGAAGGGGACCTGTGTCTGCTGCTGCCCTTCGGCAAGCTCGACCGCTTCGGCTACGCCGAACTCGCCTACGCCTACGACGCCCCGCACACCATCGGCCTGCTGGCCGAGCGGTCCAAGATGGACGTACGGCTGCTGCTGCCGATCCCGGAGGGCACGGCGTACTCGCTGCCCCAGTGGGCCACGTACGGGCGGTACTTCACCGCCTGGGACAACTGGCGCAAGGCGTACGGCTGCTGGCGCACGCAGGTTCCCGACGACGACCCGGCGAACCACCTGGTGTTCGGGTGGGGCGGCGGGGTGGCCTTCGCCGAGCTGATGCTGGCCAAGCGGGCCGGGTTCCGGGTGGCGATGACGGCGGGCTCGGACGAGCGGATCGCCTTCCTGCGGGAGAACGGCATCGTCGCGGTGGACCGCCGCCGGTTCCCCGACCTCTCGCTGCCCACCCGTCAGGAACGCACGGACCGGGAGCGGCACCAGCGGCGCCGGACGTCGGTCGAGGACTTCCTGGGTGTCGTCGAGGGGCTGAGCGACGGCCACGGGGTCGCGGTCTTCGTGGACAACATCGGCGAGCCGCTGTACGACGTCACCCTGCGGGCGCTGGCCCGTGAGGGGGTCGTCACCACGTGCGGCTGGAAGGCGGGGATGCGTCTGTCCCATCTGCGGGGGGCCGAGTGCATCAGCCGGCACATCCATGTGAACACGCATGTGTGGCGGCTGCCGGACTCGCCGGGCATCCGGGACTTCCAGGAGGCGGAGGGCTGGATGGCGCCGGAGGGGTCGGACGTGGTCTACGACTTCGACCGGGTGCCCGAGCTGGCCGACGACTACGCGCACGGCAGGATCGGCTCCTACTTCCCGATGTACCGCGTGAACCCGCTCTGACCGGCCACGTGCCACGAACGGGTCGGCCCCGGGGGGGGGGGGGGGGGGGGGGGGGGGGGGGGGGTTGGGGGGGGGGGGGGGGGGGGGAGTGGGGGGAGGGGGGGGGGGGGGGGGGGGGGTTGTT
>NZ_JBVJAB010000017.1:61951-195487 GCF_055591025.1 Streptomyces sp. NPDC041784
TCCCCCCCCCCCCCCCCCACCCCCCCCCCCCCCCCCCCCCCCCCCCCCCCCCCCCCCCGCTCCCCCCCCCCCCCCCCCCCCCCCCCCCCCCCCCGGCCCCGGCCCGTTCTCAGGCGCCGGCGAGGCCGAGCCAGTCCAGGACCGGGCGGGCCGCCGTGGCGGCGTGTTCCTCCAGCATGGTCCAGTGGTTCCCGGGCACCTCACCGGCGGTGTGCGGCAGGTGCCAGGATGCCTGCGGAGCGGGCGGTCCGGCCTGGTCCTCGTCGAGGATCCGGCCGGCGGCGCGCAGGAACAGGGTGGGCGCGGCCACGTCGGACGGCTTCCAGTCCGCGAAGGCCCTGAAGTAGCCGCCCATGCCGGTCAGCCGGGCGAAGTCCACCCCGTCCACCATGCCCTCCCGGTCGAACATGCTGTCCATGAAGACCGAGGCGAAGCCCTGGACGACGTCGTGGCCGGGCAGATAGGTGTCCAGCAGCACCACGCCGGCGGGCGATCGGCCGAGGCTCTCCAGCCGGGCGGCGACCGCGTGGGCGAGCCAGCCGCCGGAGGAGTGCCCGACCAGGACGACGGGTTCGCCCTCGGCGCCGATGCCGCGCACCGCGTCCGTCAGACAGGCCACGGCCGCCTCGGCCGAGCGCGGCAGCGCCTGACCGTCGGCGAAGCCCGGGGGCACCAGCACCGACACGTCGCAGACGTCCTGGAAGGCGGCCGCGAACCGCGCGTACTGGTGGACGCTGGTCAGGGCGACCGGGGCGGCGAAACAGACCAGCGACGGCCGCCCGGGGCCACGGGAGAGCCGTACCGGCTGCGGGGCGTGCGCGGTCGCCTCCTCCGTGTCGAAGCCGGGGCGGATCCGGGCGGCGGCCATCAGGAGTTCGACGCCGTCCTCGTACTGGCCGGCCTCGCAGGCCTGCCGGAACAGGGCCTCGACGGAGCCCGGCGGCGGGCCGGCCGCGGTGCCGGCCCCTGGTGGGGCGGGTGCGGCGGTGTCCTCGGGACCGGCCTGCGCCAGCAGCGCGCGCAGGTGCGCGGCGACCGCGGCGGGGGTGGGATGGTCGAAGATCAGCGTGGCCGGCAGCGGCACACCGCCCGCCGCCGTGAGACGGTTGCGCAGCTCGATGGCGGCCAGCGAGTCGAACCCCAGGTCCGTGAACGGGTGGTCGGCGTCGACCGCCGCGGCGGAGGCGTGGCCGAGCACCGCGGCCACCTGCTCCCGCACCGCCGTGCCGAGGAACTCCTCCCACTCGCTCTCCGGCAGGTCCCGCAGCGCGCGCCGCAGCCCCCCGGTGTCACCGGTGGCGGCCGCCGCCCGGGCGTGGCGGGCGGCCCTGGGCCGTACGACGTCCCGCAGCAGCGGCGGCACCAGGTCGCCGGTCGGACCGCCGGCGTCGAGCCGCATGGGCACCAGCGTGGCGTCCGGGCCCGCGACGGCCGCGTCGAACAGCGCCAGCCCCTCCTCGTCCGACAGCGCGCCGAGTCCCACCCGGCGCAGCCGGTCCAGTTCGGCCAAGCCGAGCCCCTCGGTCATCCCGCTGAGCCGGGCCCACATGCCCCAGGCCAGGGACACCGCGGGGCGCCCGTGCTCGCGCCGGTGCTGGGCCAGCGCGTCCAGGAACGTGTTCGCCGCCGCGTAGTTGCCCTGCCCGGCTCCGCCGAGGGTGCCCGCGAGGGAGGAGAACAGCACGAACATCGACAGATCGGCGTCGGCGGTCAGTTCGTGCAGGTTCCAGGCTCCGTCCACCTTGGGGCGCAGCACCTCGGCCAGCCGCTCCGGGGTCATCGAGCCGATCACCCCGTCCGCGACCACGCCCGCCGTGTGGACCACGCCGGTCAGCGGGTGCTCGGCCGGTACGGCGGCCAGGACGGCGGCCAGCGCGTCCCGGTCGGCGGCGTCGACGGCCGCGACCGTCACGAACGCGCCCGACGCCCGCAGCTCCGCGGCGAGTTCGGCGGCGCCCGGCGCGGCCTCGCCCCGCCTGCTGGTGAGCAGCAGGTGCCGTACGCCCCGCTCGGCGACGAGGTGCCGGGCCACCAGGGCGCCGAGGGCGCCGGTGCCGCCGGTGACGAGGACGGTGCCGGCCGCATCCGGCGCGGACTCGGGATCAGGATCGGAATCGGGATCGGGACCGGCCGCTGTCGCGCGTGCCAGCCTGGCTGCTGAGACGATGCCTTGACGGATCGTCAGCTGCGGTTCACCGGTGGCGAGGGCGGCGGGCACGGCGGCGCGGGACTCCGGGGTGCCGTCGAGATCCAGCAGCACGAACCGGCCGGGGTGCTCGGCCTGCGCGGAGCGCACCAGCCCCCAGACGGCGGCCGCCGCCGGATCGGTCACACCGGGAGCCACCGCGCCCTCGGTGAGCACGACGAGCCGCGTCGACGCGAACCCGTCGTCCGTCGGCCAGTTCTTCAGCAGGTCCAGCGCGGCACCGGCCAGCCGGTGGGCGCGGTCCGCCGGATTCGGGGCGTCCACGGGGTCCGGCAGAGCGGCCAGCACCAGGTCGGGGGCCGCGCCGCCGGAGGCGAGCAGTGCCGCCAGGTCCCGGTGGCTGTCGACGGCGGTACCCGCGGCCTCGAACGCCCGGTGCAGCCCGGGGTCGTCGAGGCCCACCAGGGCACAGCGGGCGGCACGGGCGGCCGAGGCGTCCGGTGCCGGGAGAGGGGTCCACTCCAGCCGGAACAGGGACCGCGAGTGCGCCCCGGCCCGCATCTGATCGGCGCTGACCGGCCGCAGCACCAGGGACGCCACGGAGGCCACCGGGGCGCCCGAGGGGTCGACGGCCGCGAAGGACAGCGCGTCCGAGCCGGCCGGGGCCAGCCGCACCCGGAGGGCGGCCGCGCCGGTGCGGTGCAGCCGTACTCCGCTCCAGGAGAACGGCAGCCGTCCCCGGCCGATGTCGGCCAGCGGTCCGCCCAGGTTCAGGCCGTGCATGCCCGCGTCCAGCAGTGCGGGGTGGATGCCGAACCCGTCGGCCGTCTCCCGCACCCCCTCCGGTGCCTCGACCTCGGCGTAGATCTCGTCGCCGAGCCGCCAGGCGGTCCGCAGGCCCTGGAAGGCCGGGCCGTAGCCGAGCCCGGAGTCGGCCAGCCGCTCGTAGAGACCCTCGTGCGGCAGCGGCTCGGCCCCGGCGGGCGGCCAGACCGTAGGGGTCCAGGCGGGTGTGGGCTCCGGTGCGGCCGGGGCGAGGGTGCCCTCGGCGTGCAGGGTCCACTCCGGGTCGGTTGCCGGACGGGAGTACACGCGCACCGGGCGACGGGCGTCGCCGTCGGCCGAGCCCACCACCAACTGGAGGGCGACCGAGTCCTGTTCGGGGAGGAGCAGCGGGGCCCGCAGCGTCAGTTCGGTCAACTCGCCGCAGCCCAGCCCCTCCCCCGCCCGCAGGGCCAGTTCCACCAGGGCCGTGCCCGGCAGCAGCGCCACTCCGGCCACGGTGTGGTCGGCGAGCCAGGGGTGGGTCTCCAGGGACAGCCGCCCGGTGAGCAACAGTCCGCCTGATTCCGGCAGTTCGACGGTGGCCCCCAGCATCGGGTGACCGGCCGGGCCCAGCCCGGCGTACTCGATGTCCCCCGCCGCGATCCCGGCGTCCAGCCAGTACCGGTCCCGCTGGAAGGCGTACGTCGGCAGCTCGACCCGCCGTGCGCCCCGGCCCGCGAAGAACTCCGGCCAGGCGACCGGGACCCCCCGCGTGTGCGCGTGGGCGACGGCGGTGGTCAGGGTCTCGGCCTCCGGGCGTCCGGCGCGCAACAACGGGACGGCAGCGGCCTCGACGCCGTCGGGCAGGCACTCCTGGCTCATGGCGGACAGGACACCGTCCGGGCCGAGTTCGATCAGCGTGCGTACGCCGTGCTCGGCGAGGGTGCGGACGCCGTCGGCGAAGCGGACCGCCTCGCGGACATGGCGCACCCAGTACTCCGGATCGCACAGCTCGTCCGCGGTGGCCGGCCGGCCCGTCAGGTTCGACACGACGGGGATGCGCGGCGCGTCGTACGACAGGCCCTTGGCCACCTCGCGGAACTCCGCCAGCATCGGTTCCATGCGCGGGGAGTGGAAGGCGTGGGAGACCGTCAGCCGCTTGGTCTTACGGCCCTGCTCGGCGAAGGCGGACGCGACCGCGAGAACGGCGTCCTCGTCACCCGAGATCACCGTGGACGACGGGCCGTTGAGCGCGGCGATCGACACCCCGTCCACCAGGGCCGCCGCCACCTCCGCCTCGGTCGCCTGCACCGCCACCATCGCGCCGCCTTCGGGCAGCGCCTGCATCAGACGGCCCCGCGCGGCCACGAGCCTGCACGCGTCGTCCAGCGACCACACACCCGCCACATGCGCCGCCGACAGCTCGCCGATCGAGTGCCCGGCGAGGTGGTCCGGGGCCACGCCCCAGGCTTCCAGCAGCCGGAAGAGCGCCACCTCGAGGGCGAACAGGCCCGCCTGTGTGTACTCCGTGCGGTCGAGGGCCGGTCCGCCTTCGAACACGACCTCGCGCAGCGGCCGTTCCAGCTCACCGTCGAAGCCCGCGCACACCGCGTCGAAGGCCTCGGCGAAGACCGGGAAGGTGTCGTACAACTCTCGTCCCATGCCGGCCCGTTGCGCGCCCTGGCCGGTGAAGAGGAAGGCCGTCCTGGCGCGGCGGGAGACGACTCCCCGCACCACGCCCGCCGTGTCGCGGTCCTCCGCGAGGGCCGTCAGGGCGGAGGCGAAGGTGTCGCGGTCCGTGGCCACCAGCGCGGCGCGGTGGTCCATGGCCGTGCGGGTGGTGGCCAGGGAGAGGGCGATGTCCCGGGGCGCCGTGTCCGGGTGGGCGGCGAGGTGGGCGCTCAGGCGGTGGGCCTGGGCGCGCAGGGCCTCCGGGGACCTGGCGGTGAGGATCCAGGGGACCGTGGTGGTCCGTACGGTGGCTTCGGCGGCCGGGCGGGGCTCCTCGGGCGGCGCCTGTTCCACGATGGCGTGCGCGTTGGTGCCGCTGATGCCGAAGGAGGAGACGCCGGCGCGGCGGGGCCGGCCCGTCCCGGGCCAGTGCCGGGTGTCGGTGAGCAGGGAGACCCGGCCCGCGCTCCAGTCGATCTGAGGCGAGGGTTCGTCGACGTGGAGGGTCGGCGGCAGCACGCCGTGCCGCATCGCCATCACCATCTTGATCACGCCGCCCACCCCGGCGGCCGCCTGGGTGTGCCCGATGTTGGACTTGAGCGAGCCGAGCCAGAGCGGGCGGTCCTCGGGCCGGTCCTGGCCGTAGGTGGCCAGCAGCGCCTGGGCCTCGATGGGGTCGCCGAGGCTGGTGCCGGTGCCGTGGGCCTCGACGGCGTCGATCTCGTCGGCGGACAGCCGGGCGTCGGCCAGGGCCTGCCGGATGACGCGCTGCTGGGACGGGCCGTTGGGTGCCGTCATGCCGTTGGAGGCGCCGTCCTGGTTGACGGCGGTGCCGCGCACCACCGCCAGGACCGGGCGGCCGGCCCGGCGGGCGTCGGACAGCCGCTCCAGGACCAGCATGCCGACGCCCTCGCCGAGGCCGGTTCCGTCGGCGGAGGCGGCGAACGCCTTGCAGCGGCCGTCCGGGGCCAGCCCGCGCTGCCGGGAGAACTCCAGCAGGGTCACCGGGGCCGCCATCACGGAGACCCCGCCGGCCAGGGCCATCGCGCAGTCCCCGGAGCGCAGCGCCTGCACGGCGAGGTGGAGCGCGACCAGGGAGGACGAGCAGGCGGTGTCGAGGGTGACCGCGGGGCCCTCGAGACCGAAGGTGTACGCCAGCCGCCCGGAGGCGATGCTGCCGGAGTTGCCGTTGCCGATGTACCCGGCCACGTCGTCCGGTACGGCGCGCAGCCGGGCCGCGTAGTCGTGGTACATCAGGCCGGCGAAGACGCCGGTGCGGCTGCCCTTGAGCGAGGTGGGGTCGATGCCCGCCCGCTCGAAGGCCTCCCAGGAGGTCTCCAGGAGCAGGCGGTGCTGCGGGTCGGTGGCCAGCGCCTCGCGCGGGGAGATGCCGAAGGGCGCGGGGTCGAAGTCGGCCGCGTCGTAGAGGAAGCCGCCCTCCCGCGCGTAGGCGGTGCCGATGCGGTCGGGGTCGGGGTCGTAGAGGTTGTCCACGTCCCAGCCGCGGTCCCGGGGCAGTCCGGCGACCGCGTCGGTGCCCTCGGACACCAGCCGCCACAGGTCCTCCGGGGAGCCGACGCCGCCGGGGTAGCGGCAGGCCATGCCCACGATGGCGATCGGCTCCTGCTCACCGGCCTCCAGTTCGCGCAGCCGCAGCCGCGTCTCCTGGAGGTCGGCGGTCACGCGCCGCAGATAGCCGAGGAGCTTCTCCTCGTTGGTCCCGGAACTCGACACGGACTGGTTCGCTCCTCGCGGGGTGGGGTCAGGGGTGGGGGTCATGGTGGTCACAGCCCTCCGAGTTCGCCGTCGATGAAGTCGAACAGCTCGTCGGCGGTGGCCGTCCCGAGGTCGCGGGCGGGTTCCGGGCCGGCCTCCGGCTCGGTGCGGAAGCGGCCCCACTTGGCGAGCAGGGTCTGGAGCCGCACGGTGACCTCGTCGTAGGCGGTGTCGTCCGGCGCGACCTCGGACAGGGCGTCCGGGCTGATCGCGGAGAGCGCCGACTCCATCCGGGCCAGTTCCGCCAGCAGCGGGGCCGTGGCCACGGGCTCGGCCAGGTCCAGGTCGGCCAGCAGCCGGTCCGCGAGCCGGTGCGGGGTCGGGTGGTCGAACACCAGCGTGGCGGTGAGGCGCAGGCCGGTGACCTGGTTGAGCCGGTTGCGCAGTTCCACCGCGGTCAGCGAGTCGAAGCCGAGTTCGCTGAACGCCTGGTCGGGTTCGACGGCGTCCGCGGAGGTGTGGCCGAGGACGTCGGCGACCTGGCCGCGGACCACGTCGAGCAGCACCTTCACCCGGTCCGCTGCGGGCACGCCCAGCAGGCGGGTGCGCAGCGAGGTGCCGTCCGTGGCGTCCTGGGCCCGCGCGGTCCGCCGCGGCGTTCCGCGCACCAGGTCGCGCAGCAGCGCGGGTACGGCCGTCGCGGCGCCGGGTGCCAGGTCCAGGCGGGTCGGCACCAGCTGGGGCTCGCCCAGCGCCTGGGCGGCGTCCAGCAGCGCGAGGCCCTCGGGGGCGGACAGGCCGGTCATGCCGGAGCGGGCCATCCGCCGTACGTCGACCTCGCCGATGCCGTCGGCCATTCCGCTGTTGATGCCGGTGGCGTCGGCCCACAGGCCCCAGGCGAGCGAGGTCGCCGCGAGGCCCCGGGCCCGGCGGTGGTGGGCCAGGCCGTCGAGGAAGGCGTTCGCCGCCGCGTAGTTGCCCTGACCCGGTCCGCCGAAGACGCCGGCCGCCGAGGAGAACAGGACGAACGCCGACAGCTCCAGGTCCTCGGTGAGGGTGTGCAGGTGCCAGGCCGCGTCCACCTTGGGGCGCAGCACACGGTCCACCCGTTCGGGGGTGAGCGAGCCGATCACGCCGTCGTCGAGCACACCGGCCGCGTGCACCACGCCGGTGAGCGGGTGCTCCTCGGGGACGCCGGCGAGCAGGGCGGCGAGCGCGTCCCGGTCGGCGGTGTCGCAGGCGGCGACGGTGACGCTCGCGCCCAGGGCGGTGAGTTCCGCCGCGAGCGCCTCGGCGCCGTCGGCCGCCGGCCCGCGCCTGCTGGTGAGCAGGAGGCTGCGGACGCCGTGGGCGGTCACCAGATGGCGGGCGACCAGGCTGCCGAGGGAGCCGGTGCCGCCGGTGATCAGGACGGTACCGTCGCCGTAAGGAGCGGGGGTCGCGTCGTCCGGCGCCTCGGGGGCGGGGACGGCGACCCGGCCCAGGCGGGCGGCGTGGACCGTGCCGTCGCGCAGGGCGAGTTCGGGTTCGCCGGCCGCGACGGCGGCGGGCAGGACCCGCCAGGACGGGTCACGGCCGTCGACGTCCAGGAGGACGAACCGGTCCGGGTTCTCGGTCTGCGCCGACCGGAGCAGACCCCACAGCGCGGCACCGGCCAGGTCCGGCACGGTGTCTTCGGGCCGCGCGGCCACCGCGCCCCCGGTCACCACGACCAGGCGGGCGGTGTCGAAGCGGGCGTCGGCCAGCCAGGACTGGGCGAGCGCCAGCACGTCGTGCGTGGCGGCCCGTACCGCCCGCGGCGACCGCTCGCCGCCCCCGGCGCACACCAGCACCACCTCGGGCACCGGGGCGCCCGCGGCGACGGCCTCGCCGAGCGCGGCCAGGTCCGGGTACGCGACGGGCGGGCCGCCCGCCGCCTTGAGACCGTCGGCCACGCCGAGCGTGTCGGTGCCCAGCAGCGCCCAGGCGGACGCCGGCGCGGTGGTGTCCGGGGACGCCGGTTGCGGCAGGGCGGTCCAGTTCAGGCGGAACAGCTTGTCGTGGTGTCCGCCCTGCCCGCCGTACGCGCCGGCGAAGGCGTCGGCCGACACCGGCCGCAGGACCAGGGACTCCGCCGAGGCGACCGGGGCGCCCGAGCCGTCGGCGACGGTGAGGGACACCGCGTCCGGGCCGGTCGGCGACAGGCGCACCCGCAGCGCGGTGGCGCCCGTCGCGTACAGGGACACGCCGGACCAGGCGAAGGGCAGCCGGATCCCGTCGGCGCCGGACATCAGGTCACCGGGGCCGATCGCGTGCAGGGCCGCGTCCAGCAGCGCCGGGTGCAGACCGAACTGCCCGGTGTCGGCGGCCTGCGGGTCCAGGGCCACCTCGGCGAGCACGTCCGCGCCGTCCCGCCAGACGGCCCGCAGACCCTGGAACGCCGGGCCGTAGTCGACGCCGTCCAGCGCCAGCCGCTCGTACAGTCCGTCCACGGGGACGGGTACGGCACCGGCGGGCGGCCAGACGCCCGTGCCGGCCGGGACGGTCGCGTCGGCGCCGGCGACGCCCAGCAGGCCCTCGGCGTGCCGGGTCCAGACCGCGGCGGCCGCGCTCCCCTGGCCGTCGGGGGTGTCCGGCCGCGAGTGGACGGCCAGGGTGCGCCGCCCGGCGGCGTCGGCCTCGCCGACGGTGAGCCGTACCTGGACGGCGCCGTGGGCGGGCAGCACCAGCGGGCTCTCCAGGGTCAGCTCCTCCAGCCGGTCGCAGCCGACCTGGTCTCCGGCGCGTACGGCCAGCTCCACGAAGGCCGTGCCGGGCAGCAGCGCCACCCCGGCGACGGCGTGGTCGGCGAGCCACGGGTGGGTGTCCAGCGCGAGCCGGCCGGTGAACAGCAGGCTCCCGGAGTCGGGCAGTTCCACCGTCGCGCCGAGCAGCGGGTGCTGCGCGGCGGCCAGCCCCGCCGAGGCGACGTCGGCGGCCGCGGCCGGCCGCAGCCGCGGCCAGTACGACTGGTGCTGGAACGCGTAGGTGGGCAGGGCCACCTGCCGCGCGCGCCGGCCCTCGAAGACCGGCTCCCAGTCGACCGGGAGACCGGCGACATGGGCTTCGGCCAGCGAGGTCAGGAACCGGTCCCGGCCGCCGTCACGGCGGCGCAGGGTGCCGACGACCGTGACGTCGGCGTCGATCTGCTGCACGGCGACCGTCAGCATCGGGTGCGGGCTGGTCTCCAGGAACGTCCGGTACCCGTCCGCGAGCAGCCGGCGCACGACGGGCTCGAACAGCACGGTGCCGCGCATGTTGCGGTACCAGTACTCGGCGTCCAGTTCGGCGGTGTCGACGACCGCGCCGGTCACCGTCGAGTAGAACGGGATCCCGGTCGAGCGGGCCCGCACCGGGGCGAGCAGCTCCAGCAGGCGCTCCCGCAGCGGTTCGACCTGGGGGCAGTGGCTGGGCACGGACGCGGGGATGACCCGGACCCGGATGCCGTCCGCCTCGCACTCGGCGACGAACTCGGCCAGCGCCCGCTCGTCGCCCGCCAGGGTGACCGCCGTGGGGCCGTTGACACCGGCCACCGACAGGGCGTCGCCCCAGCGGGCCGCCACGCGCCGCTCGGCCTCCTCGGCGGAGATCATCACGGACGCCACGCCGCCCCGGCCGGTCAGCTCCTCGGCCAGCAGACGGCTGCGCAGCCCCACCACACGGGCCGCGTCCTCCAGCGACAGCGCGCCGGCGACACAGGCGGCCGCGATCTCGCCCTGGGAGTAGCCGACCAGCGCGGCGGGCCGGACGCCGTGCGAGCGCCACAGCTCGGCCAGCGACACCATCACGGCGAACAGCAGCGGCTGGACGACGTCCACCCGGTCGGTGTCCGGCGCGCCCGGCTCACCGCGCAGCGCCGCCAGGAGCGACCAGTCGAGGAACGGCGCGAAGGCGGCGGCGCACTCGGTCATCCGCTCGGCGAACACCGGGGAGGTGTCCATCAGTTCACGGCCCATGCCGAGCCACTGGGTGCCCTGGCCGGGGAAGACGAACACCGCGCCGTTGCGGGTCGCGGCCCCGGGGCCGCCCCGGACCACGCCGGGCAGTTCCCGGCCTTCGGCGAGACCGGCCAGCTGGTCCATGAACCGGGCCGGTTCGGCGGCCACCAGCACCGCCCGGTGGTCGAACACCGTGCGGGTGGTGAGCAGCGAGTGGGACACGTCCAGCGGGCGCAGGCCGGGGTGGCGCTCCAGGTGTTCCCGCAGCCGGGCGGCCTGGGCGCGCACGCCGGCGGCGGTCCGGGCGGACAGCGGCCAGGGCACGAGCGGCGGCTCGGTGTCCTGCCCGCCCTCCCCGGCCGGCGGCGTGTGCTCGGCGGCCGGCTGCTCCAGGATGATGTGCGCGTTGGTGCCGCTGACCCCGAAGGAGGAGACGGCGGCCCGGCGCGGCCGGTCCAGGGCGGGCCAGTCGCGGGCCTCGGTGAGCAGTTCCACCGCCCCCGAATCCCAGTCGACCTGCGACGACGGCGTGCCGACGTGGAGCGTCTTGGGCAGCACGCCGTGCCGCAGCGCCATCACCATCTTGATGAGGCCGGCGGCGCCCGCGGCGGCCTGCGCGTGACCGATGTTGGACTTCACGGAGCCGAGGAACAGCGGCGCGGCGTCCGCGTCGCGCCGGCCGTAGGTGGCCAGCAGCGCCTGCGCCTCGATCGGGTCGCCCAGCCGGGTGCCCGTACCGTGCGCCTCCACCACGTCGACGTCCCCGACCGACAGCCCGGCGTTGTCCAGCGCCTGCCGGATCACCCGCTGCTGGGAGGGGCCGTTCGGGGCGGTGAGCCCGTTGGACGCACCGTCCTGGTTGACGGCGGTGCCGCGGACGACCGCCAGCACCGGGTGGCCGTTGCGGCGGGCGTCGGAGAGCCGCTCCACCAGGAGCATGCCGACGCCCTCGCCCCAGCCGGTGCCGTCGGCGTCGTCGGAGAAGGACTTGCTGCGCCCGTCCGGGGACAGCGCGCGCTGCCGGGAGAACTCGACGAAGGTGCGGGGCGTCGACATGACGGTCACCCCGCCGGCCAGCGCCATCGAGCACTCGCCGGACCGCAGCGCCTGCGCGGCCAGGTGCAGGGTCACCAGGGAGGAGGAGCAGGCGGTGTCGATCGTCACCGCCGGGCCCTCGAGCCCGAGGACGTAGGAGACCCGGCCGGAGGCGACACTTCCCGAGCTGCCGGCGCCGCCGACGTCGCCCTCGGTGTCCTCGTCCGGCGCCTGCGCCAGGAGCACGCCGTAGTCGTGGTACATCACACCGGCGAACACACCGGTCCGGCTGCCCTTGAGGGAGGCCGGGTCGATGCCCGCGTGCTCGACGGCCTCCCAGGAGGTCTCCAGGAGCAGCCGCTGGTGCGGGTCCATCATCAGCGCCTCGCGGGGGCTGATGCCGAAGAACGCCGGGTCGAACCGGGCCGCGTCGTGCAGGAACCCGCCCTCGTTGGTGTACGAGGTGTGGGGGCGGGACAGCTCCGGGTCGTACAGCGCGTCGACGTCCCAGCCCCGGTCGGTCGGGAAGGAGCCGACGCCGTCGGCGCCGGTGGCCACCAGCTCCCACAGGTCGTCGGGCGAGGCCACCCCGCCCGGGTAGCGGCAGGCCATGCCGATGATCGCGATGGGCTCGTCGGTCGCCGAGACGGTGACGGGGGCGGGCGGCGCCGACTCGGGCTCCGCGCCGACCAGTTCGTCCCGCAGGTGGCGGGCGAGGGCCAGGGGCGTGGGGTAGTCGAAGACCAGCGTGGCGGGCAGCCGCAGCCCGGTGCCCTGATGCAGGCGGTTGCGCAGCTCCACGGCGGTCAGGGAGTCGAAGCCCGCCTCACGGAACGCCTGGTCGGGGTCGACCGCGGCCGCCGAGGCGTGGCCCAGCACCGCGGCCACGTGCGTGCACACCAGCTCCAGCAGGTGCTGTTCCCGCTCGGCCGCCGTGAGCGCGGCGAGGCGCTGGGCGAGCCCGGATCCGGGGACGGACCGGTCGCCGGCGAGGCGGCGCCGGGCGGGCGTACGGACCAGGGCGCGCAGCAGGGCCGGGACCTCGGCGGTGTCGGATCCGGGCGCCGGCCGGCCGTTCGGCAGGCCGAGGTCCAGGTGCATGGGCACGAGGACGGGCTCGCCGATCGTGGCGGCGGTGTCGAACAGGGCCGTGCCCTGCCCGGCGGACAGGGCCCGCAGGCCCGAACGGCCCAGCCGTTCCCGGTCGGTCCCGGTCAGCGCGTCGGCCATGCCGCCGGTCTGGTCCCACGGCCCCCAGGCCAACGACTGTCCCGGCAGGCCGGACGCGGCGCGCAGCCGGGCCAGCCCGTCCAGGAACGCGTTCGCCGCCGCGTAGTTCGCCTGTCCCGCGCCGCCCATGACACCGGCGACGGAGGAGAACAGGACGAAGGAGGTGAGCGGCAGCTCGCGGGTCAGCTCGTGCAGGTTCCAGGCGCCGTCGACCTTCGGGCGGAGCACCGCGGCGAGCCGCCGCGGCGTCAGCGAGGCGAGCACCCCGTCGTCGGTGATGCCGGCCGCGTGCACCACGGCGGTCAGCGGGTGCTCGGCCGGGATCCCGGCCAGCAGCCCGGCGAGTGCCTCCCGGTCGGCGACGTCCACGGCGGCCACGCGCACCGAGGCGCCCAGCGCCTCCAGTTCGGCGACCAGCTCCGCCGCGCCCGGCGCCGCCGCGCCGCGGCGGCCGGTCAGCAGGAGCCGGCGGACGCCGCGTTCGGCGACGAGGTGGCGGGCCAGTACGGCGCCGAGGGCGCCGGTGCCGCCGGTGAGCAGGACGGTGCCCGTGCCGTGCGTCTCAGAGGGCTCCACCGGTGGGGCGGTGGCCGTGACCCGGGTCAGCCTGGGCACCCGGACACCGCCGGGGCCCGCCGCGAGCTGCGGTTCGTCGCCGGTGAGCGCGTCGGCAAGGACGCCGGCCGGGACGGGTTCACCGTCCAGGTCCAGGTCCAGGTCCAGGTCCAGCAGGACGAAACGGCCGGGGTTCTCGGACTGGGCCGAGCGCACCAGGCCCCACACCGCCGCACCGGGCAGGTCCGGCACTGCGTCCGTGTCCCGGTCCGCCGTGGCGCCTCGCGTCACGAACACCAGCCGCGAGGAGGCGAACCGCTCGTCGGCCAGCCAGGACTGGGCCAGGGACAGCGCGCCGGCCACGGTCTCGCGCACGGCCGCCGCGCCTTCGACAAGGGCGTGGGCATGGGCATGGGCATGGGCGCAGGCGAACACGAGATCCGGCACCGGGCCGTCCGGCACAGCGGTGAGGTCCGGGTACGTGACGAGATCGCGCCCCTGCGCACCAAGCGCCGTGGCGAGAGCGAACGGGTCGTCGCCCACGACCGCCCAGGTCCCGTCGGCCGGGGTGGCGGCGGTCCGCTCGGGCAGCGGGGTCCGCTCCGTCAGCGGAGTCCATTCGACGCGGAACAGTGACTCCTGGACACCATGGCCCTGGGCCGCCCCCAACTGCCCGGCGCTCACCGGGCGCAGGGACAGCGCGTCGACGCTCGCCACCGGGACGCCGTCGGGGTCGGTGACCGTCAGAGTCACGGTGTCGGTGCCGGCCGCGCGGGACAGCCGTACCCGCACGGCACGGGCGCCCGCCGCGTGCAGGCTCACGCCCGACCAGGCGAACGGCAGCCGGGCCTGGCCGGTGTCCTCGATGAGGTCGCCCAGGCCGACGGCGTGCAGCGCCGCGTCCAGCAGCGCCGGGTGCAGGCCGAACCGCCCGGCCGTCTCGGCGATGTCCTCGTTCAGCGCGACGTCGGCGAACACCTCACCGGCGCGGGTCCACACCGCCCGTACGCCCTGGAAGGCGGGCCCGTAGGTGAGTCCGGCGGCGGCGAACCCGTCGTAGAAGCCCTCGACGGCCACGGGGACCGCGTCCGCCGGCGGCCAGGGCTCCGGCTCGGTGCGCGGCACGGGACCCCTCGGAGCGAGCCGGCCGGCGGCGTGCCGGGTCCATGCCTGCCCCGCCGTCCGGGAGTGGACGCTCAGGGCACGACGGCCCGAACCGTCGGCCTCGCCGACCGCCAACTGCACCTGCACCGAACCCCGTTCGGGCAGCAGCAGCGGCGCCTCCAGGGTCAGTTCCTCCAGGCGTCCGCAGTCGACCTGGTCACCCGCGCGGATCGCCAGCTCCACGAAGGCCGTGCCGGGCAGCACGACCGAGCCCAGGACGGTGTGGTCGGCGAGCCACGGGTGGGTGTCGAGCGACAGCCGCCCGGTGAACAACAGCCCACCGGTGTCCGGCAGTTCGACGGCGGCACCCAGCAGCGGATGGCCGGCCGCGCTCATGCCCGCCAGCTCGACGTTGCTCGCCGACACACCGATGTCCAGCCAGTACCGCTGGTGCTGGAAGGCGTACGTCGGCAGCTCGACGCGCCGTGCGTCCCGGCCCGCGAAGAACTCCGGCCAGGCGACCGGGACCCCCCGCGTGTGCGCGTGGGCGACGGCGGTGGTCAGGGTCTCGGCCTCGGGGCGTCCGGCGCGCAACAACGGGACGGCAGCGGCCTCGACGCCGTCGGGCAGGCACTCCTGGCTCATGGCGGACAGGACACCGTCCGGGCCGAGTTCGATCAGCGTCCGTACGCCGTGCTCGGCGAGGGTGCGGACGCCGTCGGCGAAGCGGACCGCCTCGCGGACGTGGCGGACCCAGTACTCCGGGTCGCACAGCTCGTCGGCGGTGGCCGGCTCGCCGGTCAGGTTGGACACGACGGGGATGCGCGGAGTGTCGTACGACAGGCTCTCGGCCACCTCGCGGAACTCGGCCAGCATCGGCTCCATGCGCGACGAGTGGAAGGCGTGCGAGACCGTCAGGCGCTTGGTCTTACGGCCCTGCTCGGAGAAGACGGAGGCGACCGCGAGAACCGCGTCCTCGTCGCCCGAGATCACCACAGAAGACGGGCCGTTGACGGCAGCGATCGACACCCCGTCGACCAGGGCCGCCGCCACCTCCGCCTCGGTCGCCTGCACCGCCACCATCGCGCCGCCCTCCGGCAGCGCCTGCATCAGGCGACCTCGTGCGGCCACGAGCCTGCACGCGTCGTCCAGCGACCACACACCCGCCACATGCGCCGCCGCCAGCTCACCGATCGAGTGGCCCAACAGCACCTGCGGGCGCACACCCCACGACTCCAGCAGCCGGAACAGCGCCACTTCGAGCGCGAACAACCCCGCCTGCGCATACACCGTCCGGTCGAGAGCGGACCCGTCCTCGAAGACGACCTCGCGCAGCGGCCGTTCCAGCCGGCCGTCGAACCGCGCGCACACCGCGTCGAACGCCTCGGCGAACACGGGGAAGGAGTCGTACAACTGCCGCCCCATACCGGCCCGTTGCGCGCCCTGGCCGGTGAACAGGAACCCGACCCGGGCGTCCTCGCCGGCCACGCCCTGGACCAGTCCCGGTGCGCTCCCGTCCTCGATCAGCGCGGTCAGGCCGGTCAGGAAGGCGTCCCGGTCGCCGGCGACCAGTGCGGCACGGTGCTCCAGCGCCGCCCGCGAGGTCGCCAACGACAGAGCCACGTCGGCCGGATCCGACTCCACGGCATCCAGCACATGCGCGCGCAGCCGCTCGGCCTGCGCACGCAGGGCCGCGCCCGTCCGGGCGGAGAGCACCCACGGGACCACCGGCGGGACCGGTTCCGTCGAAACCGGTCCCTCGGCCGTTGCCCGTTCCGGAGCCTGCTCCAGGACCACGTGCGCGTTGGTGCCGCTGATGCCGAACGAGGAGACACCCGCCCGGCGCGGACGCGCGACCTCGGGCCAGTCCCGGGCCTCGGTCAGCAGTTCCACCGCACCGGCCGACCAGTCCACCTGCTGCGACGGCTCGTCGACGTGCAGCGTGCGCGGCAGCACACCGTGGCGCAGTGCCATGACCATCTTGATCACACCGGCGACGCCGGCGGCGGCCTGGGCGTGGCCGATGTTGGACTTCACGGAGCCGAGCCACAGCGGCCGGCCCTCCGGCCGGTCCTGCCCGTACGTGGCCAGCAGCGCCTGCGCCTCGATCGGGTCACCCAGCCGAGTGCCCGTGCCGTGCGCCTCCACCGCGTCCACATCACCCGTCGACAGACCCGCGTTGGCCAGCGCCTGCCGGATCACCCGCTGCTGCGACGGCCCGTTCGGGGCCGTGAGGCCGTTCGACGCGCCGTCCTGGTTGATGGCGCTGCCGCGCAGCACCGCCAGCACGCGGTGGCCGTGGCGCTCGGCGTCCGAGAGGCGCTCCACGAGGAGCATGCCGACGCCCTCGCCCCAGCCCGTCCCGTCCGCCGCGTCCGCGAACGACTTGCACCGGCCGTCGGCCGCGAGGCCGCGCTGCCGGGAGAACTGGACGAAGGTGCCCGCCGTCGGCATCACGGTGACGCCGCCGGCCAGCGCCATGGAGCACTCGCCGGAACGCAGCGCCTGCGCGGCCAGGTGCAGCGCGACCAGCGACGACGAGCACGCCGTGTCGACGGTGACCGCCGGGCCCTCCAGGCCGAAGGTGTAGGCGACCCGGCCGGACACCACACTGGACGAGGCGCCGGTCATGGCGTAGCCCTCGACGCTCTCGGCGGCGGTGTCGAAGCCGGCGCCGTAGCCCTGGTAGCCGCAGCCGGCGAAGACGCCGGTCCGGCTGCCCTTGAGCGTGGCCGGATCGATGCCGGCGTTCTCGAAGACCTCCCAGGAGGTCTCCAGGAGCAGCCGCTGCTGCGGGTCCATCGCCAGCGCCTCACGCGGGCTGATCCCGAAGAACCCGGGGTCGAAGTCCCCGGCGCGGTAGAGGAAGCCGCCCTCGCGGACGTAGGCGGTTCCGGGGTGGTCGGGGTCGGGGTCGTAGAGGCCGTCGAGGTCCCAGCCACGGTCGGCCGGGAAGGCGCCGATGCCGTCGGCGCCGGTGGCCACGAGCCGCCACAGTTCGTCCGGGGAGGCGACGCCGCCCGGGTAGCGGCAGGCCATGCCGACGATGGCGATCGGCTCGTCGGACTGTACGGCGACGATCGCCGCGGCGGAGGCGGGGCCCGCGTCGGTGCCCTGGAGTTCCCGTCCGAGGTGCTCGGCGAGCACCGCTGCGGTGGGGAAGTCGTACACCAGGGTGGAGGGGAGGCTCAGGCCGGTGGCCGTGTTCAGCTGGTTGCGGAACTCGACCGCGGTGAGCGAGTCGAAGCCCAGCTCCTTGAAGGGGCGTTCGGCCGCCACCTCGTCCGGCGAGGTGTGCCCGAGCACGCCGGCCACCTCGGTGCGGACCAGGTCCAGCAGTGTCCGCGCGCGCTCCGCGTCGGACAGTCCGCGCAGTCGGCGTACGAGGGCCGAGTCCTCGACGGCGGCGGTGTGCTGACGTTCCTCGGCGTCGAGGAGTTTCCGGACGTCCGGCAGGTCCCCGAGGAGGGGGCGGGGGCGGGCGACGGCGAAGCCGGGCAGGAACTGCTCCCAGACCACGTCGGCGAGGGTCAGCGCCCAGTCGTCGGCGTCGAGGGCCCGTTGGAGGGCGGTGATGGCCAGTTCCGGGGGCAGCGGCCGCAGCCCGCCCCGGCGCAGGTTCGCCTCACCGGCCGCGTCGGCCGCCGCGAGGCCCACCTCCGCCCAGGGGCCCCAGGCGAGCGCGGTCGCCGGCTGTCCGTGCTGCCGGCGGTGCTGGGCGAGTGCGTCCAGGTAGGCGTTGGCCGCGGCGTAGGCGCCCTGGCCGCCGCCGCCCCAGATGCCGGAGATCGAGGAGAACAGGACGAAGGCGTCCAGCGGTGTGTCGTGCAGCAGTTCGTGCAGGTTGCGGGCGCCGGCGACCTTGCCGGTCACCACGTCGGCGAACTCCTCGCCGCTCATCGCGGCGAGCGGGGTGTACTGGCCGATGCCGGCGGCGTGCACGACGGCGCGCAGCGGACGGTCGGCGGGCAGCCCGTTCAGCAGGCTCTCCAGCGCCGCCCGGTCCGCGACGTCGCAGGCGGCCACGGTCACCTCGGCGCCGAGCCCGGTCAGCTCGTCCCTCAGTTCCGCGGCGCCCGCGGCCGCGATGCCCCGGCGGCTGGTCAGCACCAGGTGTGCGGCGCCGTTGCGGGCCAGCCAGCGGGCGACCTCGGCGCCCAGCGCGCCGGTGCCCCCGGTCACCAGCACGGTGCCGCGCGGCCGCCACGGCGGTGTCGCGTCACCGGCCGGCTGGGGGGCGTGGCCGAGTCGGCGTACGAAGACGCCGGAGGCGCGTACGGCGAGCTGGTCCTCGTCACCGCTCCCGGACAGCACGCCGACCAGTCGCCGCAGCGCGGTCTCGTCCACCGTCTCGGGAACGTCGACCAGACCGCCCCAGCGGTCCGGGTGCTCCAGCCCCACGACCCGGCCGAGGCCCCAGACCTGCGCCTGGGCGGCGCCGGCCAGCCGGTCGGACCGGCCCACCGAGACCGCGCCGCGCGTCAGACACCACAGCGGTGCCGCCACCTCGGCGTCGCCGAGGGCGCGCACCAGTTCCAGGGTGGCCCACAGGCCCGCGGTGACTCCGGGACGGGCCGGGCGGGCGGACTCGTCCAGCGCGAGGAAGGACAGGACGCCGGTGACGGGCCCCTCCACCTCCGCCAGTCGCCGGGCCAGCTCCGCACGGTCGGCCTCGGCGTCGCCGGCGGTCAGGACCACCGTGCGCGCCCCGCGCGCCTGAAGAGCGGGCACCAGGCCCTCGACCCACGGGGCGCCCGGCGCGTCCTCGGGCACCACGACGACCCAGGTACCGGAGAGCGCGGCGACGGCGGGCTCCGGCACCGGCTTCCAGGTGACCTGGTAGCGCCACGCGTCGACGACCGACTGCGTGCGGTGCCGCTTGCGCCAGGCGGACAGCACCGGCAGCACGACGCCCAGCGAGTCCCGCTCGTCCGCCCCGACCTCGAGCGCCCCGGCGACGGCCGCGACATCGGCCCGCTCCACGGCGTCCCAGAAAGCGGCGTCCACCGGATCGGCCCGGTCGACGGCCCCGGCGGCCGCGGTGGCCGTCCAGTACCGCTGCCGCTGGAAGGCGTACGTCGGCAGCTCCGCCGATCCGGCGCTCCAGCCCGCGAAGACCCGCGTCCAGTCGACGGGGACACCCCGGACATGGGCCCGGGTGACGGCGTCGGCGAGGGTCCGCGTCTCGGCACGGTCGGCGCGCAGTACGGGCACGAACACCGTGTCCGGGGCGGCGACGGAGTCCTGGCCCATGGCGGACAGGACACCGTCCGGGCCGAGTTCGATCAGCGTCCGTACGCCCTGGGCGGCCAGGGTGCGCATGCCGTCGGCGAAGCGGACGGCTTCACGGACGTGGCGGACCCAGTACTCCGGGTCGCACAGGTCGTCCGCGGTGGCGAGTTCGCCCGTCAGGTTCGACACGACGGGGATGCGCGGAGTGTCGTACGAGAGGCTCTCGGCCACCTCGCGGAACTCGGCCAGCATCGGCTCCATGCGCGGGGAGTGGAAGGCGTGCGAGACCGTCAGGCGCTTGGTCTTGCGGCCCTGCTGGGCGAAGACGGCCGCGACCTGCTCGACGGCCTCCTCGTCGCCCGAAAACACGGTGGCCGACGGACCGTTGACGGCAGCGATCGACACACCGTCGACCAGGGCCGCCGCCACCTCCGCCTCGGTCGCCTGCACCGCCACCATCGCGCCGCCCTCCGGCAGCGCCTGCATCAGACGGCCCCTGGCGGCCACCAGCGTGCACGCGTCGTCCAGCGACCACAGGCCGGCCACATGCGCCGCCGCCAGCTCACCGATCGAGTGGCCCAACAGCACCTGCGGGCGCACACCCCACGACTCCAGCAGCCGGAACAACGCCACCTCGAGCGCGAACAGCCCCGCCTGCGCGTACACCGTCCGGTCGAGGGCGGCCCCGCCCTCGAACACCACGTCACGCAGGGACAGATCCCCGAACCGCGCGCACACCTCGTCGAACGCGTCGGCGAAGGCCGGGAAGGAGTCGTACAACTCCCGTCCCATACCGGCCCGTTGTGAGCCCTGTCCCGTGAACAGGAAGCCGACGCTCCGGCCACCGTCCAGCACCGAACCGCTCGTCACGCCCGGCGCCTGCTCACCGGCGGTCAGCGCCGCGAGGCCGGCCAGGAAGTCGCCCCGGTCGGCCGCGACCACGCCGGCCCGGTACTCCAGAGCCGCGCGTGAGGTCGCCAAGGCGTGTCCCACGGCGGCGAGTTCGTCGTCGGGGTGGGTTTCCAGCCACTCCTTCAGGCGCTGTGCCTGCCCCCGCAGAGCCTCTTCGGTACGTCCCGACAGGACCCAGGGGATCGCCGGTGAGGTCACCGTCGTCACCGGTTCCGTCGTCACCGGATCCGTCGTCACCGGATCCGTCGTGACCGCTTCCTTCGCCGTCACCCGCTCCGGAGCCTGCTCGATGATCGTGTGCGCGTTGGTGCCGCTGATCCCGAACGACGACACCGCCGCCCGACGCGGACGGTCCACCGAAGGCCACTCCCGCGCCTCCGTCAACAGCTCCACCGCACCCGCGGACCACTCCACCTGCCGCGACGGCTCGTCGACGTGCAGCGTGCGCGGCAGCACACCGTGCCGCATCGCCATCACCATCTTGATCACACCCGCCACACCGGCAGCCGCCTGCGTGTGACCGATGTTCGACTTGATCGAGCCCAGCCACAGCGGCCGGTCCTCCGGCCGATCCTGCCCGTACGTGGCCAGCAGCGCCTGCGCCTCGATCGGGTCACCCAGCCGGGTGCCCGTGCCGTGCGCCTCCACCGCGTCCACATCACCCGTCGACAGACCCGCGTTGGCCAGCGCCTGCCGGATCACCCGCTGCTGCGACGGCCCGTTCGGGGCCGTCAGGCCGTTCGACGCGCCGTCCTGGTTGACGGCGCTGCCGCGCAGCACCGCCAGCACGCGGTGGCCGTGGCGCTCGGCGTCCGAGAGGCGCTCCACGAGGAGCATGCCGACGCCCTCGCCCCAGCCCGTCCCGTCCGCCGCGTCCGCGAACGACTTGCACCGGCCGTCGGCCGCCAGACCGCGCTGCCGGGAGAACTCCACGAACGTGCTCGCCGTGGGCATCACGGCGACGCCGCCCGCCAGGGCGAGCGTGCACTCCCCCGACCGCAGCGCCTGCGCGGCCAGGTGCAGGGCGACCAGCGACGAGGAGCACGCCGTGTCGACCGTCACCGCCGGGCCTTCGAGGCCGAGGGCGTAGGAGATGCGGCCGGAGGCGACGCTGGTCGAGATGTCGGTGATCGAGTACTCGCCCGAGTCGTCGGCCGGCGCGCTGCCGAAGCCGTAGCCCTGGTAGCTGGATCCGACGAAGACACCGCACGCGCCGCCCTTGAGGGAGGTCGGGTCGATGCCGGCCCGTTCCACGGCCTCCCAGGAGGTCTCGAGCAGCAGGCGCTGCTGCGGGTCCATCGCCACGGCCTCGCGCGGGGAGATGCCGAACATGCCGGGGTCGAAGTACCCGGCGTCGTAGAGGAAGCCGCCCTCGCGGGTGTAGGACGTGCCGGGGTGGTCGGGGTCCGGGTGGTAGACGGCGTCGAGGTCCCAGCCGCGGTCGGCCGGGAACTCGCCGATGCCGTCGGCGCCGGTCGACACCAGACGCCACAGGTCCTCCGGGGAGCCGACGCCGCCCGGGTAGCGGCAGGCCATGCCGACGATCGCGATCGGGTCGTCGGTGTGCACGGCGGTCGCGGTGCCGGCGGGCGGCGCGCCCGGTGCCCGCCCGGCGCCGCCCAGCAGCTCGTCGTGGAGGTGTGCGGCCAGGTCGGCGGGGGTCGGGTGGTCGAAGACGAGGGTGGCCGGGAGGCTGAGGCCGGTGTGGGTGGTGAGGCGGTTGCGGAGTTCGACGGCGGTCAGGGAGTCGAAGCCGAGTTCCCGGAAGGCCCGGCCCTCGTCCACCGCGTCCGCCGAGGCGTGGCCCAGGACGCCGGCGGTCTCGGTGCGCACCAGTTCCGCCAGCAGCCGGTGCCGGTCGGTGTCGGGGAGCGCGGTCAGTCGTCGCAGGAGGTCCGAGTCGCCGTCCTCCGGGGCGACGTCGGTGACCAGGGCGCTGCGGGCCTCGGGTAGGTCGCCCAGCAGGGGGCTGGGGCGTACGGCGGTGAATCCGGCGAGGAAGCGGTCCCAGGTCACGTCGGCGACGGCCACGGTCACATCGGCGTGTTCGACGGCCTGGCGGAGCGCGGCGACGCCCAGTTCGGGGGCGAGCGGGGCCAGACCGCGGCGGCGCAGATGGCCCTCGGCCTCGCCGTCGGCCATGCCGGCGCCGCTCCAGGGGCCCCAGGCCACGGAGGTGGCGGTCAGGCCGCGGGCGCGGCGCTGCTCGGCGAGGGCGTCGAGGTAGGCGTTGGCGGCCGCGTAGGCGCCCTGGCCGCCGCTGCCCCAGACGGCGGAGATGGAGGAGTACAGGACGAAGGCGTCCAGCGGTGTGTCGTGCAGCAGCGCGTCCAGGTTGCGGGCGCCGGCGACCTTGGCGCGCAGCACCTGGGCGAGTTCCGCCGGGTCGGTGTCGGTGACCGGCGTGAACTGGCCGGCGCCCGCGGCGTGCACCACCGCGCTGAGCGGCGCCTCGGCGGGCACTTCGGCGAGCAGGCGTGCCAGCGCGTCCCGGTCGGCCACGTCACAGGCCGCCAGGGTCACGGTCGCGCCGAGCGCGGTCAGCTCCTGGCGCAGCTCCTGCGCGCCGGCCGCGGCGGGGCCGCGCCGGCTGGTGAGGATCAGATGTGCCGCGCCGTTGCGGGCGAGCCAGCGGGCGAACTCGGCGCCCAGCGCGCCGGTGCCGCCGGTCACCAGGACGGTGCCGCGCGGGCGCCAGGGGGCGGTCACCGACTCGGAGCGGGGGGCGCGGGCCAGCCGTCGGACGAACACGCCCGAGGCGCGCACCGCGACCTGGTCCTCGGCGTCGTCCCCGGCCAGCACGCGCAGCACGCGGGCCAGCGACCGCTGGTCCAGCGTCTCGGGCAGGTCGAGCAGACCGCCCCAGCGGTCGGGGTGCTCCAGCGCCACCGCCCGGCCGAGGCCCCAGACCTGGGCCTGCGCCGGATCGGCGGGCCGGTCGGAGCGGCCGACGGCCACCGCGCCGCGGGTCAGGCACCACACCGGCGCCGCGATCTCGGCGGCCACCAGGGCGCGGACCAGCTCCAGGGTGGCGGCCAGGCCGGAGGTGACCTCCGGGTGGTCCCGGTACGGGGTCGCGTCCAGGGCGAGGAAGGACAGCACCCCGTGAGCCGGCGGCGCCTCGCGCAGCAGCGGCAGCAGCGCGGCGGCCGTGCAGTCGGCCGGGTCGACCTCGACGGTCGTCGGCTCGGCGCCGGCGGCGCGCAGCGCGGCGAGGACCGCGGTGGCCTGCTCGGAGCCGCCGCGCGGCACCAGCGCGATCCAGCTGCCGGTGAGCGGCACCGGGTCGGTGGCGCGCTGCACCGGCTTCCAGAGGATCCGGTAGCGCCAGGAGTCCACGACGGACTGCGTCCGGTGCCTGCGCCGCCACGAGGACAGCACCGGCAGCACGGCGCTCAGCGAGGACCGCTCCTCCTCGCCCACCTCCAGCGTGTCGGCGAACGCCGCCACGTCCGCCCGCTCGACGGCGTCCCAGAAGGCCACGTCCGTGGGGTCGGCCGAGCCGGCCTCCGTCGTGACCTCCGGCCAGTACCGGTCGCGCTGGAAGGCGTAGGTGGGCAGCTCGACCGGCTGTGCGCCGCGGCCGGCGAACAGCCGCTCCCAGTCGACCCGGACGCCCCGCGCGTGGGCCTGGGCGACGGCGGTGGTCACCGTCCGCGGCTCGGAGCGGTCACCCCGCAGCACCGGCACGAACATCGCGCCGGAGTCACCGGGGACACCGGCGTGACCGGCACTGTCCTGCGCCATGGCGGACAGCACCCCGTCCGGCCCCAGCTCGACGAACGTCGTCACACCTTGGCCGAGCAGCGTGCGCACACCGTCCGCGAACCGCACGGCCTCCCGGACGTGCCGCACCCAGTACTCCGGGTCGCACAGCTCGTCCGGGGTGGCCGGTTCGCCCGTCAGGTTCGACACGACGGGGATGCGCGGCGAGTCGTACGACAGGCCCTCCGCAACCTGTCGGAACTCGGCCAGCATCGGCTCCATGCGCGACGAGTGGAAGGCGTGCGAGACCGTCAGGCGCTTGGTCTTGCGGCCCTGCTCGGAGAAGACGGAGGCGACCGTGAGGACCGCGTCCTCGTCGCCCGAGATCACCACGGACGACGGGCCGTTGACGGCGGCGATCGACACACCGTCGACCAGGGCCGCCGCCACCTCCGCCTCGGTCGCCTGCACCGCCACCATCGCGCCGCCCTCCGGCAGCGCCTGCATCAGACGGCCCCGCGCGGCCACGAGCCTGCACGCGTCGTCCAGCGACCACACACCCGCCACATGCGCCGCCGCCAGCTCACCGATCGAGTGACCCAGCAGCACCTGCGGCCGCACACCCCACGACTCCAGCAGCCGGAACAACGCCACCTCGAGCGCGAACAGCCCCGCCTGGGTGTACACCGTCCGATCGAGGGCCGGTCCGCCCTCGAACACGACCTCCCGCAGCGGCCGTTCCAGCTGGCCGTCGAACCGCGCGCACACCGCGTCGAACGCCTCGGCGAACACGGGGAAGGAGTCGTACGACTCCCGCCCCATACCGCCCCGTTGCGACCCCTGCCCGGTGAACAGGAACCCGACCCGGGCGTCCTCGGCGGCGACACCCTGGACGAGCCCCGGCGCGCCCTGCCCCTCGGCCAACGCCGTCAGGCCCGCGAGGAGTTCGTCGCGGTCCGGGGCGATCACCGCGGCCCGGTGTTCCAGGGCGGCCCGCGAGGTCGCCAGGGACAGCGCCACGTCGACGGGGCGCAGCTGCGGCGCGTCCAGCAGATGGGTGCGGAGCCGCTCGGCCTGTGCGCGCAGCGCGTCGGGTGTCCGGCCGGAGAGCACCCAGGGGAGGACCGGCGAGTCCACCGTCACCGGTTCCGGCGTCGCGGCGGGCTCGTCCTGCGGGGCCTGTTCCAGCACGACGTGCGCGTTGGTGCCGCTGATGCCGAAGGAGGAGACGCCGGCCCGGCGCGGGTGTCCGGCCTCCGGCCAGTCCCGGGTCCCGGTCAGCAGCTCCACCGCGCCCGCGGACCAGTCGACCTGCGGCGAGGGCTCGTTCACGTGCAGGGTGCGCGGGAGCACGCCGTGCCGCATCGCCATGACCATCTTGATGACACCGGCGACACCGGCGGCGGCCTGGGTGTGCCCGATGTTGGACTTCACCGAACCGAGCCACAGCGGCCGGTCCTCCGGCCGGTCCTGCCCGTAGGTGGCCAGCAGCGCCTGCGCCTCGATCGGGTCGCCGAGCCGGGTGCCCGTGCCGTGCGCCTCGACGGCGTCGACGTCGGCGGCGGAGAGCCGGGCGTTCGTGAGCGCCTGCCGGATGACCCGCTGCTGCGAGGGGCCGTTGGGCGCGGTCAGGCCGTTCGACGCGCCGTCCTGGTTGACGGCCGAGCCGCGCACCACCGCCAGCACCCGGTGGCCGTTGCGGCGGGCGTCGGACAGCCGCTCCAGGAGGAGCATGCCGACGCCCTCGGCCATGCCCATGCCGTCCGCGTCGGCGGCGAACGCCTTGGAGCGGCCGTCGGGGGCGACACCGCGCTGCCGGGAGAACTCGACGAGCGCGCCCGGGGTGGCCATGACCGTCACGCCGCCCGCCAGCGCGAGCGTGCACTCTCCCTTGCGCAGGGCGTGCGCGGCGAGGTGCAGGGCGACCAGCGACGAGGAGCAGGCCGTGTCGATGGTGACGGCGGGGCCCTCCAGGCCGAGGGTGTAGGCCACGCGGCCGGACAGGACGCTGCCCGAGGTGCCCGTGCCGACATAGCCCTCGGCCTCGCCGGGCGCGGTGCCGAAGAGCGCCGCGTAGTCCTGGCCGGCGATACCGGCGAAGACGGCGGTCCGGCTGCCCTTCAGCGAGGCGGGGTCGATGCCCGCCCGCTCGATGGCCTCCCAGGAGGTCTCCAGGAGCAGCCGCTGCTGCGGGTCCATCGCCAGCGCCTCGCGCGGCGAGATGCCGAAGAACCCGGCGTCGAACTCCGCGGCCTCGTGCAGGAATCCGCCGCCCCGGACGTACGACCGGCCCGCGGCGTCCGGGTCGGCGTCGTAGAGGGCGTCCAGGTCCCAGCCGCGGTCGGCGGGCAGCGGGGTGATCCCGTCGGCGCCGGACGCGACGAGCCGCCACAGGTCCTCCGGGGAGCCGACGCCGCCGGGGTAGCGGCAGCTCATCGCGACGATGGCGATGGGCTCCTGCTCCTTGTCGGTGGCCTCGCGCAGCCGGCCGTGCGCCTCGTCCAGCTCGGCGGTCACGCGTCGGAGGTATGCCCGGAGCTTGTCTTCATTCGCCATGGGAGCGGCATCCATTCACACTTGCGGGAAAACGGCGGAAAAACGGTGGGCCCGCGTTCGGGCGCTGGGCTTGGGGCTGCGCGGTGGTCAGCCCCTTCCGAATTTCTTGTCGATGTAGTCGAAGAGTTCGTCGTCCGTGGCCTCGTCGAGTTCGTTCGACGCGGGTTCGCTCAGCGCCTCGGCGCGGGTCTCGCGCCATGCCGACAGCAGGGTCTGGAGTCGATCCGTGATGCTGTCGAGGGCGTCGTCGTCCAGCTCCGTGCCGGCGAGGACGTCCGGGGTGAGGGCGGTGAGCGCCGATTCGAGCCGTCCGATGTCCTCCAGGAGCGGGACGGCCGGCGCCGAGGGCGCGGGGGCCAGTTCGGTGAGCAGGTGGCGGGCGAGGACGGCCGGGGTGGGGAAGTCGAACACCAGGGTCGCGGGCAGCCGGTGGCCGGTGGCCGCGGTGAGCCGGTTGCGCAGCTCCACCGCGGTCAGCGAGTCGAAGCCGGCCTCCTTGAAGGACTGTCCTGCGCCGACGGCCTCCGGTCCGCCGTGGCCGAGGACGGTGGCGACATGGGTGCGTACGACGTCCAGCAGCACGCGCTCCCGCTCCTCCTCCGGCAGCCCCGCAAGCCGGTCGCGCAGGCTTCCGGTGCTGTCGGGTGCCTGTTCGTCCCGTGCCCGGGCGGTGCCCGGGAGAAGGTCGCGCAGGAGCGCGGGGAGTGCCGCCCCGGCCTCCCGGGCCTGGGCCCGCAGGGCGCCCAGCTCCAGACGGGCCGGTACCAGGACCGCCTCGGTGCGCTGGAGGGCGGTGTCGAACAGGGCCAGGCCGAAGTCGGCGGCCATCGGGTTGACTCCGCCGCGTGCCATACGGACGCGGTCGGCCTCGTCCAGCCGTCCGCCCATGCCCGCGCCCTCCGCCCACAGGCCCCAGGCCAGGGACTGCGCGGGCAGGCCCTGGGCCCTGCGGTGCCGGGCGAAGGCGTCCAGGAAGGCGTTGGCCGCCGCGTAGTTGGCCATGCCGGGGCTGCCGAAGGTCCCGGAGTAGGAGGAGTAGAGCACGAACGCCGACAGGTCCAGGGTCCTCGTCAGCTCGTGCAGGGCGAGCACGGCGTCGACCTTGGGACGCAGCACCCGGTCCAGCCCGTCGGGGGTCAGCGTGCCGATCACGCCGTCCTCGGTCACGCCCGCCGTGTGGATCACGGCGGTGAGCGGGTGGGCCTCGGGTACGCCCGCGAGGAGACGGCCGAGTGCGGCACGGTCGGCCACGTCGCAGGCGGCGACGGTCACCTGGGCGCCGAGTGCGGCGAGTTCCGCCCGGAGTTCGGGCATCCCGTCGCCGGCGGCGCCGCGCCGGGCGGCCAGGAGCAGGTGCCGGGCTTTGTGCTCGGTGACCAGGTGACGGGCCAGTGGACGGGCGAGGCCGCCCGTGGCGCCGGTGATCAGGACGGTGCCCTCGGGGTCGAGCGGCACAGGCGCGGTGGAGGGGGCCTGGGCTCCGGGCACGGCGTGGCCGGCCGGGGTTCCGGGTTCGGCGGAGCCCGCCCGGGCCAGCCGGGGTACCAGCACCCGGCCCGAGCGCAGGGCGAGTTGGGGCTCACCGGACGTCCGGGGCGGTGTCTCCCCCTGGCCCACGGCGGATCCGAGGGCCGCGTCGACGGCGTACGGCAGTCGCCGCCACGACTCCTGGTGCCCGTCCGTGTCGACGAGCAGGAACCGGTCCGGGTTCTCCGACTGCGCCGAGCGCACCAGGCCCCACACGGGGGCGCTCGGCAGGCCGGGCACGTCCTCCGTGGGGTCGGTGGACACCGCGCCTCGGGTCAGCACCACCAGCCGGGACTCGGCCAACCGCTCGTCGGCCAGCCAGTCCTGGAGCAGGGCGAGGGTGTGACGGGCGGTGGCGCGGGCGGCCTCGGCCGGGTCCGCACCGGCGGGCAGGGCCGGGAGCGGGGCGACGACGACCGGGGGAACCGGTGTGCCGCTCCCTCCGCTGCCTCCGCTCCTTCCGCTCTCGCCCGCCGCGCGCAGGGCGGCCAGGTCGGCGTACGTCGCGAAGCCGGCGCCCGCCGTGAGCAGGGCGTCGGCCACGTCGGCGTCCGGTGCTCCCAACAGGGCCCAGGCGCCGGTGGCGGTGGCGGTCTCGGGGAGCGGCGGCAGGGCCTTCCAGTCGAGCCGGAACAGCGCGTCGCCACTGCCCGCGCCGGGCAGCTGTGCCAGGGACACCGGTCGTGAGACCACCGCGTCGACCTCGGCCACCGGTGTCCCGTCGGTGTCCGTCACGGTCACCGCGAGGGTGTCGGGGCCGGCCGGGCGCAGGGTGACGCGCAGCGCGGTGGCCGTCGTCGGGGTGTGCACCCGGATGCCGCGCCAGGAGAACGGGCGGGTCGCCCGCATCTCCCCCGTCGGCTCGCCCATGAGCGCCTCGGCGGCGGCCGCCTGCAACGCCCCGTCGAGCAGGGCGGGGTGCAGGGTGAAGCCGTCGGCCGGGACGCCGTCGGGCAGCCGGACCTCGGCGAGGATCTCGGTGGCCTCGGAGGCGTGAGTGGCGTCGGAGGCGTGGGTGGCGTCGGACGGGCCGTCCGGTGCGGTTCGCCGCCAGACGGAGCGCAGTCCCTGGAAGGCGGGGCCGTACGCCACACCGGTCTCGGCCAGTCGCTCGTGGAAGCCGGTGAGAGGCACCGGTTCGGCGCCGGTGGGCGGCCAGGCGGTGGTGGTGCGCTCCGGGAGCGGTCCGGCGGCCGTCAGGGTCGCTTCGGCGTGCCGTGTCCAGGGTTCGGCGCCGTCCGCCCGGGAGTGCAGGGTCAGCGTCCGGCGTCCGCTCTCGTCCGGGCCCGTCACCGTGAGGCGCAGCGCCACGGCACCCGTCTCGGGCACCACCAGCGGTGCCTCCAGGGTGAGTTCCTCCACCTGCTCGTGGCCGGTCTCGCGGCCGGCCCGCAGCGCCAGCTCGGCGAACGCCGCGCCGGGCAGCAGGGCGGAGCCCATGACGAGGTGGTCCGCCAGCCACGGGTGGGTCGCCAGGGAGAGGCGGCCGGTGAGGACCAGGCCGTCGGAGCCGGGCAGGTCGAGGGCGGCGCCGAGCAGCGGGTGCCCGGTGGCGCCGAGGCCGAGACCCGCTGCGTCAACCGCCGGGCGGAGGGCGGCCTGCGGCCAGTACCGGCGGCGCTGGAACGGATAGGTCGGCAGCTCCACCCAGGGTGCGGACTCCACCCGGCCGGAGGTCTCGCGGAGTGCGGTCTCCCGGCGGGCGAACCGGCCGGCGAACACCGTGTCCCAGTCGGGCGTCGCCCCGCGTACCTGGGCCTCGGCCAGCGACCGCAGGAAGCGGTCCATGCCACCCTCGTCGCGTCGCAGCGAGCCGACCGCGTGGGCGTCGCATCCCAGGTCGTCGAAGCTCTCCTGGAGGCCGAGGGTGAGCACGGGGTGCGGGCTGGTCTCGACGAAGAGCCGGAAGTCGTCCTCCACCAGCCGACGGGTGGCCTGGTCGAGGCGGACCGGCTGCCGCAGGTTGGTGTACCAGTAGGCGGCGCCGAGTTCACGGGTGTCCAGCCAGTCGCCGGTGACCGTCGACAGGAACGGGACCTCACCGGCGCGCGGGGCGACCGGCGCCAGCGCGTCGAGGAGTTCGTCGCGCAGGGACTCCACCTGGGCGGAGTGGGAGGCGTAGTCCACCGGGATCCGGCGGGCCCGGATCTCCTCGGCCGCGCAGCCGGCCAGCAGCTCGTCGAGGGCCTCGGGCTCGCCGGAGACCACCACCGAGCCGGGGCCGTTCACCGCGGCGACCGACAGCC
This sequence comes from Streptomyces sp. NPDC041784, assembly GCF_055591025.1. Lineage (NCBI taxonomy): Bacteria > Bacillati > Actinomycetota > Actinomycetes > Kitasatosporales > Streptomycetaceae > Streptomyces > Streptomyces sp. NPDC041784. The sequence continues at coordinate 92,308 of NZ_JBVJAB010000017.1, forward strand.
GTCCACCGTACGGCTCCAGACGGGCGGTCAGCTCATCGAGCGGCAGCGCCACCGACACCATGCCGCCGCGTCCGGAGAGCGCGCCCAGCGCCTTGCTGCGCAGGGCGACCACCCGGGCCGCATCCGGCAGCGACAGGGCACCGGCCACACAGGCGGCGGCTATCTCGCCCTGCGAGTGCCCCACCACGGCCGCGGGGCGCACCCCATGGGCCCGCCACAGTGCGGCCAGCGACACCATCACGGCGAACAGCAGCGGCTGGACGACGTCCACCCGCTCCAGCGGCGGAGTGCCGGGCACGCCGCGCAGCACGTCGGCGGGCGACCAGTCGACGTGCTCCTGGAGGGCGAGGGAGCATTCGGCGAACCGTTCCGCGAACACCGGGGAGGTGTCGAGGAGTTCGGTGGCCATGCCGGCCCACTGGGAGCCCTGGCCGGGGAAGACGAAGACGGTACGGCCGTCGGACTCGGCGGTCCCCTCCACCACGTCGGGATCGCTGTCGCCCCGGGAGAGCGCGGACAGTGCGCGCCGCACCCCGTCGGGGCCGTCGGCGAGCAGGACGGCCCGGTGCGCGAACGCGGCGCGGGAGGTGGCCAGGGCGTACCCGATGCCGGCGAGGTCGGCCTCCGGGTGGGCGTCCAGATGGGCGCGCAGCCGCACGGCCTGCTCACGCAGGGCACCGGGGCTCTTCGCCGACACGGGCCACGGCAGAAGGGCCGGGCGGGCGGCCGGTTCGACGTCCGTCGGGGCCGATTCGGCATCCGTGGCGGCCGGCTCCGGCGCCACGACGGCCGGCTCCGGCGCCTCTTCCAGGATCACGTGGGCGTTGGTGCCGCTCATGCCGAAGGACGAGACACCGGCCCGTCGGGGCCGTTCGGCCGCGGGCCACGGCGTGTGCTCGGTGAGCAGCGCCACCGCCCCCGCCGACCAGTCCACATGCGGCGACGGCTCGTCCACGTGCAACGTGCGCGGCAGCTCACCGTGCCGCATCGCCAGCACCATCTTGATCACACCCGCCACACCCGCAGCCGCCTGCGTATGACCGATGTTCGACTTCACCGAACCGAGCCACAACGGCCGGTCCCCCGCACGCTCCTGACCGTACGTCGCCAGCAACGCCTGCGCCTCGATCGGATCACCGAGCGTCGTCCCCGTACCGTGCGCCTCCACCGCATCCACATCCGCCGCACCGAGCCCGGCATTGGCCAGCGCCTGCCGGATCACCCGCTGCTGCGACGGACCGTTCGGCGCCGTCAGGCCATTGGACGCACCGTCCTGGTTGACCGCACTGCCGCGCAGCACGGCGAGCACCGGATGCCCGTTGCGCTCCGCGTCCGAGAGCCGCTCCACGAGCAGCATGCCGACGCCCTCACCCCAGCCGGTCCCGTCCGCAGCCGCCGCGAAGGGCTTGCAGCGGCCGTCCTGGGCGAGGCCGCGCTGACGGGAGAACTCGGTGAAGGGGCCGGGGGTGCTCATGATCGACACGCCGCCCGCCAGGGCGAGCGTGCACTCGCCCTGGCGCAGTGCCTGGGCCGCGAGGTGCAGGGCGACCAGCGAGGAGGAGCACGCGGTGTCCACGGTGACCGTGGGGCCCTCCAGGCCGAAGGTGTAGGCGAGCCGGCCGGAGACCACGCTGGCCGCGTTGCCGGTGGCCAGGTAGCCGCCGAGGTCCTCCGTGGAGTTCAGCAGGAGGCTCGCGTAGTCCTGGCCGTTGGATCCGACGTAGACGCCGGTGCGGCTGCCGCGCAGGGTGTCGGGGTCGATGCCGGCGCCCTCGAACGCCTCCCAGGACGTCTCCAGCAGGAGCCGCTGCTGCGGGTCCATCGCCAGCGCCTCGCGCGGGCTGATGCCGAAGAAGCCGGCGTCGAACTCCCCGGCGTCGTGGAGGAATCCGCCCTCGCGCACATAGCTGGTGCCGGGCTGTTCCGGGTCGGGGTCGAACAGCTTCTCCAGGTCCCAGCCGCGGTCGTCGGGGAAGGCGCCGATCGCGTCCACACCGTCGCGCAGCTGCCGCCACAGCTGCCGCGGGGAGCGTACGCCGCCGGGGAAGCGGCAGCTCATGGCGACGATCGCGAGCGGCTCGTCGTACGGCGTCGTGGCCGTGGCGGGCTCGCCGGGCGTGGCCGCGCGGTCGCCGAGGAGTTCCGTGAGGAGGTGGCGGGCCAGTTCGCGGGGCGTGGGATGGTCGAAGACGAGCGTGGCGGGCACGGCCAGGCCGGTGGCGGCGCCGAGCGCGTTGCGCAGCTCCAGCGCGGACAGCGAGTCGAAGCCCAGCTCGCGGAACGCGGTCCGGGCGGGTACGGCGTCCTTGGCGGCGTGTCCGAGCACGTGCGCCGCCTGTTCGCGCACCAGGTCCTGGACCAGCCGATGCCGTTCGTCGTCGCCGGGCAGTTCCGCCAGGCGCCGCACGAGTTCGGCGGCGCCGCCGGTCGTGGCGCGTGCCTCGCCGGTGGCGTCGATGCCGGGCAGGCCGGTGAGCAGCGTGCGCTGCCGGGGGTCCGTGAGCGGGGCGGCGAACCGGGCCCAGTCCACGTCGGCGACGACCAGGTGCGCCGCGTCCTGACCCCAGTACCGCTCCAGCACACCGAGCGCGGCGTCCGGGTCCATCGGGGTCACGCCGCCGCGCGCGAGACGCTGTGCGGTCTCCCGGGTCTGGGCCATTCCGGCGTCGGCCCAGGCGCCCCAGCCGAGGGAGAGGGCGGGCAGGCCGTCGGCCCGTCGCTGCTCCGCCAGCGCGTCCAGGAAGGCGTTCGCCGCCGCGTAGTTGGCCTGGCCGGCGCTGCCGACGGCTCCGGCGACCGAGGAGAACAGCACGAACGCCGTCAGGTCCAGGTCGCGGGTCTGCTCGTGCAGCTGCCAGGCCGCGTCGGCCTTGGCGCGCAGCACGGCAGCGAACCGGTCGGGCGTCAGCCCGTCCAGCACGCCGTCGTCCAGCACGCCGGCCGCGTGCAGGACGGCGGTCAGCGGCCGGTCGGCGGGGATCGCGGCCAGCAGCGCGGCCAGCGCGTCCGGGTCGGCCACGTCGCAGGCGGCCACGGTGATCTCGGCGCCGAGCGCGGTCAGTTCGTCCCGCAGCTCGGCCGCGCCCTCGGCGGCGAGGCCTCGTCGGCCGGCCAGCACCAGGTGCTCGGCGCCGTTGCGGACGAGCCACCGGGCGACCTGGGCGCCCAGCGCGCCGGTGCCTCCGGTGACCAGGACCGAGCCGGACAGCGAGGGCGCCGGTACCGGCCCCGCCGGCCGGGGCGCGCGCACCAGGCGTCGTACGAACACGCCGGACGGCCGCAGCGCCAGCTCGCTCTCCTCGCCCGGGTCCGCGAGGAGGCCCGCGAGGCGGGCCGCGCCGCGGTCGTCCAGGGTCTCGGGCAGGTCGATCAGCCCGCCCCAGCGGTCCGGGTGTTCCAGGGCGACGACCCGTCCGAGGCCCCACACCCGCGCCTGCCGCGCGGCGTAGGTCGGGTCCGCCGAGCCGGTCGACACCGCGCCGCGCGTCACGCACCACAGCGGGGCGGTGATCCCGGCGTCGCCCAGGGCCTGGACCAGTGTGAGCGTGTCCGCCGCCCCGCTCGCCTCGTCGGCGGCGAGCAGCGACAGCACGCCGTCGGCCGCCGGTCCGTCGAGCCCGGCCAGCCGCGCGGCCAGTGCGGTACGGCCGTCCGTGCCCGCCTCGACGGTGACCACGCGGGCGCCGTGCGCGCCGAGGGCGTCGGCCGCCGCGGTGGCCCACCGCGGCAGTTCGCCGCCGGCGGGGACCACGACCAGCCACCGGCCGGACAGGGCGGGGGCGGGGTGGTGGGCCGACGGCTGCCAGGTGATCCGGTGGAGCCAGGAGTCGGTGACGGACCGGGTGCGGCTGTGCTGCCGCCAGGAGGTCAGGGCCGGGAGCAGCGCGTCCAGCGAGGGCCGCTGTTCCTCGGCGACGGCCAGGGTGTCGGCTACGGCGGTCGCGTCGGCGCGCTCGACGGCGTCCCAGAACGCGGCCTCCGCCGGGTCCGTGGTGGGCGCGGGGTGCGCGTCGGCCGGTGCCTGCGGCCAGTACCGCCGGTGCTGGAAGGCGTAGGTGGGCAGCTCCGTGGCGGTGGCGCCCCGGTCGGCGAAGAACCGCGCCCAGTCCACGGGCACGCCCCGGGTGTGGACGCCGGCGAGGGCGCCGACCAGGGTCGGGGCCTCGGGGCGGCCCTCCCGCAGCAGCGGTACACATGTGACCTCGGCCGTGTCGGCCGGCGCCGCGTTCAGGGTCTCCTGGGCCAGGGCGGACAGCACGCCGTCCGGGCCCAGCTCGATCAGTGTGGTCACGCCCTGTCCGGTGAGCGCCCGTATGCCGTCGGCGAACCGGACCGGCCGGCGCACCTGGCGCACCCAGTAGTCGGGCGAGCACAGTTCCTCGGGCGTGGCGGGCTCCCCCGTCACGTTCGAGATCAGGCCGATCGCCGGCGGACGGAACGTCAGACCGGCGGCCACTTCGCGGAACTCGGCCAGCATCGGTTCCATACGGGCGGAGTGGAAGGCGTGCGAGACCGTCAGCCGCTTGGTCTTGCGGCCCTCGAACGCTGCCACCACCTGGGCCACGGCCTCCTCGTCGCCCGAGATCACCGTGGCCGACGGGCCGTTGACCGCGGCGATCGACACCCCGTCCACCAGGGCGGCCGCCACTTCCTCCTCGGTTGCCCGGACGGCCACCATCGCGCCGCCCTCGGGCAGCGCCTCCATGAGGCGGCCGCGCGCCGCCACCAGTGCGCAGGCGTCGTCCAGCGAGAGGACGCCCGCGACGTGGGCGGCGGACAGCTCGCCGATGGAGTGGCCGGCGAGCCAGTCCGGGGTCACGCCCCAGGACTCGACGAGCCGGTACAGCGCGACCTCCAGGGCGAACAGGGCCGCCTGTGTGTACACCGTCCGGTCGAGGGCGGCCGGGTCCTCGGCCACGACCTCGCGCAACGGGCGCTCCAGGCGCCCCTCGAAGCGCTCGTACACCTCGTCCAGGGCGCGGGCGAACGCGGGGAACGCCGCGTACAGTTCACCGCCCATGCCGGTGCGCTGGGCGCCCTGGCCGGTGAACAGGAAGCCGACCCGGCCCCGGCCGGCGGCCACGCCCCGGACCAGGCCGGGGGAGGTGCGTCCGGCGGCCAGCGCGGCCAGTCCGGCGAGCAGGTCGTCGCGGCTCTCGGCGACGATCGCCGCCCGGTGGTCGAGGCGGGCCCGGGACACGGCCAGGGACAGGCCGATGTCGGCGGGGCCGGTCTCCGGTGCCGTCCGCAGATGGGCGTGGAGCCGCTGCGCCTGGGCGCTCAGGGCGGCCTCGGTGCGGCCCGACAGCAGCCACGGCAGGGCGGGGCCCTCCGTCGCCGGCACGGCGGGCCGCGGCAGCGCGGCCGGTTCCGCGGGGGCCTGTTCCAGGATCGCGTGGGCGTTGGTGCCGCTGATGCCGAAGGAGGAGACGGCGGCGCGGCGCGGCCGGTCCACGGCGGGCCAGTCGCGTGCCTCCGTCAGCAGTTCCACCGCACCCGCCGACCAGTCCACCTGCCGCGACGGCTCGTCCACGTGCAGGGTGCGCGGCAGCACGCCGTGCCGCAGCGCCATCACCATCTTGATGACGCCCGCCACACCGGCGGCGGCCTGGGTGTGCCCGATGTTGGACTTCACCGAACCGAGCCACAGCGGCCGGTCGGCGTCGCGGCCCTGGCCGTAGGTGGCCAGCAGCGCCTGGGCCTCGATGGGGTCGCCGAGGGTGGTGCCGGTGCCGTGCGCCTCCATCGCGTCGACGTCCGTGGCCGTGAGTCCGGCGGCGTCCAGGGCCTGCCGGACGACCCGCTGCTGGGCGGGGCCGTTGGGCGCGGTCAGCCCGTTGGACGCGCCGTCCTGGTTGATCGCGCTGCCCCTGACCAGGGCAAGCACCTGGTGGCCGTGGCGGCGGGCGTCGGACAGCCGCTCCAGGAGGAGCAGGCCGACGCCCTCGGCGAGCCCGGTGCCGTCGGCGGCGTCGGCGAACGCCTTGACCCGGCCGTCGGCGGCCAGGCCGCGCTGCCGGGAGAACTCCACGAAGGTGGTGGGCGTGGCCATCACCGTCGCCCCGCCGGCCAGGGCGAGCGTGCACTCGCCGTTGCGCAGCGACTGCGCGGCCAGGTGCAGGGCGACCAACGACGAGGAGCACGCCGTGTCGACGGTCACCGCCGGGCCTTCGAGGCCGAAGGTGTACGCCAGCCGGCCGGAGGCCGCGCTGAGCGAGTTGCCGGTGCCCAGGTAGCCCTCGTCGCCGTCGACGGCGGAGGCGACCTGGGTGTCGTAGCCCTGGTACATGACGCCGGCGAAGACGCCGGTCCTGCTGCCCTTCAGCGTGCCGGCGTCGATGCCGGCCCGTTCGAAGACCTCCCAGGTGGTCTCCAGGAGGAGCCGCTGCTGGGGGTCCATGATGCCCGCCTCGCGCGGCGAGATGCCGAACAGGCCGGGGTCGAAGTGGCCGGCGTCGTAGAGGAATCCGCCCTCGGAGGTGGCGGAGGTGCCCGGCCGGTCGGGGTCGGCGTCGCGCAGCAGCCGCTCCAGGTCCCAGCCTCGGTCGGTGGGGAACGCGCCGATGCCCTCGGCGCCGTCCGCGACCAGGCGCCACAGGTCCTCGGGGGACCGTACGCCGCCGGGGAAGCGGCAGGCCATGCCGACGACGGCGATCGGCTCGTCGGCGCGGGCCGCGGCCGTCGCGGCGGATCGCTCGCCGGCCTCGGCGGGCCCCTGCGCGCCGAGGAGTTCGCCGCCCAGGTGGTGGGCCAGGCCCTCGGGGGTGGGGTAGTCGAAGACGAGGGTGGGGGGCAGGCGCAGACCGGTGGCGGTGCTCAGGCGGTTGCGGAGTTCCACCGCCGTCAGCGAGTCGAAGCCGAGGTCCTTGAACGCCTGGCCGGGTTCGACGGTGAGCGGTGAGGCGTGGCCGAGCACGGCCGCCACATGGGTGCGGACCAGGTCCTCCAGGGCGCGTGCCCGCTCCGCCGGAGGCAGTCCGGCCAGTCGGCGGGCCGCCTCCGGCAGCGCGCCGTCCGGGTGGGCGGCGGTCCGGGCCGCCGTCGGCCGGGCCGGGCGGTGGAGCAGTCCGCGCAGCAGGTGCGGCTGCTCGCCGTCGGGGAGCGCGGCCCGCATCCGGGCGGGGTCCAGGTGCATGGGGGCCAGTACGGCGTCGTCGAACCGGTCGGCCGGGTCGTGCCCGGCCAGGTCGTACAGGGCCATGCCCTCGACGGCCGACAGCGGGGCCATGCCGCGGCGCCGGATCCGGGCCAGTCCGGCCTCGTCGAGGCGGCCGATCATGTCGGAGTCGGCCAGGTCCCACAGGCCCCAGGCCAGCGACCGGGCGGGCAGTCCGGCCGCCCTGCGGTAGCCGGCGAGGGCGTCCAGGAAGGAGTTGGCCGCGGCGTAGGCGGCCTGTCCCGCGCCGCCCATGAGCCCGGCGGCGGAGGAGAACAGCACGAACGCCGACAGGTCGAGGTGCCGGGTGAGTTCGTGCAGATGCCAGGCGCCGTCGGCCTTGGGCCGCAGGACGCGGGCGAGCTGGTCCGGGTCGAGGGTGGCCAGCACGCCGTCGTCGAGGACGCCGGCGGTGTGCACGACGGCGGTCAGCGGGTGCTCGGCCGGGATCGCGGCCAGCAGCGCGGCGAGGGCTTCGCGGTCCGCGACGTCCACCGCCGCCACCCGCACCGAGGCGCCCAGCGCCTCCAGTTCGGCCGTCAGCTCCGCCGCGCCGGGCGCCGCCGGGCCCCGGCGACTGGTCAGCAGCAGGTGGCGTACGCCGTGTTCGGCCACGAGGTGGCGGGCGAGCACCTTGCCGAGCGCGCCGGTGCCGCCGGTGACCAGTACGGTGCCGTTCGCGTCGAGCGGCTCGGCGGGCTCGGCGTGCGCGCGGGGTGTGGCGCGGGCCAGCCGGGCGGCGAGGGCGGCGCCGTCGCGCACCGCGAGCTGCGGTTCGCCGGTGGCGAGCGCCGCCAGTGCCGCGTCGGGGGACGCGTCGTCGTCCAGGTCCACCAGGGCGAAGCGGCCCGGGTGTTCGGTCTGCGCGGAGCGCACCAGGCCCCACACCGCCGCGGCCACCGGGTCCGTCACCGCGTCCCCGGCCGTGGCGGCCACCGCGCCCCGGGTCACGACCACCAGCCGCGTGGCGGCGGTCGTCTCCTCGGCCGGCCAGGACCGCAGGAGCGTCAGCGCGTCGGTCACGGCCCGGTGGACGGCGTCGGCGCCGGGCCGCCCGCCCGCCACGGGTGCCAGGACGACGTCCGGCAGCGGGTCGCCGGACGCGGTCAGCTCGGCGGGCGTCCGGTACGTGCGGGCCCGGGCGAGCCCGTCCGGGAGCCCGGTCCCGTCGCCCAGTACGGCGTACGAGGCGGAGCCGGACGGCGTGGCGAGGGGCGTCCACTCCACGCGGAACAGCGAGCCGTGGGGTTCGCCGCCCAGCCGGGCCGGGTCCAGCGGGCGCAGGGTCAGCGACTCCACCGAGGCGACCGGTGCGCCCGAGACATCGCTCACCGCCAGCGACACGGCGTCCGTGCCCGACGGCGACAGCCGGACCCGCAGGGTCGAGGCGCCGGTGGCGTGGAGGGTCACGCCGGTCCAGGAGAACGGCAGCCGGACGCCGTCGCCGCCGGGCAGCAGGTCACCGGCGCCGATCGCGTGCAGGGCGCCGTCCAGCAGCGCGGGGTGGAGGCCGTAGCGCCCGGCGTCGGCCGCCGCGTCCCGCGGCAGCTCGACCTCGGCGGCCAGTCCGTCGTCGCACCGCCACACGGCGCGCAGGCCCTGGAACAGCGGGCCGTACTCCAGACCGGCGGCGGCGAACCGCTCGTACAGGCCGTCGAGCGGCACCGGCCGGGCGCCCGCGGGCGGCCAGAGCGCCGCGTCGGACACCACGGCGGGGGCCGGCCCGGTGCCCTCGGACAGGGCGCCCTCGGCGTGCAGGGTCCAGGGGTCCTCGGCGGCGGCGCCCGCCGGGCGGGAGTGCACGCTCAGCCTGCGGTGTCCGGTGGCGTCGGGCGCGCCGGCCAGCAGCTGGAGGTCGACCGGGGCGGACGCGGAGAGCACCAGCGGGGCGTGCAGGGTGAGTTCGGCGAGCCGGCCGCAGCCGACGCGGTCGCCCGCGTGGACCGCCAGCTCCACGAACGCGGTGCCGGGCAGCAGAACGGTGCCCGTGACCGCGTGGTCGGCGAGCCAGGGGTGGGTGGCCGGGGAGAGCCGTCCGGTCAGCAGGAAGCCGTTGCCGTCGGCCAGGGTGACCGCCGCGCCCAGCAGCGGGTGGTCGGCCGGGCCCAGGCCGAGACCGGCGGTGTCGCCGGGCCGCCCGGCCTCCTCCAGCCAGTAGCGCTCGTGCTGGAAGGCGTACGTGGGCAGTTCGGCGCGGCGGGTGCCGTACGCGGCGAACACGGTCGGCCAGTCGACCCGCACGCCCTGGGTGTGGGCCTCGGCGAGGGAGAGGAGGAGGCGCTCGGTGCCGCCCTCGCCGCGGCGCAGGGTGCCCAGCGCGGTGGCCGCGCCGTCGATGCCGGAGAGCACCTCCTGCATGCCCATGGTGAGGACGGGGTGCGGGCTGACCTCGACGAAGACCGGGCGGGCGCCCTGGCACAGGTGGCGTACGGCGTCCTCGAAACGGACGGTCCGGCGCAGGTTGCGGTACCAGTAGGCGGCGTCGAGCCCGGCGGTGTCGAGGGGTTCGCCGGTCACCGTCGAGCAGAACGTCACCCGCGCGGAGCGGGGCGCGATCGGCGCGAGTTCGGTCAGCAGCCGTTCCTCGACGGCCTCCACATGGGCGGAGTGGGAGGCGTAGTCCACGGCGACCCGGCGGGCGCGGACGCCCTGGGCCTCGCAGTCGGCGAGCAGTTCGTCCAGCGCCTGCGGGTCCCCGGAGACGACGACGGAGGCGGGCCCGTTGACGGCGGCGACGGAGAGCCGGTCCGCCCAGCGGGCGAGGCGCTGTTCCAGTTCGGCGACGGGCAGCGCCGCCGAGACCATGCCGCCCCGGCCTGACAGTTCGGTCAGGGCCTGGCTGCGCAGGGCGACGACCCGGGCCGCGTCCTGGAGCGTGAGGGCGCCGGCGACACAGGCGGCGGCGATCTCGCCCTGCGAGTGGCCGACGACGGCGGTCGGCCGGACGCCGTGCGCCTGCCAGACCTCGGCCAGCGACACCATCACGGCGAACAGCACCGGCTGGACCACGTCGACCCGGTCCAGGGACGGGGCGCCGGGCTCGCCGCGGACGACGTCCAGGAGCGACCAGTTTGTGAAGGGCGCCAGGGCGTCCGCGCACTCCCGCATCCGGGCGGCGAACACCTCGGAGGAGGCCAGCAGTTCGACGGCCATGCCGGCCCACTGGGAGCCCTGGCCGGGGAAGACGAAGACGACGTCCTCGGCGTGGCCGCCGGCCGTGCCGCGCACCACCGTGGGTGCCGCTCCGCCCTCGGCGAGGCTGTCCAGGCCCTGGAGCAGCCCGTCGCGGCCGGTGCCGACGACCACCGCGCGGTGTTCGAACAGTGCCCGCTCGGTGGCGAGCGAACGGCCCACGTCGGCCGGGCGCAGCCCGGGGTGGGCCCGCAGGTGCGCGGCGAGCCGGGCGGCCTGGTCCGTGAGGGCGGATTCGCTGCGGCCGGACAGGATCCAGGGCAGCGGGCCGTCGACCTCGTCCGCCGCCGCGTCCGATGCCGGTACCGATGCCGGTGCCGGTGCTTCTGCCGGTGCCGGTGCTTCTGCCGGTGCCGGCTCGGGCGCTTCGAGGATGACGTGGGCGTTGGTGCCGCTGACGCCGAACGAGGAGACACCGGCGCGGCGCGGAGCGCCGGTCTCCGGCCAGGGGGTGTTCTCGGTGAGCAGTTCGACGGCGCCCGCGGTCCAGTCGACCTCGGGGGTCGGCTCGTCGACGTGCAGGGTGCGGGGCAGCACGCCGTGCCGCATCGCCATCACCATCTTGATGACGCCCGCGACACCGGCGGCGGCCTGGGTGTGGCCGATGTTGGACTTCACCGAGCCCAGCCGCAGCGGCCGTCCGTCGGTGCGGTCCTGGCCGTAGGCGGCCAGCAGGGCCTGGGCCTCGATGGGGTCGCCGAGGCTGGTGCCGGTGCCGTGCGCCTCCACCGCGTCCACGTCGGCCGGGGTCAGCCGGGCGTCGGCCAGCGCCTGCCGGATCACCCGCTGCTGGGCGGGGCCGTTGGGGGCGGTGAGCCGACTGCTGGCGCCGTCCTGGTTGACGGCGGACCCACGCACCACGGCGAGCACGGGGTGCCCGTTGCGGCGGGCGTCGGAGAGCCGCTCCAGCAGGAGCATGCCGATGCCCTCGCCCCAGCCGGTGCCGTCCGCCGCGCCGGCGAACGGCTTGCACCGCCCGTCCGGGGCCAGCCCGCGCTGCCGGGAGAACTCCAGGAACGTGCTCGGCGAGGACATCACGGTCACGCCACCGGCCAGCGCGAGACCGCACTCGCCGTTGCGCAGCGCCTGGGCGGCCAGGTGCAGGGTGACCAGGGACGAGGAGCAGGCGGTGTCCACGGTCACGGCCGGCCCTTCGAGGCCGAGCGTGTAGGCGACCCGGCCGGAGGCGATGCTGCCCGCGCTGCCCTGGCTGAGGTAGCCCTCGAACTCCTCCGGGATGTCGTGCAGTCGGGCCAGGTAGTCGTGGTACATCACGCCCGCGAAGACGCCGGTACGGCTGCCGCGCACCGACCTGGGATCGATGCCGGCGTGCTCGAACGCCTCCCAGGCGCCTTCCAGCAGCAGCCGCTGCTGGGGGTCCATGGCCACCGCCTCGCGCGGCGAGATCCCGAAGAACGCGGCGTCGAACCCGGCCGCGTCGTGCAGGAAGCCGCCCTCCCTGACGTAGGAGGTGCCGGGGTTGTCCGGGTCGGGGTCGAACAGCCCGTCCAGGTCCCAGCCGCGGTCGGTGGGGAACGCCGAGACGGCGTCGGTGCCGGCGGACACCAGCCGCCACAGGTCGTCCGGGGAGTGGACGCCGCCGGGGAACCGGCAGCTCATCCCCACGATGGCGATGAGCTCCTGCTCGGCGGACTCGACCTCGCGCAGCCGCTGGCGCGTCTGGTGCAGGTCGGCGATGACCCGCTTGAGGTAGTCCCGAAGCTTCTGCTCGTTCTCCACGTGTCGTTCGCTCCTGGTGGCGTTCGGAAGGCGTTGGGGTTCGTTCGCCGGACGGGGTTCGTCGACCGGACGGGATTCGTTCGCCGGGCGGCTCATGAGAGACCGAGGTCCTTGTCGATCAGGTCGAAGAGTTCGTCGTCGGTCGCCGATTCGAGCCGGTCCACGACGTCGAGGCCGTCGGCCGGCTCCTCCGGGCCGCTTCCCGGGCCGCGTGCGGTGCCGAGCTTGGACAGCAGGGCCTCCAGCCGCAGCACGGCCCGGACCCGTTCGGCCGGATCGTCGGCGATCTCCGTGAGCCGGGCCTCCAGCCGGTCGAGGTCGTCGGCGACCGACAGGGATCCGGCCGGGGCGGCGGGCGCCAGCTCCGAGCCGAGGTGGCGGGCGAGGGCGGCCGGGGACGGATGGTCGAAGAGCAGGGTGGCGGGCAGCCGCAGCCCGGTGACCGAGGCCAGCCGGGTCCGCAGTTCGACGGCGGTCAGCGAGTCGAACCCGGCCTCCATGAAACCGCGCCCGGGCTCGAACGCCTCGAGGGTGGCGTGCCCGAGGACCGCGGCCGCCTCCCTGCGCACCACCTGGAGCACGGTGCGCTCCCGCTCGCCCTCCGACAGCCCGGCCAGCTGCCGGACGAGACCGTCCGACGCCGCGGACGCGTCCGCCGGCCCCGCCTGCCGGACCGGCACGGGCACCAGCCCGCGCAGCAGCGCCGGTACCGCACTCCCCCGGGCGGCACGGGCCCGCAGGCCCGCCACGTCCAGCCGTACGGGCACCGGCACCGGTTCGTCGCCGGCGTGCACGGCGTCGAACAGCGCCAGGCCCTCGGGGACGGACAGCGGGGTCATGCCCAGCCGCCGGATGCGGGCCACGTCGGCCTCGGTCAGGCCGCCGGCCATGCCCGAGTCGCCCTGGTCCCACAGCCCCCAGGCCGGCGAGGTGGCCGGCAGGCCCTGGTCGCGCCGGTACCGGGCGAGGGCGTCCAGGAAGGAGTTGGCCGCGGCGTAGGCTGCCTGTCCCGCACCGCCGAAGACCCCGGTGGCGGAGGAGAACAGCACGAACGCCGACAGGTCGAGGTGCCGGGTGAGTTCGTGCAAATGCCAGGCGGCGTCCACCTTGGGCCGCAGCACCCCGGCCAGCCGGTCGTGGCCGTAGGTGGCCAGCATGCCGTCGTCGAGGACGCCGGCGGTGTGCACGACGGCGGTCAGCGGGTGCTCGGCCGGGATCCCGGCCAGCAGCCCCGCGAGCGCCTCACGGTCCGCGACGTCCACCGCCGCCACCCGCGCCGAGGCGCCCAGCGCCTCCAGTTCGGCCGTCAGCTCCACCGCGCCCGGCGCCGCCGCGCCACGGCGACTGGTCAGCAGCAGATGGCGTACGCCGTACTCGGCCACCAGATGGCGGGCCACCACCGCGCCGAGCGCACCGGTACCGCCGGTGACCAGCACGGTGCCGCCGGCGTCCCAGGCACGGGTGCCGCCGTCCTCACCCGCCATGCGTTCCAGGCGCGGCAGGTGGACGGTGCCGGAGCGCAGCGCGAGCTGCGGTTCGGGGAAGCCGGTGCCGACGCTCTCGGCCAGCCCGCCCCAGGACGCGTCGTGTCCGTCCAGGTCCAGCAGCACGAAGCGGTCGGGATGCTCCGACTGCGCGGACCGCACCAGGCCCCAGACGGCGGCCTGCGCCAGGTCCGGCGACGGTTCGCCCAGCTCTCCGGTGGCGACCGCGTTGCGGGTCACCACCACCAGCCGGGCCCCCGCCGGCCGGTCCTCGGCCAGCCACTGCCGGGCCACCGCGAGAACCGCGCCGGTGACCGAGGCGACGACCTCGGGGGTACCGGGACGCGGGTCGGAGGCGACGGCCTCCAAGGTGCCGAAGCGCGGGTCGGAGGCATCGAAGAAGACCAGTTCCGGCGATTCGGTGCCTAGGGGTGCCAGGTCCGCATACGCCGGGACGTGGACCCCGTGCGCCCGCAGGCCGTCGGCCAGGCCGAGGGTGTCCGGCCCGACGAGGGCGCAGGTCACGGCCTCGGGGGCCGGTGTCGTCACAGCCGTGTCCGTGACCCAGCCGAGCCGGAACAGGGCGTCCCGGTGGCCGCCCCGGGCGGTCCTCAGCTGCTCCTCGGTCACCGGCCGCAGCGTCAGGGAGTCGACCGTGGCCACCGGCAGGCCGCTCCCGTCCGCGACGTCCAGCGCCACGGCCCCGGACTCCGCGACCGACAGCCGCACCCGCAGGGCGGTGGCTCCGGCGGCGTGCATCCGCACCCCGGACCAGGCGTACGGCAGTCCGGTGGCGGCGTCCGCCCTCAGCCCGAGGGCGTGCAGGGCGGCGTCCAGCAGCGCCGGATGCAGGGCGAACAGATCCGTACCGGCCAGGGTGTCCCCGGCCGGGGCGACTTCGGCGAACAGCTGGTCGCCGAGGCGCCAGGCGGCCCGCAGTCCCTGGAACACCGGCCCGTACCCGAATCCGGCCTGGGCGGCCCGCTCGTAGAGGGTGTCGACGGGCAACGGCGTCGCCCCCGCCGGAGGCCAGACCGCCCACTCGACGGACGGAGCCTCGACGGCCCCGGAGACGGCCAGGACGCCGGCCGCGTGCCGGGTCCATTCCTCGTCGTCCGCCGCCCGGTCCGGGCGCGAGTGCACGCTGAAGTCGCGCCGCCCGTCCCGGTCCGGCCCGCTCACCAGCAACTGGAAGCGGACCCCGCCCTGTTCGGGCAGGACCAGCGGTGCTTCGAGGGTCAGTTCCGCCACCTCGTCGCATCCGGAGCGGTCCGCCGCGCGCAGGGCCAGCTCGACGAAGGCCGTGCCCGGCAGCAGAACCGTGCCCATGACCGCGTGGTCGGCGAGCCACGGGTGGGTGTCGAGCGACAGCCGCCCGGTGAACAACAGCCCACCGGTGTCCGGCAGTTCGACGGCGGCACCCAGTAGCGGATGGCCCGCCGCCCCCAACCCGACGGCCTCCACATCACCGACGGCCCGGCCACGGGCCAGCCAGTACCGGTCCCGCTGGAAGGCGTACGTCGGCAGCTCGACCCGCCGTGCGCCCCGGCCCGCGAAGAACTCCGGCCAGGCGACCGGGACCCCCCGCGTGTGCGCGTGGGCGACGGCGGTGGTCAGGGTCTCGGCCTCCGGGCGTCCGGCGCGCAACAACGGGACGGCAGCAGCCTCGACGCCGTCGGGCAGGCACTCCTGGCTCATGGCGGACAGGACACCGTCCGGGCCGAGTTCGATCAGCGTGCGTACGCCGTGCTCGGCGAGGGTGCGGACGCCGTCGGCGAAGCGGACCGCCTCGCGGACATGGCGCACCCAGTACTCCGGGTCGCACAGCTCGTCGGCGGTGGCCGGCTCGCCGGTCAGGTTGGACACGACGGGGATGCGCGGAGTGTCGTACGAGAGGCTTTCGGCCACCTCGCGGAACTCGGCCAGCATCGGCTCCATGCGCGACGAGTGGAAGGCGTGCGAGACCGTCAGGCGCTTGGTCTTGCGGCCCTCGAACGCTGCCACGACGGCCAGCACCGCGTCCTCGTCACCCGAGATCACCACGGACGACGGGCCGTTGACCGCGGCGATCGACACACCGTCGACCAGGGCCGCCGCCACCTCCGCCTCGGTCGCCTGCACCGCCACCATCGCGCCGCCCTCCGGCAGCGCCTGCATCAGACGGCCCCGCGCGGCCACGAGCCTGCACGCGTCGTCCAGCGACCACACACCCGCCACATGCGCCGCCGCCAGCTCACCGATCGAGTGACCCAACAGCACCTGCGGCCGCACACCCCACGACTCCAGCAGCCGGAACAACGCCACTTCGAGCGCGAACAACCCCGCCTGCGCATACACCGTCCGGTCGAGAGCGGACCCGTCCTCGAAGACGACCTCGCGCAGCGGCCGTTCCAGCCGGCCGTCGAACCGCGCGCACACCGCGTCGAACGCCTCGGCGAAGGCGGGGAAGGTGTCGTACAACTCCCGCCCCATACCGGCCCGTTGCGAGCCCTGCCCCGTGAACAGGAACCCCACCTGGACGTCCTCGCCGGCCACGCCCTGGACCAGTCCCAGCACTCCCCGGCCCTCGGTCAACGCACCCAAGGACTCCAGGAACCCGTCCCGGTCGGCGGCGACCAGCGCCGCCCGATGCTCCAGCGCCGCCCGCGAGGTCGCCAACGACAGAGCCACGTCGGCCGGATCCAGCTCCGGCGCGGCCAGCACATGCGCGCGCAGCCGCTCGGCCTGCGCACGCAGGGCCGCGCCCGTCCGGGCGGAGACCACCCACGGGACCACCGGCGAGATCACCGGCGAAACCAATTCAGGCGTAACCGATTCAGTCGTGACCGGTTCCTCGGCCGATACCCGCTCCGGAGGAGCCTGCTCGATGATCGTGTGCGCGTTGGTGCCGCTGATCCCGAACGACGACACCGCCGCCCGACGCGGACGGTCCACCGAAGGCCACTCCCGCGCCTCCGTCAACAGCTCCACCGCACCCGCGGACCACTCCACCTGCCGCGAGGGCTCGTCGACGTGCAGCGTGCGCGGCAGCACACCGTGCCGCATCGCCATCACCATCTTGATCACACCCGCCACACCGGCAGCCGCCTGCGTGTGACCGATGTTCGACTTGATCGAGCCCAGCCACAGCGGCCGGTCCTCCGGCCGCTCCTGCCCGTACGTGGCCAGGAGTGCCTGCGCCTCGATCGGGTCACCCAGCCGGGTGCCCGTGCCGTGCGCCTCCACCGCGTCCACATCGCCCGTCGACAGACCCGCGTTGGCCAGCGCCTGCCGGATCACCCGCTGCTGGGAAGGGCCGTTGGGCGCGCTGAGGCCGTTGCTCGCGCCGTCCTGGTTGACCGCCGAGCCGCGGATCACCGCGAGGACCGGATGGCCGTTGCGCTCCGCGTCCGACAGCCGCTCCACGAGCAGCATGCCCGCCCCCTCAGCCAGTCCGGTGCCGTCCGCCTCGGCGGAGAACGCCTTGACCCGGCCGTCGGCCGCGAGGCCGCGCTGCCGGGAGAACTCCACGAACGTGGTCGGCGTCGACATCACGGACACGCCGCCCGCCAGCGCCAGTTCGCACTCGCCGTTGCGCAGCGCCTGCGCGGCCAGGTGCAGGGCGACCAGCGAGGACGAGCACGCCGTGTCCACCGTCACCGCCGGGCCCTCCAGCCCGAAGGTGTAGGCGACCCGGCCGGAGGCGATGCTGCCGGACGTGCCGGAGCCCAGATAGCCGTCGACGCCCTCGGGGAGGACCCCCACCTGGGAGGCGTAGTCCTGGTACATGATCCCGGCGAAGACGCCGGTGCTGCTGCCCTTCAGCGTGCCGGGGTCGATGCCCGCGCGTTCGAACGCCTCCCAGGAGGTCTCCAGCAGCAGCCGGTGCTGCGGGTCCATGGCCAGCGCCTCGCGCGGTACGACGCCGAAGAATCCGGGGTCGAACTGCGCCGCGTCGTAGAGGAATCCGCCGTCGCGTGCGTAGGACGTGCCCGTGCTGTCCTGGTCGGGGTCGTAGAGCCGCTCCAGGTCCCAGCCCCGGTCGGTGGGGAATCCGCCGATGCCGTCGCCGCCGGTGGCGACCAGCCGCCACAGGTCCTCGGGCGACGCGACGCCGCCGGGGTAGCGGCAGGCCATGCCGACGACCGCGATCGGCTCGTCCGCCGTGGCCGTGCGGGCGGGTGCCGCGCCGTCCCGCTCGTCCTCGTCGTCGCCCAGCAGACCGGTGCGTATGTGGTCGGCGAGCGCGGCCGGGGTCGGGTAGTCGAAGACCAGGGTCGCGGGCAGCCGCAGTTCCGTGGCCGTCGTGAGGCGGTTGCGGAGCTGTACCGCCGTGAGCGAGTCGAAGCCCAGCTCGGTGAAGGCCCGGCCCGCCTCGATCCGGTCGCCGGACGCGTGTCCGAGAACGGTCGCGACCTCGCGCCGGACCAGTTCCAGCAGCGTACGGGTGCGGTCAGCGTCCGGCAGGGCGAGCAGCCGTGCCTTCAGCGACAGCCGGCCGGCGGTGGCCGGTCCGGTGTCCGACCGCCGCCTGGCGGGCCTGCGCACCAGGCCGCGCAGCGGCGCGGGGACCGCCGTCGCCGGTTCGGTGGCCAACGCGGCGGTGTCGAGGCGCATCGGGACCATGACCGGTTCGGCGCCAGAGCCGGCGGCGGCCGCGCCGTCGAACAGGGCCATGCCCTCGGCGAGGGTCAGTGCCGTGAGCCCGGAGCGGCGCAGTCGGTTCAGGTCCGCGTCGTCCAGGGTGCCCGCCATGCCGCCCGCCGGGCCGCCCGCGTGCTCCCACAGGCCCCAGGCCAACGACCGGGCGGGCAGCCCGGCCGCGTGCCGGTGGACGGCGAGCGCGTCCAGGAAGGCGTTCGCGGCGGCGTAGTTCGCCTGACCTGCTCCGCCCAGCACCCCGGCCACGGACGAGAACAGCACGAACGCCGACAGGCCGAGGTCCCGGGTCTGCTCGTGCAGGTTCCAGGCCCCGTCCACCTTGGGACGCAGCACACCCGCCAGCCGCTGCGGGGTCAGCGCGCCGAGCACGCCGTCGTCGAGCACACCGGCGGTGTGCACCACGCCCCGCAGCGGCCGCTCCGCCGGGATGTCCGCCAGCAGCTCCGCCAGCGCGTCCCGGTCCGCGACATCACACGCGGCCACGGTCACTTGGGCGCCGAGCGCGGTCAGTTCGTCCCGCAGCTCCGCCGCGCCGGGAGCGTCGAGGCCCCGGCGGCTGGTCAACAGCAGGTCGTGCACGCCGTGTTCGGCCACCAGATGCCGGGCCACGACCGCGCCGAGCGCACCGGTGCCGCCGGTGACGAGCACCGTGCCGTCGGTGTCCCAGGCGCCGGTCTCCGGTACCGTGCTCGTCCTGGCCAGCCGGGGCACTCGTACGGCGCCCGCGCGGACGGCGACCTGCGGCTCGGCGGAGGCGAGCGCCGCTGCCACGGCCGTGACCGTCTCGTCGTCGTCCGGGTCGAGGTCGACCAGCACGAACCGTTCCGGATGCTCCGACTGCGCCGAACGCACCAGCCCCCACACGGCGGCCGAGGCCGGGTCGGCGATGTCCTCGCCCGCGTCCACGGCGACCGCGCCGCGCGTGACCACGACCAGACGGGCCTGCTCGAAGCGGTCGTCCGCCAGCCAGGCCTGCGTCAGCTCCAGCGCCCACCGGGCCGCCGTGTGCACACGCGCGGGCATGCCGTCGCCACCCGCTTCAGCGGGCGCGGGAGCGAGTACGACGTCCGGCAGCGGCCCGCTCGCGACGGCCGCCTCGGCCAGCTCGGCCAGGCTTCGGTACGTCGCGACGGTCGGGTACGGCGGCAGCGCGTCCCCGTCGCCGAGCACCGCCCACGACCGCGCGGCTTCGGCGCCGACGGCGGTGTCCGGCAGGGCGGGCCACTCGAGGCGGAAGAGCGCCCCGTGGCTTGCCGGCCGGGCGGCGTCGAACCGCTCGGCGTCCACCGGCCGTACGGTCAGCGCGTCGACGGTGGCGACCGGCAGGCCGGAGGTGTCAGTGAGCGTCAGCGCCAGCGCGTCCGCTCCGGTGCGGGACGACCCCGGCGACCGGGACAACCGGGCCCGCAGCGCGGTGGCGCCCGTCGCGTGCAGGCTCACCCCGGACCACGAGAACGGCAGCCGCGCCTGACCGGTGTCGTCGAGCAGGCCGCCCAGGCCGACGGCGTGCAGCGCCGCGTCCAGCAGCGCCGGGTGCAGTCCGTACCGGCCGGCCTCGTCGGCCAGGTCCTCCGGCAGGGCGACCTCGGCGAACAGGTCACCGTCCCGTCGCCAGGCGGCCCGCAGCCCCTGGAAGACGGGCCCGTAGGCCAGCCCCCGGTCCGCCAGGCTCTCGTAGAGCCCGTCGACCGGCACGGCCTCGGCATCCACGGGCGGCCAGGGCAGCGCTTCGGCGCCGGCCGAGGGGTCGTCCGGGGTGTCGTCCGCCGTGTGATCCGGGGTCAGCAGTCCCTCGGCGTGCCGGCTCCACGTCCGGCCGTCGCCGTCAAAGGTCGCGTCCCCCGGCCGGGAGTACACGGTGAGGGAGCGCCGCCCCGCCTCGTCGGCGTCACCGACCGCCAACTGGATCTGTACAGCGCCCTGTTCGGGCACGATCAGCGGGCTCTCGAACGTCAGCTCCGCGATGCGGCCGCAGCCGACCTGGTCCCCCGCCCATACGGCCAGGTCCACGAGCGCCGTGCCCGGCAGCGGAACCGAACCCAGGACGGTGTGGTCGGCGAGCCACGGGTGGGTGTCCAGCGACAGCCTGCCGATGAGCAACAGCCCACCGGTGTCCGGCAGTTCCACGGCCGCGTCCAGCAAGGGGTGCCCGGCCGCGCCCAGCACGCCGTTCTCCGCGTCCCCGGCGGAGCGTCCACCGACCAGCCAGAACCGCTCGTGCTGGAAGGCGTACGTCGGCAGGTCCACCCGCTCTGCGGCACGCCCCGCGAAGAACGCCGCCCAGTCGACCGGAACGCCCCGCACATGGACCGCCCCGACGGCCGAGGCCAGGGTCAGCCCCTCGGCACGGTCACGGCGCGACACGGGCACGAACACCGCGTCCGTCTCGGCCACACCGTCCTGGCCCAGGGCGGACAGCACACCGTCCGGACCGAGTTCGACGAACGTGGTCACGCCCTGGCCGACGAGAGTGCGGACGCCGTCGGCGAAGCGGACCGCCTCGCGGACGTGGCGCACCCAGTACTCCGGATCGCACAGCTCGTCGGCGGTGGCCGGTTCGCCCGTCACGTTCGACACCACGGGGATGCGCGGAGCCTCGTACGACAGCCCCTCCGCCACCTGCCGGAACTCCGCCAGCATCGGTTCCATGCGCGCGGAGTGGAAGGCGTGGGAGACCGTCAGCCGCTTGGTCTTGCGACCCTGCTGAGCGAAGGCGGACGCGACCGCGAGAACGGCGTCCTCGTCGCCCGAGATCACCGTGGACGACGGGCCGTTGAGCGCGGCGATCGACACACCGTCGACCAGGGCCGCCGCCACCTCCGCCTCGGTCGCCTGCACCGCCACCATCGCGCCGCCTTCGGGCAGCGCCTGCATCAGACGGCCCCTGGCGGCCACCAGCGTGCACGCGTCGTCCAGCGACCACACACCCGCGACGTACGCCGCCGCCAGCTCACCGATCGAGTGACCGAGCAGCACCTGCGGCCGCACACCCCACGACTCCAGCAGCCGGAACAACGCCACCTCAAGGGCGAACAGCCCCGCCTGGGCGTACACGGTCTGATCGAGGGCCGGTCCACCCTCGAACACGACCTCCCGCAGCGGCCGTTCCAGCTGGCCGTCGAACCGTGCGCACACCGCGTCGAACGCCTCGGCGAAGACCGGGAAGGAGTCGTACAACTCCCGTCCCATTCCGGCCCGTTGCGACCCCTGCCCCGTGAACAGGAACCCGACCCGGCCGCCGTCCAGCGCCGAACCGCTCACCACGCCCGGCGCGTCCTCACCCCGGGCGAGGGCGGCGAGCCCGGACAGGAAGTCCTCCCGGTCGGCGCCGACCACAGCGGCCCGGTGTCCCAGGGGCATGCGGGAGGTGGCCAAGGACAGTCCCGTGTCCGAGATGTCGGCCTCGGGGTGGCGGTCGAGGTGGGCCACGAGGCGCGCGGCCTGTTCCCGCAGCGCCGGCGCGGAGGAGCCGGACAGCACCCACGGCACCACCGGCGAGGTCACCGTCGTAGCCGGTGCCGTCGTCACCGGTTCCTTCGCCGTCACCCGCTCCGGAGCCTGCTCGACGATGGTGTGGACATTGGTGCCGCTGATCCCGAACGACGACACCGCCGCCCGACGCGGACGGTCCACCGAAGGCCACTCCCGGGCCTCCGTCAGCAGCTCCACCGCGCCGGCCGACCAGTCCACCTGCTGCGAGGGCTCGTCGACGTGGAGGGTCGGCGGCAGCACACCGTGCCTGAGTGCCATCACCATCTTGATCACGCCCGCCACACCGGCAGCCGCCTGCGTGTGCCCGATGTTCGACTTGATCGAGCCCAGCCACAGCGGCCGGTCCTCCGGCCGGTCCTGCCCGTACGTGGCCAGCAGCGCCTGCGCCTCGATCGGGTCACCCAGCCGGGTCCCCGTGCCGTGCGCCTCCACCACGTCCACATCACCCGTCGACAGACCCGCGTTGGCCAGCGCCTGCCGGATCACCCGCTGCTGCGACGGACCGTTCGGGGCCGTCAGGCCGTTCGACGCGCCGTCCTGGTTCACCGCCGAGCCGCGCACGACCGCCAGCACGCGGTGGCCGTTGCGCTCGGCGTCCGAGAGCCGCTCCACGAGCAGCATGCCGACGCCCTCGCCCCAGCCCGTCCCGTCCGCCGCGTCCGCGAACGACTTGCACCGGCCGTCGGCCGCCAGACCGCGCTGCCGGGAGAACTCCACGAACGTGCCCGGGGTGAACATGACCGTCACGCCACCGGCCAGCGCCAGCTCGCACTCCCCGTTGCGCAGCGCCTGCACGGCCAGGTGCAGGGCGACCAGGGACGAGGAACACGCCGTGTCCACGGTGACCGCCGGGCCTTCGAGGCCGAAGGTGTAGGCGATGCGCCCGGAGACGACGCTGCTGGACGTGCCGGTGCCGATGAAACCCTCGACCTCGTCCGGCAGGGTCCTCAGGCGTGCGCCGTAGTCGTGGTACATCACGCCGGCGAACACACCGGTCCGGCTGCCCTTCAGCGTGCCGGCGTCGATGCCCGCCCGTTCGAAGACCTCCCAGGAGGTCTCCAGCAGCAGCCGCTGCTGCGGGTCCATCGCCAGCGCCTCGCGCGGGGAGATGCCGAACAGTCCGGCGTCGAAGTCCCCGGCGCGGTAGAGGAATCCGCCTTCGCGGGTGTACGAGGTCCCGGGGTGGTCGGGGTCGGGGTCGTACAGGTTGTCCAGGTCCCAGCCGCGGTCGGCCGGGAACCCGCCGATGCCGTCGGCGCCGGTCGACACCAGACGCCACAGGTCCTCCGGCGAGCCGACGCCGCCCGGGTAACGGCAGGCCATGCCGACGATCGCGATCGGGTCGTCGGTGTGCACGGCGGTCGCGATCGTGGTGGACGGCGCGAGGTGTGTCCGGTCGGCGTCGCCGAGGAGTTCGCTGCCGAGGAGTTCACTGCCCAGGAAGTCCGCGAGCGTGGTGGGCGTGGGGTAGTCGAAGACCAGCGTGGCCGGCAGCCGCAGGCCGGTGGCCGTGTTGAGCCGGTTGCGCAGTTCGATGGCGGTCAGGGAGTCGAAGCCGAGTTCCTTGAAGGCCTTCCCGGTGGGCACCTCGTCGGGGCCCGCGAAGCCCAGGGCGGCGGCGGTCTCGGTGCGGACCAGGTCCAGGAGCAGCCGGTCCCGGTCCGCCGGGGGCAGCCCGGCCAGGCGGTGGGCGAGTGACCCCGGCCCCGCCGCCGCTGCCGTACCGGTGGCGTCGGCCGCGCGCCGTGCCGGGCCGCGGACCAGGCCGCGCAGCAGCGGAGAGGGCACACCGGTCCGCCGTACGGCGGCCAGGTCGAGGCGCGCGGGGACGAGTGCGGCGTCGGGGCGGGCGCAGGCCGCGTCGAACAGGGCCAGCCCTTCCTCGGCGGTCAGCGGGAGCAGGCCGGCGCGGTGCATCCGGGCGAGGTCGTGTTCGCCGAGGGTGCCGGTCATCCCCTCGGCGCTCGCCCACAGGCCCCAGGCCAGCGAGGTGGCGGGGAGGCCCTGCGCGCGACGGTGGGCGGCGAGGGCGTCGAGGAAGGCGTTGGCGGCGGCGTAGTTGCCCTGTCCGGGGCTGCCGACGACTCCCGAGACGGAGGAGAAGAGCACGAACGCCGACAGGTCGAGGTGCCGCGTGAGCGCGTGGAGGTGCGCGGCGCCGTGCGCCTTGGGGCGGAACACGCGGTCGAGGCGTTCGGGGGTGAGCGCGTCGACGGGGCCGTCGTCCAGGACGCCCGCGGCGTGCACCACGGCGGTGAGCGGGTGCTCGGCCGGGATGCCGGCCAGCAGGGCGGCCAGCGCGTCCCGGTCCGCGACATCGCAGGCCGTGAGGGTCACCGTGGCGCCCAGCGCGGAGAGCTCCGCCTCCAGTTCCGCCGCGCCCGTGGCCTGGGCCCCGCTCCTGCTGGTCAGCAGCAGGTTCCGGGCGCCGTGGGCGGTGACCAGGTGGCGGGCGAGCAGTCCGCCCAGCGCGCCGGTGGCGCCGGTGATCAGTACCGTGCCGGCCGGGTCCAGGGCGAGGTCGGTGCCGCTGTCGGCGCGTGCCGCCCGGGCGAGGCGGGGCACCAGCAGGGCGCCGTCGCGTACGGCGAGTTGCGGCTCGCCGCGGCTCAAGGCGGTGGCCGACACGTGCTCGGCGTCCAGCAGCACGAGCCGACCGGGGTGCTCCGACTGCGCCGAGCGCACGAGTCCCCACACCGTTGCCGCGGCGGGGTCCTGGACGTCGTCCTCATAGCCGGTCACGGCGACGGCGCCGGCGGTCACCAGCACGAGCCGGGACGCCGCGAACCGGCCGTCGGCCAGCCAGGCCTGGATCAGGTCCAGGGCCGCGCAGGCCGCCGCGTACCCGGCGTCGGCGAGAGAGGCCTGCCGAGTACCGGGGGCGATCCGGTGGACGACCGTCTCGGGAACCGCCCGGCCCGCGTCGACCGCCGCGCCGAGGGCGGCCAGGTCGGCGTACCACTGCGGGCCGACGTCGGTGCCGTCGTCCCCAATGGCGTCCGCGATGGCGTCGGTGCTGTCGCCCGCACTGGTGTCGGTACCGTCGTCGGGCGCGCCCAACAGGACCCAGTCCAGGCCCCCTTGCGAGGAGGAAGCCCCGTCCGCCGTCGGCAGCGCGGTCCACTCCACCCGGAACAGCGCGTCGTGGTGGTCCACGCGGGCCTGCGCCAGCTGCTCCGCCGTGACCGGGCGCAGCACCAGCCGCTCCACGGTCAGCACCGGGCGGCCCAGGCCGTCGGTGATGTCCAGGGCGATGCCGTCGGCGCCCGCCGAGGACAGCCGGACCCGCAGCGCGGGCGCGCCGGTGGCGTGCAGCGAGACGCCACGCCACTCGAAGGGCAGCTGGACGCGGTGCGGTTCGCCGACCAGGTCGCCGAGGCCGAGGGCGTGCAGGGCGGCGTCGAGGAGCGCCGGGTGCAGCCCGAACCGCGCGGCCTGCGCGGCCGCCGCCTCCGGCAGCGCGACCTCGGCGAACACCTCGCCGCCGCGCCGCCAGACCGACCGCAGGCCCTGGAACACCGGGCCGTAGGCGAGGCCCAGGCCGGCCAGTCGGTCGTAGAAGCCGTCCAGCGTGACCGGTTCGGCACCGCTCGGCGGCCAGACCGGGCCGCCGGCCTCGACGGGTGCCGTGTCCCGTGCGGTGGCGGAGAGCACCCCGCCCGCGTGCCGGGTCCACGGCCGGTCGTCGGGCGACGCGGACACGGGACGCGAGTGCAGCGTCACCGGCCTGCGGCCCGAGGCGTCGGCGGCGCCCACCTCCAGCTGGAGTTCGACCGCCCCGTCCTCCGGCACGATCAGCGGGGCTTCCAGGGTGAGTTCGTCCAGCCGGTCGCAGCCGACCTGATCACCGGCGCGCAGGGCCAGCTCCACGAACGCCGTGCCCGGCAGCAGCACCGGGCCCAGCACCGCGTGGTCGGCGAGCCACGGCTCGCTGTCGACGGCCAGCCTGCCCAGGAGGAGCAGCCGGTCGTCACCGGCCAGGCTGACGGCGGCGCCGAGCAGCGGATGGTCCAGCAGCGCCACGCCACCGGGCAGCTCACCGGCCCCGGGCCGGGCGCTCGTCCGCAGCCAGTAGCGCTCGTGCTGGAAGGCGTACGTCGGCAGGTCCACCTGCCGTGCGCCCCGGCCCGCGAAGAACGCCGCCCAGTCGACCGGAACGCCCCGCACATGGGCGGTCACGAGGGCCGAGGTCAGCGTCAGCCCCTCGGCCCGGTCTCGGCGCGACACCGGCACCAGCACGGCCGTGGACCCCTCGGGCAGACACTCCTGCCCCATCGCCGACAGCACCCCGTCCGGACCGAGTTCGACGAACGTCGTCACGCCGTCCTCGGCCAACGCCCGAACACCGTCGGCGAACCGGACGGCCTCACGGACATGGCGGACCCAGTACTCCGGGTCGCACAGCTCGTCAGCGGTGGCGAGCACACCGGTCAGGTTCGACACGACGGGGATGCGCGGAGACTCGTACGACACCCCCTCGGCCACGTGCCGGAACTCGGCCAGCATCGGCTCCATGCGCGGCGAGTGGAAGGCGTGGGAGACCGTCAGCCGCTTGGTCTTGAGACCCTGCTGGGCGAAGCCCGCGGCGATCTGCTCGACGGCCTTCTCGTCACCCGAAACCACCACGGACGACGGGCCGTTGACCGCGGCGATCGACACACCGTCGACCAGGGCCGCCGCCACTTCCGCCTCGGTCGCCTGCACCGCCACCATCGCGCCGCCCTCCGGCAACGCCTGCATCAACCGACCCCGCGCGGCCACCACCGCACACGCATCCGCCAGCGACCACACCCCCGCGACATGCGCCGCCGACAGCTCGCCGATCGAGTGCCCGGCCAGGAAGTCCGGCACCACACCCCACGACTCCAGCAGCCGGAACAGCGCCACCTCAAGGGCGAACAGCCCCGCCTGCGTGTACACCGTCCGGTCGAGAGCCGTACCGTCCTCGAACACCACGTCCCGCAACGGCCGTTCCAGCCGGCCCTCGAACCCGGCACACACCGCGTCGAACGCCTCGGCGAACACCGGGAACGCCTCGTACAACTCACGCCCCATACCGGACCGTTGCGCCCCCTGCCCCGTGAACAGGAACGCCGTCAGGCCGTCCCGGGCGACCTCACCCCGTCGCAGGGTGGGGGTCTCGCGGTTCTCGGCCAGTGCCGTCAGACCCGCCAGGAGGTCCTCACGATCGGTGGCGATCAGCGCGGCGCGGTGGTCCAGTGCCGTGCGGGAGGTCGCCAGGGACAGGGCGATGTCGCCCGTCTCCAGCTCCGGGTGGGCCCGTACGTGCGCGGCCAGGCGCTCGGCCTGCGCCCGCAGAGCCGCCTCCGTGCGGCCGGACAGCACCCAGGGCACCACCGGCATGGTCTCCGACGGCACGGGCTCGTCGGCGTCCACGTGCTCCGGCGCCTGCTCGATGATGGTGTGCGCGTTGGTGCCGCTGATACCGAACGACGACACCGCGGCCCGCCGGGGCCGGCCCGCCGAAGGCCACTCCTGGGCCCGCGTCAGCAGCTCCACCGCGCCCGCCGACCAGTCGACCTGCGGCGAGGGCTCGTTCACGTGCAGGGTGCGCGGCAGCACACCGTGCCGCATCGCCATCACCATCTTGATGACACCGGCGACACCGGCCGCGGCCTGGCTGTGCCCGATGTTGGACTTCACCGAGCCCAGCCACAGCGGCTGTTCCCGGTCCTGGCCGTAGGTGGCCAGCAGGGCGTGGGCCTCGATCGGGTCGCCCAGCCTGGTGCCGGTGCCGTGCGCCTCCACCGCGTCCACCTCGGCGGCCGAGAGCCGGGCGTTGGCGAGCGCCTGGCGGATCACGCGCTGCTGCGAGGGGCCGTTCGGCGCCGTGAGGCCGTTGGACGCGCCGTCCTGGTTGACGGCCGAGCCGCGGATCACCGCGAGCACCCGGTGGCCGTTGCGGCGGGCGTCGGACAGCCGCTCCAGGAGGAGCATGCCGACGCCCTCGGCCATGCCCATGCCGTCCGCGTCGGCGGAGAAGGCCTTGCAGCGGCCGTCCCTGGCCAGGCCGCGCTGGCGGCTGAACTCGACCAGCGGGCCGGGCGTTGCCATCACGGCGACGCCGCCGGCCAGCGCGAGGGTGCACTCGCCCGACCGCAGGGCCTGGGCGGCCAGATGGAGGGCGACCAGCGAGGAGGAACACGCCGTGTCCACGGTGACCGCGGGGCCTTCGAGGCCGAGCGCGTAGGCGACGCGACCGGAGAGGACACTGGTCGCGCTGCCGGTGAGCAGGTGTCCCTCGACGCCCTCGGCCGGTTCGTGGAGCCGGGGGCCGTAGTACTGGTGGCTGGCGCCGGCGAAGACGCCGGTGCGGGTGCCCTTCAACGCGGTGGGGTCGATGCCCGCCCGCTCCAGCGCCTCCCATGAGGTCTCCAGCACCAGGCGCTGCTGGGGGTCCATGGCCAGCGCCTCGCGCGGGCTGATCCCGAACAGTGCGGGGTCGAAGTCCCCGGCGTCGTGCAGGAAGCCGCCCTCGCGGACGTAGGTGGTGCCGGAGGTCTCCGGATCGGGGTCGTACAGCCCGTCGAGGTCCCAGCCGCGGTCGGTGGGCAGTCCGGAGATGCCGTCGCCGCCGGAGGTCACCAGTCGCCAGAGGGCCTCGGGCGAGTCGACGCCGCCGGGGTAGCGGCAGGCCATGCCGACGACGGCGACCGGCTCGTGGGCGGCTGCGGCGAGTTCGCGGTTCTGCTGTCGCAGGCGCTCGGTCTCCTTGAGGGACGCCCGCAGCGCTTCAACGACCTTGTCGGTGGTTGCAGTCATGTCTTGCCTCACACTTCGGGCGTCGTCAGGAGTCGTTGGTGTCGAGCGCCAGCTGGATGAGCCCCTCGACGTCCATCAGGTCGATCGCGCCGGCCTCGGCCTGTGCCTCGGGGCGCGGTGGCTCGTCGGCGGCGGGGTCGTCGGCCAGCTTGAGCAGGGCGTCCAGCAGTCCGGCCTCCTGGAGCCGGGCGAGCGGGATGGAGGTGAGGACGCGTCTGGTCTCCGCCTCGTCCGCCGGGAGGTCCGTGGGGAACTCCGCCCGGACGTCCGCCGGTTCGGGCTCCGTGTCGGGGCCGAGGATCTGTTCGCGCAGGAACTCCGCGAGCACCGTCGGGGTCGGGTGGTCGAAGACGGCGGTGACGGGGATGCGCAGTCCGGTGGCCTCGTTGAGCCGGTTGCGCAGTTCCACCGAGGTCAGCGAGTCGAAGCCGACATCCTTGAAGGGCCGGTTGACCTCGACCGACTCCGCGCCGCCCCGGCCGAGCACGGTCGCCACCTCGGCGCGCACCAGGTCCACCAGGGCCCGCTTGCGCTGGGACAGGGTGAGTCCGGTGAGCCGTCGGCGCCACTGGGTGGTGCCGTCCTCGTCGGTGTCCTTCGCCCCCGTGGCGGCCAGCAGTTCGCGGACCTCGGGGACGCCGCTCAGCAGCGGGCTGGGGCGGGCCGCGGTGAACGCGGTCGCGAACCGTTCCCAGTCCACGTCCGCGACCACCGGGTAGGTCTCGTCCCGGTCCAGGACGTGTCGCAGCGCCTCGATCGCCAGCCGGGGCGGCAGCAGGGGCAGTCCGCGCCGGTCCAGGGTGTCCCCGGCGATGTGGTCGGCGACCATGCCGCGTTCGGCCCACGGCCCCCAGGCCACCGAGGTGGCCGCGAGGCCGCGCGCCCGGCGGTGCTGGGCGAGCGCGTCCAGGTAGGCGTTGGCGGCGGAGTACGCGGCGTGTTCGGCGCTGCCCCAGACACCCGCGATGGACGAGAACAGGACGAACGCGTCGAGCGGGTGGTCGTGGAGCAGCTCGTCGAGGTGGGCCGCGCCGCGGACCTTGGCACCGGTCACCTCGGCCAGTTCGGCGTGGTCGAGCGTGTCCAGGGTGGCCAGCCGGTTGACGCCCGCCGTGTGGAAGACGGCGGTGAGCGGATGCTCCCGCCGGACCTCCGTGAGCAGGGCGGCGAGTGCGTCCCGGTCGGCCACGTCACAGGCCGCCAGGGTCACCCGGGCGCCGAGCCCGGCCAGGTCGGCTTCGAGGGCGGCGGCGTCCGGGGCGGCGCGGCCGGCCCGGCTGACCAGGACCACGTGGTCCGCGCCGCTCCGGGCGAGCAGGCGGGCGACCTGGCTGCCGAGCGCGCCGGTGCCACCGGTGACCAGCACCGTGCCGCGCGGCCGCCAGGGGCCGCCGTCCGCCGGGGTGCCGGCGGGCACGGGCACGAGCCGGCAGCCGAGGACGCCGGAGGCGCGGACCGCCAGCTGGTCCTCGGGCCCGGGGTCGGCGAGCACACCGCGCAGCCGGGTGCGGACGCCGTCGTCGATCGATTCCGGCAGGTCCACCAGACCGCCCCAGCGCCTGGGGTGTTCGAGGCCCGCCACGCGTCCCAGTCCCCAGGTCAGCGCCTGGAGCGGGCCGGCCACCGGGTCGGAGAGGTCCGCCCGTACGGCGCCCCGGGTGGCGCACCACAGCGGCGCGCCGATCTCCAGGTCGCCGAGCGCCTGGATCAGGGCCAGGTTGAGCACCTGCCCGAGCGGCAGTTCCGGGTGGGCCGGGTACGCGGTCTCGTCCAGGGCGAGCAGGGACAGCACGCCGTCCACCCCGGCCGCCGCCGGCTCGCGCAGGCGGGCGGCGAGCGCCGCGCGGTCGGTGTCGTCGGCGGTCACCGTCACCCGGACGGTGCGGGACGCCAGGTCGCCCAGGGCGTCGGCGGTCCGCCGGGCCTCCGGCGTCGGCGGGACCAGCAGCAGCCAGGTGCCGGACGGGGTGTGCGGGGCCCGTTCGGGCAGGGCCTGCCAGTCGATCCGGTAGCGCCAGCCGTCCAGGGTGCCGAGGTCGTGGCTGCGCCGCCGCCACGAGGAGAGCACGGGCAGCACGGCGCCCAGCGCGGAGCGGTCGTCCGCTCCGCCGACGCGCAGGGCGTCGGCCAGCGCCGCCAGGTCCTCCTGCTCGACGGCCGCCCAGAAGCGGTCCTCCGTCGGGTCGGCCGCGCGGACCGCCGGGGCGGCGGGCGTGGGCCAGAACCGCTCCCGCTGGAAGGCGTACGTCGGCAGCTCCACCCGCGCCGGGTCCACCCCAGGATCCCGGTCGCCGAGGACGGCCGCCCAGTCGACCCGGGTGCCCCGGGTGTAGGCCTCGCCGAGCGAGGTGAGGAAGCGTTCCGCTCCGCCCTGGTCGCGGCGCAGCGAGCCGACCACGCTGCCGTCGAGCACCGGCTCGTCGCCCGCGTCGAGGGTCTCCTGGACGGCCATGGACAGCACGGGGTGCGGGCTGATCTCGACGAACACCCGGTGGCCGGCGTCGAGCAGCGTGCGCACGGTCGGCGCGAACTGCACGGTCCGCCGCAGGTTGGTGTACCAGTACTCCGCGTCCAGGCCGGTGGTGTCGAGGCGTTCGCCGGTGACCGTGGAGTGGAACGGCACCCGGGAGGCGGCCGGCGCGATCGGGGCCAGCAGCTCCAGCAGTTCCGCGCGGATGGACTCGACCTGCGGCGAGTGCGAGGCGTAGTCCACCGGGATACGGCGGGCCCGGACACCCGTGGCGGTCAGCGCGGCGTGCAGCCCGTCCAGCGCCTCGGGGTCACCGGAGAGCACGACGGAACCGGGCCCGTTGAGCGCGGCGACGGCGAGCCGGTCGGCCCAGGGGGCCAGCCAGGGGCCGAGTTCGGCCTCGGGCAGCGCGACGGACATCATGCCGCCGCGTCCGGCGAGCGCGACCAGGGCCCGGCTGCGCAGGGCGACGACCCGCGCCGCGTCCGGCAGGGTCAGCGCCCCGGCCACGCAGGCGGCGGCGATCTCGCCCTGGGAGTGTCCGATCACGGCGTCGGGGTGCACGCCGCAGGAGCGCCAGAGCGCGGCGAGCGCGACCATGACCGCGAACAGCACCGGCTGGACGACGTCGACACGGTCCAGGGACGGCGCGCCCTCCGCCTCGCCGAGCACGTCCATCAGCGACCAGTCGACGTACGGGGCGAGGGCGTCCTCGCAGGCCAGCAGCTGTTCCCGGAAGACGTCCGAGGACGCCATGAGGTCGCGGGCCATGCCGGCCCACTGGGCGCCCTGGCCGGGGAAGACGAAGACGACCTTGCCGCCGGGTCCCGCGGTGCCCCGGACCAGTCCGGGGGCGCTCTCGCCCGCGGCGAGGGCCCGCAGCCCGTCCAGGAGGTCGTCCCGGTGCCGTGCCACGACCGCCGCCCGGTGTTCCAGCGCGGTCCGGCCGGAGTGGAGGGCGTGCGCCACGTCCGCGACCGCGGGGGCGGGCTCGGTACGCATTCGCGCCAGCAGACGGGCCGCCTGGCCGCGCAGGGCGGCGTCGCTCGCGCCGGACACCAGCCAGGCGGTCGGCTCCCCGGTCTCCCGCGTCTCCCCCGTCTCCCGCGTCTCCTCGGTCGACGCGGGACGAGGAACGTCCGGCGCCTGCTCGACGATCACATGGGCGTTGGTGCCGCTGACACCGAAGGACGAGACACCGGCCCGTCGGGGCCGTTCGGCCGCGGGCCACGGCGTGTGCTCGGTGAGCAGCGCCACCGCCCCCGCCGACCAGTCCACATGCGGCGACGGCTCGTCCACGTGCAACGTGCGCGGCAGCTCACCGTGCCGCATCGCCAGCACCATCTTGATCACACCCGCCACACCCGCAGCCGCCTGCGTGTGCCCGATGTTCGACTTCACCGAACCGAGCCACAACGGCCGGTCCCCCGCACGCTCCTGACCGTACGTCGCCAGCAACGCCTGCGCCTCGATCGGATCACCGAGCGTCGTCCCCGTACCGTGCGCCTCCACCGCATCCACATCCGCCGCACCGAGCCCGGCATTGGCCAGCGCCTGCCGGATCACCCGCTGCTGCGACGGACCGTTCGGCGCCGTCAGGCCATTGGACGCACCGTCCTGATTGACCGCACTGCCCCGCAGCACCGCCAGCACCGGATGCCCGTTGCGCTCCGCGTCCGACAGCCGCTCCACGAGCAGCATGCCGACGCCCTCACCCCAGCCGGTCCCGTCCGCCGTGGCGGAGAACGCCTTGCAGCGGCCGTCCTCGGACAGCCCGCGCTGCCGGGAGAACTCGATGAACAGCCCCGGGGTCGACAGCACCGTCACACCGCCGGCCAGTGCCATGGAGCACTCGCCCGACCGCAGCGCCTGGGCCGCGAGGTGCAGGGCGACCAGCGAGGAGGAGCACGCGGTGTCCACCGTCACGGCCGGGCCCTCGAAGCCGAAGGTGTAGGCGACCCGGCCGGACAGCACGCTGCCCGCGTTGCCGGTGCCGATGTAGCCCTCGGCGGCGTCCGAGGAGGCGCCGGACAGGACGCCGTAGTCCTGGTTGCTGATACCGGCGAACACACCGGTCGGGCTGCCCTTCAGCGAGACCGGGTCGATGCCCGCCCGCTCCAGGACCTCCCAGGAGGTCTCCAGCAGGAGCCGCTGCTGCGGGTCCATCGCCAGCGCCTCGCGCGGGCTGATGCCGAAGAAGTCGGCGTCGAAGTCGGCCACGTCGTGGAGGAAGCCGCCGGCCCGGGTGTACGAGGTGCCCTGGTGGTCGGGGTCGGGGTGGTAGAGCCGCTCCAGGTCCCAGCCGCGGTCGGTGGGGAAACCGGAGATCGCGTCTGTGCCCCCGGTGACCAGCTCCCACAGCTCCTCCGGGGACGTCACCCCGCCGGGGAAGCGGCAGGCCATGCCCACGATGGCGATCGGTTCCAGGTCCCCGCCGGCGGTGACGGCGGCGTACGGCACCGGCTCGTCCGCCGTCGATCCGGCCAGCTCCGCCACGAGGTGGCGTGCCAGCGCGGCCGGGGTCGGATGGTCGAACACGAGGGTGGCGGGGAGCCGGAGGCCGGTGGCCTGGCCGAGCCGGTTGCGCAGCTGGACGGCGGCCAGCGAGTCGAACCCGGCCTCCTTGAAGGCCTTGCCGGCGGGTACGGCCGTCGCCGAGGCGTGTCCGAGGACGAGGGCGACCTGGTCGCGCACCAGCGACAGCAGCGCCGGTTCCCGTTCGTCGGCGGGCAGCTCCGCGATCCGCGCGCGCCACTGCGCGGACCGGTCGGCGTCCGGCCGGTCCGTGCCGGTGAGGTGCCGGCGGGCCTCGGGGAGGTCCGCCAGCAGGGCGCTCGGGCGCTCGGCGGCGAACACGCCGGTGAACCGGCTCCAGTCGATGTCCGCGACGACGGTCAGCGCCGCCCCGCTCTCCACGGCCCGGCGCAGTGCCTCGACGGCCGGTTCGCGGTCCATCGGGGCCAGGCCGATGCGCCGCAGCCGGTCGTCGGCGGTGTCGTCGCCGGCGGCCATGCCCGCGCCCGCCCACGGGCCCCAGGCGATGGAGGTCGCGGGCAGGCCGTCGGCCCTGCGCCGCTCGGCGAGCGCGTCCAAGTAGGCGTTCGCGGCGGCGTAGTTGGCCTGTCCGGCGTTGCCGAGCGTGCCGGCCACCGACGAGAACAGCACGAACGCCGACAGCTCCCGATCCGCCGTCAGCTCGTGGAGGGTGCGGGCCGCGTCCGCCTTGGACCGCAGCACCTCGGCGAACCGTTCCGCCGACTGTCCGTCCAGCACACCGTCGTCCAGCACACCGGCCGCGTGGATCACGGCGGTCAGCGGCTGCTCGTCCGGCACCGAGGCCAGCAGGGCGGCCAGCGCCTCCCGGTCGGCGGCGTCGCAGGCCGCGACCGTCACCTCGGCGCCGAGCGCCGTCAGTTCGTCCCGCAGTTCGGCGGCGCCCTCGGCGGCCATGCCCCGACGGCTGGTCAGCAGCAGCCGGCCTGCCCCCTGCCGCACCAGCCACCGCGCGACCTCGGCGCCCAGGGCACCGGTTCCGCCGGTCACCAGTACGGTGCCGGCGACCTGCCAGGGCTCGACGGCCGTCGCCCGCGCGGCGCGGGTCAGTCGGCGGACGAACACGCCCGAGGCCCGGATCGCCAGCTGGTCCTCGTCCGCGAGGCCCGCCAGCACGGCCGTCAGCCGGGCCACGGACCGCTCGTCCGGCGTCTCGGGCAGGTCCACCAGACCGCCCCAGCGGTCCGGGTGCTCCAGGCCGGCCACCCGGCCCAGCCCCCAGATCGGCGCCTGTTCCGGGTGGGCGGGACGGTCGGACCGGCCCACGGACACGGCCCCGGTCGTCAGACACCACAGCGGCGCCTGCACCCCGGCGTCGCCGAGCGCCTGCACCAGCGCGAGCGTCCCGGCCAGCCCGTACGACGCGAGCGTCCCGCTCGGCTCGTAGGACGCGAGCGTCCCGGCCGGTTCGTACGACGTGGCCGGCACGCGTACGTGCGGCTCCTCGGTCCGGGCCAGCAGCGACACCACACCGTTGACCGGGCCGTCGGCCTCGGCGGCCAGTGCGGCGATCCGCTCGGCGAGGACGGCGCGTTCGGCCGCGTCGGCATCGACCACCACCGGCAGCACCCGCGCGCCGCGCGCGGTCAGCGCCGCCACGCACCCGGCGCCCCACGGGTCGTCCTCCGAGCGCTCCGGCAGCACCACGAGCCAGGTGCCCGACAGCACCGGCTCCGGCGCGTCCGCCACCGTCCGCCAGCTGATCCGGTACTGCCAGGAGTCCGCCGCGTTCCGGCTCCGGTGCCGCCTGCGCCAGGAGGCGAGGGCCGGCAGCACCGCGTCCAGGGAGTCCTCCCCCAGCTCCAGGGTCTCGGCCACGGTCGCCGCGTCGGCCCGCTCCACCGCGTCCCAGAACGCCGCGTCCACCCCGTCCACGGGGTCGGCGCCGAGCGGCGCGTCCGGCCAGTACCGCTCCCGCTGGAAGGCGTACGTCGGCAGGTCCACCTGCCGTGCGCCCCGGCCCGCGAAGAACGCCGCCCAGTCGACCGGAACGCCCCGCACGTGCGCCTCGGCGACCGCCGAGGTCAACGCGGGGCCTTCGGCGCGCTCCCGGCGCAGCACGGGCACGAGGACGGCCGTGGACCCCTCGGGCAGGCACTCCTGTCCCATCGCGGACAGCACCGCGTCCGGGCCGAGTTCGACGAACGTCGTGACACCGCGCTCGGCCAAGGTCCGCACACCGTCGGCGAACCGGACGGCCTCACGGACATGCCGGACCCAGTACTCCGGGTCGCACAGCTCGTCGGCGGTGGCGAGCCCACCGGTCAGGTTCGACACGACGGGGATGCGCGGAGACTCGTACGACACCCCCTCGGCCACGTGCCGGAACTCGGCCAGCATCGGCTCCATGCGCGGCGAGTGGAAGGCGTGGGAGACCGTCAGCCGCTTGGTCTTACGGCCCTCGAACGCTGCCACGACCTGCTCTACGGCATCCTCGTCACCCGAGATCACCACGGACGACGGGCCGTTGACCGCGGCGATCGAGACACGACCGCCGAGGACCGCCGTCACCTCCGCCTCGGTCGCCTGCACCGCCACCATCGCGCCGCCCTCCGGCAACGCCTGCATCAACCGACCCCGCGCGGCAACCAGCGCGCAGGCGTCGTCGAGGGACCACACCCCCGCGACATGCGCCGCCGACAGCTCGCCGATGGAATGCCCGGCCAGGAAGTCCGGCACCACACCCCACGACTCCAGCAGCCGGAACAGCGCCACCTCCAGCGCGAACAGACCCGCCTGCGTGTACACCGTCCGGTCGAGAGCCGTGCCGTCCTCGAACACCACGTCCCGCAACGGCCGCTCCAGCCGGCCCTCGAACCCGGCACACACCGCGTCGAACGCCTCGGCGAACACGGGGAAGGTGCCGTACAACTCACGCCCCATACCGGCCTGTTGCGACCCCTGCCCCGTGAACAGGAAGGCTGACTTGGCGCCTTGGGAGGTGAGCCCGCGCACCACGCCGGCCGCGTACCGGCCTTCCGCGAGCGCGGTCAGGGCGGTCAGGAGGCCGTCCCGGTCGGCGGCGGTCACGGCCGCGCGGTGGTCCAGCGCCGCGCGGGCGGTGGCGAGGGTGAGGGCGATGTCGGCCGGAGCGACGGTGTCCGCGGTCCGGGCGTGGGCGAGCAGTCGCCGTGCCTGGTCGCGCAGGCCGGGCTCGGTGCGGGCCGAGAGCAGCCAGGGCACCGTCGGGGAGGACACGGTGGTCTCGGTGGCGGCGGGCCGGTCGGCGGGCGGGGCCTGTTCGATGACGGCGTGGGCGTTGGTGCCGCCGATGCCGAAGGAGGAGACGGCCGCCCGGCGCGGGCGGTCCACCGAGGGCCACTCCTGCGCCCGCGTCAGCAGTTCCACAGCGCCCGCGGACCAGTCCACCTGGCGTGACGGCTCGTCGACGTGCAGGGTGCGCGGCAGCACACCGTGCCGCATCGCCATCACCATCTTGATGACACCGGCGACACCGGCCGCGGCCTGCGTGTGCCCGATGTTCGACTTGATCGAGCCCAGCCACAGCGGCCGGTCCTCGGGGCGGTCCTGGCCGTAGGTGGCCAGCAGCGCCTGGACCTCGATCGGGTCGCCCAGCCGGGTCCCCGTGCCGTGCGCCTCCACCACGTCGACGTCGGTGGTGGACAGTCCGGCACCGGCGAGCGCCTGGCGGATCACCCGCTGCTGCGAGGGGCCGTTGGGCGCGGTCAGGCCGTTGGACGCGCCGTCCTGGTTGACGGCCGAGCCGCGCAGCACCGCGAGCACCTGGTGGCCGTTGCGCCGGGCGTCCGACAGACGCTCGACGAGCAGCAGACCGACGCCCTCGGACCAGCCGGTGCCGTCCGCGGCGTCGGCGAAGGACTTGCAGCGGCCGTCGGGGGACAGTCCGCGCTGCCGGGAGAACTCCACGAACGTGGTCGGGGTGGCCATCACGGTGACGCCGCCCGCGAGCGCCAGTTCGCACTCGCCCTGGCGCAGGGCCTGGGCGGCGAGGTGCAGGGCGACCAGCGAGGAGGAGCAGGCGGTGTCGACGGTGACGGCCGGGCCCTCCAGGCCGAAGGTGTAGGCGACGCGGCCGGACAGGACGCTGCCCGCGGTGCCGGTGACGGTGTAGCCCTCGGCCTCGTCGGAGAGTCCCGCCGCCTGGGTGGCGTAGTCGTGGTACATCAGGCCGGCGAAAACGCCGGTGCGGGTGCCCTTGAGGGCGGCGGGGTCGATGCCCGCCCGTTCGAAGACCTCCCAGGAGGTCTCCAGGAGCAGCCGCTGCTGCGGGTCCATGGCCAGCGCCTCACGCGGGCTGATCCCGAACAGTCCGGCGTCGAAGTGCCCGGCGTCGTAGAGGAATCCACCGGTGCGGGAGTAGGTCGTAGCGGCGTGATCGGGGTCCGGGTGGTACAGGCTGTCGAGGTCCCAGCCGCGGTCGGTGGGGAAGTCCCCGATGCCCTCCTGTTCGGAGCGGACCAGCTGCCACAGGTCCTCCGGGGAGGCGACGCCGCCCGGGTAGCGGCAGGCCATGGCGACGATGGCGATCGGCTCGTCCGGGTCGGCGGCGGGCCGGGGGGCGGGCGCGGCGGCCGTCGGCCGGTGGTCGCGCAGGAGTGCGCCGTGCAGGTGGCGGGCGACGGCGCGCGGGGTGGGGTGGTCGAAGACCAGGGTCGGGGGCAGGCGCAGGCCGACGGCGGTGCCCAGCTGGTTGCGGAGTTCGATCGCGGTCAGCGAGTCGTAGCCGAGGTCCTTGAAGGCCTGGTCGGCTCCGACGGCGTCGGCGGAGCCGTGGCCGAGGACGGCCGCCACGTGGTCGCGGACCAGGGTGAGCAGGGTGCGGTGCTGTTCGGCCTCGGGCAGGGCGGCGAGCCGCTCGGCGAGCGAGGAGGCCGGCGCGTCGGAGGCGGCGGCCGGCGTGGTGCGGGTGGTGCCGGCGGGCCGCACGAGGTGGCGCAGCAGGCCGGGGACGGGTCGCCCGGCGGCCTGGGCGCGGAGTCCGGGGAGGTCGAGCCGGACCGGTACCAGCAGCGCCCGGTCCTGGTGGACGGCGGCGTCGAGGAGTTCCAGTGCCTGGTCGGTGGGCAGGGGCAGGATGCCCGAGCGGGCCATCCGGGTGAGGTCGGTGCCGGCCAGGTCGCCGGTCATGCCGGACGCCTGCTCCCACAGGCCCCAGGCGGGTGCCGTGGCGGGCAGGCCCTGGGCGTGGCGGGTCTGGGCGAGGGCCTCGGTGAAGGTGTTGGCGGCCGCGTAGTTGGCCTGGCCGGGGCCGCCGAGGACGGCGTTGACCGAGGAGAACAGCACGAACGCGGTGAGCGGCGCGTCCTGGGTGAGTTCGTGGAGGTTCCAGGCGCCGTCCGTCTTGGGGCGCATCACGTGGTCGACGCGCTCGGGGGTGAGCGCCTCGACGACACCGTCGTCGGTGAGGCCGGCGGTGTGCACGACGGCGGTGAGCGGGTGTGCCGCCGGGACGCGGGCGAGCAGGGCGGCGAGGGCGTCCCGGTCGGTCACGTCGCAGGCGGCCACGACGGCCTCGGCGCCCAGGGCGCGCAGTTCGTCGCGGAACTCGGTCATGCCGGGGGCGTCGAGGCCGCGGCGGCCGGTGAGCAGGAGGTGCCGGGCGCCGTGCGCGGTGACCAGGTGGCGGGCGACGAGCCGGCCCAGGGTGCCGGTGGCGCCGGTGACCAGCGCGGTGCCGTCCGGGTCGAGGAGCGCCTCT
Organism: Streptomyces sp. NPDC041784; assembly: GCF_055591025.1. Classification (NCBI taxonomy): domain Bacteria; kingdom Bacillati; phylum Actinomycetota; class Actinomycetes; order Kitasatosporales; family Streptomycetaceae; genus Streptomyces; species Streptomyces sp. NPDC041784. Next base: position 131,499 of record NZ_JBVJAB010000017.1, read on the forward strand.
GTGGCGGGCGTGGCTGCGGTCGCGGTGGCGGCGGTCAGCCGGGGGGTGGTCACCGTGCCGCCGCGTACGGCCAGTTGGGGTTCGCCGGTGGCCAGCGCGGTGGGCAGGGCCGCCGCCGAGCGGGGGTCCTGGTCGAGGTCGAGGAGGACGAAGCGGCCGGGGTGCTCGGTCTGCGCGGAGCGGACCAGGCCCCACAGCGGGGCGTGCGCCAGGTTGGTGACGGGTTCCTCGGGCCGGGTGCCGATCGCGCCCCGGGTGACGACGACGAGCGTGGTCCGCGCCAGCCGCTCGTCGGCGAGCACCTCCTGGACCAGGGCGAGCAGCGCGGAGGTGGCGGCGCGGGCGGCGCCGGCCGGTCCCTCGGCGCCCACGGAGCGGTCGGTGTCCGTCCGGAGGGTCAGCAGGATCTCGGGGGCCGGTGCACCCTCGTCCAGCGCCTGCCCGAGGGCGGCGACGCCGGGGTGGTGCGCGACGGGTGCCCCGGTCGCGGACAGGGCGGTGCCCAGCCCCTCGTCCAGCGGGCCGAGGACGGTCCACTCCGCGGGGGTCTGCCGTACGGCCGTGGTGGGCGCGGGCACCCACTCGACCTGGTACAGGGAGCGGGTGGCGGCGGAGCGCAGCTGGTCGGCCGCCACCGGGCGCATGACGAGCGAGTCGACGACGGCGACCGGGCGTCCCGCGGTGTCGGTGGCGGTGAGCGTCAGTGTGGTGCCGTCGGCGGTGGTGTCGCCGGGTGTGAGGCGCAGCCGCAGGGTGTCGGCGCCGGTGGTGTGCAGGGTGACGCCGGTCCACGCGAACGGCAGGCGCGGGGTGGTGTCGCCGCTGTCGACGAGGTCGAGGAGTCCGGCGTGCAGGGCGGCGTCGAGGAGGGCCGGGTGGACGCCGAACCGGTCGGCCCGCTCGCGTTGGGCGCCGTTCAGGGTGACCTCGGCGAACACCTCGGTGCGCCGGCCCTCGCCGGTACCCGTTCCGGTGTCGGTGTCGGTGCCGGTGTCGCGGCGCCAGGCGGCGGTCAGGCCGCGGAACTCGGGGCCGTAGGAGTATCCGAGGCCGGCGAGCGCGGTGTAGAAGCCGTCCAGGGGGACGGGGGTGGCGTCCTGCGGCGGCCACTCGGCGAGCGGTTCCGGAAGGTCCCCGGGGCCGGCGGCGACCGGACCGGAAGCGGGCAGACCGGTGGCGAGCAGTCCGGTGGCGTGCCGGGTCCAGGGTGCGTCGGTGTCCTCGGCCTCGGGCCGGGAGTGCACGCCGACGGGCCGGTGGCCGGTCGGGTCCGGCGCGCCGACGGTGAGCCGCAGGCGGACGCCACCGTGCTCGGGCAGCACCAGCGGGGCCTCGATGGTCAGTTCGGCGAGGCGGTCGCAGCCGGCGGCGGCCGCGGCGTGCAGCGCCATGTCGACGAAGGCGGTGCCCGGGAGGAGGGTCCGGTCGAGCACCTGGTGGTCGGCGAGCCAGGGGTGGGTGTCGAGGGCAAGCCGGCCGGTGAAGAGCAGCCCGTCGGAGCCGGGGAGTTCGGCTGCGGCCATCAGCAGGGGGTGGTCGCCGTCGAGCAGTCCGGCCGCGGTGACGTCCCGGTCGGTGGCGGCGGGCAGCAGCCAGTACCGCTCGTGCTGGAACGCGTAGGGGGGCAGCGGGACCCGGTGGACGTCCGTGTCGCCGAACGCCTCCGCCCAGCGCACGGTGACGCCCGCGGTGTGGGCCTCGGCGAGCGAGGTCAGCAGCCGGGCGGGGCCGCCGTCGGCGCGGCGCAGGGTGCCGAGGACGACCGCGTCCTCGGTCCCGGCGGCGGCCAGGGTCTCCTCCAGGCCGATGCCGAGCACCGGATGCGGGCTGGCCTCGATGAACACCCGGTGGCCGTCGGCGAGCAGGGCTCGGGTGGTGCGCTCGAACTCGACGGGCCGGCGCAGGTTCTGGTACCAGTACTCGGCGTCGAGACCGGCGGTGTCGATCCGTTCGCCGGTGACGGTGGAGTAGAACGGCACCTCGCAGCCGCGCGGGGCGACGGTCGCCAGGTCGGCCAGCATCCGCTCGCGGATGCTCTCGACGCCGCTGGTGTGCGAGGGGTAGTCGATCGGTACTCGGCGTGCGCGGGGGCCGTTGTCGGCGCAGGCGGCGAGGAGTTCGCCGAGGGCGTCCGGGTCGCCGGCGACCACGGTGGAGGAGGGGCCGTTGACGGCGGCGACGGTGAGCCGGCCGGACCAGGCGGTGATCAGTTCGCGTGCCTGTGCGACGGGCAGCGCGAGCGAGACCATGCCGCCCGTTCCCGCGAGCCCCAGCAGGAGGCGGCTGCGCAGCGCCGCGATCCGGGCGGCGTCGGGCAGGGAGAGGGCGCCGGCCACACAGGCCGCCGCGATCTCGCCCTGGGAGTGCCCCACCACGGCCGAGGGCCGTACGCCGTACGACCGCCAGACCTCGGCGAGGCCCACCATGACCGCGAACAGCGCGGGCTGGACGACGTCGTCCCGGTCCAGCGCGGGCGCGCCGGGGGCGCCGCGCAGGACGTCGGTGAGGGACCAGTCGACGTGGGGCGCCAGGGCGTCGGCGCACTCCTGGATCCGGCGGGCGAACACCGGTGAGGCGTCGAGGAGTTCGGCGGCCATGCCGGGCCACTGGGAGCCCTGGCCGGGGAAGACGAACACGGCCTCGCGGTCCGCGCCGGGGACGGCGGCGCCCCGGACCAGTCCGGCGGTGTCGCGGCCCTCGGCCAGCGCGGTCAGCGCGCGCAGGGCCTGCTGCCGGTCCGTGACGGTCAGCACCGCGCGGTGCGGCAGCGCCGCCCGGCCGGTGGCCAGGGTGTGGGCCACGTCGGCCGTACGGAGTCCGGGGTGCGCGCCGAGGTGCGCGCGCAGCCGGCCGGCCTGCTCGCGCAAGCCCGCCTCGGAACGGGCGGACAGCGGCCAGGGCAGCGGCGCGTTGTTCTCGTCGGGCGCGGGTACGGGCCGCGGACGCGCCGCGGGTACGGCGTCCGGGCCGGCCGGGGTGACGACGTCCGGGTCGGACTCGATGATCACGTGCGCGTTGGTGCCGCTGATGCCGAACGCGGAGACGGCACCGCGCCGGACGGGCCCGCGGCCGGGCCAGGCGACGGCCCCGGTGAGCAGTTCGATCTGCCCGGCCGACCAGTCGACGTGGGTCGTGGGCCGGTCCGTGTGCAGGGTGGCGGGCAGCGTGCCGTGGCGCAGCGCGAGGACCATCTTGATGACGCCGGCGACTCCGGCGGCGGCCTGGCTGTGGCCGATGTTGGACTTCATCGAGCCGAGCAGCAGCGGCCGTTCGGCGGTGTGGCCGCGCCCGTAGGTGGCCAGCAGCGCCTCGGCCTCGATGGGGTCGCCGAGCCGGGTGCCGGTGCCGTGCGCCTCCACGGCGTCGACGTCGGCCGCGGTCAGCCCGGCGTTCGCCAGGGCCTGGCGGATGACCCGGGCCTGGGCGGGTCCGCTGGGTGCGGAGAGGCCGTTGCTGGCGCCGTCCTGGTTGATGGCGCTGCCGCGCACGACGGCCAGGACCTGGTGTCCGTTGCGCCGGGCGTCGGAGAGCCGTTCCACGACGAGCACGCCGACGCCCTCGGCCCAGCTGGTGCCGTCGGCGGCGTCGGCGAACGGCTTTGCGCGGCCGTCCGGTGCGAGGCCGCGCTGGCGGCTGAACTCGGCGAACATGCCGGGGTTGGGCATGACCGTCACACCGCCGGCCAGGGCCAGGGTGCAGTCGCCCTGGCGCAGGGCCTGGCCGGCCAGGTGCAGGGCGACCAGGGAGGAGGAACAGGCGGTGTCGACGGTGACGGCGGGGCCTTCGAGGCCGTAGGTGTAGGCGATGCGGCCGGAGGCGACGCTGGCGGTGTTGCCAGTGAGCAGGAAGCCCTCGACGCCGTCCGGCGCCTGGTGCATCCGGGGGCCGTAGTCCTGGGTCATGGCGCCGACGAAGACGCCGGTGCGGCTGCCCTTGAGGGTGCCGGGGTCGATCCCGGCGGATTCGAACGCCTCCCAGGAGGTCTCCAGCAGCAGCCGCTGCTGGGGGTCCATGGCCAGGGCCTCGCGGGGCGGGATGCCGAAGAAGGCGGCGTCGAACTCGTCGGCGTCGTGCAGGAATCCGCCCTGGCGGGTGTACGAGGTGCCGGGGTGGTCGGGGTCCGGGTGGTACAGCTTCTCCAGATCCCAGCCGCGGTTGGCGGGGAAGTCGGAGATGGCGTCGCCGCCCGTGATCAGCAGCTCCCACAGGTCCTCGGGGCTGCGCACGCCGCCCGGGAAGCGGCAGGCCATGCCGACGACGGCGAGCGGTTCGTCGTCGAGGGCCTCGGGGACCACCGGGGCGTCCGTCTCCTGCGCCGTGCCGGTGCCGCGGACCTCGGCGCGCAGCCGCTCGACCAGGGACTGCGGAGTCGGGTGGTCGAAGACGACGGCTGCGGGCAGCTTCAGTCCGAGGGCTCCGACAAGGCGGTTGCGCAGGGCCATGGCGGCCGAGGAGTCGATGCCCAGGTCGCGGAAGGCCCGGCCGGAGCCGGCCGCTTCGGCCGCCGACTCGCCGAGGACCGCCGTGTCACCTGTGACGGCCGCGTCGCCGAGCACCGCCGCGAGTTCGGTGCGCACCAACGTGGTGAGGGCGCGGGTCAGTTCGGTGTCCGGCAGGTCCGCGAAGCGGCAGGAGGGCGCGACGGCGGTCGGTGCCGTGTCCGGTCGTTCGTCCCGGTCGTCGTGGGCGGGCAGTTCCAGCGGCCGCGGGTCGGTCCCGGCGAGGGCGGTGGACCAGTCCACGGAGCCGCCGTGGACGTACAGCTCGGCCATGCCGGTCAGGAACTGACCGCGGCCGCCCTGGCGGCGGCGCAGGGTGCCGACGACGGCGGTGTCGGCGCCCGCGTCGTCCAGGGTCTGCTGGACTCCGAGGGTCAGGACCGGGTGCGGGCTGACCTCGACGAAGGCCGCCGGGCGTCCGGCCAGCGCGGCGCGGACGGCGTTCTCGAAGAGGACGGTGCCGCGGACCATGCGGTACCAGTACTCGGCGCCGAGCCGGGTGGTGTCGTACCGGCCGCCGGTGAGCCCGGAGTAGTACGGGATGTCCGAGGGGCCGCCGGTCAGGGGGGCGAGGTCCTGGAGCAGCCGGTCGCGGACGGTCTCGATCTGCGGGGAGTGGGCCGCGTACCCGACGGATATGAGCTGGGCGCGCACGCCCTCGGCGACGAGCCCTTCGCGGAGTGTGCCGATGGCCTCGGTGTCGCCGGAGACGACGGTCCAGGACGGGCTGTTGGCGCCGGCCAGGGCGAGCCGGTCGCCCCACGGCATCAGACGGGGCAGCAGCCGGTCGGCGGGGAGCAGCACGGAGAGCATCTCGCCGTGGCCCATCAGCGACACCTGGGCGCGGCTGAAGGCGGCGACGGCGCGCATGGCGTCGGGCAGCGACAGGGCGCCGGCGACCTGGGCGGCGGCGAACTCGCCCATGCTGTGGCCGACCACGGCGCCGGGCTCGACGCCGGCGGCCCGCCAGAGCGCGGCGAGGGAGATCATCACGGCGGCGAGGGCGGGCTGCGTGACGTCGGGCCGGGTCCAGACGGCGGGGTCCTGATCGGTCGTCAGGACCTCTTCGAGGGACCAGTCGGTGTACGGCTTCAGGGCTTCGGCGCACTCCGCGAGGGTGCGGCGGAACACCGGTGAGGAGTCCTGGAGTTCGCGTGCCATCGCCGGCCACTGGGGGCCCTGTCCGGGGAACACGAAGACGGGCCGGGCGCTGTCGCGGGCCGTGCCGAGGACGAGGTGCGGGGCGGCGGCGCCGTCGGCCAGCGCGCGAAGGCCGAGGGTCTGTTCCTCGCGGTCCCCGGAGACGATCACGGCCCGGTGCGGTCCCTCGGTGCCGACGGCGCCAGGGGTGTCAGGGGTGCCGAGCAGTGCCCGGGCGACATCGGCGACCGCCCACTCGGGCCGGGCGTCGAGGTGTTCCCGCAGCTGCCGTGCCCGAGCGCGCAACGCGTCCTCGGAGGACGCGGAAATCACCCAGGGCAAAGCCGGCGCATTGTCGTCAGACCTGTGCCAGGAATGCGATTCGTCCATACCCTTGCCCCCGCAGCCGATGGATGATTTCACCGGATTCACACCCGGGCAGGGGCGTGCTGATACACGAGGGCAATAATCCAAAATTCATCATTCACCGCATGGCATGGCATGACATGCGTGACAAACCGCCGGCCGCTTTCGCAGACCGGACGTCTCAAGCCCCCGTTGTGCATGCGCGCGTCCGAGACGCCGCACGATTTCCCCGTTACGGATGTGATGACCCCCGGGACGGGTTCCGCATGTCCCGGTGATCAACTCCTCGACTAGCTAATACCCTGCCTCGCCGGGCTGTCAAGGTCGGCAAGTTCACAGCGGAATCATGAATTCCGGTCGCAATGCCAGGAAATGAAGCCCTCTGACCTTGCGTTGTGGGAGCGCCGGACTGGCCCTAGGGCAGGCGCCAGTCCACCGGCTGCGCGCCCTGCCGCACCAGGAGGTCGTTGGCCCGGCTGAACGGCCGGGAGCCGAAGAACCCCCGGTCCGCCGACATCGGCGAGGGGTGCGCGGACTCGATCGCGGGGAGGTCCCCGAGCAGCGGCCGCAGATTGCGCGCGTCCCGTCCCCACAGGATGGAGACCAGCGGCTTTCCGCGCGCGGCGAGCGCCCGGATCGCCTGTTCGGTGACCTCTTCCCAGCCCTTCCCGCGGTGCGCGTTCGGCTTGCGCGGGGCCACGGTGAGCGCCCTGTTGAGCAGCAGTACGCCCTGCTGGGTCCAGGGCGTCAGATCGCCGTTGGACGGCTGGGGCACGCCCAGGTCGGTGGTGAGCTCCCGGTAGATGTTGATGAGGCTGCCGGGCAGATTCCGTACGTCCGGCGAGACCGCGAAACTCAGCCCGATGGCCATGCCGGGGGTGGGGTAGGGGTCCTGGCCGACAATCAGGACGCGTACGTCGTCGAAGGGCTGCTGGAAGGCCCGTAGGACATTCGCCCCGGACGGCAGATAGGTCCGCCCGGCCGCTATCTCGGCCCGGAGGAAGTCCCCCATGGCCGCGACGCGTTCGGCCGCGGGTTCGAGGGCCTTGGCCCAGCCTGCTTCGACGAGTTCGTTCAAAGGTCGAGGTGCCACGGAACGTCACTCTAGTGGCAGGCACTGACACCGGCCGCCGGACGCCGAAGCAGCGCACCGCGACACTCCTCGCGGCGTAGCCTCTCTGTTCGTCCAGACGCCGGAAGCGGTGGAAGAGAGGGAACCCCCGTATGACCGTCCCCACGGAGCCCGAACCGGCCGACGGCATCCTCGCGGTGGACTCCGGAGGCTCGGGCCTGCGGGTGGCGCTCGGCACCGCCGGGCGGGGCGCGCCGGCCGAGCGGTCGTCCGGGGTCCCGGTGCGCATCGGAGAGGGGGGCCTCGACCCCGACCTTCTGATGAGCCAACTGGTCCCCATGGTCCGGGCCTTGGCGGCGGAGACGGGCATCGCGCGGCCCGCCACGGCGGTCGTGGGGGCGGCGGGGCTCGCCACCCTGGGCGACGCGCTGCGCGCCGCGCTGCCGGGCGCCCTGGCGCGGGAGTTCGGGGTCCGGACGACGGCGCTGGCCGCCGACGCCGTCATCGCGTACGCGGGTGCCGTCGGGGCACGGCCGGGGGCCGTGGTCGCCGCGGGCACCGGTCTGATCGCGATCGGCACGGATCTGACGGCATGGCGCCGGGCGGACGGCTGGGGCCATCTGCTGGGCGACTGCGGTGGCGGCGCCTGGATCGGTCGGGCGGGTCTGGAGGCCGCGTTGCGCGCGTACGACGGCCGGCCGGGCGGGTCGGCGCGGCTGCTGGCGGCGGCCGAGGAGGAGTTCGGCCCGATGCCCGGGCTGCCGGGGCTGCTCTACCCGCGCCCGGACCGGCCGGCGGTTCTCGCCTCCTTCGCGCCCCGGGTGGCGGGGTGCGCCGCCGGGGACGACCCGGTGGCCGTGGGCGTGCTGCGCGCGGCGGCCCGGCACATGGCCGACTCGGCCGCCGCCGTGTGCCCGGCGGAGGGGGAACCCGTCGTCGCCCTCACCGGGGGCGTGGCGAAGCTGGGCGACCCCCTCCTCGTACCGCTGGCGGAGGAGTTCGCCCGACGGCTGCCGCGGGCCCGCCGGGTGCCCGCGGAGGGCGATCCGCTGCACGGCGCGGTGCGCGTGGCCGCGTGGCTGGCGGCGGGGGAGGTCGGTCTGCCGGCGGACGGCACGCTGTTCTCCGTGGTGAGAGGCGTGCGGGAGGGTCCGGGTCGTACGGCGTAGTCGTACACGGTTACCCAAAAGGGGGATTATTTCCTTCGGGGGGCAAGTCACCCGGAAAACACGCTGATCACTTCTGATCCGCACGTAACTCATCAGACAAAACCGGACGGATCCCGCTCACCTGCACCCTCCCCGAACAGGGGAGCCCAGGAAACAAGTAACATGCGGCGCCATGAGCTCCCCCACTGGGCCCTCGTCCGGCCTGCCCGTACGAATGCCGCGCCCCCGCCAGCCCGGGCGGCACCGCCGACCCGAGCCGTTGGCGGCGCCCGAGGGCGCGCCCGCGCTCGTCCTCGCGGTGCCTGGCACTCCGAGCGCCGCCACCCGCGGCCTCGCCGAGGAGATCGTGAGCATCGCCCGCTCCGAGCTGCCCGGCCTCGACGCGCGCATCGCGTACCTGGACGGGGACGACACCGACTTCCCCACGCTCCAGTCCGTCCTGGCGTACACCGCCGAGGAGCGCACCGCCCGCTACGAGCAGGCCCGCGCCGCCGGTCTCGACGTCAAGGAGCCCGACGGCCCGGTCGCCGTCGTCGTGCCGCTGCTGGCCGGCCCCGACGGGTCGCTGCTGCGCCAGGTCCGCCAGGCGGTCATGGAGAGCAAGGTCGCCGCGGACCTGGCCGATGTGCTCGGCCCGCACCCGCTGCTCGCCGAGGCGCTGCACGTGCGGCTCTCCGAGGCGGGTCTGGCCCGCGCGGACCGCGCCCGGCTGTTCACCGTGGCGACGGCCGCGGACGGCATCATCCTGGCCTCCGTGGGCGGCGAGGAGGCCGTGCAGGCCGCCGGGATCACCGGCATGCTGCTCGCCGCGCGCCTCGCCGTGCCGGTGATGGCCGCGGCCCTCGACCAGGAGGGTTCCATCGCCTCCGTGGCCGAGCAGCTGCGCTCCTCCGGCTCCCAGCAGCTGGCGCTGGCGCCGTACCTCATCGGCCCGGAGATCGACGCCACGCTGATCGAGGCGGCCGCCAAGGAGGCGGGCTGCGCCGCCGCCGAGGCGCTCGGCCCCTACCCGGCCATCGGCAAGCTGGCGCTGGCCAAGTACACGACCGCCCTCGGCATCGCCCCGCAGCAGCCCCAGGGCACGCCGGTCCGCTGAGACCACGACCGGCAGCCGTACCACCGCACCACGCGAAAGGGCCCGCCCCTCAGGGGAGCGGGCCCTTCGCTGTGCGGGGGCCCGACGGACAGCCGCGTCCGTGGCCGCGGTGTGCGCCGAGTCCGTGGCCGGGGCGTGAGCCCGCGGCCGCCCCGGACGTGAGCCCTGCCCCAGGCCGCGGCGTGCGCCGTGGCCGGAACCATGCCGCCGGCCGCGCTCAGGGGCCGGGCGTGAGCCGCACTCGATGCCATCCGGCCGGCCGGGGCCGTGAACGGCGAGACAGTCACGCCCGGGACAAACCGTCAGCCGCGCTCGACGCCCCCCACCCGCCACGGCCGGGAACCGTGGCACGGCCGCGCCCGGCACCGACCGTCAGCCGCGCCTGGTGCCATCCCGGCCGGCCACGACCGGGGGCCGTGCGGGTCGGCCGAAGCCGAGGTCCGTGCGGCGGCCGCAGCCTGGGCCGGGCGTCAGCCGAACCCGTGTCCCGAGCCGTCAGCCATGCCCCCCGTACGGCGGCCGCAGCCGAGCCCAGGCGGCCGGCCACGCCCGAAGGCTGAGCCTCAGCCGCGCCCGCAGGCCACGCCGTCGGCGATGACCAGGCCCAGGACTTACGCGAAACAGCCGAAACCGAGGCTCGTTCCACAGCCGCAACCTGGGCCGCGCCGTCAGCGAAACCCGCAGCCCGTGCGGCAGCGTCCCCGCCTCCGTACCGCCGCCCGTAGCCGAGGGCGGAAGGCCGACCGAACCCATGGCCGGGTGTCAGCCGAGCCCGAGGGGCTCGCGGCCGGCCGAGTCCATGGAGCGGACGTCGACCGAGCTCCAGAGCCAGGCGGCCGATCAAGCCCACGGTCGGTCGTCAACCGATCCCCAGAACCTGGAGGCCCGCCGAGCCCATGGACCGGGCGTCAACCGAGCCCGAGGGGCTCGCGGCCAGCCGAGTCCATGGAGCGGACGTCAACCGAGCTCCAGAGCCAGGCGGCCGATCAAGCCCACGGTCGGTCGTCAACCGATCCCCAGAACCTGGAGGCCCGCCGAGCCCATGGACCGGGTGTCAGCCGAGCCCGAGGGTGGCCTGGCGGTCGGTCCCGGCCGGGACCGGGCGTCAGCCGTGCCCGTGGCCGACGTGGCCGACCGAAGCCGAGGCCCGGGGCGCCGGCCGTACCCGCAGCCCGCGCGGTCGGCGCGAAGCCGAGGCCCACACCGTCAGTCGCGGCAGAGGCCGCACGGCGGCGGAAGCCGAAGCCGAATTTCGTGCCGGAGATTCGTACCGGAGAGACGTGTCCGGGGCGCCGGGCCGTCAGCCGTGGCCGATGCCCCCCGCGCGGCCGAGGATCACGCAGGAGGCCGCCGGGACGGGGATCGAGCCGGTGTGGCGGGGGAGGCCGGTGGACGGGTCGAGGGCGAACCAGGTGACGTCGCCGGAGCGCTCGTTGGCGACGTACAGGAAGGCGCCGGAGGGGTCGAGGGCGATGTCCCGGGGCCAGTCGCCCTCGCACGGCACGGTGCCGACCAGGCGCAGTGCCTCTCCCCCGGCCTCGACGGCGAACACGGAGAGTACGTCCTCGCCGCGCGTCGCGGTCCACACGAACCGGCCGTCGGGCGCCACGGCGATGCCCGACGGATAGGCGTCCCCGGCGGGCGCGCCGGGCAGGACCCCGGTCTCCGCGAGCGGCTTCAGGGAGCCGTCCGGGGCGTCCCAGCGGCAGACGGTGACGGTCGGGGTGAGTTCGTTGACGACGTAGGCGTACGCGCCGCCCGGGTGGAAGGCGAGGTGGCGCGGCCCGGAGCCGGGGCGCAGCGCGTGCTCGCGGTGCACGACGAGGCCGCCGTCCCGCAGGGCGCACACCCGCACCGAGTCCGTGCCGAGGTCCACGCTCACCGCCCAGCGCCCGCTCGGGTCGGGCTGCACCTGGTGGGCGTGCGGCCGCTGCTGGAACCGGGTGTGGGGTCCGGAGCCGGTGTGGCGCAGGATCCCGGAGGCGGCGCGGGCGAGCGTGCCGTCGGCGCGGACGGGTACGGCGGTGACGCTGCCGGAACCGTAGTTGGCGGTCAGGACGTGCCCGTCGAACACGCTGAGGTGGGTCGGCCCGCTGCCGTCGACCGGCACGGGCGCCCCGGCGGGCTCGGGCACGTCACCGGTGACGCGGTACGCGGCCACCGTGCCCTCGGCCGTCTCGCTGACCGCGTACAGCGTGTCGCCGACGGCCGAGAGGGCCAGGTAGGAGGGGTCGGGCAGGCCGTTGAGGCTGCTCAGAACGGTGAGCGCGCCGCTGTGCGGGTCCACGGCGGCCGTCACGATCCCGGGGCCGCCCGCCGCCGTGAACGAACCGATGAACGCCCGCCGTCCCCGTCCGCCGAGATCTGCCACCGCTGTCCCCTCTCGGTCCGTGCTGTCCGGGGCTGACGGTAGCAGTCGATCAGCAGCGGTCTAGACCAAGTATGGCGGTGCGGCGGACCTGTTCGCGCAGGGTTTCGGCGGGCGGCGAGGCCCGGGAGGGGCTCGGCGCGGGCCGCTCACCGGGCGTGCCGACGGCTGTCCGTACGGGCGGGAAGAGGGCCGGCGCCGGCGGTGATCAGACGCGGGCCGGCACGCGCCCGGATCCGCTCAGCGGGACGGCGAGTTCGAGGAGGGCCTGTTCGAGGGCGTGCAGATGGGCCAGGACCGGCTCGGTCTCGGTGGTCCGGGGCGCGGCGGCGGTCTCCGTCCCGGTGCGCCGTGCGCCGGCCGGTGCGGCGGTGAGCGCCTCGACGGCCGCCTCCACGCGCCAGCAGGCGGCGGCGAGGCGGGCGTCGTGCGAGGCCTCGGGGTCGGCGGCGACGGAGGCGAGGCCGCGCACCTCGCGCGCGCAGTCGTCGAGCAGCGCGAGGACGTGCCGGGCGCGGGCCTTGCGGGCGCGCATCGGGGTGAGGGGGTGCACCAGCGGCGCCAGGGACTGCCGAACCCGGGCGAGGATCTGCTCCAGCTCGGCCACCCGTCCGGCCGGGTCCGCCGTCGGGGAACCGGCGAGCCGTGCGGCGGCCTCGGCGGTGCAGGCGTGCACGCAGCGCAGCGCGCGCTCCACCCAGGCGTCGGTCACGGAGTGCGTGGTCACCGGCAGCACCAGCAGGACGGCGAGCACGGCGCCCAGCGCCCCCACGGCCGTCTCGGTCACCCGCAGGGCGAGCAGGGCCGGGTCGAGCAGACCGAGCAGGCCGTAGAGCATGCTCGCCATGACCGTGACGGCCAGCATCATCCAGGTGTAGGAGACGGCGGCGGTGTAGAAGATCCCGAAGACGCTGACCGCGACGATCACGGCCGTCGCCACCGGCTCCCCGTGCAGGGGCACGGCCACGAGCAGGCCCAGCACGATCCCGAGGACGGTTCCCAGGAACCGGCGGAAGCCGCGGACCAGCGTCTCGCCGCGCGAGGTCGTGTTCACGAAGACCCACCAGGTCGCGCCCACGGCCCAGTACCACCGCTGGTCGGAGAGCGCCTGCCCGGCGGCGAGGGCGAACGCGGCGCCCACGGTCGCCTGCACGGCCTGCCGGGTCGTGATCCGTGCGAGCCCCGGGCCGCCGGTCGGGACGGCGACGGCGGCCGGAACGGGCAGCCGTCGCTCGTAGCGCCACAGCCCGAACCGCACCGCCGAGGCCGCGGCCAGCGACAGCAGCACGGCCGCGTACAGCTCCGGGAGCTGGCCGGGGACGGTGTGCAGGAACTGGGCGGCGAAGTAGGTCATGAACGCGAACACACCGAGCGAGTGACCGCGCGGGCCCCAGCGCCGGGCGTACACCCCGGCACCCACCACGGCGAGGAACGCCAGGTCACGGCCGAGGGGCAGGTCGTGCAGCCCCGCCGCGAGGCCGAGCACCGGCAGGCCGACGACCGGCAGGAGCGCGGTGGTCACGGCCTGGCCGCGCACGGTCGCGTCGGTCACGGTGAAGAGGGCGAGCAGCGCGGCCAGACCACCGGTGATGGCCGCCACCAGCGAGTGCCCGGCCAGGCCGCACAGCGCGACGGCGAGCCCGATGCCGAGCACCGCCCGGGAGGCGAAGCGCAAGCGCACCCGCCCCGGGTCCGGCGCCACGAACGCCCTTTTCAGCAAGTTGCCCCGCCCTTTCCGCACCGTGATGCGGCACGACATGAGAAAGGCGCCGCGGGGTCCGCAGCGCCATTGACCCGTATATCTCAGCATCCGGGAGGCTGATGGTTCAACCGGCGTCAGGGCAGATGGGCCAATGGCACAGAAAGGGCGGGCGCACGACGGCCACCGGCGGGCCAACGGACCACTCGTCCGCCGTTAGAGTCGGTGACGATCACGCACGGGCGCGAGAAGGCACGCACGGACACGAGAAGGGCGGGCACCATGGCCGTCGACGAACTCGACACCCGCATCCTGCGCCTGCTGCTGGAGCAGCCGCGCACCAGCGTGCGGGAGTACGCCCGTGTCCTCGGTGTCGCGCGCGGCACGCTCCAGGCCCGCCTCGACCGGCTGGAGCGGGACGGGGTGATCACCGGCACGGGTCCGGCCCTCTCCCCCGCCGCGCTCGGCCACCCGGTCCTGGCGTTCGTGCACATCGAGGTCACCCAGGGCAACCTCGACGACGTGGGCGACGCGCTGGCCGCCGTTCCGGAGATCGTGGAGGCGTTCTCGATCACCGGTGGGGGCGATCTCCTCACCCGGGTCGTGGCGCGCGACAACGCGCATCTGGAGGATGTGATCCAGAAGCTGATCGGCCTGCCCGGCGTGGTGCGCACCCGGACCGAGGTGGCCCTGCGCGAGCGCGTGCCGCACCGTTTGCTGCCGTTGGTCGAGTCGATCGGGCGCGCGGCCGGGAAGTGACCCACCCGGGCCGCACCTTTGCGTCCCGCTCCCGCCAGGACCGTTGACGCCCTCCCGTCGCCCCTTTAACGTCTGGTCGACCATTCGCACATCGTTCGTAATATCGAACACTCTGTCACGGGCCGGCCGAACGCCCCTCGCGGGCCGAGGCGACCACCCCTTGTGGACCGGAGGAGCAGCACATGGCACCGCCCCTCAGCAGACGGACCCTTCTCCAGAGCGCGATCCTCGCCGCCGCCCTTCCCGGGGCCGGCGCGGCGGGGGCCCCGAGGGCCGCCGCGGCCACGCTCCCGCCGCCGGCCTCCTGGACGCTCCAGCCCTTCGCCCTGAAGGACGTCGTCCTCGGCGCCGGCGTCTTCGCCGCCAAGCGGCAGCTGATGCTCGACCACGCCCGCGGCTACGACGTGAACCGGCTCCTCCAGGTCTTCCGCGCCAACGCCGGCCTCTCCACCCTCGGCGCGGTCGCCCCGGGCGGCTGGGAGGGCCTGGACGGGGAGGCCAACGGCAATCTGCGCGGCCATTACACCGGCCACTTCCTGACCATGCTGTCCCAGGCGTACGCGAGCACCGGCGAGGCGGTCCACGCGGACCGCATCCGCACGATGGTCGGCGCGCTGACCGAGGTGCGCGAGGCACTGCGCCACGACCCGGCCGTGCTCAGCGTGCCGGGGAGGTTCGGTACGGCCGTGGAGCACGTCCGCGGCTCCCACCGGTACGTCGACCTGCCCGCCGGCGTCCTGGGCGGCGCCGCGCAGGCCACCCTCGCCGCCTGGGTGAAGCCCACCCACGACGGCAACTGGGCCCGGGTCTTCGACTTCGGCGACAACACCACCCGGTACCTGTACCTCGCCACGCGCAACGCGAGCGGCGTGCCCCGGTTCGCGATCACGACCGCAGGCCCGGGCGGCGAGCAGGGGCTCGACGGCACCGCCGCGCTGCCCCTGAACCAGTGGAGCCACCTCGCGGTGACCCTCGCGGGCGGCACCGGCACGCTGTACGTGAACGGCACGGCGGTGGCCCGCAACCCGTCCATGTCCCTCACCCCGGCCGCCCTGGGCACCCTCGCCAACAACTGGCTCGGCCGTTCCAACTACGCCTCGGACCCCGTCTTCGCGGGCGTGTTCGGCGGGTTCGACGTCTGGTCGCGCGCCCTGACGGCCGCCGAGATCACGGCGTTGCAGACCACTGCGGGCAGCGGCGACCTGGTCTCGTACGCCTGTGACGAGACGTCCGGCCCGACGCTCGCCGACGGCTCCGGGCGTGGGCTGACCGCCACCGTGCGCCGCACCTGGGGCGGCCCCAGCCACCCCGGGTTCCTCGCGGCCTACCCGGAGACGCAGTTCATCCACCTGGAGTCGATGACCGGCAGCGACTACACCCGGGTGTGGGCGCCGTACTACACGGCTCACAAGATCCTGCGGGGTCTGCTGGACGCCTACCTCGCCACCGACGACGCGCGTGCGCTCGACCTGGCGTCCGGGATGGGCGACTGGATGTACTCCCGGCTGTCGAAGCTGCCCGCCGCCACCCTCCAGCGGATGTGGGGGCTCTTCTCCAGCGGCGAGTTCGGGGGCATCGTCGAGGCGATCGTCGATCTGCACGCCCTGAGCGGCAAGGCCGAACACCTCGCGCTGGCCCGGCTGTTCGACCTCGACAGCCTCATCGACGCGTGCGCCGCGAACACCGATGTCCTCGACGGGCTCCACGCCAACCAGCACATCCCGATCTTCACGGGCTGCCTGCGGCTGTACGACGCGACCGGCGAGCAGCGCTACCTCACCGCCGCGCGGAACTTCTGGGACATGGTCGTACCGCACCGCATGTACGGCATCGGCGGCACCAGCACGGGCGAGTTCTGGAAGGCGCGGGACGTCATCGCGGGGACCGTCAGCGCGACCAACGCGGAGACGTGCTGCGCGTACAACATGCTGAAGCTGAGCCGGACGCTGTTCTTCCACGAGCAGGACCCGGCCTACATGGACTACTACGAGCGGACCCTGCTCAACCAGGTCCTCGGCTCCAAGCGGGACACCGCCGACGCGGAGAAGCCGCTCGTCACGTACTTCATCGGGCTCACCCCCGGCCATGTGCGCGACTACACGCCCAAGCAGGGCACCACCTGCTGCGAGGGCACCGGCATGGAGTCCGCCACCAAATACCAGGACTCGGTGTACTTCAAGGCCGCCGACGGCGGTTCGCTGTACGTCAACCTGTACAGCCCGTCCACGCTGACCTGGGCCGAGAAGGGGGTCACCGTCACCCAGAGCACCGACTTCCCGCGCGAGCAGGGCAGCACGCTCACGGTCCGGGGACGTACCGGCGCCTTCGCGCTGCGGCTGCGGGTGCCGGCCTGGGCGACGGCCGGGTTCCGGGTGACGGTCAACGGGCAGGCGGCCGGCGGGACGCCGGTGCCCGGGAGTTACCTCACGGTGTCGCGGACCTGGCGGGACGGGGACACCGTCCGGGTGGCGATGCCGTTCCGGCTGCGGGTCGAGAGGGCCCTCGACGACCCGTCGCTCCAGACCCTCTTCCTCGGCCCGGTCAACCTGGTCGCCCGCAACTCCGCCACCACGTACCTGGAGTTCGGGCTCTACCGCAACGCCGCGCTCTCCGGGGACCTGCTGCCCTCGCTCACCCCGGTCGCCGGGAAACCGCTCCACTTCACACTGAACGGCACCGAGTTCGCCCCCTTCTTCGAGGGCACCGAGGATCCGACGCACGCGTACGTGCGGCGCGCCGAGCCCCGGGTGGTGTTCGGAAACAGCGACTCGGGCGTGGCCAACCCCGTGAAGGCGGACGGGACGAGTCTGCTGGACGAGGTGTGGGCCCGGGCGCCGTTCGCCACCAAGGCGGCCCTGGTCGCCCGCGTGCGGACGGTGGTGGACGCCTGGGTGGCCGCCGGGCTGCTGAGCGCGGCCGACGGGGCGAAGGCGGTGTCCACCGCGAACGGGGCGACCTTCGTGCCGTGAGCCGTCCCGCCGCTACGACCGGCGGCGGGGCTACGACCGGCGGCGGGGCTTGCCGCCGCCGGTGCCGCGCCGGGCGCCGCCGCCCTTCGCGCCACCGCCCTTCGCGCCACCGCCTTTGGCTCCGCCGGCCTTGGCTCCGCCGGCCCGGCCGCGGGTGCCGCCGCCACCGGTGCCCGTGCCCTGTCTGCCGCCGCCCGTGCTCTTGCGCTGCGCCCCGCCCGCCTGCTGCCCACGGCGCTCGCCCTGCCGCTCCCGCTCCCCCGCCGGAGCCTGCCGGTCCCGGCCGCGCGTGCTGTTGACCGTGCGACCGCGGACGACACCGATGAAGTCCTCGACCTGGTCGGTGGTCGCCTCCTCCGGCCAGGACAGGGCGATGCCCGACTGGGGGGCGTCCACGACCGTGCGGTAGGTGAGGTCGCGGCGGTGGTGAAGGCGGGCCAGCGACTGCGGGACGACCAGGACACCGATGTTCGCCGCGACGAGTTCGATCGCGTCCGCCGTGGTCGCCGGACGTTCGAAGGCGGGCTCGCCGGGCGGCTCCTCCCAGCCGATGACGTCGTCGAGGGGGTGCAGGACCACCTCGTCGGCGAGGTCGTCCAGGGTGATCTCCTCGGCCGCGGTGATCACATGGTCCTTGGGGACCACGACGACCGTCGTCTCGGTGTACAGGGGGATCGCGCTGAACACCGTACGGTCGACCGGGAGGCGGACGAAGGCCGCGTCGGCCGAGCCGTCGCGCAAGACGTCGGAGGCCTCGGCCGGGGTCACCTGGAGAAGGGTGAGCGGGATGTCGGGCCGGCGCTCCTGCCAGATCCGCACCCACTTGGCGGGCGTCACTCCGGGGACGTACGCGAGCCGGAACGAGAGGGAATCCGCCGAGTCGGTCATCCCGCCAGGTTACCGGCTGTGGTCGGAGGTCTCGTCGGCGGCCGATACCCTGGACCGTATGAAGTCGCAGCAGACCACCCAGACGATGAAGCCCGCCACCGCGGCGAAGAAGCTGGGTGTGTACCTCCCCGCCACGCCCGCCGAGTTCCAGGAGGGCGTGGTCTCGCGCGCCGAGCTGAACGAGCTCCAGGCGAACCCGCCCGAGTGGCTGCGGGCCCTGCGCGAGACCGGTCCGCACCCCCGTCCGGTGGTCGCGGCCAAGCTGGGCGTGTCCATCGCGGGCCTGGCCCGGGGCGGGGTGACGGAGGCGCTGACCACCGAGCAGATCGACGCGCTGAAGGACGCGAAGCCGGAGTGGCTGGAGAAGGAGCGCGCCACCCAGGCCGAGGTCCGCAAGGAGGCGGCCCGCCTCAAGAAGCGCGACGCCGAGCGCGCGGCCGACGAGGACTGACCCCGTACTCGGCATCCTCGCTCAGCGGCGCGGCGCGAGGATGCTGAGCGCGTTCGCGCAGACGACGGCCCCGATCGCCGTCCAGTCGACGAGCCCGAGCCCCTGGCCGAGGCCGATCCAGCCGACCAGCGCCGCGAGCACCGGGTTCACGCTCATGAACAGGCCGAAGGCGGCCGGCGGCATGGTGCGCAGCGTGACCAGGTCCGCGAGGTAGGGCACGGCGGAGGACAGCACACCGGCGGCGACGGCACAGCCGACGCCCGCCGCGGTGGGCGGCTCCCGGAGCACCAGGACCACCCCGACCGGCAGGAACGCCAGGGCCGAGACCGCCGCGGCCGCCGCCGAGCCCTGCACGCCGGGCAGCCTGCGGCCGACGGTCCGGTTGAGCAGGATGTACGACGCCCAGCACACCGCCGCCAGCAGGCCGAGGCCCATCCCCAGGTAGTCGGTGGAGGGCTGGGGGCGCATCAGCGTGACCGCGCCCGCCGCGGCGATCACCGCGCAGCAGGCGTCGATCCGGCGGCGCGCGGCCGCCAGGGCGATGGTCAGCGGGCCGAGGAACTCCAGGGTGACGGCGAGCCCGAGGCCGATGCGGTCGATGGCGGTGTAGAGGGACAGGTTCATCGTCCCGAACACCAGGGCCAGCAGCAGGACCGGTCCCCACTGCCGGCGGGTGAAGGAGCGCAGCCGGGGGCGGCCGACGGCCAGCAGGACGAGCGCGGCCACGTACTGGCGTACCGCGACGACCC
Organism: Streptomyces sp. NPDC041784; assembly: GCF_055591025.1. Taxonomy (NCBI): domain Bacteria; kingdom Bacillati; phylum Actinomycetota; class Actinomycetes; order Kitasatosporales; family Streptomycetaceae; genus Streptomyces; species Streptomyces sp. NPDC041784. Next base: position 150,724 of record NZ_JBVJAB010000017.1, read on the forward strand.
CCGTGGGACCGAGGACGGGGAAGGCCAGGGAGCCGATCGCGGCGCCGGTCTGGTTGGACAGACCGCTGCCGACCATGACGGCGATGCCGACGGCGGGCCGGCGCGACCCCTCGGGCTCCGGTGCGGGAGCCACCGAGGGAGCGGTGGTCGAGGGGGAGGGAGCGGCAGGCATATCGGGATGGTCCCCCGGCCCCGGCATTGCGCAAAATGCATGCGTCGCGAGATCTATACGCTGGAGTCATGGATGCTCCGGGTGTGGAACTGCGCCAGTTGCGGTGTCTGGTCGCGATCATCGACGAGGGCGGTTTCACCGACGCCGCCGCCGTGCTCGGCGTCTCCCAGGCGGCCGTCTCCCGCACCCTGGCGTCGCTCGAACGGGCCCTGGGCGTACGGCTGTTGCGGCGCACCTCGCGGGTGGTGACGCCGACCGCGACCGGCCTGCGCGTCGCGGCGCACGCGCGGCGGGTGCTCGGTGAGGTGGACGCGCTGGTGAGCGAGGCCGCCTCGGGACACACCCGGCTGCGGATCGGATACGCCTGGTCGGCGCTCGGGCGGCACACCCTCGCCTTCCAGCGCCGGTGGGCGGCCGAGCACCCGGGGACCGGGCTCCAGCTCGTGCGGGTGAACTCCGCCAGCGCGGGGCTGGCCGAGGGCGCCTGTGACATGGCGGTGGTGCGCAGGCCGCCGTCGGACCGGCGGTTCGACGCGGCGATCGTGGGGCTGGAGCGGCGGCTGTGCGCGCTGGCCTCCGACGATCCGCTGGCCCGGCGCCGCTCGGTGCGGCTCGCGGACCTCGGCGGACGCACGCTCCTGATCGACCGCAGGACCGGGACGACCACCCTCGATCTGTGGCCGCCGGAGGCGCGGCCCGCCACGGAGGAGACGCACGACGTCGACGACTGGCTCACCGTGATCGCCACCGGCCGCAGCGTCGGCATGACCGCCGAGGCGACCGCCGACCAGTACCCGCGGCCCGGTGTCGTCTACCGGCCGGTGCGGGACGCCGAGCCCGTCGCCGTCCGTCTGATCTGGTGGCGCGACGACCCGCACCCGGCCGCCCAGGCCGTGCTGGAGCTGCTCACGGAGCTGTACCGGGCGCCGTGACCACCCGGGAGTCGCCCGCGGCCGTCCGGTTTGACTACGATCTGAGCAGGTTCACCGACGTGGGTGTTTCGAGGTTGCTGGGGGTTGGGATGGTTGCTGGTCGTGTGGTGCGCTTCGACAGCCAGCGTGGTTACGGGTTCATCGCGCCCGACGACGGCGGGGAGGATGTCTTCCTGCACGTCAACGACATGCTGATGCCCGAGTCGCAGGTGCGGCGGGGCATCGTGGTGGAGTTCGAGATCGAGGACGGCGAGCGGGGCCCGAAGGCGTCCGGCGTGCGGCTCGCGCGCGGGGCGGACGGCAAGCCGCTGGCCGCCGACGACGACGTGCTGTGCGATGTGCTCAGCACGGAGGAGTTCACCCGGGACGTCACGGAGGCGCTGCTGACGGCGGCGCCCTCGCTCACCGGCGAGCAGATCGTGCAGGTCCGCAGCGGACTGGCGCAGTTCGCCAAGAACCACGGCTGGGTCGAGGGCTGACCCGCTTCCCTCACGGCCGCGCGTTCCCTCTGGGCAGGGCCGCGCGCGGCCGTTAGGGTGCCCGGATGGCAGCGATCTTCCGCACTCTGACCACGGGCTACGTCGGCGCGCGCACCGCGAGCACGGTGAGTCTCGTCCGCGACGGTGACACGGTTCTGGTGGTGGATCCCGGCATGGTCGCCGACCGGTCGCTGATCCTCGACCCGCTGGCCGCCGAGGGCGTGGCACCGCACCGGGTGACCGACGTGGTGTTCAGCCACCACCACCCGGACCACACCCTCAACGCCGCGTTGTTCCCGACGGCCCGGTTCCACGACCACTGGGCGATCTACCAGGACGACGTGTGGACCGACCGGCCCGCCGACGGCTTCGCCCTGTCGCCGTCGATCCGTCTGGCGGCCACGCCCGGACACACGCCCGAGGACATCAGCACCCTTGTCGACACGGCCGATGGACTGGTCGTGTTCACCCACCTGTGGTGGCACGCGGAGGGCCCGGCGGAGGACCCGTACGCCACGGACCCGGACGCGCTGCACGACTCCCGCGCCAAGATCCTGGCCCTGTCCCCCGCGCTGATCGTCCCCGGCCACGGCATCCCCTTCGCACCGGACGCGGGCACGCCGGCCTAGGCGGGCCGCCCTGGGCCGGCCTCCCGGATCCCGTATCCGGTGGCCTGATCTCCCGTTGTCAGTGGCCTGATCTACAGTTCCCGTCACTTGATCACTGCGGGTGCGGGAGGCACACATGGGGTGGGTGTCGGCCGGCGACTACGAGGTCGCCCTCGACGACGGCAAGGTGGTGTGCCGCAACGCGGCCGGGCGGATGTTGAAGTCCGTCCCGCCCAAGATCGCCGACGATCCCGCGGTGGTGGGGCTGCGTCAGCTCACCGAGTGGCTGGAGCGGCACGAGCGGCAGTGCCTGACCGACGTGGAGCGGTGGATGGTGCGCTCGCTGCCGGTGCCGTTCGCCGTCGTCGTGCGGGTGTGGGCCGACCCGGCGTGGCAGGCCGCCCTGCGCGACCTCGTCGTCACCGGGGCCGACGGCGAGGTGGCCGGATTCCTGCGGGACGCCGACCCCGAGCGCGGCCTCGGGCTGGTCGACCTCGACGGCGACAGCGTGCGCATCACCCCGGACCTCGTCCGGCTGCCGCACCCGGTGCTCCTCGCCGACCTGGAGGAGCTGCGCGAGTTCGCCGTCGAACTCGGCGTGACACAGCGCGCCCAGCAGCTCTTCCGCGAGGTGTGGCACCGGCCCGCCACGCTCGACGCGGAGGGCACCTCCGTCGAGGAGTACGCGGGCGGGCGCTTCAAGGAGCAGCGGTTCCTGCACGGCCGGGTGAGCCAGCTCGGCTACCGCGTGCGCGGCGGCAACGCCGTCTGCTCCGTCCTGGAGGACGACCGCACCGTCGAGGCCCGTGTCTGGGTCGGCGACTACGAGGGCTACGAGGAGTCCGAGACCGGCCCGCTGGTCTTCACCGACGCCGCAGGCCGGGTGCTGAGGCTCGGTCAGGTCGGGCCGGTGGCCTGGTCGGAGGGCATGCGCATGGCCGCGGCGCTCTACGCGGGACGCGACATCGAGGACGAGGAGCGGGCGGCATGACGGCGTACGACGACACCACGGCCGGCGTGCTCCTCGACGCGGGCGCGATCCTGCCGACGGGCGGCACGGCCCGCGAGGACGCGGACACGCTCACCGTCCGCACGTACACGCACCCGGCGCTGGGCGACCGGGCGGTGGTCCGGCTGGTGCCGGGCACCCTCGGCGAGGCGGAGGACCTGGCGCTGGACTTCCTCGGCCTGGCCCGGGACCCGGATGCCCCCGAGGTCGGCCAGGTCCGCCGGGAGGCGCTCGGCTTCCCGGCCTGGGCGCTGGTCAACGACCCGGCGAACGGCCATCACGCGCTGGCGCTGGTCAGGGACATCGAGCGGCTGGCACGACAGGCCAAGTCCCGTCCCGGTACGGCCAAGGAGGGCTTCGAGGAGCTGGGCACCCGGCTCGGCCGGGCGGTGCCGCACTTCCTGCCCACCTTCTACGAGCAGGCCGCCCGGGTCTTCCTCCAGCACGAGAACACGACGTACGCCGCCGCGTTCTTCGGCAAGGCCCGCGACGCCGAGCGGGTGCACGCGCTGACGGTGGACGAGGAGCGGCAGCGGGCGGTGTTCCTGGAGTTCGCGTTCGCCGGGGCGCTGACGGTGAAGGCGCTCAGGGAGCACGTCAAGGCGCTCGCGGAGCGTCTCGACCCGGCCGAGGCGTGGGCGCAGTTCCGGCAGCTGACGGTGGAGCGCTGCGCGGCCGGCATGCCTCCGTACGCCTCGCTGCCGCAGGACGCGCGCGGGCTGATCAAGGCGGCCGGGCTCGGCCGGGTCACCGAGGAGTGCGGGCTGGTCGCGGACCTGCTCGCCTCACCGGCGGCGGTCCGGGCCCCGGCGTCCTTCTGGAACGCCTACCGGGCGACGCTCGCCGTCCTCGCCGAGCGGCGGCCGCAGGTGCGCCGACGGCTGCTGGAGATCATGCCGGCCGGACTGGGCCGCAGCGTCGAGGACGACGAGTTCTGGCTGGGGCTGCTGGCGGAGTGCGGCGCGGACCTGCTGCTCACGGGCGAGGCCGGAGCGGCGGCGGACGAGGTCGACGCCGCGGACTGGCTGGGCCGGTGGGCGCTGCACCGCAAGCACGGCGGCAATGTGTGCGGCCGTTCCCCGGCCACCCTCGCGCTGGTGGGGCGGATGGCGCCCCGGCTGCGCGCGCTGGGCCGGCCCGTCGACCTCACCACGGGCCGCTGGGGCGCCGGTGCGGACCTCGACCTGCTCGACCTGTGCGTGGCGGAGGGCGTACCGCTGACCCTCCCGGACGAGGGCACGGTGGTGTTCCTGGGCCTGGACCGCTGGCTGCGCGAGACCCGGCCGGGCCGCCGCGACCTGACGGCGACGGCGGCGGACCCGCGGTCCCGGCGCCTGCTGTACGGCGAGATCGGCACCCAGGGCGGTCAGCGGCCGAAGGACGAGGTGCTTCAGGCCCTGGCCGCCCACCCGGTCATCGCCGACGTGCTGCGCGAGTGGCTGGAGGACGCGGCCGGGGAGCTGACCGCCGCGGTCGGGCTGCCCGCCGCGCGCGCCGCGCTGGAGCGGATGCGCTCCTTCCGTGTGGTGGCCGCCCAGGTCGCCCCGGCCGCCGTGGCCCGGGTCGCCGCGCACGAGCCGGCGCCGCTCCTCGGGCGGACCCTGCGGGCGGGCGTCCTGGACGAGCTGGGCTGGCCCGCCCTCGACGAGGCGCTGCGCCGGATCGAGGCCGAGACCAAACCCCAGCGCGACCACGACAACACGCTGAACGTCACCGAGGCCTGGCCCGCGCTGATCGTCGCCCGCGGGCACAAGGCGTTCGTCGTCGGCCCCGAGGGGATCCTGCTGGACCACGAGCTGCGGCTGCCCGTGGAGCTGGACCGCTGGCAGCGCCCGTCGTTCCGCTACTCGGACGGCCAGCTGCTGGTGATGTGGCGGCAGAACGGCAAGCAGTTCGGCTACTGGACCGGCCGTCCGGCCGATGTGTTCCCGCTCGGCGGCGAGCAGATCCCCCAGTACTGGTACGGCAGCGGCGACGCGGGCGATCCGTCGATCCCGCTGCCCGGCGGCGGCCGTGCCACCGGCGGACGGACCCTGCACGCGGGCGACACCGTGCTGCCGGGCCGCCGCCCGGTCCTCGGCGACGGCACCACGTACTGGCGCGAGGGCCGGCAGGGCCGGCAGCAGGTGTGGCTGGAGTACGACCCGGCGACCGGTGCCCAGGGGCGGGTCTCGCTGCCCGCGTTCCTGCGGACCGGCGCCCGTGAGGGCGCGCAGCTGCTCCAGCCGCACTGCGAGGTGCTGCCGCTCCAGCCCGGCCTGGAGCACAGCCCGTTCGGCACGGACGGCACGGTCCTCGGCCGCTGGGTGCGCACCGAGGGCGAGGGCGAGGGCGCCCGCACGGTCACCGGAACGCCGGACGGCCGGACCGTCACCCGGCCGTCGGGCGGCGGCCGTGCCCCGGGCGTTCCGCTGGGCGCGCTGCGGCTGCCCGGCGGCGCCGAGCCCGTGGTGGTCCGCCAGCACCGGCAGATCGCCCTGTACGCGGGGGACGACACGTCGGCCGCCGGAGAGCTGGGCCGGGTGACGCCGATGGAGCGCGGGAGCGAGTTCGCCGCCGGTACGCCGTTCGTGCCGCCGGTCGCCTTCTGGCACGCGCTGCGGCCGCGCGACGAGCGGGCGTCGGCCGTGCTGCGCGCGCTGACCGACGAGCGGGCGGCCGAGCTGGTGCGCGCCGGGGCCGAGGCCCTGGCGGAACGGCAGGCGCGGATCGTCGCGACCGGGGGTGCGGGGGCCACGGCCGGGGGCAAGCCGGTCGTGCCGACCGCCGACGAGGTGCTCCGGGGGCTGGTGGCCCGGGAGCTGCCCGGACTGGGCGACCCGCGGCTCGTCACCGGGGTGACCACGCTGCTGCGCGCGGTGCTGCGGCTCGCCGAGTCGACGGCCTCGTTCGTGGCGCCGCCCGCCGAGCGTCCGACGACGGAACGCCGGCCCGTCGACGGCGTGTTCGCCCTGTTCAAGCCCGAGTACGGCGACGACCAGACGGTGCGCGAGGCCACCACCGGGCTCGTCGGCCACCACCAGGGCTGGTACGGCGGCTACCAGCGCTGGAGCGTGCTCCAGCAGATCCGCGCCGTCAACCACGTGCTGTCGGGGCGGTCGGCCGACGGCAGGCCGCTGGAGCGGCGGGCCCGTGACACCGGCGCCGAAGAGGGCTGGCGCACCGAGGAGTTCAGGGTCCCGGGCATCGTCTCGGTCTGGCCGGCCCTGCTGGACGTGCTGCGGCCGCTGGCCTATCGCGCCGCGTCGCCGACGGTCACCGAGACGCACCGCGAGGCGCTGCTCCTGCTGTGCGAGGCGATCGCGGACGGGCCGCTGGCGGCGCCCGGGGGCGCGCTGCGGGAGGTCGTGCTGAGCGAGCCGTTCGACAAGAGCGGGAAGCCGGAGCGGGCGGGCCAGGTGCTGCGCCGGGAGGGCCGTACGGTCGTCGTGCTGGGCTGCCAGAGGGTCGACGGGGAACACGGCCGGGTGCACTGGCTCGCCCTGGACCACGATCCGGCCGGCGCCTTCGGCGCGGTCGCCCACTTCGCCCTGGAGCGGGAGACGGCCCACCCGGCGGTGTTCCCCGCCGACGCGCTGACCGCCGTCGTCCGGCTCGTCCGGGACAAGGGCGCGGCGCCCTGGCGGCCGGAGGCGCCGGACGCCCTCGCCGCCGCGACGGGCGGCGCTCTGGGGCCCGTGCAGGCGGCCCTGCTGCTGGCCGCACGGCCGGCCCAGCTGACCGCCGAGGTGAGCGCGGCGACGGGGCTGAAGCCGCGTCAGAAGGAGGTGGGCGACGGCCTGCTGTCCTCGGTCGGGTCGGCGGACTCGGCGGCGCTCGTCGGCGCGCTGCTGCCCTCGGACCCCGGCGACCTGTGGACGGCCGGTCCGGACGTCGACGCGGCCGGCCGGGTGTGGGCCGAGCGGCTCGGCGGGGTCGTCCGGCTGCCCGAGGACCTCGTCGGCGAGCTGTCCCTCGGCGGTCTGCCCACCGGCTCCGTCGAGGAGGTCCTCAACCCGGGGCGCACCGCCTGGATCAGCCGCACCACGGTCCAGCGGCCCGACAAGGACGGCAACCTGGTCGCGGACGACCCGCGGGCGCTGCCCGGCCGCTACGACCTCACCCGTGCCGCGGCCACCCTGGCCGGGCTCGCCTACTCCCTGCCGTACGGCCACCCGCTGCGCGCCCCGCTGCCGGAGACCCTCGCCGCGCTGCGCCGCCGTGTCGCGGACCCGGGGCTCCTGATCGACCTGGACCTCGCGTGGACGGAGCGGGGTTCGTCGTCCGCGGTCGAGCTGCGCAAGGCGTACGGCCTGCCCGCCACCGGTGGTGCGGACGCGCACGGCCTGACGCGCGTCGGCGAGGCGTTGGTGCTGCGCCCCTGGCACGGGAACCAGGAGGCCGTCCTGGTCCGCACGGGCGCGCTCGACGGCCCCGACGACCCGGTGTTCGGGCTGATGGAGGGGCTCGTCGGCCCGGCCCGGGGGCAGGGGATGAAGGCGCTGCGGACCATCCTCGGCGACGAGCTGGCCCGCGCGCTGGCGGCCGGTATCGGCCCCGAGGCCCCCGCCGGGTACGCGCAGGACCCGACCGTCAGCGTGCCCGCGCTGGTCGCCGAGGTCGCCGGGAAGCACGGCCTGGGCGAGGACGCGGCGGCGCTCTATCTGATGCTGCTCGCCCTGCCCGACCCCACGGACCGCAACTGCGCCCGCTGGACCGGCTGGAAGCCCGCCCGGACGAAGAAGGCCCGCGCCGAACTCGCGGCGACCGCGCTGGTCGTTCAGGCCAAGCGGCCGCGTGCCGGGCGCACCCTCTTCCTGCCGTGCGGCTGGCTGGACCTGAAGTCGCCCGCGCTGCCGGTGGAGCTGTGGAAGCGGGATCTGTATCCGGTCCTCGGCACCTCACGGGCCGTCCCGCTGGTGCCGGTGCCCGAGCTGTTCACCCGCGCGTGGGACCGCGTCCGCGGGGGCGACGCCCCGGCCTACGAGGAGCTCACCACCCACGCGACCCGCAGGGGCCGCCGCCGATGACGGCCGTCCTGGCGTCCCGCCCGAGGAGCGGGACGCCAGGACGCGCAACGCGTCCCTTTCGAAACCCGTCCCCTTTAGGTCAGGATCTGACCTCGATCGCTTCTAACGTGGGTCTCGACCTCGGAACGGCACTCACGGAAGAAGAGGACCATGAGCGACTCCACCCCCCTCGGCCAGACCGTCACCGGCGAGCGCGCCGACCTGCTGGCGGCGCTGGCCAAGCACCGGCACTTCCTTCGTTTCACCACCCGCGACCTCACCGACGAGCAGGTGGGGCAGCGGACCACGGCCAGCGAGCTGTGTCTGGGCGGCCTGATCAAGCACGTGACCGGGACGGAACGCGGCTGGGCCGACTTCATCGTGAACGGCCCGTCGGCCCTGGGCGACTTCGACGCCATGACCGAGGCCGACTTCGCCGCGCGGGCCGACGAGTTCCGGATGCTGCCCGGCGAGACGCTGGCGGGAGTGCTGAAGGAGTACGGCGAGGTGGCCGCGCGGACGGACGAGCTGGTCGCCACGCTGCCCAGCCTGGACGCCGACCACCCGCTGCCGACGGCGCCGTGGTTCGAGCCGGGCGCACGGTGGTCGGCCCGCCGGGTCCTGCTGCACATCATCGCCGAGACCGCCCAGCACGCCGGTCACGCCGACATCATCCGGGAGTCCCTGGACGGGGCCAAGAGCATGGGCTGAGCGGTCTCCCTTCGGCCGGCCCCCCGCCCCACCGCCCGGCCCCCGGTGAGCCAACCGGCCGCCCGCGTCAGCCGACCCGGAGGACATGCGTGTCCCAGGCGTCCAGGGCCACGAACAGGCCCGGGTCGGTGAGTTCGTCGCCCTCGCGGTCGTAGGTCCGGTCCGTGAGCAGGTCGGTCAGGCGGTGCCGGCGGCCCCGGAGGTCGTCCCAGGGCAGGGGCAGCCGGGCCTGGGCCGGACGGCCGGAGTGGTTGACGACCACGACGTGGCGGGCGTCGGGGTCCGTCCAGGTCCAGGCGAGCAGGTCGCGGTGGGAGTCGTTGTCCGGCCAGCCCCTCGGGGTCAGCTGCCGCCACGCGCCACGGCGTACGGCGGCGGCGGCCGGCAACAGGCGGTCGTGGAAGGCGCGCAGGGGTTCGTCGGGGGCTTCGTCGGGCCGGCGGGAGAGGAAGACCGGCAGGCGCACCCGGCGGCCCTCGAACTGGCCCTCGTGCCAGAGGGTCGCCCCGGGCAGGGTGGCCACCGTCACGGCGGCGGCGCGTTCCCGAGCGCCCGGCAGGGCCGTGGCGGCGCGCGGTTCGTCGTGGTTCTCCAGGAAGCGGACGAGGCCGCGCTGGTGGCCGAGGTCCGCGTCGAGATGGGCGCGGACGGATCCCGCGTCCTCGTGGACGAGCCGGTCGTAGAGCCGCTTGTCGTAGCAGTGGTCGAAACCCTGCTGCCGGAGGGCCTGTTCGAGGTCCCAGTACGCCTCCGCGACGAACAGGAGGCCGGGGTGGCAGGCGCGGACGCGCGGCAGGACGTACGGCCAGAAGTCCTCGGCGGGGGCCGGGCCCGCCCGGTCGCCCCAGGTCTTCGCGAAGACGTCGTTCATCATCAGCATGGCCATGTCGCAGCGCACGCCGTCCGCCTGGTCGCCGACGGAGACCAGGGTGTCCACGGTCGCCTCGCGCAGGGCCGTGCTGAAGGCGTTCAGCTGGACCACGTCGGGCCAGGGCGGGAAGTAGGGGTCGCGGCCCCGGGCGAAGACCTGTCCGCCGCTGTCCAGGAAGGCGTCCGGGGCGACGGCCAGGTCCTGTGCCGTGCCCCGGATCAGACGGTCGGGGTGGGCGGTGAGCCAGGGGTGGTCCGGGGCCACGTGATTGGGGACGTGGTCGAGGATCAGCCGCAGGCCGCGGGCGGCCAGTCGGGCGCGGGCGGCCGCAAGACCGTCCGGGCCCCCGAGCGCCGCGTCGACGACGTAGTTCCGTACGCAGTACGGGGATCCGGCGATGTCCGTCTCGGTCAGGTCGGGCAGCGCCGCGCGGAACGCGGCGAGGAGGCCCTCGTCGCGCAGGGCGATCCGCAGTCCGTCCGGGCTGCGCTCCCAGACGCCCATCAGCCAGACGGTGTCGACGCCGGGCCGCGCCACCTCGTCCCAGACCTCGCCGGGCACCTCGCCCAGGGTGACCCGGCGCCCGTAGCGCACGCTCAGCTCCCGCAGCCAGACAAGGGTGTTGATCTCAAGGACGACCGTCATGACAGGGGCTCCTCACGGTCGCTCCCGGGTTCGAGGGACTCCCGGCCGCCGCGCTGCCAGTCGTCGGCGCCCAGGGAGTGGAACAGGGTCGTGGTCACCGCCACCAGTCCCGTCCAGCCGGTCTGGTGGGAGGCGCCGAGGCCCGCGCCGCTGTCGCCGTGGAAGTACTCGTAGAACAGGATCAGGTCCTTCCAGTGCGGGTCCTCGGCGAACTTCCGCCGTGCGCCGTGCACCGGGCGGTGGCCGTCGGCGTCGGGCAGGAAGGTCGCGGTGAGCCGGTCGGAGATCTCGCGGGCGACCTCGTAGAGGTTCATCCGCCGGCCGGAACCGGTCGGGCACTCCACGGTGAACTCGGGGCCGTGGTAGCCGTGCAGGTTGAGCAGGGCACGGATCAGCAGGATGTTGATCGGGAACCAGACCGGGCCGCGCCAGTTGGAGTTGCCGCCGAACATGCCCGAGTCGGACTCCGCGGGCAGATAGCCGACCCCGTACGTCTCGCCGCGCACCTCGAAGGTGTACGGGTGGTCCGCGTGGTGGCGGGAGAGGGACCGGATGCCGTGCGGGCCGAGGAACTCGTCCTCGTCGAGCATGCGGGCCAGGACGCGGCGCAGCCGGTCCTCGCCGAACAGGGCGAAGAGATAGCGGCCGTCGGCGTCGGGGCCGGCGGTCACGTGCTGTGACACGAACGCCTCGACGGCCGGATGCCGTTCGATGAACTCCTTCGCTCCTCGCACGAGTTCGGGGAAGCTGCGGTCCGCCCGGCCGCCGATCACGCTCGTCGCCGCCAGCGGAATCAAGCCGACGAGGGAGCGCACCTTGAGAGGCGTCGCCTTGCCGTCGGGCAGCCGCAGCACGTCGTAGAAGAAGCCGTCCTCCTCGTCCCACAGGCTGGCGTTGTCCCGGCCGATGCGGTTCATGGCGACGGCGATCCACGCGAAGTGCTCGAACAGCATCTGCGCCTGCTCGACGTAGACCGGGTTGTCGACGGCGAGTTCGATGGCGATGTCGAGGAGGTTCTGGCAGTACAGCGCCATCCAGGCGGTGCCGTCGGCCTGGTCGAGGTGGCCGCCGGTGGGCAGCGGGGCGCTGCGGTCGAAGACACCGATGTTGTCCAGGCCGAGGAAGCCGCCCTGGAAGACGTTGTTGCCGTCGACGTCCTTGCGGTTGAGCCACCAGGTGAAGTTCTTCGACAGCTTCTGGAAGGCGTTCTCCAGGAACGCCCGGTCGCCGCGCCCGGTGCGGTGCTTCTCCAGCTCGTACACGAAGAGGACGGCCCAGGCGTGCACGGGCGGGTTGACGTCCCCGAAGTTCCATTCGTACGCGGGGATCTGGCCGTTGGGATGCAGAGAGCGGCGGCGCAGCAGCAGCTCCAGCTGGCCCTTGGCGAAACCGATGTCGACCATGGCGAGGGCGACGGTGTGGAAGGCGAGGTCCCAGGCCGCGAACCACGGGTACTCCCAGGTGTCCGGCATCGACATGATCTCGTCGTTGACCAGGTGGTACCAGGCGCTGTTGCGGACCCGGGGGTCGGCGGCGAGCGGGTCGACGCCGTGCTCGGTGAGCCAGCGCTCGACGTCGAGGCCGTAGTACTGCTTGCTCCACAGCATCCCGGCCAGCGCCTGCCGGACCAGCCGGCGCTCCCGTTCGCCCATGCCGTCGGGGGTGAGGCCGGCGTAGAAGGCGTCCGCCTCGGCCCGGCGCGTGTCCATGACGGCGGTGAAGTCCCGCCAGGGGTCCGCGAGTTCGGTGTCGGTGAGGCGCAGGCGGACCGTGGCGCTCCGGCCGCCGGGGATCGTCAGGACGTGGTGGACGGCCGCCTTGGTGCCGGTGCGCGCCGGGTTGACGGCGGCCCTCTCGCCGTGGACGACGTACCGGTCGATGCCGTCCTTGACGTACGGGGTGGCGTCGGCGCTGCCGAAGACGCGCTCGTTGTTCGTCTCGTTGTCGGTGAACAGGGGCTCGCCCCGGTGGTGGAGCCAGCGCGGGCCGAGTTCCTCGTGGTCGGCGCGGATCGCCCCGTCGGCCGCGCTGAGCGCGGGGACCGCCGTGCCGCCCGCCCAGGACCAGGTGTGCCGGAACCACAGGGTCGGCAGCAGATGCAGGGTGGCCTCGTCGGGGCCGCGGTTGTGCGCGGTGATCTCGACCAGCAGGTCCTCCGGAGCGGCCTTCGCGTACTCGACGACGACGTCGAAGTAGCGGTCCTCGTCGAAGACGCCGGTGTCGAGCAACTCGTACTCGGGGTCGTGGCGGCCCCGGGCCCGGTTGGTGTCGACGAGGTCGGCGTAGGGGAACGCGGCCTGCGGGTACTTGTAGAGGTACTTCATGTACGAGTGGGTGGGCGTGTTGTCGAGGTGGAAGTAGTACTCCTTGACGTCCTCGCCGTGGTTGCCCTCGCTGTTGGTCAGCCCGAACATCCGTTCCTTGAGGATCGGGTCGCGGCCGTTCCAGAAGGCCGGGGCGAAGCACAGCCGCTGCTTGTCGTCGCTGACGCCGGCGATGCCGTCCTCGCCCCAGCGGTAGGCGCGGGAGCGGGCCTGGTCGTGGGTGAAGTACGACCAGGCGTCGCCGTCGGCGCTGTAGTCCTCCCGGACGGTCCCCCACTGCCGCTCGCTCAGGTACGGCCCCCAGCGCCGCCAGGGCGCCACGCCTCCGTCGGCCTCCGCCAGCCGCCGCCGCTCGGCGTCCGGCGTGCCCTCGCCGTTCGTCATCACCCGTCCTCCTCGCCACCGGCCCGGTCTCCACAGTCGGGGGTCCGGGGGTGGGCCGCAATGACACGGAGGAGCCGGGTCGGAGCGCCCGGCGCGGGGGCCGCGCGCCCCGCTCCGGCCCGTCCGGGGCCAAGTCCCCGGGCCGCGCGGCACCTTGTGGTCGGAAAAGGCGTGGCGGTGCGGCGGGCAGGCCGTTACGATCACCGCGATGACCATTCACTCTGTTGCCAGATTGGGGGACCCGTCCGCGCAAGGTGAGTGCTGATGCTCACTCAGACCGCGAACGAGGATTCCCGACTTTCCCTCTGGCTGCGCGTGCGCGAGTTCGCCGTGCCGGCCTCCATGATCGAGACCGCGACCGCCCGTCGCCTCACCGGTGACTGGGCCGGGGCCTGTGCCGCCGCGGCCGTCGATGTCGATCTCCAGTTGCGTTCCGTGGCGCGCCGCCATGGCCGGGAGCTGGCGGACCGGATCCGGTCCGATCTCCGCCATCTCGCTCCCGACCTGCTGCGCTGGCACCTGCCGAGGATCGCTCCCGACGGGCTGCTGCGCCCGGGCCTGACCATTCCGCTCGCCCGGTACGACCCGACCGGGGCCGAGGGCGGACGGCCCGTGCGGCTCGTGGTGCGCACCCCGCCGGCCTGGGCGGACGCCGGTCAGCGCATCAGCCTCGCGCTGTGGGACGGGCCCCGCTCCGAGGGCGGCGGCCTTCATCCGCATCCGCGCCCCAGCCGGCGTTTCCGTCTCGACCTGCACCGTCATCTGTGGGACGCGCGCAGGGCGGGCGAGCTGCGGGTACGGGCGGGGGCGGACCGGCCTCCCGAAGCGGCGGCGGAAGCGGAAGCGCTGGGGCCGGCGGTGACCGGCGAGCGGCGGTGTGCCGTGGACCGGTGGGCGGCCGAGGCGCGGCTGTTGCTGCGGGCCGACGGGGCCGTCGAGCCGTCCGGCTCCCCTCGCACCCGTACGGTCGTCGTACGGCTCGGAGGGCGACGGCGGGTGGCTCTGGACCTGCGCACGGACGATCCGCGTCCGGTCATCGGACCGGTACCCGGCGGTGGCGCCGCCTCCGGGCTGCCGATGCTGCCCGACGCGGCGACCTGGGTGCTGCCCGACCTGGAGCTGCTGCGCGCCGGGCTGATCGGGGCCGACCGGCTGCATCCGCTGGTCGCCGCCGCGCTGGCGCCGGATCACGCGCCGCCGTCCGACGCCGGTCCCGCCGGGCCCCCGGGCCGGCCGGGGCAACCGCGTGTCGTCGAGTGCCGGGGCGCCCGGCACCGGATCGGCCTGGTCGACGGGGTGCTGGCCCCGCTGGACCACGATCCGGTCGAGATCCGGCGGGAGGAGTTGCTGGCCGCGCTGACCGGCACGCCCCTGCCCTGTCTGCGGATCATCGACGAGGCACACCGCCGTCCGGACTGCCTGCCCGATGTCCGCGAACGTCTCCGGCACGGCGATGTCGCCGGTGCGCTGGCCGTCGTCGAGGGGCTGCTGGGTCAGGACGCCGTCCTGCGCGGCGGCGCCCTGCGCGACGCCCTGGAGACGGCCGCGCGGGGGCGGATCGTGTACGGCCTGTTCCGGGCGGGCCTGACCGTGCCGGGGCCCGCCCCGCTCCGCTTCGACGACCGCAGCCCCGCCCGTGCCGGGCGCTCACGCCCCCGCCACGCGGCCGTTCACTGACCGCTCACCGACCCGACCCTCGTACGGCGCTCACCCACCTCCCCTCGGGGCCTTCGGCACCTCGGCCTGCCCCCGTCACGAACCCAAAGGTGATCAAACATGCCCATATGCACCCCGCTCGCTCCCACCGGCTCTCTCCCCGCCCCGCCCCTCGCGTCCCCCGCATCCTCCGCGTCTCCCGCATCCCCCGCGTCCCAACTCGACGTCGCCGGCGACCTGCTGGCCCTGTTGCGCGACTCGACCACCGAACCGCGCCCCGACGTCCAGCTGGAGGCGCTGACCCTGGCCGTCGCCGCCGATCTGCCGGTGCTCCTGTGGGGCGAGCCGGGGATCGGCAAGACCGCCGCCCTCACCCAGCTCGCGACGGCCCTGGACCTGCCGCTGACCACGGTGATCGCCAGCGTGCACGAGCCGTCCGACTTCTCGGGCCTGCCGGTCCTCGGCGACGATCCCGCGGAGCAGGGCGTTCCGATGGCCCCGCCGGACTGGGCCGTGCGACTGGTCCGGGCCGGCCGGGGGCTGCTGTTCCTGGACGAGTTGTCCACCGCGCCGCCCGCCGTGCAGGCCGCGCTGCTCCGCCTGGTGCTGGAGCGGCGGATCGGCGCCCTCCGGCTGCCGCCCGGCGTACGGATCGTGGCCGCCGCCAATCCGCGGTCCTCGGCGGCCGACGGCTGGGAGCTGAGCCCGCCGCTGGCCAACCGGTTCGTGCATCTCCAGTGGACCCACGACCACGAGGTCGTCGTACGCGGACTCGGCGGTACCTGGCCCCGGGCGACGCTGCCCCGGCTCGACCCGGACAGGCTCGCGGCGGCCGTGGACTTCGCGCGCCGCGCGGTGTGCGGACTGCTCGCCGCCCGGCCGACGCTCGTGCACCGGCTGCCCAGCGCCGAGACCCGCCGGGGCGGGCCCTGGCCGTCGCCCCGCAGCTGGGACATGACGCTGTGTCTGATCGCCTTCGCGACGGCGGCCGGTTCGTCCCGGGAGGTGCTGTCGATGCTGGTGCGGGGCACCGTGGGGGACGGTCCGGGGCTCGAGCTGCTGGCGAGCGTGGACCGGATGGACCTCCCGGACCCCGAGGCGGTGCTCGCCGACCCGGCGGGTGCCGAGCTGCCCGAGCGCGGGGATCTGCGCCAGGCCGTCCTCGACGGGGTGGTGGCGGCGGTCCGGGGGCGTCCGGACAAGGCGCGCTGGGACGCGGCCTGGGCGGTGCTGGTGCGGGCGCTGGAGACCGGCGCCCCGGACCTGGTGGTCGTCCCCGCGACCACGCTCGCCTCGCTGCGCCAGGAGGAGTGGGACGTCCCGGAGTCGATCGAGCGGCTCGCCGGGGTGGTGTCGCTGTCCCGGCGGGCGGACCACGCGGCGGCCCGGTCGGCGGCGGTCGGTGCGAAGGCCGGCCGATGACGACGGACGAGCCGAGGGCGACGTCGACGGACGAGCCGACGGACGAACCGATGGCGACGGCAACGGCGACGGCGACGGCGACGGCGACGGCGCAGCTCACGGCGGCCGAAGGGCCGAGGTCGGGGCTGGACCTCGACAAGCTCTTCGCCGCCCGCCTCCACGCCGCCCGGGCCCGCCCCTACCTGGCGACGGCGCTGTTCGCCCTGCACACCGTGGAGTCACGGCACGTGCCGACGATGGCCGTCGACCGGCACTGGCGGTGCTATGTCTCGCCCGGGTTCGTGGACCGGACGCCGGTGGAGGAACTGGCCGGGGTGTGGGTTCACGAGGTGTCCCACCTGCTGCGCGACCACCACGGGCGCAGCGACCGGGTCGCGCGCGAGCGCGGGCTGACCGGGCCGGCGGAACGGCTGCGGATGAACATCGCCGCGGACTGCGAGATCAACGACGACGTGTTCGGCGACGGGCTGCTCGAACCGGAGGGCGCCGTCCAGCCGGGCTTCCTGAACCTGGTTCCGGGCAAGCTCATGGAGGACTACCTGCGTGAGTTCCGGCTGGGGCGGCACACGGAGAGCCTGGCGTGGCTGGACTGCGGCAGCGGCGCCGACGGGCTGGAACGGGAGTGGGACCTGGGCCGGGACGGCGCGCACGGCCTGAGCGCGCAGGAGCGCGACGCGGTGCGGTTCCGGGTGGCGCAGGGCATCAAGGCCCGGCCGGGAAGCACTCCGGAGGCGTGGCGGCGGTGGGCGGAGGAGGCGTTCCATCCGCCGCAGCCGTGGCGGGAGCTGCTGGGCGCGGCGGTGCGCTCGGCGGCCTCCGGGCCCGGCGCGGGCGAGGACTACACGTACGGCCGTCCGTCGCGGCGCTCGGCGTCCGTGCCCGGTGCGGTCCTGCCGAGCCTGCGGCGCAGGCCGCCGCGGGTCTGCGTGGTCATCGACACGTCCGGGTCGGTGAGCGACGCCGAGCTGGGCAGCGCGCTCCTGGAGGTCGCGGCGATCTCCCGGGCCGTGGGCGGCCGACGGGACCTGGTCAGCGTGGTGCCGTGCGACGCGGCGGCCCGGGTGGTGCACCCGCTGTGCAGTGCCGGGGGCATCCCGCTGGTGGGCGGCGGGGGCACGGATCTGCGTACGGGGTTCGCCAAGGCGCTGCGGTCCCGGCCGGCGCCCGACGTGGTCGTGGCCCTGACCGACGGCCAGACGCCGTGGCCGAGCGCACCGCCGCCGTGCCGGACGGTGGTGGGACTGTTCCCCCGGGGCTCGGCCTCCTGGGACGAGGACGACCCGGACTACGAGCCGACGGATCCGCCCGCCTGGGCCCGGGTGGTGGAGATCGGCTCGGCTCCCGGCGGGCGGTGAGAGCGCTCGCCCCGTTCCCGAGGCTTTTCGCGCCGATCCCGCCTACGCTGGAGGCCTCGCCGGTGCGGAGCGGGCCAGGGAGGCTGCGATGACGGACGCGTCGAACGACCCCCGCGCACACCGGGACGGTGGCTATCTCCCGGTCGCCGACCACGGGCTGATCGGCGATCTGCGCAGTGTGGCCCTGGTGGGGACGGACGGCACGATCGACTGGTACTGCTGCCCCGCCTTCGACTCCCCGAGCGTCTTCGGCGCGATCCTGGACGCCGAGCGCGGCGGTTCCTTCGCGCTGGCGGCGGCGGTCCCGGCGCGGACCAAGCAGTTCTACTTCCCCGACACGAACGTCCTGATCACCCGGTTCTTCACGGAGGACGGGGTCGGCGAGGTGCAGGACTTCATGCCGCTGGGCGGCGGGGACGGCCGTACCGGCGAGGTGGAGCGGCACCGGCTGATCCGGCGGGTGCTGTGCGTACGCGGCACGGTCCCGTTCCGTACCCGGGTGGCCCCGCGGTTCAACTACGGCGCCCGCCCGCACACCCTGCGCACGGAGGGCGACCTGGCGGTCTTCGCGTCCGACGGGCTGTCCCTGGCGCTGACCGCCACCGTGCCCCTGGAGACCGACGGGGTGGACGTGCACGCGGACTTCAAGCTCGCCGAGGGCGAGTCCGCGGTGTTCGCACTCGACCAGGTCGGCGGTGAGGTGGCGCCGCGCCGGTGCGCGCGCACCGAGGCGGAGGAGCAGTTCGCCGCGACGGTGGCGTACTGGCGGCACTGGCTGTCCGCGTCCCGGTACCGGGGCCGCTGGCGGGAGATGGTGCACCGCTCGGCCCTCACCCTGAAGCTGCTCACCTACGCGCCCACCGGGGCGATCGTCGCCGCGCCGACCACCAGCCTGCCCGAGCGGCTGGGCGGCGAGCGCAACTGGGACTACCGCTACGTCTGGGTCCGCGACGCCGCGTTCTGCGTCTACGCGCTGCTGCGGCTGGGCTTCACCGGCGAGGCCGAGGCGTTCATGGAGTTCGTGACCCGGCACATCAGTCCGGGCGACGGCAAGCCCTCCGGCCCGTTGCAGATCATGTACGGCATCGACGGGCGCACGGATCTGGCGGAGAGTGAACTCACCCATCTGGAAGGGCACCGGGGTTCCGCGCCGGTGCGGGTCGGCAACGCCGCCGCGGACCAGCTCCAGCTCGACATCTACGGTGCGCTGGTCGACTCCATCTACCTGTACGACAAGTGGGCCAAGCCGGTGTCCAGCGACCAGTGGGACGATGTGTGCGCCCTGGTCGACTGGGTCTGCGACCACTGGGACCAGCCGGACGAGGGTGTCTGGGAGACCCGGGGCGGCCGCAAGAACTTCCTGTACTCGCGGCTGATGTGCTGGGTGGCGCTCGAGCGGGCCGTGCGGATGGCGACCCGGCGGGGCCTGCCCGCCGATCTGCCCCGCTGGCGGGGGGTGCGCGACACGATCTACCGGCGTATCCACAGCCGGGGCTGGTCGCAGACCCGCAAGGCGTTCGTGCAGCACGAGGACGGGGACGTGCTGGACGCGGCGGTGCTGATGATGCCGCTGGCCAAGTTCATCGCCCCGACCGACCCCAAGTGGCTGTCCACACTGGACGCGCTCACCCATGACCTGGTGTCGGACTCCCTCGTCTACCGCTACGACCCGCGGTCCAGCCCCGACGGGCTGCACGGTGACGAGGGCACGTTCTCCATCTGCTCCTTCTGGTACGTCGAGGCCCTGGTGCACGCCGGCCGGCTGGACGAGGCCCGGCTGGCCTTCGAGAAGATGCTGACGTACGCCAACCATCTCGGCCTGTACGCCGAGGAGATCAGCCACACCGGTGAGCAACAGGGCAACTTCCCGCAGGCGTTCACGCATCTGTCGCTGATCAGCGCGGCGTTCAACCTGGACCGGGCGCTGGGCTGACCCGCCCGGCCGCTCAGTGTCCCCGGAACGCCTCCTCCAGCCACCACGCCCCTCGGTCGGCCACCACCTTGGCGTCGAGGAGCAGGGGCGCCGAGCGGGGCCCGGCGAGCCAGTCCTCGACGGCCCGCAGGTCCGCCCGGGTGCGCACGGTGACCGCCTCGAAGCCGTACCCGCGGGCCACGGCGGCGATGTCCGTCGCCGGGAACCGGACCGTGTCGAGGGGATGCCCGTGCGGCCCGAAGTGGTGCACCTCGGCGCCGTAGGCGTCGTCGTTGTGGACGACGACCAGCATCGGCAGCCCGAGCCTGCGTACGGTGTCGAGTTCGGCGGCGCCCATCAGCGCGCCGCCGTCGCCGAGCACGGCCACCGGGAGCCGGTCCGGGCGGGCCAGGGCCGCGCCGATCGCGGTCGCGAGCCCGAGGCCGTTCCTCCACCAGGGCGAGCACCCGGGCGGGCGCCCCGGATCCGGTGACGATGGGCAGCGGTCCGGCGACGACGACGCTCCCGGTGGGCGGCAGCGCCGCCAGGTTCCGCAGCTGGGTCAGCCCGTACTTGTCGCTGCCCATGAGGTGGGCGTGGCAGGGGAAGGCGGGGTCGAAGCCGTGCGCCCGTCCGGCGTCGGTGCCCACCGTCTCCACCCCCAGGCCGATCACCGGCGCCTCCTCGGCCACCCAGCGGGCGCACTCGGGCGAGAGACCGGGGGTGTGCGGGCCGTTCTCGTCCGCGTTGAGGAACGCCTCCTGGGAATGGCCGCGGGCGTCCCAGCCGGTGCGCAGCAGCAGCCAGCCGCCCTCGGGGAGCGGTCCGTGCGCGGCCTCCCACGCCTTCACGTGGTCCACCTCCACGAGGAAGTCCGGGTCCGCCCGCACCTGCGCGGTGAAGTCCAGTACGGCGGCCGGCGCGATCAGCCGGCCCGCCGGCACGGACGCCACGTCGTCGAGGTCCTTGCCGGTCACCCAGTGGTTCGGGGCGTCGAAGTGGGTGCCGGTGTGCTCACCGCTGCGGAAGTTGTTCCAGTACCAGGCCGGGCCCCGGTCGTCGTACCGGCTGATCTCCTCCAGTGCGAACACCGCCGTCTGGCCGAACGGGGGCGGCAGTTGGATCACCGGTGTCTCCGAGGACAGCGGGGACGTCAGATCGACCACTTCGATCGACCCGCCGCGCAACGCGGACACCAGCGCGGCAAGGACGGACGGCTCGGACATCGGACCTCCTGGGCGGAAGACGGGACCTCGCGACGGAACGCACAGCATGGCACTCTGATGTGACGGTTCTTCAGCGATCAGCAGGGTGGAGGACAGGGTGCTCGCCAGGGGTACGGCCGCGACGGCGGTGGTGACGGTGTGCGCGGCCGGTGTGCTGACCCTGGTCGGCTGCTCCTCCGGGGACGGTGAGGGAACGGCGGAGGGGAAGAGCAAGGGCACGGCCACGGCGGTCGCCACGGCGACCCCGTCCGCCACTCCCTCCCCCACCACGTCCGCCATCCCCTCTCCCTCCCCCTCTCCCTCCCTCTCGACCTCGCCTTCCGCCCCGGTCCCGGGCTCCGCGAGCCCTACGCCGGTGCCCGTCACCGGGCCGGAGCAGAAGCTGGTGACGATGACGGTCACCGGCGGTTTCGCCGGGGTCGACCACGAGGTGGTCCTGCGGGGCGACGGCACCGTACGCGCCACCGACAAGGGCGAGGCCACGGTGCACGACCTCTCCGAGGCCCGGTTCACGGAACTGCGCACCCTGCTCGGTGACCCGGCGCTGGACGACGTCCCCGACCTCACGATGGGCCAGGGGGTGGCCGACATGTTCCAGTACGTCGTGCGGTTCGACGGCCGTACGGTCATGACGGACCGCACCTCCGCCGCTCCCCCGCTGGACGCCCTCATCGACGCCCTGAGCGAGTGGCTGCCGTCGAACTGACCCCACGTCACCTGCCCCAGATCTCTCGGTACGCCTCCCGGTAGCCCGCCGGGTCCCAGCTGGTGGCGCCCTCGCTGTTGGCGGCCGTGGCGATGTGCACGGGGGCCGCGTACCCGGTGGCGGGGCTGCCGGAGAAGGCGCGGTTGAACTCGTCGACGATCTGCCACCCCTGCTGGGACAGCGGCTCGGGCACAGTGGCCGCCTGGTACTGCTCGCTGTCGATCCGCTGGAAGGCGGACGGATCGCCGTCCCCGGCACCGATGTTGTACGGCGGGCCGGCGCCCTTCTCGCCGGCCGCGCGGAAGGCCGGGGCGGCGTCGGCGAAGTACAGGTCGTTGATGGCCACGGAGTGGGTCCACGCGCTGCCGAACCGGGCGAGGAGGGAGGAGACCTCGCGCGGGGTGCGGCTGGCGGCGTCCGGGATCGGGATGTTCTCGTAGGCGAGGAGCCGTACGCCCGGGCAGGTGGCGAGTTCGTCCCTGATCAGCTCGGACTTGTTCCTGGCGAAGGGGATCGAGGCGTCGGTGATGATCACGGTCCCGGCGCGGCCGCCGGAGTCCGCGATGACCCACTGCGCGCTGATCCGGGCCACGGCCTCGACGCGGGTGGTGACGTTGGTGAAGAGCGGGGGCCGGCCGCTGGGGCCGGGGGCGGCGACCGCGTGCCAGCCGATGAGCGGGATGCCCAGCTCGTCGGCCCGGGCGACCTGCCGTGACGTCGCGTTGGGGTCGAACCCGCCGATGACGATGCCCGAGGGTCTGAGGGCCACGGCCTCGCTCATCGCGGCCTGGATGCCGGCGGGCGTACCGCCGCCGTCGATCACCCGGACGTTCCAGCCGATGACCCGCGCGGCCTGTTCCACCCCGTCGGCGGCGCCCGCGACTCCGGGGTTGGTCATGGTCTGGGCGACGAAGACGAGCGTCCTGCCGGACACCGCCCGGGGGCCGGTGGTCGGTCCCGTCCAGGGCACGTCGGTCGCCTCCGCCCGGGTGACGGCGGCCCGGGCGCGGGCGTGGACGGCGGGGCAGCCGTTCGGGCCCGAGGCGGTCTCGTCGGGGCCCTCGGACGGTCCGCGTTCGCAGCCGACCAGGACGGTCGCCGTGGCCAGCAGGGCGCAGGAGGCGAGCCGCACCCTGCGGACGGTGCCGGAGGTGGCTCTGCGGGTGCCGTGCACGGGAACTCCTGGGCGGGGAGCGGGGGCGGGGGCGAAGGGGGGCGGGGGCGAAGGGGGGCGGGGGGCACGCGGTCAGCGGTACGAGGTCAGGGCGGAGCCCCCCGCGAGGACGGCGGTCCGGGTGGCGCGGCGGATGCGGCGTCGGCCGTCGCGATGCCGCTGCTCAGCCGGCGGCGGGCCGCGTAGCCGGCCAGGCCGACGGCGATGAGCAGGGTGCCGCCGTAGAACAGCGGGACCGTCCAGAAGTCGGCGCCCAGCTGGCCGATGCCGGTGAGGCCGACGGCCAGGACGGCGACGGCCACGACGGTGCCGAGGGCGTTGGGCCGGCCCGGTCTGATCGCCGTGGAGCCGAGGAGGGCGCCGGCGAACGCGGGCAGCAGGTAGTCGAGGCCGACGCTCGGGTTGCCGATCTGCTGCTGGGCCGCGAGCAGCACCCCGGCGCAGCCGACGATCAGCCCCGACGCGGTGAACGCGTACACGGTGCAGATGCGGGTGGAGATGCCGACGAGGTCGGCCGCGCGCGGGTTGGAGCCGACGACGTACAGGTACCGGCCGAGCGGGAGCCGCTCCAGGACCAGCCAGAGCACGGCGGCGAGGGCGAGCACGTAGAACGCGGGGACGGGGAGGCCGAGGAAGGTGGAGTCGTAGAGGTCGGTGAAGGCGGGCGGGAGGCCCTGGGGGCCGGGGACGATCCGGCCGCCGTCGGTGACCCAGCCGGTGACGGCGTACATCATGCTGCCGGTGCCGAGGGTGGCGATGAAGGAGTCGATCCGGCCGAAGACGACGACGACACCGTTGAGGACACCCACGACCGCGCCGCCCGCGATCACCGTGAGGCAGGCCAGCGGCCAGGGCCAGCCCTCGTCGACGATGAGCCGCATCACCATCACATGGGCCAGGCCTAGGCCGTAGCCGATGGAGAGGTCGAAGGCTCCGGTGACGATGGGGACCATCGCGGCGAGCGCGAGGATGGCCGGGATGGACTGGTTGGACAGGATCGAGTCGAGGGTGTCCAGGGTGGGGAAGGTGCGCGGCAGGGCGAGCGAGAAGACCAGGACGAGCAGGGCGGTGAGGGCGAGCAGACCGTAGGCGCCGACGAGGTGGCCGCCGGGGCGGCGGGGCGAGGAGGGGGGTGGGGCGGTCATGGGCGGGTCCCGGTCGCGGGCGGGGGGAGGGCGGAGGCCGCCCGGGTGAGCGCGGCGGGGGTGAGGGCCGGACCGCTCAGCTCGGCCGTCACCGCCCCGCGGACCAGGATCAGGGCGCGCCGGCAGACGTCCGCGACCTCCTCGAAGTCGGTGGAGATGAGCAGGACGGCGAGGCCCCGGGCCAGTGCCTCGTCGAGGAGGCGGTGGATCGCGGCCTTGGCGCCGATGTCCACGCTCGCGGTCGGTTCCTCGAGGATCAGCAGGCGCGGGCCCACCGGGAGCCAGCGTCCGATCATGACCTTCTGCTGGTTCCCGCCGGACAGGGTGGCGATGGGGGCCTCGCTGTCGCTGGGGCGCACCGCGAACCGCGCGATCAGGCGGGCGGCCTCGGCGCGTTCACGGCGGGGCCGGATCCAGCGTGGCGCCGACCGGCCCCCGGCCCGGGGGTTGGCCAGGAGGTTCTCCCGTACGGTCAGCTGGGCCAGGCAGCCCTCGCGCAGCCGGTCGCCGGGGACCAGGCCGACCCCGAGCGCGACGGCGTCGGCGACCCTGCGGGGTCGGTAGGGCCGGCCGTCGAGCAGGGCCGCTCCGCCGAGCAGCGGCCGGGCCCCGGCCAGGGCGCGGCCCAGTTCGGCGTGTCCGGCGCCCGAGAGGCCGACCAGGCCCAGGGCCTCCCCCTCCCGCAGTTCCAGGGTCACCCTCCGCACACCCGGGGTGCGGACGCCGTCGAGGGTGAGGACGGCCGGTCCGTCGCCGCCGGCCGGGGCCACGGGGGACCGGCCGACCGGCTGCCCGCCGACGATGTCGTGCACCAGGCGGGCGGGGCTGTGGCCGGCCAGCGGACCGCGGCTGACGAGCCGGCCGTCGCGCAGCACGGCAAAGGCGTCGGCGACCTGGTACACCTCGTCGAGGCGGTGGCTCACGTAGAGGAGGGCGTGGCCGCGGTCGCGCAGCCCGTGCAGGACGTCGAAGAGGCGGGCGCAGTCGGTGGCCGGGAGGCGGGCGGTCGGCTCGTCGAGGACGATCAGCCGCGCGTCCGCCGCGAGCGCCCGGGCGATCGCGACCAGCGAGCGCTCGGCCGGGGCGAGCCGGGCGATCGGGGCGTCGGGGTCGAGGTGTCCGGCGACGGTCCCCAGGGCGTCGGCGCAGCGCTCCCGGGTCAGCCGCCAGGAGATCAGTCCGGCGCGGCGCGGATAGCCGGTGCTCAGGGCGATGTTCTCGGCGACGGTCATCCACTCCACGAGACCGAGGTCCTGGTGGATGAAGGACATGGCGCGGGCGGCGGCATGGCTGCCGAGCGGGTGCCCGTCGACGGTGATCCGGCCCGTGTCGGCGCGGTGGACGCCGGCGAGAATCTTGATGAGCGTGGACTTCCCGGCCCCGTTGGGCCCGAGGAGGGCCAGGACGCTGCCGGCGTGGACGTCGAGATCCACGCCGTCCAGGGCGACGGTCCCGCCGAACCGCTTGCCGAGCCCGCGGATGCTGACCACGGGGTGCGCTCCGGAGGGGGGTGCCGCGGACGGGTCGGGAGTGTCGTGCACGGGACATCTCCGGGGGTCGGCCTGTTCACGGGGATAGTAGCCGAGCAAATGTAATTATTTACGGCATTTACGACATCCTGGGCGCGGGTTTCGGGTCACGCGCCCCTGCGAGTTTCGGGTCACGCGTCGTCGAGGCCGCATTCGGCCCAGATGACCTTGCCCTCGGGCAGATGGCGGGTCCCCCAGGTCCGCGCGAGCTGCGCGACGAGGAACAGACCGCGGCCGCCCTCGTCGTTGAGGCTGGCCTGGCGCAGATGCGGAGCGGTGTTGCTGCTGTCGGAGACCTCGCAGATCAGCGTGCGGTGGTGCAGCAGCCGTACCCGGACGGGACCGGAGCCGTGCCGGATGGCGTTGGTGACCAGCTCGCTCAGGATCAGCTCCGCGACGAACGCCGTCTCCTCGAGGCCCCAGTCGGCCAGTTGCCGCATCGCGGAGGCGCGGAGGCCGCCGACCAGGGCCGGGTCGGGGGGCAGGTCCCAGGCGGCGATCCGGCCGGGGTCCAGGGCATGGGTGCGGGCGACGAGCAGGGCGATGTCGTCGCAGGGGTGGTCGGGGGCGACGCTGTCCAGGATCGCCTGGCAGGTGTCCTCGGGGGTGCGCTCCGGGTGGTGGGCCAGGGCGCCGCGCAGTTGGTCGAGGACGAGGTCGACATCACGGTCGCGGTCCTCGATGAGCCCGTCGGTGTAGAGGATCAGCTGGCTGTTCTCGGGGACCTCGATGTCGACCGCGTCGAACGGCAGCCCGCCGAGGCCGAGCGGGGGCCCGGCGGGCAGTTCCGGATAGGACACGGTGCCGTCGGGGCGGACCAGCGCGGGCGGCGGATGGCCGGCGCGGGCCATCACGCAGCGCTGCGCGGTCGGGTCGTAGATCACGTACAGACAGGTCGCACCGATGATGCCGGCGCCCTCGCCGTCGGGGTCGTCGCGGTCCAGGCGCCCCACGAGGTTGTCGAGGTGGCCGAGGACCTCGTCGGGCGGGAAGTCGAGCTCCGCGAAGCTGCGCGCGGCGGTGCGCAGCCGGCCCATGGTGGCGGCGGAGAGCATGCCGTGCCCGACGACGTCGCCGACCAGCAGGCCGATCCGGGCCCCGGAGAGCGGGATGACGTCGTACCAGTCCCCGCCGACGTCGGACTCCGCGGGCAGATAGCGGTGCGCGACCTCGACGGCGTCCTGGTCGGGCAGCCCGTGCGGCAGGAGCCTGCGCTGGAGGGCGAGGACCATGCTGCGCTCGCGGGTGTAGCGCCGGGCGTTGTCGGTGGACAGGGCGGCGCGGCTGGCGAGTTCCTGCGCCAGCGACCGGTCGTCGTCGCCGAACGGGGCGGGATCCTGGGCGCGGTAGAAGCTGGCGACGCCCAGCACGACACCGCGGGCGAGCAGGGGTACGGCGATCAGGGAGTGCACATGGGCCAGCAGCCGCTCGGTGTGCTCGGGGTCCTGGGCGAGCCAGCCCGCGGCGACCTTCAGGTCCGGTTCCAGTTCCGCCTGGCCGGTGGTCAGACAGCGCAGCTGGGGCGCGGTCGGGCCGAACTCGATCCGCTTGCCGACCGGGGTGAAGGGGAGGTCGTCGCGGATGCCGTGGACCACCGTGCGGCGCAGGTCGCCGAGCGGGTCGGTGGCCTCCTCTCCGCGGAGCACGGCCTCGGGCAGGTCGACGGTGACGTAGTCGGCGAGCCGCGGGACCGCCGTCTCGGCAAGTTCCTCGGCGGTGCGGCGCACGTCCAGGGTGGTGCCGATCCGGACGCTGGCCTCGGACAGCAGCTCCAGCCGACGGCGCGCGGCCACGGCGTAGGCGCCGACGAGGGGCTCACCGACGAGGACGAGGCCTCGGGTGGAGGGGGGTGGTTCCGCGAAGGGCGGGTCCGGGAGGGGCGGGTCCGGGAGGGGCGGGTCCGGGAGGGGCGGTCCGGTGGGGGGTGGTCCGGTGGGGGGTGGTGCTCCGTGTACGGCGTGGACGGTGCGCCCGGCGTGGCCGGGAAGGGTGGCGGACGACGGCGGCCCCGTGTGCCCGGCGGGTCCGGCGTGACCAGCGTGACCGGCGTGACCGGCCGGTCCGGAGGGTCGGGAGTGCCCGGTCAGCGGCGCCGGGGGCGGCGGGGCGGCGTCGACACCGTCGATCATCACGCCCCCGCCGGGCGCGGACGCGGGCACCGGCCGGGGCGGCGGCGCGGCGGCGCCGGCGGTGAGGCGCCCGAGCCGGGACACGGCGGTGAGGACGGCGGGCGCGGCGGCGAAGCCCGGCAGTTCGTCGACCCGGTGCGGTGCGGCGGCCGGGGGCTCGCCCGGCACCAGGCCGGGGACGACGACCTCGATGGCGACGCCGGCCACCCCCGAGGCGCTCGCCATCGGGCGGCTCACCAGGGTGACCCGTCGGCCGCCGGGCAGGGTCACCTCGACGGCGGCCCGCTGCCCGCGGGAGATCAGCTCGGCGGCCCGCTCCCGGAGGATCGCCCGGTCCCGGGGACGGAGTCCGAGGGCCGGTTCGTCCACCGGGAAGCCGTACCGCGGTCCGGCGGTGGCCTCGGCGCCCGTCGCCAGATACGCCCGCAGCAGCGCGCGCTCCCGTGCGGAGCTCTCCCCCAGCAGCCGCCGCTCCACGGCCTGCGCCGCCTTGCGTATGACGACACCCAGCGCCGGGCTGTCCGCGCCGCGCGGGTAGCCGAAGCACAGGACGCCTTCGATGCGCCCGCTGAGCGGGTCGCGGACGGGCAGCGCGACGCACGCGTTCTGCTGGGAGCGCTCGGCGAAGTGCTCGGCGCCGTGGACCCGGATGAACCGGCGCTCCGCCAGGGCGAGGCCGATGCCGTTGGTGCCGGCGAACCGTTCGGCGAACACGAAGCCCGGGACTCGCTGGATCGCCGGGAGGCTCGCGGCCAGCGACACCTCGCCGAAGCGGCGCAGCAGGACCGTGCCGCTCGCGTCGGCGACCGAGATGTTGATCTCGGTGCCGGAGAACCGGGACTGCAATCGATCCAGCACCGGTGCGGCGGCGCGCACGATCCGGCCGTCCGGGTCGAAGTCCTCGTGGAAGGGCAGGTCGGACTGGTCCGGGGAGAGTCCGAGGGACCGGCAGCGCTGCCAGGAGTCCAGGATCGAGCCGCGCACGCCCCCCTGCGTGACCGGTTCGCCCTGGAGGAACCGCTCACGGAAACGAGTGGGTCCCGTGCCCTCTGTCGCACGCCCCGTCGGTATCGGTTCTCTGCCGGACCGAACCACGCCTCGCCTCACTCACGCCCGCGACACATACGCTTTTCGTAAGAAACTGACATTGCCGAGGATACGGACATAAGAGGCGCTAGTCACGACGAGGATACGGACATAAGAGGCGCTAGTCACGACGCACCTGACCCCCGCGCACCGCGACCCGGGAGCGGCGGAGACCGTCACAGGACGGCGATCGGGGTGACGGGCGAGCCGGTCGCGCCCGGGATGTTCAGCGGGGTCACGACGATCATGAACGCGTACCGTCCGGCCTCGGCCGTCGCCTCGGCGAGGGCCTCCAGGTCGAGGTTGTCCAGCAGCGGCACGCCCATCGCGGCGAGGGCCAGGGCGTGCACCGGCGAGTGCACACCCGCCACCGGCGAGGGCCGTACGTCACTGTCGCCGTCGCCCCCGATCAGCGCGACACCCCGCTCGGCCAGCAGAGGTACGGCGTCCACATGGAAGCCCGCGCTCCGCGCCCCGGAGTCCCAGGCGCCGAGTTCCACGCGGCGGCGGACGTGCCCGGTGCGCAGCAGCACGGCGTCCCCCTCGCCGATCGTCACCCCGAGCGCCCGCTCCGCCGCGAGGACGTCCCGCGCGCGCACCGCCTGCCCGGGCTCCAGCCAGCGGACCCCGCGCACGGCGGGCAGATCCAGCAGCACCCCGGTCGTCACCAGGGCCCCGAGCGCCGGTACCGCGCCGAAGCGGGCACCTCCGGCGCCGACGGCCTCGTCCGCCGCCCGGCCGTCGTAGAGCCGTCCCCGGTAGGCGATGTGGGACAGCGCGTCCAGATGGGTGATGCTCCGGCCGTGATAGTCGGCGGCGATGAAGTCCTTGTGGGCGGAGGGCTCCGGGCTCTCCACGTCACCGAGGTCGGTCATGTGGTGCAGGGCGGGCCTGGGGTTGTCGGGCCCGGGCCGGGTGTTCCAGGGCAGCGCCATCGGTACGACCCTCCCGGACCGCACCCCGGCCACGGCCCGCCGCACCTGGTCCGCGGTCACCCGGTTCCAGGCGCCCCGGTCGGCCGGGGTCCAGCGGCCCCAGGTGCGCACCGCCTCGAAGAGCGCGTCGAACTCGCTCCGGGAGACGGCGGTGCCGTCACCCGCGTCGCCGTCCGTGGACCTCGGGGTCATCCGCCGTCACCGTCCCCACGCGCTCCCGGCCGCCTACCCGAGGAAGCTCAGCCGGACCTGGCGGTCGGTGTTGTCCTTGTTGGTGTCCACCAACCTCCGCCAAGACAACCCGACCCTACCGACAGGCCTGCCGCAGCTCCAATGGGTGATCCATGGCAACGATGGGCGGCTGCGGTCCCGGCGCTGCCTCGGCCGAGGTCTTGCAGCAGCCGACGGCTGCGGGATCACCCCGCTGTACTCCCGGTCCAGCGCGCGACGCCCTCGAAGGCGTCGAGTGTCTTCCTGCTCCTTCATCCGGCTACGGAGCCCGGCTGCTCAGCGGCCTGCTGTCCCGGCCCGCGGCTTGGCGGTGCTGGACGGCCTGGTCGCCGCCACCATGCTCACGATGGGGCGGCTGCTGCCGGCCGGCGCCCTCACCGCCCCGCGTTCCGCACCGCTTTGCGCTCGTCGAGCTCCATCGCCCCCCGGGGCGCGCATCATCGAAGGAGGGGAGAACATCGACGAGGAGTGGCGATGAGGTTGTCCTTCCTTGAACCCCTCTACGCGGAGCCAGGCCCGTTCGCCTCCGTGTACCTGGACACCTCCCGAAACGTCGAGCATCCCGAGCGGGCGATCGCGCTGCGCTGGCGGCGGCTGCGCGAGAGTCTGTCCCGTCAGGGCTCGGACCGGGCGCTGCTGAACGTACTGGAGGAGGTGGTCGGCGCCGACA
The DNA here is from genome assembly GCF_055591025.1 of Streptomyces sp. NPDC041784. NCBI lineage: Bacteria > Bacillati > Actinomycetota > Actinomycetes > Kitasatosporales > Streptomycetaceae > Streptomyces > Streptomyces sp. NPDC041784. The sequence continues at coordinate 181,023 of NZ_JBVJAB010000017.1, forward strand.
CAGAGGTACCGGGGGTGCACGGTCAGGCCATCTTCGCCACCCACGGCACGCTCGTCCTGGACAGGGAGCTGCCCAGGCCGCCCCACCACGACTCCGCGCGCTACAGCACCCTGCCGGACGCGATGCCCCTGGTCACCCAGCACGTTCCGGAGATCCCCTACATGGCCGTGGTCGTCCACTACGGCGGCCTGCCGACCGCCGAGACCCACGGCTGGGTGACTCTGGAGGCGGAGACCGGCACCTGGCCCGCGTCCATCGTCACCCCGGGTGAGCGGCTGCACCGCAGGGTCACGGTGGCGACCTGGCACCGCACCTGCCTCCGGCTCGGTCACCGGCTGGACGAACGGGCACGGCGCGCCCATGCCGACGCCGTCGTCGTGGGCGGGGACGAGTGGGCGTGCAACGTACTGATCCGCCGCCTGCCGCACACCCTGCGGGACAAGGTGGTACGCGTGGGCGGCCGGACCCCCACCGACACCGGACGCGCCCTGTTGGAGCCGCAGCTCGACGGCGTCTTCCGCGGCCGCATGGCCGCGCACGACCGGGAACTCGTGGACATCTTCATCGGCCGGCGTGCCCTGGACGGACCCATGACGGAGGGGCTGGCCGCCACCGTCGCCGCCCTCCAGCGCGGCCAGGTCGCGGCACTGCTGCTGAACCGGCCGCCAGGGTCTTCGCTGCGGCTCTGGGCGGGCTCCCAGCCCACTCTGCTCGCCCTGACCGAGGCGGAGCTGATGTCCTTCGGCGTGCGGGCCCCGCGCGAGGAGCGCGCCGACGAGGCCCTCGTCCGGGCCCTCGTGGGCACCGGTGCCGAACTGGTCGTCGCACCGGAGAGCGAGCTGAGGCTGTACGAGGGCGTGGGCGCCCTGCTGCGGTACACCGACCCGGGGACCCCGTCCTGACGCCGACGCGCCGCGCCTCCCGGACCACGGGTCGCCCCTTGCGCCCGACCGCCCCGGATCACGTCGGGCGCGGACCATGCCGACACTGGCCTGGAGCGGCAGCGCGGCGTATGAGCGGCGGGCCCACAACCTCGTGCACCGCAGGACGGTCATCGCGGCCCGGTTCGTCCGGCTGTACGGCGCCCATGGCTACGACCAGCGGTGACGCGCTCAGCGCTGATAGGTCCCGACAAGGGTGCCGGAGGCCAGCTCCCTGCCCTTCAGGGCACGGTGCACGTCCTCGGCGCCCGGGTGGTCGTGCAGCGGCAGCGGCTCGGACAGGGCGTACAGGCGGAAGAAGTAGCGGTGCGGCCCGTGCCCCGGTGGAGGCATCGGCCCTCCCCAGCCCACGCGGCCGAAGCCGTTGGGCCACGGCAGGCCCCCTTCGGGCTTCTGGCCCTCCACTGCCCCGGTGATCCCCGGATCGATGCCGGTCACCAGCCAGTGCAGGAAGGTCGTCCCCGGCGCGTCCGGGTCCTCGCACAGGAGCACCAGCTCCGTGGCCTCGTGGGGCACCCCCGACCAGGTCAGGGGCGGTGAGATGTTCTCACCCTCCCCGCTGTACCGACGGGGGATCACCGCTTTGTCGTCGAACGCGGTGCTGCTGAGTTCAATTCCGCTCATGCGCGCCGCCTACCCGCAACGGCGGCACCGGCACCGGTCCGCACCCCGAAACGCCCGTTCGGCCGCGCCCACCCGGGCCGCCTCCGGAAGCGGGGGTGAAGATGGCAGTGTGCCGACAAGGATCCTGCTCGAGGGCCGCCCTGGCGCGGGCAAGACGACCGCCCTGCGTCGGCTGGCCGCGCTGCTGCCCGCCCACGTGGCCACCGGCTTCACCACGGCGGAGATCCGGCAATCCGGCGCCCGCGTCGGTTTCGTCCTGGAGACCCTGGCAGGCCGACGGGAAGTGCTCGCCCATGTCGACCTGCCCGGTCCGCCACGGGTAGGGAAATACGGCGTCGACCCGGGCGTCATGGAACGACTGGCGCTGCCGTCGCTTCGGCCCGCAGCAACCGAGGAGGCAACAGGGCGGCTGGTGCTCATCGACGAGCTGGGGCGGATGGAACTGGCGTGCACGGCGTTCCGGCACGCGGTCGACGCGCTGTTCGTCGCAGAGGTCGACGTCGTCGCCACGGTCCACACGCACCGCGATCCGTTCACCGACGCCCTCAAGCGGCGCACCGACATCGAGGTCGTCCAGCTCACTCCGGCGAACCGGGACGTCCTGCCGCGGGAGCTCGCGGCCCGGCTGCAGTAGCCCCGGACGCACGGAAGGCCTCCCTCTCACGGATGGGAGACCGGCCTGCGACCTGCTGAAAGCAGAGTCGGGGCGACAGGATGTGAAGTCGCCCGGTCGGTGCGACCGGCGGCGCCCACTACCAAGGGTCAGTGCCTGCCCACCGAGTACGCGGCCGGCATCGGCTTCACCACCCGGTTCGGCGCCCGCCCCTCATTCGCCCTCCAGCACAGCCACTTGATCGGTCTGCTCATCGGCGAGCTCGACCAGCTGCCGGAGAAGGAACGCAAGGCGTCGAAGCAGGCACAGCGCGACTGCCTCGCCCTCTGCCTCCGCGTCCTCGGCAAGGTCGGGCAGGGCCTCGACACGGCCGAGGCCAAGATCACCGTGTGTGCGTCCTCACCGTGGTCGACGACGCGGTCCGCACCGGCCGCCTGGGCCGCGCCCGAACCTCGCGGACCGGCTGGCGGAGATCGGCTCGGCACTGCTCCTGTCGCGCCGACCGCCGCTCGGTACGGCCGGATATCGCGCCCGCAGTGCCGCTACCCGAGGAACGACAGCCGGACCTGACGCTCCGGATTATCCCTGTTCGTATCCACCAGGCACACGGACTGCCATGTCCCCAGCTCCAGCCTCCCGCCCAGCACCGGCAGGGTGGCATGGGGCGGGACGAAGGCCGGCAGGACGTGGTCGCGGCCGTGGCCGGGGCTGCCGTGGCGGTGCTGCCAGCGGTCGTCGGCGGGCAGCAGGGTGTGCAGGGCGGCGAGCAGGTCGTCGTCGCTGCCGGCGCCGGTCTCGATGAGGGCGATGCCGGCGGTGGCGTGCGGGACGAACACGTTCAGGAGGCCGTCGCGGCCGGCCGCGGCCTCCTCCAGGAACGCCTCGCAGTCCCGGGTCAGGTCGACGACCCGTTCCCGGGAGCCGGACGCCACGTGCAGAACTCGGGTGGTGAACGCATCTGCCATGTCCCCATCCTGACCCATCCGCCGGGTCGCGCACCCGGCCGGCCGCCCGGCCGGTGATACGGGACGTCCGATCCGCGAGACGACCGTTGACCATGGCCATGCCGCCTGGCTACGTTCTGCGGCATGTTGCGTTCAGCCCTGCTCACCACGCGCGGTCACATCGACCTGCTGCGGGTGACCTCCGCCGCGTGTCGCCGCGGCCGCTGACGCCCTTTCACCCGCTCTCACCCCCTCTTTCTCCCGTTTCCTCGGTCCACCGCACCCGCATGTCCGGCGCGCGCTGAACGCCGCACCGTGACGCGCTGGTGCCGAGGTGCGCCCGTCCACGCCCGTCCACCCCCACCGGCTGCCCTCCCCCTCCCCTCCCTGGAGCTCCCATGAGCATCAGCCATGCTCCGCCCGACTCACCCGAGGCGGATATTTCGCCCATATCAGCTGCATCCGCTGCATCCGCCCTGGACCTCGAACCCCTCGCCCCCCGTTCCTCCCACCGCACCCGGGTCCCCCGCTGGCTGCGCCGCACCACCGGCCCCGTCCTGCTCCTCCTGCTGTGGCAACTCCTCAGCGGCACGGGCGTGTTGGCCCCGGACGTGCTCGCCTCCCCCGGCCGGATCGCGCAGGTCGCCGGGGAACTGATCTCCGACGGGTCCCTGCCCGCGGCCATGGGCACCTCCCTGCAGCGCGTCGCCGCCGGACTGCTGCTGGGTACGGTCGTCGGCACCGGACTCGCCCTGGTCTCGGGCCTGTTCCGGATCGGCGAGGACCTGGTCGACGCCCCGGTGCAGATGCTGCGGACCGTGCCGTTCGTCGGTCTCATCCCGCTGTTCATCATCTGGTTCGGCATCGGCGAGGCCCCGAAGATCGCCATCATCACGCTCGGGGTGACCTTCCCGCTCTACCTCAACGTGTACGCCGGGATCCGGGGCGTGGACGCCCAGTTGATCGAGGCCGGCGAGTCCCTTGGGCTGTCGCGGTGGGGACTCGTACCGCACGTCGTCCTGCCGGGGGCGCTGCCCGGCGCGCTGACCGGGCTGCGCTATTCGCTGGGTATCGCCTGGCTCGCACTGGTCTTCGCCGAGCAGATCAACGCAGACGCAGGCATCGGCTTCCTGATGGTGCAGGCGCGGGACTTCCTGCGGACCGACGTGATCGTGGTCTGCCTCATCGTCTACGCCTTCCTCGGCCTGCTCGCCGACTTCATCGTCCGCTCCCTCGAAAGGCTGCTGCTGCAATGGCGACCGACGTTCACCGGCCGGTGAGCACGAGCGCGGTCCGTGTCGAAGCGCTGACCCGCTTCTTCGACGGACGCGCCGTCATCGACGACCTGCGACTCGACGTCCGGCCCGGCGAGTTCGTCGCCCTGCTCGGCCGCAGCGGCTGCGGCAAGTCCACCCTGCTGCGCATCCTCGCGGGACTGGACCGCGACATCGAGGGCACCGTGCTGGTGCCGCGCCGCAAGGCCGTCGCCTTCCAGGCGCCGCGGCTGATGCCGTGGAAGAAGGTGTGGCGCAATGTGGTTCTCGGGCTGCCGGGGCGGCCCGAGCGTGCTGTCGCCGACCGGGCCCTGGCGGAGGTGGGGCTCGGCCACCGCTCCGACGCCTGGCCGAAGACCCTCTCCGGCGGCGAGGCCCAGCGCGCCTCCCTGGCCCGGGCCCTGGTGCGCGAGCCCGATCTGCTGCTGCTCGACGAGCCGTTCGGCGCGCTCGACGCGCTGACCCGGCTCAAGGCCCAGCGGCTGGTGGGCGAGTTGTGGCAGCGGCGCGGCTGCGCCGTGCTGCTCGTGACCCACGACGTCGAGGAGGCCGTACTGCTCGCCGACCGGGTGCTCGTCATGGACGGCGGGGTCATCGCGCACGAACAGCACATCGACCTCGACCGGCCGCGCGACATCGCCGACCCCCGCTTCGCCGAACTCCGTGCCGGGCTGCTGCACCGACTCGGCGTCGAAGCCACCTGACCTCCCCCTTCCCTTCCCCGTTTCCCCTCCTTGCCTCCTTGGCTCCTTGGCTCCTTCGAGAACGGATTCCCCATGCGACGACACCTCGTCCCCGCCGCTCTGCTCCTCCCCCTCGCCCTGCTCCTCACCGCCTGCGGCGGGAACGCCTCCGCCGGCACGGGCGCCGGTGGCGACACCGACGGCAAGGGCTCCCTCACGCTCAACGTCGGGGACCAGAAGGGTGGTTCCGAGGCGATCCTGCGCGCCGCCGGGGAGCTGAAGAACCTCGACTACAAGATCAAGTGGTCCACGTTCACCTCCGGCCCGCCGCTCCTGGAGGCGGTGAATGCCGAGGCCGTCGACATCGGCGGCGTCGGCAACACCCCGCCGGTCTTCGCGGCCGGGGCAGGCTCCAGGATCACGGTGGTGGCCGCCTTCCACGGCACGTCGAAGGGTGACGCCATCCTCGTACCGAAGGGCTCGAAGCTGACAGGGGCCGAGCAGCTCAAGGGCCGGTCGGTCGCCGTGGCGCAGGGGTCCTCCGCGCACTACCAGCTGGTCGCGTCGCTGGAGAAGGCAGGGCTGAGCCTGAGCGACGTCAAGGTCAAGTACCTCCAGCCGGCCGACGCGCTCGCCGCGTTCACCTCCGGCAAGGTGGACGCGTGGGCGGTGTGGGACCCGTACACCTCGCAGGTGCTCCAGGCGAAGCAGGGGCGGGTGCTGACCACCGGTGAGGGCGTCACCAACGGCCTGACCGTCCAGGTGGCCGCGCCCTCCGCGCTCAAGGACACGAAGAAGGCCGCCGCGATCGAGGACTACCTGGAGCGGCTGCGGCGCGCCACGGCCTGGGTGTACGACCATCAGCAGGAGTGGGCCGAGGTCTGGTCCAAGGACACCGGGCTGCCCTACGAGGTGGCGCTGGCGTCGGTGCGGCGGACGAACGCCTCGCGGATCTCGGTCGCGGTGGACAAGCCGCTCATCGCCTCCGAGCAGGAGATCGCCGACACGTTCGCCGAGCTGAAGCTGATCCCGCGGAAGGTCGACTTCGCCGACTTCGTGGACCCGCGGTTCAACGGCGACCTGCCCCCGTCGACGACGCCGGCGCGCACGTCCTCGTGACGGGAAGGTCCTCGTGACGGGAAGGTCCTCGTGACGGGGAAGTCCTCGTGACGGGGATGATCCTCGCGGCCCGCGCTGTTGGTAGAAGCGTGAACGACATGCGTGAGGTCGAGGTGGTCGTCATAGGCGCCGGGCAGGCAGGACTGGCCGGCGCCTATCACCTGCGGCGCTCCGGTTTCGAGCCGGAGCGCGACTTCGTGGTGCTGGACCACAACCCGGGTCCGGGCGGCGCCTGGCGGTTCCGCTGGCCGTCGCTGACGTACGGCAAGGTGCACGGGATGCACGCGCTGCCCGGGATGGAGCTGACGGGCGCGGATCCGGCGCGGCCCTCGTCCGAGGTCATCACCGAGTACTTCGACGCGTACGAGCGGACCTTCGACCTGCGGGTGCGCCGGCCGGTGGAGGTGACGGCGGTGCGGGAGGGCACGGGCGGGCGGCTGCTCGTCGAGACCTCCGACGGCACCTGGTCCGCACGGGCGCTGATCAACGCCACCGGCACCTGGGACCGGCCTTTCTGGCCGCGCTATCCCGGCCAGGAGACCTTCCGCGGACGGCAGTTGCACACGGCCCGCTATCCGGGGCCCGAGGCGTTCGCCGGACAGCGGGTCGTCGTGGTCGGCGGGGGCGCGTCCGGTACCCAGCATCTGCTGGAGATCGCGCCGTACGCGGCCGCCACCACCTGGGTGACCCGACGGCCGCCGGTCTTCCGGGAGGGACCCTTCGACGAGGACGCGGGCCGCGCGGCCGTCGCGCTCGTCGAGGACCGGGTGCGGCAGGGGCTGCCGCCGAGGAGCGTGGTGTCCGTGACCGGGCTGCCGCTGAACGACGCGATCCGGAAGGGCCTGGCGGACGGGGTCCTCGACCGGCTGCCGATGTTCGACCGGATCACCCCGGACGGTGTGGAGTGGGACGACGGGCGGCGGGTCGCCGCCGACGTCATCCTGTGGGCGACCGGGTTCCGGGCCGCCCTCGACCATCTCGCGCCGCTACGGCTGCGCGAGCCGGGCGGTGGTATCCGGATCGAGGGCACGCGCGTGGCCGCCGATCCCCGGATCCATCTCGTCGGCTACGGCCCGTCGGCCAGCACCATCGGCGCGAACCGGGCGGGCCGGGCGGCGGTTCGGGACATCCGGCGGCTGCTGGCCGAGACGCCGGGTGAGACGGACGGCGAGCTGTCGCAGGAAACGGCGGGTGAGGCGGCGGGCGAGCCGAGGCCCGAGCCAGCCGCCGCCTGACGTACGACGTGACGTCCGACGTGACGTCCGACGTCCCCCTCACCTCAGTGGGCTTTCGGCGCCGTCGGGCTCTGCTGGTTCCGGTTGAACTCGGCGACGTTGCGCAGGTGCTCCGCGTAGCTCGCCGTGAAGCGGGTGTCGCCGGGCTTGACCGTGACGAAGTACAGCCAGTCGCCCGGCGTGGGGCTGATCGCGGCGCGCACGGCCTCCTCGCCCGGGTTGTCGATCGGCGTCGGCGGCAGGCCCATGCGCTGGTAGGAGTTGTAGGGGCTGTCGATCCGGGTGTCGGCCAGGGTCGTCTTCAGGGTCGAGCGGTTGAGCCCGTAGTTGATGGTGGAGTCCATCTGGAGCGGCATCCCGCGCTCCAGCCGGTTGAAGACGACCCGGGCCACCTTGCCCATGTCGGCCTTGGTGGCGGCCTCGGCCTGGACGAGGCTGGCGATGGTGACCGCCTGATAGACGTTCATGGAGTTGCGCTGGGCGCCGGCGGCGATCGGCGCCCCGTTGAACTTCTTGTTCGCCGCGTCGACCATGGCCGTCAGCAGCGACCGGGGCGTCGCCCTCTCCAGCGGATATGTCGCCGGGAAGAGATAGCCCTCCGGGTTGCCCTCCGCGTCGTTCGGCAGCTTCAGGCCGGCCGTCGGCAGCGTCTTCCTGGTGGTGCCGGCGGGCAGGGCGAGCGCCTTGTCGACGGCCTCGTAGATCCGGCTCGCGCGCCAGCCCTCCGGGACGACGAGGGTGGTCGGCTTCTCCGGCGGCTCCTGAGGGTCCGTGCTCAGCAGCGGCACCGCCACGGCGGTGCCGGCCACGACGGCTCCGGTCGCGATGAGGGCGACCCGGCCCCGGCGCGTCAGTCGAATCGTGCTCCGTGGCGGAGTGTTCATCTGCATGCGGGCACGCTAACCCTCATATCGCCATAATCTCGGCATCACCGGGCGTATCTTCATCTTGTCGGCTCCATGGCCGGATCCGCGGCCGGTTCCGTGGTCGCATCGGTGGCTTGTTCCGTGGCTGGTTCCATGGGCCGTTCCGTGGCCGAATCCGTGGTCGGTTCCAGCCGGGCGTCCCGCCGCACCAGGGCCGCGTACCGCCCGTCCCGCTCCAACAGCTCCTCGTGCGTCCCCCGTTCGGCGACCCGCCCGGAGTCGAGGACCACGATCTGGTCGGCACCCCGGATGGTGGACAGCCGGTGGGCGATGGTGAGCGTGGTGCGGTCGGCCGAGAGCGCGTCGATGGCCTCCTGGACGGCGTGCTCGGTCCGGGTGTCCAGGGCGCTGGTCGCCTCGTCGAGGATGAGCACCGGCGGGTCGCGCAGGATGGTGCGGGCGATCGCCAGGCGCTGCTTCTCGCCGCCGGAGAAGCGGTGACCGCGCTCGCCGACGACCGTGTCGTAGCCGTCGGGCAGGGCGGCGATGTGGTCGTGGATCTGCGCCGCGCGCGCCGCCGCGTGCAGCTCCTCGTCGGTCGCGTCCGGCTTGGCGAAGCGCAGGTTCTCGGCGACCGTGGCGTGGAAGAGGTACGTCTCCTGCGAGACCACGCCGACCGCGCGGGCGAGGGTGTCGAAGTCGAGGTCGCGCACGTCGACCCCGTCGAGGGTGACCCGGCCGCCGGTGACGTCGTACAGGCGCGGCACCAGGTGGCCCAGCGTGGACTTGCCCGCGCCGGTCGGGCCGACGACCGCGAGGCTGCCGCCGGCGGGCACGGTGACGTCGATGCCGTCGATGACGGGGGCGCCCTGGTCGTCGTAGGCGAACGTCGTGTTCTCGAAGCGGACCTCGCCCTTCACCTCGTCCAGGTGGACCGGGTCCGCCCGCTCGGTGATGTCGACGGGCAGGTCGAGGTACTCGAAGATCCGCTGGAAAAGCGCGAGGGAGGTCTGGATCTGCACGCCGGTCGCCATCAGGCTCACGGCGGGGCGGAACAGGCCCTGCTGGAGCGAGACGAAGGCGACGATCGTGCCCAGGGAGACGGCCGGGCCGCCGAGCTGGAGGGCCAGGCCCGCGGTCCAGTAGATGAACGCCGGCATCGCGGCCATGACGATCGTGATCACGGCCATGCGCCAGCGGCCGGCCATGTTCGACCTGACCTCGAGATCGACCAGCTGCTCGGACTCCTCGGCGAACGACCGGGTGAGGGAGTCGGCGCGGCCCATGGTGCGGCCGAGCAGGATGCCGCTGACCGACAGCGACTCGGTGACCGTGGCGGCCATCGCGGCCATCTGCTTCTGACGCTCGGTGGTGATCTTCCTGCGCTCGTTGCCGACGCGGCGGCTGATCCAGACGAACACCGGCAGCAGGAGCAGGGAGACGACGGTCAGCCGCCAGTCCAGGGCGACCATCGCGATGATCGTGGCGACCACGCTGGTGAAGTTGGAGACCAGGGAGGTGGCCGTGGAGGTGACGGTGGCCTGCATGCCGCCGATGTCGTTGGCGATGCGGGACTGCACCTCGCCGGTGCGGGTGCGGGTGAAGAACGCGAGCGACATGCGCTGGAGCCGGCCGTAGACGGCGGTGCGCAGGTCGTGCATGACGCGCTGGCCGACGGTGGTGGAGATCAGGGTCTGCAGAACGCCGAAGACGCTGCTGAGGACGGCGCTGAGGATCATGCCGAGAGCGAGCAGGCTCAGCAGGCCGGTGCGCCCCTCGGGGATGGCGACGTCGAGGATCTCCTTCAGCAGGAACGGTGTGGCGACCGAGACCAGCGAGGAGGCGCCGACCAGCAGGCCGACGACCGCGAGCCGGCCGCGGTAGGGGCGGAACAGCCGCAGGATGCGGCGCACCTGCCGGGGCTGTTCGGGGGAATCGGCCGACGCACCGGCGCGGGGCCGGGCTTCGGCGGCGGTGTCCGGGGTCCAGGGGTCTGGTTTGTCGGGGTGCATGGGCTCCTACGGGCGATGTGAGGGCGAAGACTTGCGGAGCTTAGCTCATTGTTACCTATGCTCACAATGAACGTGGTCCTGATATTGTTCCCGCATGACCACGCCCGATCCCGACGGCCCGCTCGCGGAGCAGCTGATGCGTTTCACCCGCCGGGTGCACCGCATCCAGAAGCACCATCTCCAGCAGTGCGGCCTGGGCATCACCCCGGCCCAGTCCCGGCTGCTGCGCACGCTCGCGCACTACGGCTCGCCGCCCCGGATGGCCGATCTCGCCGCACGGCTCGAAGTGGTCCCGCGCGCCGTGACGACCCTGGTCGACGGGCTGGAGGCGGGCGGCCGGGTGCGCCGGGTGCCGGATCCGACCAACCGCCGGGTGATACGGATCGAGCTGACCGAGGCGGGGCACGAGGCCCTGCGGGACCTGCACGGGGCCCGGCGGTCGGCGGCGGAGGAGATCCTGGCGCCGTTGACGGACGAGCAGCGCGCGGTGCTCGGCGGGCTGCTGGACACGCTGATCGACGGGGAGGCCGCGCGACGGTGTTGAGCGTACGGATGGGCTTGCCGGAGGGCGTGACGGAAGGGGCGTGACCGCGCCGGGCGCCGCCACCGAGGGAGCGAGACGGCCGTGGCCGCCGCTCCCTCTGCGGGAGCGGCGCCCACGGTGGGGAGAGGCGGGCGAGCGTCAGCTGGCCTCGGAGGCCGTCTCCTTGGCCGTCTGGGCGGGGATGACGGCGGGGGTGTCGGCTGCGATGACGGCGGGGGTGGGGGTGTCGGCGGAGGTGCGTGCGGGGCTGTCGGCGGGCCCCGGGCGCTCCGGCTCGGCATCGGAGTCCGGCTGCTGCGCCCCTCCCTGCGCCTCCCCCTCCGGCCTCTCCGGCCTCTCCGGCCTCTCCTCCGACTCTTCCTCCGATACGGCCACCGCCTCGCCGTCCAGCACCTTCTTCGCCCGGTCCATGTCCAGGGCACCCTCCCAGCGGGAGACGGCGAACACGGCGACGCAGTTGCCGAGGAGGTTGGTGACGACGCGCATCGAGTCCATGATCCGGTCCACACCGAGGAGCAGGGCGACGGCGCCGGCCGGGATGGCGCCGAGCGAGGACGCGGTCGCGGACAGAGCGAGGAAGGCGGAACCGGGGATGCCGGCCATGCCCTTGCTGGTGAGCATCAGCACCAAAATCACGGTGACCTGCTGGCCCAGGCTGAGGTCCACGCCCACGGCCTGCGCGATGAACAGGGTGCCGATGGACAGGTAGAGCGAGGCGCCGTCGAGGTTGAAGGAGTAGCCCGTGGGCAGCACCAGGCCCACCGCGTCGTCACGGGCGCCCGCACGGCGCAGCTTCTGCATCACGCGCGGCATGACGGACTCGGTGGACGCGGTGCCGAGGGCGAGCAGCATCTCCTCGCGGATGTAGCGAAGGAACTTCCAGAGGCTGAGCCCGGTGACCACGCGCAGGGCGACGGCGAGGAGCGCGATGAAGAGCGCGGCGGCCGCGTAGCACAGGATGATCAGCTTGGCGTAGGTCTCGATCACCCCGAGGCCGTAGTTGCCGATCAGGACGGCCATCGCGCCGAACACGGCGATCGGGGCGAGGCGCATCACAAAGCCGACGATCGCGAAGATGATCTCCTGGGCCTGCTCGATGGCGGGCAGGACCTGCGGCACCTTGGTGTGACCGAGGTGGAGCAGCGCGGCGCCGACCAGGCAGGCCAGGATGAGCACCTGGAGCAGGGAGTTCTCGGCGAAGGCGCCGATGAAACTGGTGGGCAGCGCGTTCACGACGAACTGGGTGGTCGTGGGCAGCGAGCCGCCGCCCGTCTTCGCGTCGACCGCAGAGGTGTCGAGGGTGGACGGGTCGACGTTCATTCCCGAGCCGGGCTGGACGACGTTGGCGGCGAGCAGCCCGATGAGCAGGGCGAGCGTGCTCGCCACCTCGAACCAGATCAGGGCCTTGAGCCCGATCCGCCCGAACGCCTTCAGATCACCGGCCTTGGCGATGCCGACGACGACCACGCAGAACACCAGCGGCGAGATGATCGTCTTGATGAGCCGGGTGAAACCGTCGCCGAGCGGCTGGAGATCGGCCGCGAAGTCCGGCCACAGCTTTCCGACGACGATGCCGAGCACGAGCGCGCAGGCGACCTGCGCGAAGAGTGAGGTACGCAGTATGCGTGCGACGCGTCGCGGCAGGGACGGGACGGACGGCGGCACGGGCACTCCTTGGGGGGACGGCGGCACACAAAGGCCCTGGGGACGAGGACTTCTGCCATGCGGAAAGCGGTTTCCGTGGCGATCACTCTGAAGGCGCCGTTGATCGCACACAAGACCGCCGCGTTTCCGCCGTGTAAATCCCGCCACGAGTGACGCGTCGCACGCGGGCCGGCTCAACAGCCGTCGCGGTCCTGCGTGACCACCCCCTGAACGGTCGTCAGCAGGCGGTCGTGACAGCCGGACGAGCCGTTCAGCCGGTAGCGCTCGCTGGTCGTACCGACGGCGTGCCGCTGGTCGCGCGGGACGTTCACGGTGAACGTGGCGTCGCCCGTGTAGGTGTCGTCGCGCCTCGACCACGCGGTGCGCCGGCCGTTCCGGGTCGTGACGGAGTCGGCCCGGTCGCCGAGGGTCAGCACGGTGCGCAGCCGGTCGTCCGCGCCGAGGGTGGTCGTGCCGTTCATCGTGTAGGTGCGGTGGGTGCGGGTGGTGCGGGCCGGCCCACGGCCGTCGACGGTGACCGACTCGTCGTCCGTCCAGGTCGCGTCGAGCCCGTCCACGGTCTCGCCGTCGGTCCACCGGTGCGTGGAGGTGTTCGCCAGGCGGCGGGTGACGGTGGTCGTGACCCGGCCGTGCGAGGTGTCGACGTACCCGGCGACGGTCAGAGCGTGTCCACCGCGGGTGTCGACGCGGTGCTCGGTGCCGGGCGTGTAGCCGCTCGACCCGGTGAGGTCACCCGCGTGGTGCGTGAGGAGCTTCCCGCCGACCACGGCCTTGCCGGTGTCCTGCCAGACCAGCACGTTGACGGGTGCGCTCCAGCCGCTCTGCCCCTCGGGCACGCCGACGACGGACACCTCGACGCGGTGCGGGCGGCCGTCGTTGAGGATCCCGGCGAAGGGCGTGAGGTCGTACTCGATCGGTGTGACGTCGAAGGCGCGGGGGCCCGGGATCACGTACCAGAGGAAGGGGTTGGACCAGCCGCCGGTCCAGACGTTCGGGAAGGGGGCGGCGATTCCGGCCAGTCGGCCGTCGACCGTGACCTGCACCTCCCGGTAGGGGCCGCCGTCGGCCCGGCAGGAGTAGGGCGCCTCCTCCGGCACGGACAGGTACCAGTACTCCTCGCAGCCGCCGCCGGAGCCGGTGGCGTACACCTCGGCGAGGATGCGTTCACTGTTGCGCGGGGTGATGAGCGTGCCGGCCCCGTCGAGGGTGAGGACGCGGTCGGGGGTGGTGGCGGGCTCCCCGGAGTAGAACGTGAGTGCGACTCGGACATCGATCACGCCCGTGTACGTGTCGTCGACGACGTTCCCGATGAGCATCTCGACGTCCTGGTACCTGCGGAACGTGTCGCTGTAGCGCGTGACGTCCTTCTCCACGGACCACTCGATGCCGTCGGGCGACGGCTCCGGCGTGGACGTACGGAAGATCTCGACCCCGCCGACGCGGAGGTGGCCGAGCCGGTCGAACTGACGGCCCTTGACCTTGCCGTCGAGCCGCAGCACGACCTTGCTCCAGCGCTCGCCGCAGCCGTCCGGCGGGGTGTAGGTGCCGCGGTACGGGGTGAAGTCCCGGAACTGCGCCTCGGCGACGGTGACCTGGCAGGACCTGCCGGAGGGCCGGTCCACGGGCGGCGCCGCGGTCACCGGGTCGTGCCAGTCGGTACCGAACTCGGCGGGTACGTCGGCCGCCCGGGTCGGCGCCGTGCCGAGCAGGGTGCTCACCAGAAGGGTCGTCCCGGTGAGCATGGACATGATAAACCGTCTCTTCATGGCCGGTGTTCTACGGGCAGTTGGGCACCGCCCGCAATGACGCCTCCGGCACGGGTACTAGGCCCAATGCTGGTGACTTAGGCAGCTGTGTCTCGTTGTCTTGTGTGTGGCGAGGGTGGGGCAGGTCAGGGCGCCTGCGGGTGAGCGGCTGTCGGACCGGATCGCGATCGGGGTGCTGA
>NZ_JBVJAB010000018.1:0-18180 GCF_055591025.1 Streptomyces sp. NPDC041784
CCCCCCCCCCCCCCCCCCCCCCCCCCCCCCCCCCCCCCCCCCCCCCCCCCCCCCCCCCCCCCCCCCCCCCCCCCCCCCCCCCCCCCCCCCCCCACGACCGTGGCCACCGTGGAACGGGGGCGGTTCAGGACACCACGGGAGCGGTGTCCGTGACCTCGCTCAGCCGGACCGTGCACAGCCCGCGGGGCTCGCTCTTCACCTCCGTCACCTTGAGCTGGGTACCTGGCGTAAGGATGTATTCCTCCTCGCCGGTGAAGGCGGAGAAGCTCTTGATCCCGACCGCCCGGGCCGGCGTCACCTCGAAGAGGGTCCGCTTGCCGCGACTGCCCAAGAACGTCCTGGCCACCTTCAGCTCGGAGGTACACGAGGAGACGCCCCACCAGGTGACCGTCCGGCCCACCGGGTACTGTGCCCGAAGGTCCAGCGACACCCCGCGCCACAGCGGCTGCGTGTAGGCGGGCAGCTTGGAGACCGCCGAGAACAGCAGCCGCAGGTACGGCAAGTAGGGTGTGACCCTCGCGCGGTCGGGGGAGCGCAGAACGCTGTTGATCTCGCGGTAGAAGGCTGACTCACAGGTGTAGAGGTGGAGCGCGGCGATCGCGTCGGCGGACAGACCGGCGCCGGCCGCCTGGTCTGCACGTTGCTTGCCGAAGTCGCGGGAGCGCCGGATGTGCCCGGCGAGCCCGGACAGCACCGCGGAGGCTGGGGCTACGGCGTCCTGGAAGTCCATCAGCGGGGTGTCGAAGACACCGGTGATCGCGGGCAGGACCAGGCCCTCGTCCTTGACGCTGGTGAGGCGCTCCAGGTACAGCTGGTGCAGGTTCATGGTCGACTCGATGAAAGCGCCCATGCGCGCCGCGACAACCCCGTCCGCACCGCCCGCGCCGGCTGCCTTCTCGTTCCACCCCTTGCTCGGCAGCCAGTCGATACCGTCGGCGCCCAGCGAGGTCAGAGCGTCGTTGACCTGGGCGAAGTGGTCGCCCTCGCAGAAGATGTCGCCCTGTGCCGCCGGGTTCGCGTGGTCGAGGTGTCGGACCTCGACGTCCGGGTACTTCTCCTGGAGTCGCAGGACGACCCGCTTCAGGCTGCGGGCGTGCGCCCCCCACCACGCGAACACGACCCCGCGGTCCTCCTCGGCCGCGTCCTGCTTGGCCTTGAGGATCTCCTCGACGATCCGCTCGGCGACCGGCCGCCAGAACGCCGTGTGCTGGTCGGCCCCCATCGCCCCGTCGCCGCTCGCGGTCAGCGACGCGTTCAGCAGGAGCACGCCCTGCGTCAGCATCGCCTGGAACCACTCCGGCGGCTGGACCGTATCCCGCTCCTTCAGCAGCGTCCGCACGTCGGCGATCGGGGTCTTCTTGGCGATGCCGTACTTCCACATCGCCGCCGCCTTGATGAGGCACCGGATGCTGACGACCCGGCCGAACTGGCTGTCCTTCCAGTCGCTGAAGGTGTTGTCGAACATGGCTATGCCGGTGGCGCTCTCCGGCCGCGGATACGGAACGGGGCCGAAGACCACGACCTTCCACTTGTGGGGCGGGTTCGGCTTGAGCGCCTGGAACGTCAGCTCGCGGACCGGGACCACCTCGTGGCTGCGGCCCTTCCCGATGAACCGCGCGGCGTCCGGCTGCGCCTCGATGACCGGCTTCAGCAGCGGGAGCCAGGCCTCCCCGCCACCGTCGAAGAGCTCGGTCAAGGCGAGGGGGTCGTTCACATCGGGCTGGGGCTGCGGCAGCTGGCCCGGAGCCGGGACGCCGGTCGTCGATCCGGTCATGGCGGAGGCGCTTTCGCTCGTCGTGGCAGAAGGAGAGGAAGGAGCGGGAGGAGCGGGAGCGGCAGTGCCGGACGCCGGCGCGGGGGCGACGGGCGTGACGGCCGCCGGCGGCACGATGCGCACCCGCTGGTCGACGGGCGTGTTCTCGATCCCGTGGAGCTGGGAGATGATCGTGGAACGCAGCTCGTCGTCGTCCTCGAACCAGTGGTCGTGGAAAAGCGTGTAGCCGGTCCACATCAGATTGGCGCACACCCGGGCCGGCACCTGGCCGGTCTGCGCCCCCAACCCGACCAGCGCCACCGACCGGATGCTGCCCGGCTTCTTCCAGTTCTGCCGGTGGACGGCCTGGAAAGCGGCAGCGCACGCCAGCGCCACGTTCAGCGTGGCGCTCACGTTCTGCGAGGACCGCACCATCGTCGGCGTCGATATCAGGTACCCGGGGACGGTCGCGCCGGACGGGACGCAGACAGCGCTGCCCACCGGCATGGGTCCGGCGAACCGATCGCGGATCGCCCGCTGGACGCGTACCTGGATGCCGGACCCCAGGTACCGCTTGATGACGGCGTCGACCCCGCCGTCCATCCGGCCCCGGGAGTTCGTGGGGGTGACCCAAGCGTCGACGTCCTCCTCGAGGATCGAGCCCTTGCGGATCTCGATGCCGGGGGTGTCGGCGAACGCGGCGCGCCACGCCTCCACCACACGCTCGTTGACGTCCGTCAGCACCACCCTGAGCGCGGGCAGCATACTGCTCTCGGTCATCGTCCACTCCTGTCGTGCAACAGCGGTTCCAAGACCTCGAACGTATCTCCCACCACTGACAACGCAGCCCCGGCAAGGGGACGATGACCTGCCGTCATGCTCCGGTGAGCCCGCACCGACCGGTGGCCGCACCCGCCCGTGTCCTACCGGCCGTGCACCCGCCGATGAGCATGTTCGGCGACGGCCTGGAGGCCGCGACGCAGAAGGCGTTCACCCGCCCGGCGCCCAAGACGCGCCCGCGCAGATGCGGTACCTGGTCAAGCGGCTCAAGGGCACCAAGACGGTTGCCCAGATGCTGCGGATCTCCCAGCGCACCGTCGAGCGGTACGTGAAGGACCCCGCCGCGGCCGGATCTGACAGCCAGACGGCCCAACCTGATGAGCCCCCGGTGTTGCTCACTCGGGCTTAACGTGGCTCGGCACCAGTAGGTGATCACGGAGCAGTAACCGCCTGTGACCAGCGATGACGAGGACGCCGAGATCCTTGTCCCACACCGACCGGAGGCACTTCCCGGTGAAGAGGCGCACTGCCTGAGAATGCCGCAAGGCCATGCGCGCCATACGCTCGACACATGTCCGACGTCACGTCTGCCGGCGCCGCAGCCGACGACCTCCCTGCACCGGCCGAGGGCATGGTGCTCACGCACTTCCTCACGGTCAGCGATGTCCCCCGCTCACGGGCGTTCTACGCCGACGTACTGGGTGGAAGGGTGGTGCTGGAAGAGAACCCCTGCATCATCAAGGCCGCCAACAGTTGGATCATCATGAATCCAGGCGGCGGGCCCACCGATGACAAACCCGATGTCGTCCTGCGCACACCGGACGACCCCAACACCGTCTCCAGCTTTCTGAACGTACGCGTGGCTGACATCCACGACTTCTATGCCACAGCGAAAGCCAAAGGGGCGGAGTTCCTTACCCCACCCATCGACCGACGCGCCGAACTGCGCTGCTACATGCGCGATCCGGACGGCTATCTCATCGAGGTGGGCCAGGCCACGGGGCTGCTCAAAGGCATCCTGGCGCGTACCGACACCGAAACCTGACGACGGCGCCCGACCGGAAAGGTGCCTCTAAGAAGCTGTTGTCGTGCCCAGTGGTTCGCGCGGCGGTCGCGACGTGAGTACCGGCAATTACGAGCCGCACGGAATGCGACTGAGTATGTCTGCGTCCGCTGACGGGTACGGTCGTCGCACTACCCTTGGGTAGATTTATGCGTCGTCCCGGGCAGGCTTTTTCCTAACGAACCCTGTGAGGCGTGTCTGATGGATACCTACGACGTCGGCTACTTCGTCGGCAGCCTGTCTTCGACTTCGATCAACCGGGTGTTGTCCAAAGCCCTGATCCGGCTGGCGCCGGAGGACTTGCGGTTCACCGAGATCCCGATCGGGAATCTGCCGTTGTACAGCCCTGACTACGACAGCGACTACCCGGCGGAGGCCCTCGCCTTGAAGGCGGCGATCGCGCGGTCGAACGCTGTGCTGTTCGTGACGCCGGAGTACAACCGGTCGATTCCGGGTGCGCTGAAGAACGCGATCGACTGGGCCTCGCGGCCTTGGGGGCAGAACTCCTTCGATCACATCCCCGCCGCGATGATCGGCGCCTCGATCGGACAGATCGGCACCGCGGTCGCCCAGCAGAGCCTGAGGGCGGTGATGGCGTTCTGCAACGCCAGGCAGATGACCGCGCCCGAGGCGTACATCAAGTTCACGCCGGAGGTGTTCGGCGATGACGGTGAGGTCAGGGACGAGTCGACCCGCGCGTTCCTCGGCGACTTCATGGCGGAGTTCCGCGAGCATGTCGTCCGCGTGCTGACCGTGCTGCCGCGAGGGTGAAGGGCGCCGAGCGGCAGGGCGGCAACGGTCAGTCGGTGACGAAGTTTCCAGGGCGGCGGTAGTCGGTAGTCCAGTTCCGCGTAGTCGCGGTGCCCGGCTGTGCCGGCGTGCACCAGGGGACAGATCGGAAGCGCCGGAGGCCCCAGGTGGTGGGGGCGGACGGTGACGCTCACGAGGGCCTTTCGGTGTCGATGCAAGCTCCGTCGCGGGATGCCTGGGTGCTTGACGGCGAGGTCGCATCGGCGCGTACGGGGTGGCGGCTGACGATGGAGAGTCCGTTGAACGAATTGGTGGGGCGTCGAGCGCGGTGACCGGCCCGGACATCACAGCACCTTGTGTCCGTACATCTCGCCGAGCGGGTCGGCAATCAGCTCGATGCGGGCACCATCGGGATCGCGGAAGTACATCGACGCGTCGCTGTGCGTGACGTAGTCGATGCCGGCCTCGTCGAAGCGACGTACGATCTCGGTCCAGCGGTCGGGCTCCATCGAGATCGCGATGTGGTGGAGCCCGCCGAGCACCTCCGCGTACGGGCCGACGTCGAGGCCGGGGAAGTCGAAGAACGCCAGGAGGTTGCCGAACGTCCAGCCGGCCAGCCAGGGACCGAACGACGAGCGGGCGGCGAGACCCTCGGAGTTGGTGAGCACGAGGGTAGGGACGCCGCCAGCGTGTGATTGCCTCCTGCGCGATGTGCGCCAACTCGGCGGTGACGTCGCGCGCGTGGAGCGCCTCCGGGGCGTGGGCCCAGGACTCGCCTCGGGCATGGACAGGCAGCCCGGCTACCGTATGCGGTTCGTGTTCGCCCTGGCCGTCGTGCTGATCAGCGCGGCCCCTGTCCGGCCGATCAAGAGCGTGAAGTGAAGCCCCGGGTCAAGAGCCCTTCTGTCGGCACCGGCCTTCTCGCGTGACGGCAGACGGGGCTGTTCGCGGCGTGGCCAATGCCGTTGCGGCCTCACGCGCAAATGCCCTGTGTCAGAACCCCTGAACTGTGACGTCCTGTGACGAGTGGCGCTGTGGCGGAAACGGCCTGTCTCTCCGAGGGCCCGGTCAGCGGAGCGGGAGGGGCCGGCTGCCGGGGTACTCCGTGCCGGTCCGCCTGGCTTGCGGCGATCGCCCGCTCGAACGATGCGGCCGCGCGGAAACCCTGGGTGTGCGGTCCTATTAGGCGGCCGGCTCGGCGGCAGGCTGGGCGGTGAAGTCCACTTTCACGGCCGGGAGCACCTGGATCGTGCGGCCGGCGTAGGCAATCGTTGCGAAGACGGCGTTGTGGTGGACGACCACCTGGGCCGCGCTCGGCAGCGGACTGTCGGCGGGGCGCTGTGGGGTCGTGTGGCCGTCGGCGACGAGGACGAGGTCGTAGCCGCGCGAGAGCGCGCTGCGGCTGGTGGAGTCGACGCAGTACTCGGTTGCGAAGCCGGTGACGACCACCCGCCGGACGCCGCGTTCGCGCAGGAGCCCGTCGAGCGGCGTGTCCAGGAAGGAGTCGGCGCTGTCCTTGCCCAGCACGGTGTCGTCCGGCTGCGGGGCCACCGCCGGATGGATGTCCAGCAGTTCGTCCGGCACTCCGGGGAGGTCGGCCCGCTGGCGCAGGTAGAGAACGGGTGCGCCGGCTGCGCGGGCGCGCTCGGCGAGTCTGGCGACGCGAGCAAGGCAGGCCTCGGCGTCGTGCGCTCCTGCCACCAAGGCGCCCTGCAAGTCGACAATGAGCAGCGCGGTATCCGGCACGTCCGCCAGCTTATCCGCCAACCCCGTCACTGCGTCACCGCCCGCTCCGCAGCCGCACCGAGGCTGGTCTGCGACTTGCCACCGCTTGGCGAGGGCGGCGAGGCCGTCCTGGTCCTTGCGGCGCGGCACCGTCTTGAGGGTGATGCCGAGGACGGAACGGGACCAGTCGACGAGGGTTCCGCCGTAGGCGGAGTCCACCCAGGCATCGGCGTCGATGACCACTCCGTGTTCCGCACCGACCCCTGGGGCCGGGCCGAACGCTCCCTGGACTCCCCGCGGCTGTGGGTATACGGCGGTGAACGGCCCACCGAGGAGGGCCGCAGACTCCGCACGGTCCACAAGACCATCAGCGGCAGCGACACTCGGGGCCGCGCCTGTCACGCCTGGACCCCCACCTACTGCGCCTGGGTGCACGCCCCGCCTACCCGGTCTTCCTGTGTGCCGCGAAGTACCTGGCCCGTCCCCTCGGTGAGGACGAAGAGTGGCGCCTCTATGACGAGTTGCTGCAACTCGGCGACATTCTCAGCATCAACCGCCGCGACGTGCCGGCGACCCCGGACGCCCCACTGGCCCTACATCGACCTGGACTCCCCGGGACACGGCTGCGTTGCCTCGGCGCTGTGGTCCGCATCGTCGTTCCCCTGCTGCGGGAGCGCCTGCGTGTCTGCCCGTGGCGCGCGCGGCCCGTCGTACCGCGCGCGGCTGACCGGGCAACCGCCTCCGCAACCGCGGGTCAGTGTTGCGGAGGAGCCGGGCGGGGCCACGAGGGACCTCGGCGGACCTGGCGGATGACTCCGGGCGGGAAGCTGCGCCTGCCGAAGATCGGCGACCTCAAGGTGAAGTGGCCCCGTTCCCTGCCGTCCACCCCGACCACCGTGACCGTGGTCAAGGACGCGGCCGGTCGGTACTTCGCGGGCTTCGTCGCAGAGACGGACGCCTCGCAGGTGCTGCCGGAAACGACGCCCGAGATCGGCATCGGCCTCGGCATCGGCCACTTCGCAGTCCTCTCCGACGGAACCAAGGTCGACAGCCCGCGCTTCCTCCGCCGGGCCGAGAAGCACCTGAAGAAGGCGCAGCGGGAACTGTCCCGCAAGCAGAAGGGCTCCAGCAGCAGCCGGGGGTGTTCGGCCCGGTCGCCTTCGATCCGACGGTCTCCCGTGTGATCGGCGCCCTCGCCGCCTCCGGCGAGAAGGCACTGACCGCGATTCGCGCCGCACGTTCCGAAGTCCGCAAAAGAGTATGGGAGTTGGTCGGCGAGCGGGCTCCGGATGCCGGCGGGCAGGTGACCGTGGACCTGGACGGGGTCCTGGTCGTCGCGCACTCGGACAAGCAGGACGCGGCCCCGACCTGGAAGAAGACCTACGGACACCATCCGCTCATGGGCTTCGTCGACCACGGCCCGGGAGGAACCGGCGAACCTGTCGCAGCCCTCCTTCGGCCCGGCAACGCGGGCTCGAACACGGCCGCCGACCACATCACCGTCGCTCGCCTCGCCCTCGCTCAACTGCCCAAGAAATACCGGCGGGGACGGCGGACACTGATCCGCTGTGATTCCGCGGGCGGCACCCACGAGTTCGTGGCCTGGCTCGCACGGCGCGGACGCTGGCTGTCCTACTCGGTCGGCATGGTGATCACCGAGGCCATCCACGAGCACGTTCTGAAGATCCCCGCATCGGCCTGGACGGCTGCGGTCGAATCGGACGGCGAGGTCCGTGAAGGGGCCTGGGTCGCCGAACTCACCGGTGACCTGCTCGACGGCTGGCCGCAGGGCATTCGGTTGATCGTCCGCAAGGAACGGCCCCATCCCGGAGCCCAGTTGAGGATCACGGACGCGGACGGCATGCGGATCACCTGCTTCGCCACCAACACCCTCAACCAGCCGATCGCCGGACTCGAACTCCGCCACCGGTTGCGGGCCCGCGCGGAGGACCGCATCCGGGCCGCGCGTGCGACCGGCCTGCGTAACCTGCCCCTGCACGACACCGCGCAGAACGGCATCTGGCTGGAGGTCGTCCAGATCGCCCTCGATCTGCTGGCCTGGATGCCCATGCTCGCCCTGACCGGCCAGACCCGGCTCTGGGAACCCCGCCGCCTGCGACTCCGCCTGTTCTCCGCGGCCGGCCAGCTCGTCACCACCGGCCGATGCCGCATCCTCCGCCTCGCCCGCCACTGGCCCTGGACCCGCGAGATCACAGACGCCCTCGAACGGCTCGCACCCCTGCCAAACCCTGGCTGACCAGCCAACTCACCTGTCCTTGCAAGACAACGTGCCAGCCCGGAGCAGTGGAACCCGGCGTCCACCCGAGACGACACCCGGGCCCTCAACCTGCCCGGCCTCAGCCACCGACAACAAAATGGGCCCCCGACTCCGTCGGCGGCCCATCAGGAAAGATCGAGGCTAGAACGGCTGGCCTCGCGCTTTCGGGAGGTGGGCTGTCCGAGCGGCAACGGAGTTCCTCATAGGCAGGAGATCGACCAAGATCCTTCTGTCGCATGAGGAACTCCGTTGGGTGCTCAGTGTTGCGCCCTGCCCGCAACGACCACCATTTCCTGGTCGGAGACCAGTCATCCTTTCCGCGGCCCGTCCCCGCTGAGCTGTGCTTCGGTCGCCGTCCCGGTGTCGGTGCTGTCCCGAGCCGTCCTCCCGGCGGTGATGGAAGGGACGGCCGCGTCAGCGCCGCTGGAAGGCGCGGTTCAGGACGTCGGGGGTGACCGCCAGCGCGAGCCGGTGCCCGTGCTCGGAGGCGAAGCGGTAATGCACGCCGGCCCAGATTCGTGCCTCCAGGAGTTCGGCTGTCGCCGCCTGAAGGCTGTCGTAGTGGCGGGTCGTGCCGGAGGCGGGGCTGTACGCGGCGAAGGTGAGGTCGTCACGGCCGAAGAACGACCCCAGGGCCGTCATGACCGCCGTGGTGAAACAGGCGTGGCCCGACGGGTACTCCGGCGACGGGGCGGTGACCCGCAGCGGCGTCCAGTCCGGGTCGGGATCGGTGGCCGCGTTGCCGTCGGTGCCGGCGAGCGGAATGGCCGTCACCGGGCGCCAGAAGTTCCAGTGCGCCTTGGCCTTGTAGCAGGCGATCAGGGTGTCGGCGGAGGCCACGTACACCATGGCGAGCAGCCGCGCCGTCCGGAGGCTGCTGAGGCGGTGCGCGCCGGCGAGTTGCCGGGTGATCGACCATTCGACCATCCGGGGGTCGTCCCACCAGATCGCCGCCTCGGTCTGGTCCTCGGTGCGGACGGTGCTGGTGGCCGCGCCGAGGCTCTTGACCTCGTTCAGGTCGCGGGCCCAGGCGGTGCCGGTCAGGGCCGGCGGGGCCTTGACCCGGTAGGCGCCGGCGTCGGGGATGACGAACGGCTTCAGGTTCGGCACCCAGGCGCCGACGTTGACGTAGCCGGGCGGGGTGAGCCGGTATTCGCCCGGCTCGGTGCCGACGGTCCACGGCGCGGTGGGGTCGAAGCCGTCGTCACGGCGGCTCTCGGTCATCGCCGCGGCGGCGGCCCTGCCGACGGCCACCCCGCCGTCCTCGGCGTGGCCGTCGGGGATCGCGGCCAGCGCCTCGTCGTACCGGGCGTGCAGCGACTCGGCCTGCGCGGGGAAGAGCCACAGCAGCGTGTCGTGGGCGGCCGCGGCCACCGCCGCGGCGGTGGAGTCCCCAGGGCGGCTGCGGGGCGCGCTGATCAGGGGCTCATACGGACGGCCGGCGACGGCGTTGACCGCGTCGTACACGGCGCCCTGCACAATGGCGAAGCTGCGGGTGCTGGTGGTGGGCGACTGCTTGAGGGTGTCGTAGATGGCGGTCTGAGCGTGGATGTTCCAGGCGATGACGGGATTGCCCGGGGCGGCCTCCACGCCGCTGTGCGCCTCGGCGGTGGTGGCCGTCAGTGGGACGGTCAGGGCGAGTACGGTGAGGACCGCGATACGGCGTAACCCTCTGAATGATCCGGCGAGCGGACGTTGTGTCACGAGACCCCCAGGGGGCTTGTCGGTGACAGATCGTCAGAGCCTATCGGCGGAGGTCAGTTTTGTCGTTACATCGACAATCATCGACAATCCGACGGGATTCACACCCGGATGTCCGTCACCTCGGCGACGAATGCGTGGGCTCCCACCGCAAGCCCCCGGGTGTTGCTGGAACTCATCAACACCGTTCCCCGCGAACTTCCGGTGGTGTCCGCGTCGCGCGAAGCTGTACTCGGTGCTCGCCGTGGCGCCTCTGGCCGGTGCCGGACAGAGCGAGACCGTCGCCTGCTGCGGCGAGCTGCCCGTCCAGCCGTGAGGGTCGCTGCCAGTGTCTCGACTGTGTGAGGGTCCGTCAGTAGTTGCACATACCCGACGGGCACGGCCGGGTTGGGTTCGCGGCTTGCGGGCCGTGCGTTTTTTGTGGGTGGCGCCATGGGGGGGTGCGGCCGCGTGGTGCGGGCGGGATCTGTTCGTCGTGGGCGAGTCGGCCGCTGGCCGTGAACGTATCGGTGTCGCAGGTGGGTTGGTGTTCTCGTGCGGTCTCAGGGTTGGTCTCGGAGCAGTGGCCGGCGCCTGCCAGGGCCTGTTTGGGGTGGGCGGCGGTGTTCGCCGCGGGCTGGTCGAGCTTGCTGGTGTAGTTCAGCGGGTCTGAGGGGTGGGTCGTTGCGTCGGCGGCCGTGGGGTGCAGGCCCGACCGACAGGCCGACGCCTTCCGCGCCGGCGCGACGCGGGCCTCGCCGGCAAAAGCGCATCCTCTGTGGCCCCGTGGACATCAGTAACAACGTGTGAACCTCTTATTAACTGACGTCACGTTAGGTGGGAGCGTGCTCCCCCGCGTCCCGGAGGGAGCGTCGATGTTAATGGGAGCGCTCCCATCAGGGGAGCTGGTGGAAGGGAGTCTCGTGGCTACGAGCACACGAACCCTGCGACGGAGGCTGGCGATACCCTTGCTGGCCCTCGTCCTGGCCGGTGGCGGCACGGTCGCCGCTCGGGGTACGGCAACGGCGGCACCCGCCGAGCCGGACACCCCGGCAGGCAGCGGTGCCAGCTCCGGTCTGCGACCCGAGGGAGACCGGGTTGATCTGACCGGGGGCGCCGGCCGGTTCAGACCGGGCCAGAGCGGTAAGTCCGAGGCAGAGCAGAAGCAGACGCCCGCCGGCCGCACTGCGTACATTGTGGAGCTCGCCGAGGATCCGGTGACGACGTACACGGGCAGGGTTTCGGGGCTGGCCCGGACCCGCCCGGCACCGGGCGAGCAGCTGGAACCGCAGTCGGGGGCGGCGAAGGCGTACCGGAAGCATCTGGGTACCCGGCGGACGGCCGTGGCCAAGGCAGCCGGTATTACGGTCAACGAGGTCTACACCACGGCCTTCAACGGGTTCTCCGCCACGCTGACTTCCGCTCAGGTCAAGGCGCTGAAGGCGGACAAGCGGGTCCGTTCGGTCACTGAGTCACAGATGGTCAGTCTCAGCCAGGCGTCCCTGGGTGACACCACGCCGCAGTCGACGACCGGCAGAGCAACAGGCGCAGCCGAAACAGCCACGACTGCGGCATCGGCAACCGGCGCCCAGGCGACCAGCGCGCAGGAGTCCGCCACGCGGAAGCCGGGCCGAAGCACCGGCGCCGGGATGGTGATCGGCGTCCTGGACACCGGTATCTGGCCGGAAAGCCCGTCGTTCGCCCGGAAGATGTCTGCCCCGGCGGGCTGGCACGGCACCTGCCAGACCGGCGACAGATTCGTCGCCGAGCACTGCAACGGCAAGATCGTCGGCGCCCGGTACTTCGCCGACACGTTCCTCGCGGCCCGTGGCGCGCTGCCCGAGGGCGAGGCGCTCTCCCCCCGGGACATGGGCGGGCACGGTTCGCACACGGCGTCCACCGCCGCCGGCCTGCCCGTCGACGACGTCACCATCGCGGGGCGGAACTTCGGTTCGATCTCCGGTGTGGCCCCGGACGCGCAGATCGCCGTCTACAAGGTCCTGTGGGGCGGCATGGGGTACGACGCCGACATCATCGCGGGCATCGACGCCGCGATCGCCGACGGCGTACACGTCCTGAACTACTCGATCGGGAGCCTGATGGGGGACGCCGAGCCCAACACGCCCATCGGCAACGCCTTCCTCAACGCCACGGTGGCCGGAGTCTTCGTCACGGCTGCGGCCGGCAACACCGGCTTCAGCAGCGCGGTCAGCAACACCCAGCCATGGGTCACCACGGTCGGCGCGGCGGTGACCAAGGCCAACGCAGGAACCGTCCGGCTCGGCGACGGCACCTCGCTTACCGGCGCCACCCTGGACGTGCTGCCCGGCGGCCGATCCCTGCCGCTGGTCTTCGGCGAGCAGGCGGGCACGTTGGACGAGGGCTCGGCGTACTGCTCGCCCGGCAGCCTGGACCCGGCGAAGGTGAAGGGCAAGGTGGTCGCCTGTGCCCTCGACAACCCTTACGACGCGGTGAACGAACTCAAAGCCAAGGGCGCCGCGGCCATGGTCCTCTTCGCCCCGAACGGCAACTTCAGGGTCAACAGCGTCTACGAGTTCCCGGTGCTCTACCTGAACACCAAGGAACAGGCCGGCAAGATCTTCAACTACCTGATGAGGCACCCCGCCGACGCCACCGCACGACTCACCTCCAGCAGCAACGGCTCCACAGCGCCGAGCGTCGCGGACTACTCCTCGACGGGGCCGGACAAGAACCACTCCGGGCTCATGAAGCCCGACCTGATCGCCCCCGGCAGCGACATCATCGCGGCCGTCTCCCCGCCGGGGAACTTCGGCCGGCAGTACGACGCGTACTCGGGGACCTCGATGGCGGCCCCGCACGTGGCCGGTGAGGCCGCGATCCTGCGGGCCGAGCATCCCGACTGGACGCCCGGAGCGATCGCCTCGGCGCTCCACACCACCGCCGACACCGTGGGCAACACCAGTCCCCTGGCCCAGGGCAGCGGGCTGTCGTCGCTGAAGCGGGCCGCCGATCCGGGGCTGGTCATCGAGCCGGACGTCAAGAGCCTGATCGCCTTCAGTGACGCGGCTCAGCCCGACGGCCGCGAGCTGAACCTGCCGTCGATCGCGCTGCGCGAGTACGACGGGACCAGGCCGGTGGTGCTGACCCGCAAGCTGACCAACGTCGGCAGCAAGCGGGAGACCTACCGTGCCACGACCAGCGACCTGGAGGGCATGCAGGTCAGCGTCTCACCAGCGGTGGTGACGGTGGCACCGGGCAAGACCGCCTCGGTCACCATCACCCTGCGGCGCGGCAGCGCACCGTGGGACCGCTACGTCACCGGCGCGATCACCTGGCGCAGCACCGCCCATCAGGTGCGGATTCCGGTGGCCGCGCGCCCGTGGGGCATCACGCCCCGGCAGTACGACGACAATCTGGAGGAGTTCGGCCGGCTCGCCGACGGCGCCTACGGCATGCTCGAGCCCGGCTTCACCGGCCCGGTCTCCGGCCGGTCGACCGGTTACGCCCCCTTCCGGTGGGAGTCGTACTCGATGCCGACCGGGGTCCGCGGTGGGGTCTTCGACCAGAAGGCCCTCGGAGTGCAGGCGCACTCCTTCAAGGTGCCGGCGGGCAGCGCCGGAATCGTCGTGCGGGCCGAGACCGACGCCCCGGACGCCAACCTCGACCTTTGGTTGTTCAAGGGCGACAGGCTGGTCTACCGGAGCGCCGCCAGCTGGAGCAGCTCCGAGCGGGCCTGGGTTTTCATGCCGGAGGCGGGCACGTACACGGCGTATGTCTTCGCGCAGGACGCCAGCGGCCCGGTCCTCGACTACCGGCTGGGCCACGTCATCCTCAGCCGTAACGGCCACTACAGGCCGGCGACGCTGAAACTGCCGACCGCAGTGGAGCGCGGCACGACACCGCCGTACAAACTGCGGCCTGACGCTCCGCTGAAGCCGGACCTCGAGTACTGGGCGTACACCGAGTTGCGCACCAAGGGGCAGCTGGTTCCTGGCCAGTTGGTGTCCACGACCCAGGACTCCTGGCAGTGACGCAGTAATCCCCCGGGGGCCACGGCTACCCGAGGGGCCGGTGGGGCGGGGCCGAACGGCTCCCGCCCCACCGGCTCACTCACGTCCCGGACTCCACCCTCGCCCGGCCACGGCCCGGGGGTGCGGGCGGCAATGAAGTCGTCGCTCAGCAAACGAGATGATCGCGAGCTTCGAGAAGCCGAGCGCCGCGAGACCTACGACGAAACTGCCCTGCGCGCGCCACTCGACTCCGTCCTCACCAGTGGGCAGGGCGGCGTCGATGAAATGCCCCATACGGTCCCGGTAGGGATTTGATACCACTACCCCGACTGAGACGAAGCGGCCACACCTTCCGGTATTCGAGCCGCCGATCGGTGTCGTCCGCCCCAGTGCACCGAGCCCGCACCGCAGCGCCCCCGCGAGGAGGCGGATCACCTGGGGCTGTCAACCGGGCAGCGAAAGCGCTCGGCAAGCAGGCGGCAAGTGCATGTTCTGACCTCGGACTTTCACGAGGTGGGCTGTCCAAGAGTTGATCAGAAACACGGAAAGTGCCCTTGACCTGCAACGATAGGACTTGCTGAGGGTCCTGTTGGCTGCAAGGAAAAGAGCCCTTTCCAGGTGAGAGAGCCTATCTCGTCGTACCCACGTGTCCGTGTCCAGGGAGACGGTCGGCAGGTGGTCTCGCAGGCCGGTGCGGTCCTGCTGCTGGAGACGGTCCGCAAAACGGGTCTTGACCAGGCGATATCCGCAGCTCTCGGTCCGTGGCGGAAGCCGCGGGCCGTTCACGATCCCGGCAAGATCGTCCTGGACCTCGCGCTAGCGGTCGCGCTGGGCGGGGACTGCCTCGCGGATGTCGCCACGCTGCGGTGTGAGCCAGCCGTCTTCGGCCCGGTCGCCTCCGACCCGACCGTCTCCCGCCTGATCGACACCCTCGCCGCATCCGGCGAGAAAGCCCTGCAGGCCATCCGGTCCGCACGCTCCGAAGTCCGCAGCCGGGTCTGGTCGTTGGCCGGCGAGAACGCCCCGGACGCCGACGGTCAGGTCACCGTCGACCTGGACGGCGTCCTCGTGATCGCCCACTCCGACAAGGAGGACGCGGCCGCGACCTGGAAGAAGACCTACGGCCATCACCCGCTGATGGCCTTCGTCGACCACGGCCGGGGCGGAACCGGAGAGCCCGTCGCCGCTCTCCTCAGACCGGGAAACGCAGGCTCCAACACCGCCGCCGACCACATCACCACCGCCCAACTCGCCCTGGCCCAACTGCCCAAGCAGTACCGGCGAGGACGGCAGACGCTGATCCGCACGGACTCCGCCGGCGGCACCCACGACTTCGTGTCCTGGCTCGCGAAGCGCGGCCGATGGCTGTCCTACTCGGTCGGCATGGTGATCACCGAGATCATTCACCGGCATGTGCTGAAGATCCCGACCCCGGCGTGGACACCGGCCGTCGAGGTCGACGGCAAGGTCCGTGACGGAGCCTGGGTCGCCGAGCTCACCGGCAGCCTGCTGGACGGCTGGCCGAAGGGAATGCGGCTGATCGTCCGCAAGGAACGGCCGCATCCCGGGGCCCAGTTGAGGATCACCGACGCAGACGGCATGCGGATCACGTGCTTCGCGACCAACACCCCGGACCGTCCCATCGCCGAGCTCGAGCTCCGGCACCGGCTGCGGGCCCGCGCCGAGGACCGGATCCGGTCCGCCCGGTCCACCGGCCTGCGCAACCTGCCCCTACACCACACCCCGCAGAACAAGATCTGGTTGGAGATCGTCCAGATCTCTCGACCTGCTGGCCTGGATGCCCATGCTCGCCCTGACCGGCCAGACCCGGCTCTGGGAACCCCGCCGCCTTCGGTTCCGCCTGTTCTCCGCAGCCGCCCAACTCGTCACCACCGGCCGGCGCCGCATCCTCCGACTCGCCCGCCACTGGCCCTGGACCGATGAGGTCACAGACGCCCTCGAACGTCTTGCACTCCTACCGAACCCCGGCTGACCAGCACCCTTCCCGCCCATACGAGGGAGCCAGCACAGACCGGAGCAGTGGAACCCGGCGTCCACCCGAGACGACACGCGGCTCCTCGGCCTGCCCACCATCAGCCACAGAAAGCGAAACGGCCCACCGACTCCGTCGGCGGACCGTCACGAAAGATCGAGGTTAGGCTCGGGAGGATGTCAATGGACGAATATCGCCCACACCTGCGTGGCACAGCTGCGCATGGGAACGCTCAAAGCGCCGACAAGGAAGGTACGTTGCCCAGCTGCCCCCCAGACATACGCCCGCAGCCACGCTGGGCCATTTCCCACCTGATCAGTTCGGCAAGCTGATCACCGGGCTGCGACGCAAAGGAGCGGATTCGGCGCTGGTCCGTCCTGCTGACCATCCACGTAGTCGGTTCCGAGACGGCCGCCCGCGTCCTGGCTGCCGTCGGCGGCAATCTCGAACGCCCGTGTTCCGAGGCGGCCTTCGCCCATCTGAGCGGAGTCGCCCCGCCCCAGCCTCCTCCGGACGTCGGGACCGTCTCCGGCTCAACCGTGGAGGCACCGCTCCGCCAACTCGGCCCTCTACCGCATCGCCGTCGTCCCCATGCAACGTGCTCAAGTATCACGCGAGCATGCCGCCAGCTGCGCTGCCCCGGGTCTGCAGAGGAAGGAAATCGTCTGCTGCCCCAAGCGCTGCGTCGCCCGCGACGTCTACAACGCCCGCACCAGGAGAATCGCCCACTCAGCAGCACATGATCACCCGTCAGCAACCGCTGCCTGGCATCCGTATGAGCATTCTTCCCATGCCCTGTCTCAAAGTCGTCAGGGACGGTTCGCCGGGATCTAGGCTCGTTTGTGCTTCGTGATCCCGGAGGAGGGCGCTGAACAGCAGTGATGAACAAGCGAGTGGTCATCGTGACCGGTGGAGGTTCAGGCATCGGGGAGGCGACGGCCCGGCTGCTGAGCGAGCGCGGCCACCACGTGGTCGTGTCCGGCCGGCGCAGCGAGCCCCTGCGCCGCCTCGAAGCCGAGACCGGGGTGCTGGCCTATCCGTCCGATGTGGGTGAGCCCGAAGCGGCCGAAGGTCTCGTCCAGGCAGCCCTGGCCGCCCACGGACGACTCGACGGACTTGTGCTCAACGCGGGCATCGGGCGCGGCGGAGCTGTGGGCGACCTGTCGTTGGAGGACTGGGACGAGGTGATGCGCACCAACCTCACTGGCCCGTTGATGCTCCTGCGCGCGGCGCTCCCGCACCTGCTGGAGGTGGGCGGGGCGGTGGTCGGTGTCGCTTCGGTGTCCGCGCTGCGCAACGGCACGAGCAACGCCCCGTACGCCACTTCCAAGGCGGCTCTGCTCCAGCTCTGCCGCTCCGTCGCCGTCGACTACGGGCGTCAGGGCGTGCGGGCCAACGTCGTGTGTCCCGGCTGGGTACGCACCGAGATGGCCGACCGGCGTATGGCGCGTTTTGCGGAGGAAGCGGGCCTTGAGGGTGGTGTCGATGCTGCCTACGATGCGGCGACAGCGCTCCTGCCCATGGGCCGGCCGGGCGAACCGTGTGAAGTCGCCGAGGTGATCGACTGGTTGCTGTCCCCGGCGGCGTCGTACGTCAACGGCTCGGTCCTCACCGTCGACGGCGGCGCGACGGCCCTCGATCCCGGGACTCTCGGGTTCGACTTCCGCATCACCCGACGCAGCTAGGCCTGCTTCTCGATGGAGGGCTGCCGGCATGCTGAGTTCGGGGTGGCCTCCGTGCGGGCGGTGTCCAGGAACTGCCTGAAGTGTCTGACGTCGCCTCCGAGGTCGCGGACGAAGGTCTCTAGGACGGCGTGGGGCGGCAGGATGTGCGGCGTGCGGACCGCAGTGCGGAACCGTTCGGCCGCGGGTAGGGGCGTCTCGTCCGGCTCCACAGGGGCTGGTGCCCGATTCCTTTCGCCCGTCTGCCGTCGACTCGGGAAGAGCCGGGCAGCCGCGGCCCAGGGCGTCAAGGTCGTTCGTACAGTGCCGCACAGGTTCTTCGGCTGTCGCATGGCGATCTGAGGCGCTCTCCCGAAAAAGACAGCAAGGCTGTCAGCAGCAGGCAGACGTGTCGTACAGGCAAGTTTGCGTCCAGAAAGTCTGTGGGTGGCTGGGGGATGTTCGTATCGCCAATGGACATGCCCGACCCGGTCGGTCGCGGTGC
>NZ_JBVJAB010000018.1:18190-107699 GCF_055591025.1 Streptomyces sp. NPDC041784
GAGGCGACAGAAGGGTTTTTGTGTTTTTAGGGGGGGCTTTGGGCCCCCCTCCAAAAAAAAAAAAACAGGGCTGCAACA
The DNA here is from genome assembly GCF_055591025.1 of Streptomyces sp. NPDC041784. Classification (NCBI taxonomy): domain Bacteria; kingdom Bacillati; phylum Actinomycetota; class Actinomycetes; order Kitasatosporales; family Streptomycetaceae; genus Streptomyces; species Streptomyces sp. NPDC041784. Next base: position 18,269 of record NZ_JBVJAB010000018.1, read on the forward strand.
CCCGTAAAGCTTTTCCCCCCCCCCCCCCCCCCCCCCCCCACGTCTGCGGCGAGCCGAGGCGTCTCAGCGCAGTCGGCGCACGCGCAGCACCAGGTCGTCGGTGTGGTGCGCGCCGGCGCCGTCGCTGGGTGCGACGCGTGGCCGTTGCTCGTTCACCTCTACCTCCCAGTCGTCGTTGAGTAGATCGGCGACCATCGAGGGCCAGACGTAGTCAGCCGGGTCGAAGCCGCTTTCGTGCGCTTGCTGGGTGTCCATCCCCGCGTGGTGGACGAGCAGCAGCACGCCGCCGGGCGCGACGGCCGCGAGCAGCGCTCGCTCGGCCGCAGCCTCGGGGGTGCGCAGCAGGGCCGGGTACTGGGCGGAAACCAGGTCGAAGGAGGCCGGCGGGAGCACTGCCTCGGTGAGTGCGGCGTGTACCCAGTGAACGGCGAGGCCGGCGTCCCGTGCGTGCCCGGCCGCCCGCGCCAGCGCCACGCCCGAGACCTCGAGCGCGGTTACGTCCCAGCCGCGGCGCGCGAGCCAGACGGCGTCCGCGCCCTCGCCGCAGCCGACGTCGAGCACCCGCCCGGGTGCGAGCCCGGCGACCTCGGCCACGAGCACACCGTTGGGCTGGCCGCTCCACAACTGTTGCCGGTCGGCGTACCGGTTGTCCCACTCCGCCCGTACCGCGGGGTCTCCGACGTATCCGTCGGCAGGCGAGGGGATGTCGGACGCGGGCGATCCTGCTGCAATGTTGTCGGTCACGGGCCCACCGTCGCCCACCGGGCCCCGGTCCGCCATTCCTCTTGCCGGTCCGGCAAAACGGCGGGTCTTCCAAACGGCGGACCGTCTTCTGGTTGCACCTCAACTCGTCGGCAATGGACGGCACCCGTTGCCCGGCCCAACTCAGCTCGACCATCCGTGCCCGCAGCACCAGATCACGCGACGCCTTGCGCGCCCGCGACAGCCGACGCACGACCCGTTCCTCGTCCTCGTCACGGCTCGACCGTGCCCGTAAAACCACCGTCCAGCACCCGCCCCCGAGCAACCGAACCACCCCGCCACCAGGACTTATACCCAGAGAAGGAGGAACCCAGCAGTAGTACTGCAACGGTGTTTGCCGTGACTGCTGGCCAGGTCGGTCGTTGGTGTGGTCATGGGTGGGGACCTTGCTGATGTCAGGTTGTGGGCGGGTGAACTGGAGGCTCTGCAGGAGCGGTTCGTGCACCAGTTCAACAGGTCGGAGCCGCGGGAGTCGACGTCGGCCTACATGCGGGGACTGATCGCGCCGCTGCAGCGCAAGAACGGGTGGACCCTGGCGGAGGAGGCAGGCCATGCGGGCCCCGATCGCATCCACCGGCTGCTGAACCGGATCGAGTGGGACGCCGACGAGGTCCTGGACGACGTGCGCGGCTACGTCGTCGAGCACCTCGGTGACCGGGATGCCGTCCTGATCGTCGATGACACCGGCTTCCTGAAGAAGGGCGTGCGTTCGGCCGGGGTCCAGCGACAGTACTCCACCGCCGGACGCACGGAGAACTCCCAGATCGGCGTCTTTCTCGCCTATGCGACCGGCCGCGGACGCACGCTGATCGACCGGCGGCTGTACCTGCCCACGTCCTGGACGGACGACCGGGAACGCAGCCGGCGGGCAGGCATCGGCGACGAGGTCACGTTGGAGACGAAGGTGGCGATGGCCAAGGCGATGGTCCGCAAGGCCATCGCCGATGGCATCCCGTTCGGCTGGGTGACCGCGGATGCCGCCTACGGCTTCAGCAAAGGGTGGCGGTTCGAGCTGGAGCAGGCGGACGTCTTCCACGTCATGGCCACCACCCGCCACGACACCGTCGTCACCTGCTGGACACTCGACCACCCCGTCCACGACCTGCTCCCCGGTCTGCCCGGCAGAAGTGGAAACGCCGTTCCTGCGGCGAGGGAGCCCACGGCCTCATCCGTATCGTCGGCCGCAGGTGGGCGGTCGAGGCAGGCTTCCAGACGGCGAAGCAGGAATGCGGCCTGGACGACTACCAGGTCCGCCGTTATCCCGGCTGGCACCCCCACATGACCCTGGCCATGGCCGCCCACGCCTGCCTGACCGTCCTGCCGGCCCGCCGGCTGGACGCGGAGAAGGCGGAAACGGATCCTCCCAGCTCATCCACTACAGCCTCGCCGAGATCCGACGCCTGATCACCCGCCTCACCGACCCGGCCGGCACCGGTCGACCACATCCTGACCGGTCGACCTGGCGCCGCAGGCGCCAACACCAAGCCCGCATCAGCCACTACAGGAGACGCGGACACAGCCCCTGAACTGCCCAGCAATCAGAACAGCACCGTTGCAGTACTAAGCCTCGACGAAGGGTTGAAGGCCACCGGTGCGCACAGGGGAGTCACGGCCGGGCGGCTGGCAGACGCTCCAGTTCGATTCCGGGACATCGGACGACGCGGACCTGCCCGCCCTGGTCGAGTGGAGCAGGGCACCGGCTTGTGTCGCCGGCGTCTCCGATCTCCTCGACCAGCTGGGCTTCCCCCGGGCCGCTCAGTCCTCACCTGAGCCGTAGAAGCGACGTCTCAGGTCCACGGCTTTGCGTCACCCGCCTCCCCGGCGCAGGGCGTTGTACGCCGCCCAGGCGTTCAGCAGCGGTGGGCCACCGAACCGCGTCGGCCCCGGCCGGCGGCGGACTGTGTGACCGCGAAGCGCACCGCGGCGGGCCGTGCCGCCGGGAACTGGGAGAGCAGCAGCGCGATGGCACCGGTGACGAAGGGCGCGGCCGCGCTGGTGCCGGTGATTCTCAGCGACTTCCCGGCAACGCCGAGGCTCATGACCTCCTTGCCCGGCGCACTGAGTCCGCGTCTGCCGATCTCCGCGCCCAGGTTGGACAGACTCAGCGGCCACCCGTCGCCGTCGCAGGCGATCACCGGAATCGTCCAGGGATGCCGGGTGATGACCGAGGTGCCGAGCGTTCCTTGGTTGCCCGCCGCGACGACGACGATCACGCCGTTGTTCGCGGCATGGTCCAGGGCCTCCTCCAGCACTCGGTGCCGGGCGCTGGACGGCTCCGCCTGCGCGAGGCTGAGGTTGAGCACCCGGGCGCCCGCGTCCACGGTCTCGACGACGGCCGCCGCCAGCTCCTCGGCCCGCGCTCCGGAGAGGCATCCGTCCTCCGGGGCGCGACCGGACGTGGCAGGGCGGGACGAGAAGACGGGCCGCGACAGCAGGGTGCAGTGCGGGCAGATGCCCGGCGCCGCGGACCCTCGTCGCGCGCTGAGGATTCCGGCGACGAAGGTTCCGTGAGCGCAACAGCCGTCGTCGGCGCCGCATCCGCCCTGTGGCGCTGGGTGGAGCTCCCGCACGGGATGACCCCGCAGATCGGGGTGATCCCGTGCCACCCTTCCGTCGATCAGTCCGACGGCGACTCCGGGCCGACCGGGAGTGCGCTCCATCAAGGGCGTGAGCCCGACTAGAGCCAGCGGGTTCATTCGTGCTACCAGGGGCTGCCGCCGCCGTGCTCTGGCGAGCACATGAAGTCGAGGCATTCCGCAACGCAGCGTCGCGGATCGGAGGAGCGTTTGCAACTTGACCTGCACACCGGCCCGAGCTCTATTTCACAGAGTCCTTGTGGGACGATCCGGTCTCCGTCCGGTCCGGCCCCGGGGCGCGGCACTCGGCCGCCTCCCGCTGTCCTTGTCTCGTACACCGCCGATTCGGCGGTAAAGCCAGGAATCCTCATGATGATCGCCTCTCCTTCGGCGTTATCCCGGGATACAGGCCTTCGCATGTGTCGACGCCGTCACTGACGCAGCGGTCCATGCAGGCCATCGGGTCGACAGACTGGGGAACCGCACCTGGACCTGCCCCAACGCGTAGACATAGCCCGGGCCTCCTCCGGTCTCCGCATGAGCGGCCTCCCACGTCTGCTCCTTGTCCGTGGAGGACGGCGGTGTCTCGGAACAGTGACAGGCGGCCTGCGTGAGCGAGGTGTCCTCGGCCGACGCCACCCCCGTCTGTTCGTCATCACGTTCGTCTACGGACTGGCTCGTCAGCACGCCGGTCTGGTCGGGCTCCATGGGTGACTCCTCCCTCAAGCCTTCAGATATACGGTGAGCCGTCGTCAGCTACGAGCGGCCGCGTCGGGTCGAGAACGCCACCCACTGGTTCAGGGCGGCGGCCCGTCGCTCACAGCCAGTACGAGGGTGACGATGGAGGTGGGCCCTCGGCTCCGACCGGATGCGGACGGCACGCCGAGGGGTGTTGCGGGCGTGCGGCAGGATCAGCTTCCATCAGCACATACAAGGAGCGCGGCGACGACGGCACGGTCCCGGCGCACCCCCAGGGCCCACGCAGCCGCGGATCCCAGGATCGTCTACGCCTCGGTCCAGATGACCAGCGGACCCGTGGTCGGGCCGGGGGGAACTCGCTGGAACCTGGAAGGGACCGAACCCTGTACGAACAGCTTCGAGATCGACGCGGATCTCGGCGACGGCGGCTACCTCCCGTGCCCCTGAGGAAGCCCGCATTGGCCCTGGTGACGGCGATCGCCGCGATCGCTGTCACCGCCGGCTGCCACACGCAGGCACCGGACCCCCCGGACTTCGGGTACGCCCGCAGCCCGGAGGGCGGCCTCGTGGTCGCGTATCCGATCTGCCCGGGGGACACCGTCTCGGGAGCGGAGATCTACGCGGACGACGACGACTTCACGACCCTGTGGAAGGCACACGGCGCGCGCTCGGCCGAGACGGCGCGGGGCCTCTTCGAAGTAGGCGGCGACGCCGGCTTCGCCGATGAGGAACACCCCCTGCGCGGGGAGCTGCCCGACGGCTTCTACGTCACCGTCTTCGAGAAGGCTGACGGCAAGGAGGAGAACGGGAGGGACGGCTGGATCGACCTCTCCCGGCTGAAGGGCGCCCGGCTCGGGGAGGGCGAGTACATGACCCACACAGGAAGGGTGATGACCCGGGCGGACGTCAACGCCCAGCTGAGCTGCTCCTGACGGAGGTGCCGGTCACGGTGGGGCGCGTCACGACTGAGGCGCCCGCCCCCGCTCCACCGTCCCGTCCAGCCGCGCCGACTCCTCCCGCGACGGCGTGAGGTCCGCCGCCCCCGCCGAGTTAGCCGCCGTCGAACATGGCCAGGTTGGCTCCCTCGCCCGCGAAGGGCGACATGACGTGCGCGGCGTCGCGAGCAGGGTGACTCCGGGGCGCCGGTCCCAGCGGTGCCCGACGTGCAGGACGTGGACGCGGCGCGGTACGAGGGCGCCGTCGGCGTCGGCGTCGGCGTCGGTGTCGGCGACGAGGGCGCGGAAGCGCGGATGCCAGTCGGCGAAGGCGGTGAGCAGCGCGTTCTTGGCGGTTGAGGTGTCCGTGTCGGCGAGCTGGCAGTGGACCACACCCCGAAGCGCACCGGCCACTTCATGAGGCGGCGAGAGCATCGGCACGATGCTTCGCGACGAACGAGCGAGCGCGAAGCGTCTGTCGATCACGTCCCCGGTGCGTTCATGCGGGTCGGGTCGGATCAGGGCAGGAGGACGGACCCGTGCCCCGGATCCGGGGCACGGGTCCGCCTCTCTGCGCGGCGGCCGGGGCGCGGTACGCGGCGGCCGCCGCGAACCGCTTCCACCGGGAAGGTGACGTGACCCCCGCGCCCCGGGGCGATCGTCGCCTGCGGCTCGGGCCGGTCGACGGGGCCTTCAGCTGCCGGGACCCTGCGGGTACGTCTGGACGATGTACGTCCAGCGGGCCGCGCCCATTGCCAGGAAGGCCACGGCCGGTGCCAGCCACCAGCGGCTGAGGGACCGCCGACGCACGGGGAACAGGCCGAGCAGGAAGGTGAGGACGCCGAGGGTGATCAGCAGCGCCGACGCGAACTCGATGGCCGTCAGCGTCGACTCGTCCCAGACCCCTTGCGGCTGGATCGTCAGCGCCCCGTACGCGACGTAGGCATTGAGCAGGTAGGCGAGGACGAGGACCACTCCCCAGGGGCCTCGCAACAGGCCGGTCATTTCAGGGCACTCCTCGCGTCGTCCAGATTCCTGTCGAAACCACGGCCGTAGGCCTGGGCCCCGTCATCCTGCCAGTAGGGGCCGCCGTTGTAGCGGGCGGCGAGTTCCTGGCGCTGCTCCCGCGTCATCTGGTCCGCCGGTACGTCGGCGAAGCCGCTCTCCTCCTTGAGCATGGCCAGGTACTCGGAGGCGATGAAGATGTTCTGCCCGGGGTCCTGGAGCGAGGCCTCGATGGTGTCCCGCTGCCCGTCCGTGAGGTTCGCCGGGTCGTACCCCAGGACCTCCGCGGCCCGTCGCACCTGGATGGCGATGGGCCCGAAGGACGTCTCGTCGGGGGAGCCGCCGAGTCGCGACGGCAGATTCTCCGGGGTGGTGTCCAGCCAGCCGTCCTCGGCGAGACCGCGGATGGTGTCGACACCGTCGTCCATCCAGCCCCACTGGCCGCCCACCTCCTGCCAGGCGATGCCCGCGACCATGTCGGGCGGCAGGCCGGATCGTTCCGCCGCCGCGTTGATGATCTCCTTGTTCGCCGCGATCCACTCGCGACGTTCCTCGGCGTTCCTCGGCACGGCCCAGTAGGCGTCGGTAGCCTCGGGCAGCCCGGTCAGGCGCATCCTGATGTCCGCGAGGGACGCCGACACGTCGTCCTTCCCCACGGCCTTGGTGAACTCCGCCTTGGCCCCGCTGCCGGGGAGATGCGTGAGCGGATCCCGGCCGGCCTCGGCGGCTTCGGCCCGCAGCGCGGGGATGGCGTCGATCAGGCTCTTGGCATCGACGAAGTCACCGCCGCGGAAGTCGGGGAGGGCCTTGTAGGCCGTGTCCAGTGCCGCCGTGCACGCGTCCCGGGCCTCGCTCTCCACCGTCTTGGCACGGTGGTAGGCCGCACTGGCCTGATCGTGGGCGCGGTTCGCGTCGTCCTTGATGTCGTCGATGTCCACCGTCAGCTCGGCGGCCCAGTCCAGGAAGCCGGTCGTACCCCGCAGGTCCTCCCACTGGCGCATGGGCCCGGCTTCCTGCGCCTGACGTGTCACGGCGTCCGCGACCTGGGATATGAGGCCGGCCAGCGTCTGCTCCGCCGCCTTGCCGTCCGAGTAGTGGGACTTGGCGGTCTCGAGCGCCGACGCGTAGTGCATGAGCGCGCTCTGCGCCTTGTCGTACCCGTCGGCGAGGTGCGTGATCAGATCACGCGCCTCCTTCAGGCGGTTGTCGTACGGCTTACGGTTCTCACTCACCCACTGCGTGTGGGTGGCGGCCCGCTGCGCGCCGGGCTCGACGTCGAGCAGCAGATCGCGCAGCCTCTTGAACTCCAGGGCGTTGCGCTCCACGAGCGCGGGGTTGCAGTCGTCGAGGAAGCGGACGTCCTGGCGATAGGTGTAGGCCATGGCCGCTCACCGGTCTTCCGGGGCGACGTACTGCCCCAGCTCGAGGATGGCGTTCATCATGCCGCCGGCCACGTCGCCGTCGTAGTCGACGAAGGTGCCGTTCGCGTCCCTGAGCCGCGTGGACAACGCGGCGAGCAAGGACGTCACGTCCTGGTACTGGTCGTCCGCGAAGCGGGCGAACTTGTCGACCTTCGCGGCGACGTCCGGGTGCGAGCGCGGTGCGCGCGCCGTGGTGCAGAGGTCACCGTCGGGCCGCCCCTCGTACAGCAGCCCCGCCAGTTCGATCAGGGAGTTCGCGTTCCCGTTGAGCGAGTCGTGGTTGACGCGTAGCTCATCGCCCTTGCCTCCCGGCGTAGCCTGGCCGCCGCCTCCGCCGCCGTCGGCGGGATACTGATTCAGCTGCATCCGCGTGGCGTGCTGCTCCGCCGCCTGGGCTTTGAGCTGCTCCCACTCGTCCCATGCCATATGTTCCCCGTCCCCCGTGTTCCCGCGCGGTGCGTTCCGCTGCGCGGATTCCATGATCCAACCGACTGTAACGGGCGACCGGCCCACGCCTCCAATCTCATTCGGGCCGACGGGCCCGTCTGCCGGAGATCTCCGCGCCGTCTTCACGCCGGTGAGAGGCGCCTGAGACGTGCCGGGTCCCGACCGCGTTCAGGTCCCGGTCTTCTGGCGCCACGACCGGCATGGAGTTGCGGGGCTTGGTCCGACCTGGGCGAGTATGCGTGGTGCCGGCGGAGATACTCCCGTGCCCGGCCTCCTTGGGGTGTGGCCGAGCCGTCGGTGACCGGGTGCCGCCGCTCGTGTCCCCCGCAACTCACCGGCCTCACCCTCGGCGCCGTCCGCAGGCGGGGCCGTCCGCCCCGCCCACCATCCCGCATCTCCTCCCGGCTCCGTGCCGCAAGCCGGCGGTGCGGGGCCGCCCGGCCTGCCCGTGCCCCGGCGGCCGCCCGTCGGCGCGGCCCCCACACCGCCGCCTGCCGCGCCCCGCACGCTTCCGGCCCGGCCTGCCTGCCGTCTCGGTCTCAGGGTTGCGCCGCTGACCCTCCTGGACCAGAACACCGCCCCCGGCGAAGACGAACAGCACACCTACCTCAGCTGCTCACCACCATCGGAATTGCGGACCATGCGGTTCCTCAGCCAGCTCGTGAGCCGGTTCATTCCGATCCGGCGCAGGCTGGCCGGGGTTTGGTGGCCCGTCAGCAGCACCAGTGACGCTTTGGAGGTCTTGTAGACGAAGGCTCGCTGCAGGGCGGGAAAGTACTCCAGCATCTGGGACCGCATCCTGTTGATCGCCCGGGTGTGGTCCGCGGCCAGATCCAAGCGGCGCGAGGTAAGAATCCGCAGGTCGACGGCGATCGTCGCCTCGGCGCATCAGCTGAAGGTCGTGGCGCATGCGCGCTTGGTCGGCGATGACGAAGGCGTACTTCGCGTCCGTCTTCCCGTCGCCCCGGTAGGAGCCGGGCAAGTGGTCGACGGTGCGGCAGAGGATGTGGAGAACATGCTGCTCATGGCCGGTCAGCAGCGCAATCATCAGGGCCGCCCCGCCAGCGTTGAGGTCGATCGCCCAGGTCACAGGCTTGCCTTCGCTGAGCGCGAGGACATCGGCGATCAGTTTGAGCAGTGCAGTCTCGTCGTTGGCCACCGGTCGGCGTCGATCACCACACAGTGATGCTCGGCCTTGCCCGCGTCCATACCAGCCCAGAGTTCGGGCACCTGCACCTCCGAAATCGCTCCTGCACTTGTCCGAGCAGAGACCTCGCCAGGGTGTCCTTACCAAGCGAGCAGTCGCGGAGGATCTTGTAGTTCTTCAGCCGGCCGATCGCATGCTCGACGCGAGGGCGGACCGGCGATGCTCGGTGTTGTCGGCTTCCTCGCCGGCCAGGAGAGCCCGGCCGGGTCGTTTGCAGTGCGGGACGACCGGGCCGGTGTTGATGTAGGCGCCGTCACCGAGCACGGTGACGCCCTGGCACTGCCGCGGCAGGCCGGAGGCGTGCCAGACATGGGCGTCGGCCCTGTTGCCCGGGGCCGGGCGGTGGCCACGACCAGGCGGGTGTCGGCGTCGATGATGACCTGCACGTTCGCGGAGAAGCGGTGGTTGCGGCTGGAGGCGCCGACCTTGCGGTCGCGGACTGGAATCAAGGTGCCGTCCACGATCCACAGTTGGTCCGCAGCATCGACTGGGCGGGCGGCCGGCTCGAGCGCGAGAAGGGGCCCAAGCCGCTGGATGACCCGGCACACCGGTGCAGGCGAGACCCCGAACAGCGGCGCGAGCTGCCGCATGGTCAGGTTCGTCCGGTAGTAGACAGCCACCACGAGCACCCGGTCGGCGAGCGGCGGACACCACGGCCGCCCGATCCGCGGCCCGTCACCACCCCGCTCCCGCACCACCTTCAGCAGCCGCTCGAACTGCTTGATCCGCAGCCCAGTGAACGTCTCCACCCACAACGCATCAGCCCTCAACACCCCACGCATACAAGGGAAATGCCCAGATCAAGGCGTTCTGCTACACGCTTCAGCAGTACCCCTTCGCCCCATCAAGCAGTTCCCTCACGATGTCCGCGTGCCCCGCGTGCCCCGCGTGCCCGGTCTGCTCGACGAGATGGATGAGCACCCAGCGGAGGTTGGTGTTGCCGGAGCGGCAGTCGGGGTGGCGGTCGACGTCATCCAAAGAGGCCGCGGCCACGATCTCGTTGCTTCGGGCGCACTGGGCCTCGTACGACGCAGACGCGCGGCCGGGAGTGCGCCCCATCGCTTCGAGGGAACCGGATGCGCACCACCGGCCGTCGTTCAGGCCCGGGTGTAGCCGCCGTCGGCGAAGAGTTCGGCGCCGGTGACGAACGACGAGGCGTCCGAAGCCAGGAAGAGGGCGGCCTCGGCGATTTCCTCGGCGTCAGCCAGCCGCCCCAGTGGCACGACGGCCTCGGCGAACTGGTCGACGTCCGGCCCCGCGGCGCCCAGCAGGCCAGGGGTCCGCGTGGGTCCCGGGCTGAGCACGTTGACCCGGAATCGGCGCTCCCGCGACTGCCTGGCCCAGTTGTGCACGAGGTTGCTCGCCGCCGCCTTCGAGGCGCTGTAGACCTCGAGTTGCTCATTGGGCCGCACGCTGTTGCTCGAGCCGACGACCAGGATGGAGGCGTTCTCCGCCAGCAGCGGAAGCGCCTTCTGAACGGTGAATAGTGGGCCCTTGACGTTGACGGCGAGCGTCAGGTCGACGTTCGCCTCGGTGTGGGCGCCGAGCGCGGCGTCCGCGACGATTCCCGCGTTGGCCACCAGCACGTCGATGCGTCCGGCCTCCTCGCGGACTCGCGCGTAGAGCGCGTCCAGGTCGGCCAGGACCGAGACGTCGGATCGTACGCCGGTGGCCGCAGGGCCCATCTCCTTGACTGCCGCTTCGAGGCGGTCGATGTCCCGGCCGGTCACGAAGACCCGTGCGCCCTCCCGGACGAAGCGGTGGGCGATGGCCAGCCCGATCCCGCTGGTCCCTCCGGTGATCACGGCCACCTTCTCCTGCAGCACGCCTGGCATGTCGAACCCCTTCAGTTGTGGAATGGATCGTCCATAACGTAGGCAGTAATGGACGATCGAGTCAAGAATGGATAGGCTGAGACCATGCCGAGACCACGCGCATTCGACGAACGCCAAGTCCTGGAGCGGGCCCGGGAACAGTTCTGGGCGAGCGGCTATGCAGGAACCCGGATGGACGACATCGCCCAGGCGACCGGCCTGGGCAAGGGCAGCCTGTACGGCGCATTCGGCGACAAGGGCAAGCTGTTCCACCGTGTGTTTGGCGACTGGTGCACCGCAGTCGTTGAGGTGGCCGAAGGGCGGCTGGCAGGTGGCCCGGACGCAGAGGCCTTGGCCCGGCTGTCGGGATACGTGCACCTGATGGCGGAGAACACCGCCTCAGACACCGAGCGCCGCGGGTGCCTGTTGGCCAAGGGCGCGGCGGAACTGGCCCAGCACGATCCGACGGTCGCCGGACGGTCGGCCGAGACCATGACGGCACTGCTGACCCTGCTGCGGACGGAGATCAGCGCCGCTCAGCGCCACGGCGACATCGATAGCGCTGCGGATCCGGAGCGGTTGGCGGCACTCCTGCTGACGGTGGTCCGCGGTATCGAGGCGGTAGGAAAGGCCGGCCTGGACCCGGAGACGCTGCGGAACATTGCAGACACCGCACTGGCGGTCCTGCCCATGCCCGAGGGGCAGAAACGCCTCGTAACCGGGCGCAGTCCGGCTCGCGAGAACTAACTTGGTGCCATCACGGCCACATGATCCGCCGGGCAGTGCCTAGACGCGACGTGGCGGGTGAACGCGTCGAGCCCTCCAGGCGGTGTGTCGGATGCCGTTCGTGTCAGGGGAGGTGATCGGCCGGTGGCGGGCAGTGCAGGAGCGGTGGGGACGCGGGGATCGCCGTGCGTACAGCGGGGGAGGACTGGCAGGTGACGCCGGTGTCGCGGGCGAAGCGGTTGACTTCGAGTGCGGAGCCGGTCCGTTTGTGCAGGCAGAACACGTAGGCCACGGACGTGATCTGGTAGTCGGTCAGGTGCAGGATCCAAGGATTTACCACATGGTCGCAGCCTGGCCGGCTGGCCGGCTACCTCATCGACCTCGGCCGCGTCGAGGACGCCCTGGCCGTCCTCCAGCGGCGCACCCCCCCGGCCGCCCGAGCTGTCGGACGGCCCCTGGCACGACGATCCCCCGTTCTGAAGCCCTGTCGTGCGGGGTGGCGCCAGCGGCCGGAGGCGTCGCGGGCGACGTCGACGCCGACTTCCACCCCAGCTCCGGTTCCACCAGCATGACGACCAGTTTTTGGCTGCCCCACCCGACGGAGAACGACCAGCCCGTCCAGGGATGCCCGCGCCGCCCCGGATCGAGCAGGCCGGCGACCGCAGCACCTGCCGCCCGGGCGAGGGTGGTGGTGCGGATGACGAACTGAAGGCCTGCGCTGTTCATCGCGATGATTGATGCGGTCGGCTGGCGTTCTGCCTGCCTGTGGGGGGCCGTTGGTGGTACGCGTGAGCGTTGCAGTGCGGCGCGCGCGGGGCGAGGGTCAGAACATGGTGTTGTCGTTCTTGGAGGTGGGCGGGATCACCTGGAGGACGTCCCAGTGTTCGACGATCTTGCCGCCTGCGTCGAAACGGAAGATGTCGATGCCGGCGTACTCCTCGTCGGGCCAGGTCTGGTGGCAGTGCAGGATCACGTGGTCGCCTTCGGCGAAGGCACGCTTGACCTCCACCCGCTTGCCGGGGTACTCGGCGGCCATGCGCTCGAAGTAGTCGATGAACGCCTGCTTGCCGTCGCCGACGTGTGGATTGTGCTGGATGTAGGTGTCGCCCGCGTACTGGTTGATGGCCTCGGCGGGGCGGCACTGGTTGAACATCAGGTCGTAGAACGCCTGAGCCGTGGCCTTGTTCTTCTCCGGGTCGCTCATGATGCCACCGTAGGGTCGGGTGCCGGATGCGGCACGGTGAGTGCGTCGAGCAGTTGGTCGGCCCCGGCGGGGACGGACAGGGTCCGGCCGGTGAGGTCGGCGGGGGTTTCGGGGTGGGTGGGGTTGATGCGTACGAGACGTGCGTGGGGGATCTGACGGGTGAGGAGTTCGCCCGGCCACCGGATGACGCCCGGGGTGTTGAATCCCGCGCCGAACTCGAGGATGAGCAGGCGGGCGTCGACCGCAGTTCCCAGCCAGTCCTGGAGGCGGCGGCCCGCGGGGAGACAGGGGGCGTCGACGAACTCGGGGCCGATACGGACGTTGATCTCGACCTCGCCGCCGCAGTTCGGGCAGCTGGGCAGGGGACCGGTGACAGCGCCGGTGGCCGGGTCGTACGCAGCGAGGAGCTGTGCGATGAGGGGGCGGCTGTCGAAGGTGGTCGGGGTGCAGGGAGCCGTGCACTGGTAGCGGCCGTAGTCGCCCTGCGGGGTGAAGACCCGGTCGGGGTCGAAGCCGTTGCGGGCGAAGAGGGCGTCCACGTTGGACGTCATCACCCAGTGGTCCTTGTCGCCGACGAGGGACCTCAGCCGCTGGTAGAGGAGGTTGGGTTCCGGGGAGAAGCGGATGTCGTCGATGTGGACGGCCCAGTAGCCCCACCACAACTCGGGCGGCAGGGGGACGCCGGCGAGGTAGCGGGAGCGCAGGCCGAGGCGGTGCAGGGCGGGGAAGAGTTCCCGGAAGCGGTCTTCGTCGCCGTAGTCGTATCCGGCGGCGGCGCTGAGTCCGGCCCCGGCGGTGATCAGGACACGGTCGGCCTCGCCGAGCCAGGTCCGTATCGTCCCGGCGGCGGCTTCCAGGCCGAAGGCGGACTCGTTCATCGGGGCTGGGTCCCTTCGGTCAGTGCCTGGACGTAGGCGGCGAGATCGTCGTCCGCGTACACATCGAAGATCACGCGGTCGAGCCGTCCGGGGTGCAGGTCGAGCCATTCGGCCACGGTGTCCAGGGCGATGCGGGCGGCGGGCGTCTTGGGGTATCCGAAGACGCCGGTGCTGATGCCGCAGAACGCGACGGTGCGGATGCCGTCCACTTCGGCGGCGAGGTCGAGGCAGGCACGGTACGAGGCCGCCAGCGCCTGCTGGTGCTGCGGGAGCACGGGACCGTCGACGATCGGGCCGACGGTGTGCAGGACGTAGCAGGCGGGCAGGTGGTAGCCGCGGGTGATCTTGGCGGTGCCAGCAGGCTCCGGGTTCCCCTGCAGGGACATGATCGTGTGGCAGTCGGTGCGCAGGCGGGGGCCGGCCGCGGCGTGGAGGGCGTTGTCGATGCACGGGTGCATCGGGGCGAAGCAGCCGAGCAGGGCACTGTTGGCGGCGTTCACGACGGCGTCCGCGCCGAGGGTGGTGAGGTCGCCCAGCCACAGCACCGTACGGTCGGCGGCCCGGTACGTGGCGTGGGGAAGCGTGTCGCGGATGGTGGGCAGCGAGGCGGCGTCGGTGGTGTCGCGTGCCCGGCGTTCGCCGGCCAGGATTTCGTCCAGCACGCGGACGGTCCCGGTGGGCAGCGGGCCCGGCTTCCGGACCGTCAGCACCGCCCGCAGGAGCCGCCGGGCGGCGGCATCGTCGACCCGGTCCGCTGCGCCTGGGCGCAGCCCGACCGTCGCTGCCGCCGGGTCGTCGCCCAGCAGGCCGAGCGCCTCGCGTACCAGGTCGGCGGACCGGTCGTCCGGGTCGTGGCCGGCGTCGGGCCGGAACGGCTCGTCCAGGGCGATGGCGGCGCGGTAGGCGGTGAGCGGCAGCGGGGTCGGGTACAACGGTGGCCCTCCGGACAGTGGGTACGTGACGGGTTGAAGGTGAGAGAGATCTGCCGAACGGCACGCCGCATGCCCTCACCCGCAGGCTGGTGGGGGCACGGCGGCGGATGAGGGCCCGTCAGGCGGGTTCGAGGGTTCCGGTGTGCAGTTCGGCGACGCGGCCGTCGCCCGTCTCGTAGGTCCAGAAGGCGTGGACCGTCTTGGCGTTGAGGTTCATGAGGTGGGTGACCGTCATGCCGGACGTCTCGGCCCAGCCGAGCATGAACAGGCCGGGGGCCACCTCGGCGGTGTGGAGGGTGACGGTCTCCTCGGCGCCCTTGGCCGGGCCTTCCAAGGTCTCGTAGTGGAGGGTGGTGCCGTCGGCCGCGTAGGTGTTGCGGAAGACGACCCCGTTGTCGACGCGGAAGACGAAGATCTTCCCGGCGTAGGTGAGCTCACTCATCGCGATTCTCTCCCTGCTGGCGGTGTGCGGCTTCAGAACAGGCCGTTGCCGTGGGGCAGCTCGGCCGGGATCGGGGAGATGACGTCCCAGTGCTCGACGATCTTGCCGCCCTGGACGCGGAAGAGGTCGTAGTACGCGACGGGGACGCCGAACTCGCCCTCGGACTGGAGCAGGACGAACTCGCCCTCGGCGATGACCTTGTGGACGGTCTTGTAGACGAGGTTCTTGCCCTGCTCGGCCCACTTCGCGGCGGCGGCGCCGAAGCCGTCGAGGCCGTCGGCGGCCTCCGGGTTGTGCTGGTGGTACGTCTCGGTGGAGATGTAGTCGGTGAGCACCGAGTAGTCGGCGCCGACCAGGACCTTCTGCGCGAACTCGGCGACCAGGGCCCGGTTGGCCTCCCTCTCCTCGGGCGTGGTGACCTCGGCGGTGCCGTCGGTCTGCGAGCGCCCGGAGGCGGTGTCGGTGACCAGCGGGTTCAGGGCGTCCCAGTGCTCGGCGAGTTGCCGTCGGCGTCGAAGCGGAAGATGTCGAAGGCGACCAGCGGGTCGGGCCCGAAGCCGTGGTACGTGCCGTGCAGGGCGACCAGGTCGCCGTCGGCGATCACCCGGGCGCCCTCGTAGCGGAAGCCTTCCGGCAGGCCGGCGACCAACTGGCGAAGGGCCTCGGGGCCGTCGGCGGCCAGAGTGCTGTGCTGGGTGTAGTCGGCGGCGACCCAGCGGTCCACCGCGCTCGGGTCCTTCTGGCCGAACAGTTCGCCGGCGGCGGTCAGGACGGTGTTCTTGGCGTTGCTCATGACAGTTCTCCTCGCGAGGGCAGGTCATGGGTGGGGACTTGGGGGATGGTCGTGGTCAGCCGCTGGTCGAGGGCGGAGGTCAGGGAGGCGGCGGTGGAGGCCGCGCCGCCCATCTGGTCGGCACCGTGCGCGGTGACCAGCAGCAGCGTCGGGTAGGAGTCGGCGCTGAGGCGGCGCAGCGCGCGAAAGTCGGCGCGGGCCTTCGCCCGGCTGGCCGGTGAGCTGTACGCCGCGGTCACGGCGTCCGCGTCCAGGCCGAGCTCGCCGGCTATGCGCCGGTAGACCTCGGCGGCGGACAGGCTGCGGCCGTCGATGAACCACGCCCGCTCCATGGCCTCGGCCGCGTCCAGTTCGCTGACGCCGGGCTGGTCGCGCAGCGCGGCCGGCCCCGCCGCCGCGGCGGTGGAGTCGAGCACGGTCGTTCCCCGCGACAGGGCATGGTCGTAGCCCGTGCCGAAGGCGACTCCGGTCAGTCGCGTGATGTTGCCGCGTTCGGCCGACAGGTGCGGACAGGCCGCCATCGGCAGCGCCCGGGCACCGGTGTAGAGGCCGGCCGACACGACGCTGAGCCGGATGCGGTGAGCGTTGTCGTCGACGAAGACCCGCAAGGTGGGGCCGAAGCCGTAGCACCAGGCGCAGGACGCCTCGAAGGCGTACGTCAGGGAGGCCCGCTCCGCCGAAGGCATCACATGCCTCCTCTCTTACCGCTCTCTTAGTGTTTTCCGACTCCGATCGACACCGGATGGGCTGACAGTTCAAAGCTAGAGTCGTTGAACAGGTTGAATCGGATACGCTGGCGACTGGTGATGGTCAAAAACCGACATGATGCCGACCGAGGGATCCGCGAGGTCTCCTTCGCGGCGCCCGTCGGCACCCCCGCAGGCGTCGAAGCGCTGTCCCTCGCCGACCTGCGCCGCCGCGTACCCGCCGAACGGCTCACGGCCCCCCAGCGCCCGGACTTCCACCACCTGATCACCCTCACCGGCGGAACCCTCTGGCACACGGTCGACTTCACCGCCTACGCCCTCGAACCCAGCTCATGGCTGTGGGTTCGCCCCGGCCAGGTCCAGCAGTGGGGCGACCTCACCCACGCCGAGGGCACCCTGATCCTGTTCCGCCAGGACTTCCTCGACCCGGCCACCACCACCGGCGCCCACGTAGAGGACCCGCACGCGCCGATCCTGCGAAGGCCCCTGCCCGAGGACGCCCAGGCCCTGCGACTGGCCGCCGACCATCTCGCCGCCGAGTTCCACGCCCTGGGACGCCTGCCCCTGGAGATCCACACCGCGGCCCTGCGCCACCTGCTGGCCGTCCTCGTCTTGCGACTGGCCCACCTCACCGCCCCGGCCGGCAGCCCCGCCCCCGAACCCGACGCCACCTACCTGAGCTTCCGTGACGCGGTGGAAAAGGACTTCGCCCGCACCCGCCGGGTCGAGGACTACGCCGACGCGCTCGGCTACTCGGCCCGCACCCTCGCGCGCGCCACCCTCGCCTCAGCCGGCCTGGGCGCCAAGGAGTTCATCGACCGCCGCGTCGTCCTCGAAGCCAAGCGCCTCCTGGCCCACAGCGATCAGAGTGCCGCCCGAATCGCCGACCGCCTCGGCTTCTCCAGCGCCACCCACTTCAGCAAGTACTTCCACCAGCGCACCGGCCAGACCCCGATCGCCTTCCGCGAAACGGTCCGCGGGCACACCCCGAGGTGAGACATCTGTCCGGCCGTGCTCGCAGTTCTCGACGCCAATGCGCTGTTACTGACTTTGAAGCGTGATGTCGTGGGGGCTGACGATGCGTGATCGTCGCGGTATGCCGGTTGTGTGAGATACCCGCAGGGTGGTGGGCTGACGCCTGAACGGCAGGCGTTTCGCGAGCGGATCCGAATGGAGGCCGCGGAGCGCTTCGCATCTGGTGCTTCCAACGTCGAGGTCGCCAGGACTTACGGGTGAGTGTGCGCTCGGTGCAGCGATGGCGCCGGGCCTGGTCCGACGCCGGCACCGAGGGGCTGCGGTCCGCCGGACCAGTCTCACTGCCCAAGCCGAGTGAGGCGCTGTTCGCCGTGCTCGAGCAGGAGCTGGCCAAAGGCCCGGTAGCGCACGGCCGGCCGGACCAGACCTGGACACTGGCGCGGATCAAGACGCTGATCGGGCGCCGGTTCCACAAGAGCATGACGCTGTCGGCCATCGCGCAGATGCTGCACCGGCATGGCTTCAGTCACCAGGTCCCCGCCCGCCGCGCGACCGAGCGCAACGAGGCAGCTGTCACCGGGTGGGTGAAGGAGACATTGCCCCAGGTGGAAACACCGTGGCGGCACTCGGGGCCTGGCTCTGCTTCGAAGACGAAGCCGGCTTCTCGATGACGCCGCCCACCTCCCGCACCTGGCCAGGCGCGGACACACCCCCGTCATCCAGGTGCGGGGACGCTCCCAGCGCCGCTTCTCCATCGCCGCCCTGGCCTGCTACAAGCAGGGCGAACGCTCACGCCTGGTCTACCGACCCAAACGGCGCGCCGATCACAAGCGGGGCGGCAGACGCAGCTTCGCCTGGACCGAATACCGCGACCTGCTCATCGCCGCCCACCAGCAACTCGGCGCACCGATCGTGCTCGTGTGGGACAACTTGAACGTGCACAAAGACCGCCGGCTGCGGGACTTCATCAACACCCACGATTGGATCACCTGCCAATTCCTGCCGTCGTACGCACCCGACCTCAACCCCGTCGAGGGCATCTGGTCACTCTGCGACGCAGCAGCCGGGCCAACACCGCATTCACCGACCCCGACCACCTCATGAGCGCGCTTCGGCACGGCCTCCGCCAGATCCAGTACCGCAGCAACCTCATCGACGGATGTCTCGCCGAAACCGGCCTCACCTCGACGACATCACGGCAACAACGTCAGTAGGCCGGGACGGCGAGGCTCCAGCCGAGGCCGCCCTGGATGCGGGAGGCCTCGGACAGCCGCCGCCCGAGACCGCCGTGGGCGATGTACGCCTCGATCACCCACTGCGCCCTGCTCCACCTGGTCACCCGCCCGGACGGCCGCCCCCGTCCGGTCGTCGCGACGGTCACCGCGCTCGCCCTCGGAACGGCCCGTACAGACAACGGCCCAGGATCCTTCTCACGTGCAGGTTCCGCAACGAGGACGACCGTGCCGCCGCCGTCGTGCTCGCGCGGACAGCGCGCACCTGGCCCGCGAGCAGCGACGGGAGGATCCCCTCCGCTCGCGGGGAGCGCACCGGTGACGGCCGTGTCGCAGCCGGTCGTGCGGCGGTGCTCTTCCGAGGCGCTCGGGGGCCAACCACCTGCGGGGTCGCCGACACACCGAGGAGCGCCATGTCAGGCAGCCAACTCCAGGTCAGGTTTCCTGCATTTCAGGGACAGGGAGCTCGCCCGAGCCCCGGACGATCAGACGGGTGGGAACGGTGATGGTGCGGGCGCGAGTGCGGTCCCCGTCCAAGCGGGTCAGGGCGGTTGCCGCGGCTGCCCTGCCGAGTTCTTCCGCGTCCTGGGCGACGACCGTCAGGGCCGGCTCCAGTGCCTCGGCGAGCGCCACGTCGTCGAAGGCGACGACGGCGACGCCCTTGCGCTTGCTGCGGGCCAGTTCCGCGACGATGCCCAGCGCCATGATGTTGTTGCCGGCGAACAGGGCCGTGGGGGGATCGGCGAGGCCGAGGAGCTGGGAGGTCGCGACCTCGGCGCCCTGCTGGTCGTGGGCGTTGGCGACGAGCGAGCGGTCGTAGGGGATGTCGGCTTCCTGGAGTGCCGAGCGGTAGCCGGCCAGACGTTCGCGGCGGGTGTGCAGCTTTACGGGCAGGTCGCCGACGAAGCCGATGCGCCGGTGTCCGTGGGCGACGAGGTGGGCGACGCCGTCGTGGGCTCCGGCCCGGTTGGAGCTGACGATGCTGTCCGTGGCAAGGCCGACTCCGGGCCGGTCGAGGAAGACCACGGGCAGTCCCGCCGTACGGTGGGACTTGAGGTGGGAGTGGTCGGCGCCGACGGACGGAACCAAGATCAGGATGCTGACGCGGCGGGCGAGGAACTTGTCCGTCAGGGCACGTTCGCGCTCGGGGTCGTCCGCGGAGGAGCCCATGAGCAGGGTCAGTCCGCGTTCGCGGACGGTGTCCTCGATGGCGCGGGCCACGGCTCCGAAGAAGGGGTTGGCGAGGTCGGGGATGACCAGGCCGATGGTGGTGTCCGGGCCGCCGACGCGGATGTTGCGGGCCATGAGGTTCGGCTGGAAGCCGAGCTTGGCCACTGCGGCCAGTACCTGTGCCCTGGTCTGTGCGGAGGCGGGTCCGTCCTCGTTGAGGACGCGGGAGACCGTCTTGGCGCTGACTCCGACTTCGCGGGCGACGTCGGCCAGGGTGGGGCGGCGGTTCGCTGCCATGGAGGAAACCGTCTCCTGAGGGCTCTCGGTTCCGGCCGCGGCCTCGGCCGGAATCTGTGAGAGCGGGGTTGTGCTGTCAGGTGGCCTGGACTCCGGCGGCCTTCGCGGCCTCCGAATCCGCTACGACAGTATCTCCGGCCGCGTCGACGCTGAGAGCGCCGGTCATGATGGCGACGACCTCGGCCATGGAGTAGTCGGAGGGCTTGATCACGGCAGCGCGCCGACCGAGGCGGTGGACGTGGATCCGGTCGGCGATCTCGAAGACATGCGGCATGTTGTGGCTGATCAGGACGACCGGCATGCCCTTGTCGCGGACGCGGCGGATGAGGTCCAGGACCTGGCCCGACTCCTTGACGCCGAGGGCGGCGGTGGGTTCGTCCATGACGACGACGCTGCGGGCCCAGGCGACGGAACGGGCGACCGCGACCGCCTGCCGCTGTCCTCCGGACAGCGTCTCCACCGACTGCGTCAGCGAACGCAGACCGATCTTCAGGTCGGCCATGTGCTCGGCGGCCTCCTGACGCATGCGCTTCTTGTCCAGCATGCGGAAGACGCTGCCGAGGACGCCGGGGCGGCGCAGCTCGCGCCCGAGGAACACGTTCGAGGCGATGTCCATGGAGGCGGCCACGGCGAGGTCCTGATAGACCGTCTCGATGCCGTGGGCGCGGGCGCTCTGCGGGCCCGAGAAGGTGATGGGTTCGCCGTTGAGGCGGATCTCGCCCGCGTCGGGGGTCACCGCGCCGGTGAGGGCCTTGATCAGGCTGGTCTTGCCGGCGCCGTTGTCGCCGATGACGGCGAGGACCTCCCCGGGCAGCAGGTCGAAGTCGGCGCCGTCGATGGCGGTGACGTGGCCGTACCGCTTGACCAGACCGCGGGCCTGCAGCACGGGCGTGGGGGAGGAGGTGGCGGTCATCGGGCCTTCTTCCGGGAGAGCTGGTCGACGGTCACCGCGAGGATCACCAGGACTCCGGTGATCAGGGTCTGGTAGATGGAGGCGACGCCCATCAGCTGAAGGCCGTTGCGGAACACGCCGACGATGAGAACGCCGATGAAGGTGCCCAGGACCGAGCCGCGGCCACCGAAGAGGCTGGTGCCGCCGAGCACCACGGCGGTGATGCTGTCGAGGTTGTCGGTCTGCCCGGCCTGCGGGTCGCCGACCCCGGTGCGGGAGATGAGCAGCAGGGCGGCGATGCCGTACAGCAGGCCGGCCACGGTGTAGATGCCGATGGTGAGGCGGGAGGTGCGGATGCCGTTCAGCCGGGCGGCCTCGGCGCTGTTGCCCAGGGCGTAGACGTGCCGGCCCCAGCCGGTGCTGCTCAGCGCGTAGGCGAGGAGGAGGAACAGGGCGATGGTGACCAGGGAGCCGTAGGTGATGTCCGTGTGGCCCAGCGGGAAGGTCTCGCCGAGGGCGGTCAGCGGGCCGGGCAGGTTGGTGACCGTCTGCTCCTCGGAGTAGATGTGGGTCAGCGCGAACGCCACGTTGAGCATGCCGAGGGTGACGATGAACGGCGGCAGCGGGATCTTCTGCACCAGCAACCCGTTGAGCAGCCCGAACCCGCCGCAGACCGCCAGCCCCAGGGCGATGGCGACGAGTGGAGGCAGGGAGCCCTCGGCGGCCATCTTGGCGATCACGATGCTGCCGAACGCCATCACGGCACCGCACGACAGGTCGATGCCCGCGGTGAGGATGATCAGGGTCTGTCCGATGGCAAGGGTGCCCACGACCATGACCTGCTGCACGATCAGCGAGAAGTTCCCGCCGGTCAGGAACTGGTCGGTCGAGAGGGAGAAGAAGGCGCAGGCCAGGAGGAGGGCGACGAGGGGTCCGGTGGTCGGCGCCGTGAGCAGTCTGCGGGCCGTGGTCGGTGCTTTGAGATCCGAGTACGGGGTGGTCGTGGCTGTCATGCGAAGTCCTTGTCGGAAGACAGTGGTCGTCGTCCTTCCTGGTCGGAGGACAAGAGGACAAGCGGGCGGCCGTCCCGCGGTCAGGGAGGAAGAGACGGCCGCCCCGCCGAGGAAGGCGTACGGACCAGGCGGGTGGCTCAGCCCCAGCAGTTCTCCAGGCCGTAGGCGGTGTCCTTCGACGTGACGCCGTCCTGTGCCTTGTCGCTGATCAGCGTGACGCCGGTGTCGGTGTAACCGGAGGCCTTCTTGCCGTCCTTGGCGTACGAAACGACGGCCTTGACGCCCTCGGCGGCCATCTTCAGCGGGTACTGCTGAGAAGTGGCGGCGATCTTGCCGTCCTTGACGGCCTGGGTGCCCGTGCAGCCGCCGTCCACGGAGACGATCAGTACGTCCTTCTCCCGGCCCTTGGCCTTCAGCGCGGTGTACGCGCCCAGCGCGGCCGGTTCGTTGATGGTGTAGACGACGTTGATGTCGGGCTCCTTCTGGAGACAGTTCTCCATCGCCGTCTGGCCCTTGGCCTGGTCACCGCCCGTGTCCTGGGCGCACACGACGTCCTTGTCGGTGGCGCCGAAGCCCTTCAGGAAACCGTCGTGGCGCTGAACGCCGACGGAGACGCCCGGCGCGAGGTCGAGCGCGGCTATCTTCGCCGTCCTGCCCTTCATCGCGGCCTTGGCGTACTCGCCGATCAGCTCGCCGGCCTTGAGGTTGTCGGTGGCGAAGAGGGCGTCGACCGCGCTCTCCGGCTCGGTCGGGGTGTCCAGGGCGATGACCAGAACACCCTTGGCGCGGGCCTTCTCGATCGCGGGCACGATCGCCTTGGAGTCGCTCGGGGTGATCAGGATGCCCTTGACGCCGGCGGCGACCATGTTCTCGATGGCCGTGACCTGACCGGCGTTGTCCCCGTCGAACTTGCCCGCCGCGGTGGACAGTTGGGCACCGTTCTCCTTGGCGGCCTTCTCCGCGCCCTCCTTCATCTTCACGAAGAACGGGTTGGTGTCGGTCTTGGTGATCAGACCGACCTTGACCTCGCCGGAGCCGGAACTCGACGAGCTCGATCCGGAGCCGGACCCGCAGGCCGTCAGGGTGAGGGCCGCGACGCCCGAAACCGCGGCGATTCTGAGGAGGGAGGAGGTCAGACGAGTGGTGCGAGACATGATCGACTCCTGTGGGATAGCGAGCGGCACGGAGTTGGGATCAGAGCACGCCGCCCGGGGTGTCATCGTTGACTTATGTCATCGTTGACACTGCCTGGCGAGGATGATGGACTCCGTCTCCCGGAAACGTCAATGCCCCGCGCTCGTCACGAATCGGCAAACATCCGCGGCCGCCCACCCCGGCCGTCCGGCAGCCGCCCTCCCGCGTGACCGGCGTGCCCCGTACCTCCGTCAGAGAAGAGCAGCCCATGAGCCCGCGTCAGATCACCGTCCTGGGGGAATGCGTCGCGGACGCGTTCGCCGAACCCGCGAGCACCTCGAACGAACTCGCCCTACGTGTACTGCCGGGCGGCGGACCTGCGAATACGGCTGTGTCCCTGGCCCGTCTCGGTACCCCGGCCCGCTTCCTCGCGCGCCTGTCGGGCGACGTGTTCGGCCGCCTGTTCCGTTCCCATCTCGAGGCGTCGGGGGTGGACCTGTCGGACGCCGTCCAGGCCGCGGAGCCCAGCACCCTGGCCGTGGCGGAGCTGGACGCCCGGGGGCAGGCCGCGTTCTCCTTCCACGCCCAGAACACGGCCGACTGGCAGTGGACGGCAGAGGAGCTGGCGCGGGTGGACCTGTCCGGCACCGCCTGCGTGCACACCGGATCCCTGGCCCTGGTCCGGCAGCCCGGCGCGACGGTGGTCGAGGACTTCCTGTCGGCGGCCGGCCCTCACGCGACCATCAGCATCGACCCCAACGTCCGGCCGCTTCTGGTGCATCCCGAGGTCTACCGGGCCCGGCTGGCGCACTGGTGCACCCTCGCTGACGTGCTGCGGCTGAGCGAGGACGACCTGGAACTCCTGCTGCCGGGCACCCCGCCCGAGCAGGCGTGCGACAGCTGGCACGCGGCCGGCGCGCGGCTCGTCGTGATCACGCGTGGTGCCGACGGCGCCCTGGCCTCGCTCGACGGCGAACGGGTCCAGGTGCCCGCCGTCCCGACGAGCGTCGCCGACACGGTCGGGGCAGGCGACTCCTTCACCGCCGGACTGCTGCACCACCTCGGCGCTCGTGGGCTCCTGGGTGGCCGGCTGACGGAACTCCGCCTGGACGACGTCGCGGAAGCCTGCCGCTTTGGCACCCACGTAGCGGCCCTGACCTGCTCTGTTGTCGGCCCCAACCCGCCGTGGCGGAGCCAGCTTGCGCAGTTCGCCGCTGCCGACCGCGCCTGACGGGCGAGCAGGCCGCTCAACAGGACATCACAGCCTAACCGTTGACGCATCGGCGGGATTGCCCCCATCATCGGGCCACGATGTCATCGATGACACAAGTCAACGATGACACCCCTCGCCGGTGTCGTGGACGACGGTGCCGACAAGGTGTCACTTTTTCGGCCGGATCCGCGCGCCGGGCAGCAGGCGCTTCCCTGCGCGGACGACCGCAGCACAGGAGACATCATGAGCTCTGGACGTGTATCCCGGCGTGCCCGCACACGGATGATCGCGGCGGTGGCGACCGTCTGCGCCCTGTCCGCGGCCCCGCTCGCCCCCCAGGCCGTAGCCGCCGACACCCCGCCGTACTCCGAGACCTACCGGCCCCAGTTCCACTTCACGCCGGAGAAGAACTGGATGAACGATCCCAACGGCCTCGTGTACTTCAAGGGCGAGTACCACCTTTTCTACCAGTACAACCCGAACGGCAACTCGTGGGGAGACATGTCCTGGGGGCACGCGGTCAGCAAGGACCTCGTGCGCTGGAAGGAACTGCCGCTCGCCCTCTCGCACGACGACAAGGAGATGGTGTTCTCCGGCAGCGCGGTCGTCGACCGGGACAACACCACCGGGTTCGGCACGAAGAAGAACCCGGCCATGGTGGCGATCTACACCAGCTACGACAACGACACGGGCATCCAGGCGCAGTCGCTCGCCTACAGCACCGACCGCGGCCGCACCTGGACCAAGTACCAGGGCAATCCCGTCATCGACATCGGCTCCAAGGACTTCCGTGACCCCAAGGTCCAGTGGTACGCGCCGACGAAGAGCTGGCTGATGACGGTGTCGATGTCCGCCGAGCACAAGGTGCGGTTCTACTCGTCCAAGAACCTCAAGGACTGGACGCTGCAGAGCGAGTTCGGGCCGTCCGGCGCGACGGGCGGCGTGTGGGAGTGCCCCGACCTGTTCCCCCTGGCGGTCGACGGGGACGAGAAGAAGATCAAGTGGGTCCTGGTCGTCAACATCAACCCCGGTGGCATCGCCGGCGGTTCGGCCGCCCAGTACTTCGTCGGCGACTTCGACGGCAAGAAGTTCACCGCCGACGACAAGGGCACCTACACCCCGCCGGCCGGCACGGTGATGCAGGACTTCGAGGGCGCGGACTTCGGTTCGTGGACAACCACGGGCACCGCGTTCGGCCAGGCACCGGCAGCCGGGGCGGTGGACGGTCAGGGCACGGTCGACGGGTTCGACGGCAAAGGCCTCGCCAACAGCTTCCACTCGGGTGACGCCACCACCGGAACCCTGACCTCGCCCTCCTTCACCGTCGACAGCAAGTACCTGAACTTCAAGATCGGTGGCGGTCGGCACCCGCACGTGGACGGCACCGTCATGGAGCAGGGACCGCCGCCCGCGGGCACGGTCCTCGCCGACTTCGAGGGCGGCACCTACGGCGACTGGACGACGACCGGAGACGCCTTCGGCCCCGCACCGGCCACCGGCACCCTCCCCAACCAGCAGGAGGTCTCCGGCTTCCTGGGCAGCGGCCTGGTCAACAGCTACCTGAACGGCGACTCCGCCACCGGCACCCTCACCTCGCCCGAGTTCACCATCGACAGGGACTACGTCAACTTCCTTGTGGGCGGCGGCAACCACCCCGCCGGCTCCGACAACCCGACAGCCATCGAACTCCTCGTCGACGGCCAGGTGGTCCGCAGCGCCACCGGACAGGACGCCGAGGCACTCAACTGGGCCTCCTGGGACGTCAAGGACCTCGCCGGCAAGCAGGCGCAGATCCAGATCGTCGACGACAACACCGGCGGCTGGGGCCACCTCAACGTCGACCACATCATGCTCTCCGACACCCAGGCCCAGCCCGTCTCCCAGGAGACGGCCGTCAACCTGATCGTCGACGGCAAGGTCGTCCAGAGCGCCACCGGCTCCAACAGCGAGAGCCTGGACTGGGCCTCCTTCGACATGCGCTCCTACGCCGGCAAGCAGGCGCAGATCCAGATCGTCGACATGAACACCGCCGGCTGGGGTCACCTCCTCGCCGATCAGTTCACCGAAGCCGACACCGCCGCCAAGTCCGTCGTACAGCGCGCCGACTGGGCCGACTACGGCAAGGACTACTACGCGGCAGTGTCCTGGGAGGACGCGCCGGGCGGCAAGCGTTACATGATCGGCTGGATGAACAACTGGGACTACGGCGGGGTCGTCCCCACGTCACCCTGGCGCGGCGCGCAGAGCATCCCCCGGGAGATGGCCCTGCGTACGGTCGACGGCCAGATCCGGCTGACCAGCAAGCCGGTCAGCAGCCTGGAGTCCCTCCGGAAGAAGCGCCGCGCGACGGCGTCCGGCCTCAACGTAAAGAGCACCACGAAGACCCTGATCGGCCCCGCGGCCAAGGGCAAGGCCCTCGACATCGAGGCGACCTTCTCCCTCAAGGACGCCGACCGCTTCGGCCTGAAGGTGCGCACCGGCGTCGGCGGCGAGGAGACCGTCATCGGCTACGACACCACGACACAGGAGCTGTACGTCGACCGCACCCACTCCGGCGCCGTCGACTTCAGCAGCACCTTCCCCGGCGTCCAGACGGCGCCGCTGAAGGCCAAGAACGGCAAGGTCAAGCTGCGGATACTCGTCGACTGGTCCTCCGTCGAGGTCTTCGGCGACAGCGGCGAGGTGTCGATCACCGACCAGATCTTCCCCGACCCCGCCAGCCAGGGAGTGCAGGTCTTCGCCGAGAACGGCTCGGTGAAGCTGGACCAGGCCGTCGTCTGGCACCTCGACTCCGCCCACTAGTGACGTCCCAGCCGACAAGGAGAACGAGACCGTGAAGAAGACCCTGCTCGCCGAGTTCACCGCCCGCGAGGGAGCGGAGGACGAGGTCGCCCGTCTGATCGGCGACTACGCCCTGAGGGTGCGCGAGGAAGAAGGCAACCTCGCCTTCGACGTCTACACCAAGGCAGCCGCCCCGCGCGCCTTCTGGATCTTCGAGGTGTACCGGGACGAGGACGCCTTCCAGGCGCACCTGAACGCCCCGTACGGCGGCCCTTTCAACGCCGCCCTCGTCCCGCTGATCGAAGAGGACGCCTCGGTGCTGACCTTCCTCCACCCGGTGACCTGACCCAACCTCGCCCGATCCGGTGACTGACGTCGGCCGGGCCCCCGCCGCAGGCTCGGTACCGGCGCATCGTGAGAACGCCTACTGTGGCAGTGCTGGGGGAGTGTTCGGGGAATTGGTCATGGTCGCAGTTCGGGGGAACGCTTCTTCCCAGACGTCCTTGATGGCTGTGCTGGTGAGCTTACGGAGCACTGGCCATAGCTCAAGCAGGATGTCCTTGTTGAGGAAGCGGCAGAGGTCGTCACGCATGCCTTCGGCCAGCACTGTTCTGCACAGGCTCATACGCTGGCGTGGCCGGTCCAGATCGAGGATGCGCAGTCCGGACCACGCGATGTGCAGCGGCAGCTCCACCACCCCGTGCTCGGGTCCGGTCAGTCATTGAGGCTGGACGGCAGGCGCCGCTTGTACCTCGCTCGCAGCAACGATGCGATGGCGCTGGGGTCGTCGTGCACGTGTCTGTCTTCCTCTGTGTGCGGGCTCTGGGCTGCACAGGCTTCCGCGCCTGGCCGGCGCGCTGGCCACGTGGCGGGGGCGGCAGCGGGCGAAGCGGGGCTTGTTGGCGGGGGGAAGGCTGTTCCAGGACGGCGATGGGTGCCCACAGGGGGTGGGAGGTGGCCGGCACGACGAGGTGTGCCGGTGGCGGGCGCCGGTCATGACGACGTAGAGCAGCCGGGAGCCGTTGGGGAACGGTTCGCCTTCGGGGCCGTAGTACTCGTCGTCGCCCAGCAGCAGGATGGTGGTGTCGGCTTCGCGTCCCTTGGTCTGGTGGGGGTTCATCACCTGCACCGGACGTGGGCGCGGCCGTGTGTCACCTACCAAGGTCTCGTCGCGGGCACGGTGGAGTTCCTCGGCCACTGCCGTGATGCTCTTGTCCTGCTTGAGCAGGCGCAGTGCGCGGCGGGTGGTGGGGGCGGCCTGGAGCCAAGCTTCCTGGCCGCGGAAGGTTCCGATGCGTGCGTAGGCGCCGGTGACGATGTCGGCGAGGCGGTCGATGACGGCGCCGGGCCCTTGTCCGGCGAACCACAGGTCTGTGGCGAGCTGTCCCAGGGCCTGTTCCAGTTCTGGGTTGGTCCGGTGCAGTACCTGGGACCCGCCGCACGACAACCGCACACGACCAGCACGAGAACACGATCAGCGACCCGTCGGCCGCCAGTTCGTCGATGCAGGCGGTGACCTGCTCCAACCGCCGACCAGCACCGATCGGGCACATTCTGCAATGGTCAACATGGCGCCGACGACGCCAGCACCAAGCCCGCCTGAGTCACTACAAACGACGCGGACACAGCCCCTGAAAACTGCCCAGCACTCAGAACAAGCACCGTTGCAGTACTAGAAGGCTCCGTTGGTGAGCCCGGCGTCCGACATCAGCGTGGAGATGCCCGAGCCGTCTGTGCCGTCCTGCTTGAACCGCATCGTCGCTGAGGTTCCTCAGGGTCTGCGGCCTGGGAGCGAGCGCACCGGTCAGGCTGGGCGGCGACGGCCCTCACCGTCGCCGCCCAGTCAGCCAAGGGCCTGCGCCGCCGTTGCGAGCAACTCCGCGGATGTCCCCGGCAGGCGGGGCGTGTGGCGAAGCTCGCGCAGTTCCGGGGGAGCCCGGAACTGCCACTCGGCCCCTGCCACGGAGCTGAGGGCCGCCACCACAGACAGCCCACAGCGCCATCCATGGAGGTCAGGTCCGCGCGGAGACCTCGGTGTGGGCAGCGCGCAGCGAGACCTTGTCGATCTTGCCGACCGCGTTCTTCGCGATGGCTTCCACCACGAAGAACGCGGTCGGGCGCTTGAAGCCGGTGAGGCTGCGTGCGCAGAGGGACTGCAGTGCCGAGGGATCGACGGTCGAACCCGGTCGGGGCTGGACGTAGGCGACGACGACTTCTCCCCATTTCTCGTCGGGGACGCCGATCACGGCGGCCTCGAGCACCGATGGGTCACCGGCGAGGACGTCCTCGATCTCCTTGGGGTAGATGTTCTCCCCGCCACGGATGATCATGTCTTTCGAGCGTCCGACCAGGGTCAGGTATCCGTCGGCGTCGAGCCGGCCCACGTCGCCGGTGTGCAGCCAGCCGTCGACGAGGACTTTGGCTGTTTCTTCCGGGCGGCCGAGATAGCCCCGCATGACGTTGGGTCCCCGCACGACGACCTCTCCCTCCACGCCCGGCGGCACCTCGCTGCCGTCGGCGTCGACGATCCGGATCTCCTGGCCGGGGAAGGGCAGTCCCACGGTTTTGGCGCGTCGGGGGCCCGCAACAGGATTGATGGTGGATGCGCAGGTTCCCTCGGACAGCCCGTACCCCTCGACGAGCGGAAACCCGTAACGGGCCTCGAACCGGGTCAGCAGCTCGGCGGAGGCGGGTGCCGCGCCGCAGACTCCGAAGCGCAGGGACGAAGTGTCCGGGCGGACCTGGTCCGGAAGCGCCGCGAGCATGCTGTAGATCGTCGGCACGGCGCTGAAGAAGGTGGGGCGCTCGCGCTCCACGACGTCGAAGAAGGTCTCGGGGTTGAATCGGTCGGCGATGGTGACGCTCGCGCCCGCCAGCAACGGGATGAGGGTGCTGACCACGATGCCGTTGACGTGGAAGAGCGGCAGGATCAGCAGGCACCGGTCGGCCGGCCCGACCTCCAGCGCCCGACGCCCCATGTCCGCCATGGCGTCGATGTTGGCGTGGTCGAGCATCACCCCTTTGGGCACCCCGGTCGTGCCGCTGGTGTAGATGAGCAGGGCCAGCGCCGACGGGTCCGGAAGGGGAGCTTCATCCGGGTCCGCCGCTGCGTCGTCGTGCAGTTCGCCGACGGCGAGGACGGCAGTCCCGTCCGCCACGGGGGCCTCACCGTCCTCGCCCACCAGGAGGCGTGCGCCGGAGTCCTTGAGCTGTCGGGCCACCTCGACGTCGGTCATGCTCGGATTGACCGGCGTGATGGTGGCGCCGAGCCGCCAGGCGGCGAACAGCAGGAGCACGAACTCGACGCGGTTGGTCAGCTTGAGGGCCACGACGTCGCCGGGGCCGACCCCGAGGTCCTGGAGGTGACGTGCCGCCGCCTGGACGCGACGCAGCAACTGGACGTTGGTGAGGGCCTGGCGGCCGTCCGAGACCGCGGCCCCGTCGGGGGCGAGGGCCGCGCGGCGGTCGGGCAGAGATGCGAAATTCATGGCGAGGGCGTACCTGTCTCGGTGGGATGCGATCCGGTCACGGAGCCGACGCGGCGGCTGCCGGGTTCAGCTGGCGGGCGAGGAACTCGATCTGGTCGCGCACCAACACCTCGAAGGTCTCGCCGGTGTAGAAGTCGAAGTGGCCGGCGTCGTACCTCTTGATCTCTCCCTTGGGCGCGGTGCGCGCGTAGCGGAGGGTTTGGGCGGGAGGCGTGACGGAGTCGGTGTCGCTGACGCAGAAGAGGATCGGGATGGCGATCTTCTTGGCCGCGCGCCCGGGCCGGTAGGTGAGGATGGTCGGGATGACCCGCGCCGCCACCTCGTTACGGAACGTCGTTCCCGGAGGCTGAAGCGCCTGGTATCCGGGCAGGGCGTCCGGAGCGTTCATGAGGGCCGACGTGCCGGGGGCGGCGGCGATCGGAACCATCACGGGCGGCTTTCCGCGACCTCTGGCTGCCAGATCGCGGGCTACCACGGGGAGGACCTTGAGCGAGGCGGCAGGGCCGAGCGCGAGCGCGGAGGCGAGACCGTCGGTGAAGGGGCACTGGGACACTGCCGCGCGCAGTTCGGGGTGGCGTGAGGCGACGGTGATGGCATGGCCGCCGCCGAACGAGCTGCCCCATACGGCGATGCGGGTGCGGTCGACGTCCGTGCGTGCCTTGACGTAGGCGAGGGCGGCGTCCCAGTCGGCGAGCTGACGCTTGATCGACAGGAGTTGGCGAGGGTGGCCGCCGCTGTCGCCGAAGTGCCGGTAGGTGAAGGCCACCGCGGCGATGCCGGCCTGTGCGAAGCGCTCGGCGAAGGCGTCCAGGCGCATCTCGCGGACGGCGCCGAGGCCGTGCCCGAGGATGACGACGGGCGCAGACGTGACGCCCGTGGGGAGGTAGAGCCAGCCGGAACACGTGCTGTCGCCGGAGCGGAAGGTGATGTCGTGCCGGGTGAAGGACTGCTGAGTGGTCATCGTCGGATCACCGCCCGCTCGTCGGGCGACGGCCCGGCACGCTGCCTGAGGCGAGGGCCCGGGCGTAGGTGCCCGGTGTGTAGAGCGGGAGTTCGCCGGTGGCGGCGGTGGTGGCCTGGTAGTCGAGCATCAGTTCCTGGCCTTCCTTCGACATGATTTGGGCGAAGAACTCGGCGCGTTCGACGTGCAGGCCGTCCTCCAGTGACATCGAGCCGCCGAAGTACACCGACCTCTTGGCGGCCGCGACCGACGCCTTCGACCGCTTCCCGAAGTGCTCGGCGAGGTCGACCGCTTGCGCGACCACCTTGTCCTGCGCGACGACCTTGTCCACGGCCCCGTTGGCGAGGGCCTCTTCGGGCGTGAACGGCTTGCCTTCGAGGATCGCGGCCAGGGACCGGTGGGTGCCGATCAGGCGGGTCAGCCGCTGGGTGCCGCCTCCGCCCGGGATGATGCCGAGGAGGATCTCCGGCTGGCCGATGAAGAAGTCCCCGTCGGCCATGACCCGCAGATCGCACGCCCAGGCGAACTCCGCGCCGAGGCCGAGAGCGGAACCGTTGAGGGCGGCGACGTAGAGCACGCCGCTGGCGTTCATCCGCAGGAAGGTCCTGTGCAGACGTTCCAGCTGCAGAGCCCCGCGCATCGGGGTCCTGCGCATCACGGGCCCGAGGAGGCGGGATCGGTCCACGTACTTCGCCATGCGCACGACGGCTGAGGCAGCGCGCCGGCCGACCGTAGGGCTCGCGGCGCCCTCTTCCTGCAGCCACCGCACCGCGGCATGGCTGACGAACCGCTCGGGATGTGCCCCGGTGAAGACGACGGCACGGACGTTCGGATCACGGTCGGCTCGGGCCACCAGCTTCTCCAGCTGCTGGGCGATGTCGAGGCCGAACTCCTGGTGCGGGCCGCCGTCGACCCGGACGATCAGAACGGCCCCGCGATCTTCGACCGTGAGACGGCCCTTGTCTTTGTATGGCATGAGTTCTGCTCCCGTGCTGAGTTCATGGCGGGGGTGGGACAGTGCGTGGAGACGGCCGCGGATGCGTGTCGCAGCGATGAGGTCGGGTTCGGCCCGACACGCTGTGACCGCACGGGCGGCAGGAGACTGGACCAGCGCGTGATGACGTGTCCGAGAGCGGACGCGTGTATCCGAGGCGGCAGGTCACACGCGATGTGTACTATTGCCGTGAAGAATTACATAACCAAGTTATTTCTGGTGTGTCAACGGTGGAGGCGTACGGAACATGGCAGGGCGGGCGAGGCTCGAAGACGCACCGGAACGACTTGTGCAGGCGGCCGTCGGCCTGCTGGCCGAGCAGGGTCCGTCGGCTGTGAAGGCGCGGGCGGTGGCCTCCGCGAGCGGGCTGTCGACGATGGTGGTCTACAGCCACTTCGGCGGGATCCCCGAGCTGATGAGCGCTGTCGCCGACCACGGGTTCAAGGAACTCGGCGCGGCGTTCGGCCGGGTACCGGTGACGGAGGACCCGATCGCGGATCTCTTCGCCATGGCCCTGACCTGCCGTCGGCAGGCCCGCGAGAACCCTCACCTCTACGACCTGATGTTCGGACTGTCCACTCGGGCGACCTACCGGCCTCTGCCGGATACGGACCGCCGCCTGAGCGGGCACTCCCCGGCCTTTCGGGAAGCCCACGCCCATGTCACCGCGGCATGCGAACGGCTCGTGCACTCCGGCAGGGTCGAGCGGCAGGAACCCGAAGCCATCGCCGCCCAGCTGTGGAGCTACGTGCACGGTTACATCACCCTCGAACTGGCTGAACACTTCGTCGAGTTCGACGACGCCGTGACGCAGGTCCTCCTGCCGATGGGCGTGAACTTCGCTGTCGGCCTGGGAGACGAGCGGGAACGCGCCGAGGCCTCCCACGAGACCGGCGCGCGCCTGTACGACTCGATCGTCCAAGGCCGCTGAGAGGCCTGGTCGTCGGGTGCTGCCCCGGTGCGCGGCCGGCTAGGACGCCCTGGTCTGCGCGGGAGGGGCATCTGTGCCAGGCGTGAGTTGGTCCTGCCTCCCCAGCGCCGCGACCTCCCGTTCGAGGGGCGGCACCGCCCGGGCCGCGAAGCGCCTCGTCCAGGGCCAGGCCAGCGGTGAATTCAGCGCCGCCTTGGCCCAGTTGGCCACGACGACCGTACGCGGGACGTACACGCGGGCGCGCCGGCGTACGAGTCCGTCGACGATCGCGGCGGCCGCCCGGTCGGAGCTCGTGGTGACATTGCCCGGATAGGGGAGTCGCGCGCGCAGGTCCTGGAACGAGGGGAGGTCCGCCTCGGCGCCTCGCACGAGGTCCGTGTCGATCCAGGAGGGGTGCACCACGCCGACCGTGACTCCGAGGTGGGCCACCTCCTGCCGGTAGGTCAGGGCGAGCAGCTCGGCCCCGGCCTTGCTCGCGCCGTAGGAGGCCATCGCGGCCAGCGGCATGAACGACAGCGCGGACGCCACGACCAGCACGTGGCCCCGGCTGCGCTCCAGGTGCGGCGTCGCGTACTTGAGGGTGCGGAACACACCGTTCAGGTTGATGTCCAGGACCCGCTCGAACGACGCCTCGTCCGTCTGCCGCACCGTCCCGTACGCCACGACGCCGGCATTGGCGACCACGAGGTCGATGCCGCCCATGACCTCCGCGGCCTCGTCGAGCGCCGATCGCAGAGCGGCCCCGTCGCGCACATCAGCCTCACGCCACGAAGCGGCGGGACCCAGCTCGTCGGCAAGAGCCCGCAACCGATCCGCTTCGAGGCCGATCACGGTCACCCGGGCCCCGCGGGCGGCGGCCAGGCGGGCCACCTTCTCCCCGATACCGCGTGCCGCACCGGTGACAA
This sequence comes from Streptomyces sp. NPDC041784, assembly GCF_055591025.1. NCBI lineage: Bacteria > Bacillati > Actinomycetota > Actinomycetes > Kitasatosporales > Streptomycetaceae > Streptomyces > Streptomyces sp. NPDC041784. The sequence continues at coordinate 52,803 of NZ_JBVJAB010000018.1, forward strand.
CCAGCTTTCTGCCCAGCAAGTCACGTTTCATGGCAGCAACATAACTTCGTTATTGATGTAACACAAGAGACCGCGCACCTGGCTGCTGCTCGGTTACCTGCGCCCGGACCGGTCGCCGCCTTCGGCCTCGGCACCCTCAGGACAGGCGCGGTGCCGCCGAGGCCGGAGTACGCGAAGTCGACGGGGCTCGCGGTCGGTGAGGGCTGCATGGGCCTACGACGTGGCAACGGGGCGCTGAAGCCTGTGGGGTCGTCGCCGTCGAACGACCTGTAAGCGGGCAGACTGCCTCGAAGCCGCCGACGACCGCGAAGGCGAGCGGCCTCGAATCAGTGGACCGGGGCGGCTGACTGGCCATGCAGCCCGGCCGTCACAGCCGAGGCGTATCGCCCCGGACTGTCGAGATCTCCTACTGCTGTTAAGCCCTTTTCGCGCCGCTCTGCTCGCGGACGGCGTCGAACATGGCGGTGAGAGCGGGACTCCCGGCGAGGCTGCCCAGCAGGGCGTGGAGCGAGTGCCGTTCGGTGGTGCCGAGGTCGGCGAGGATGTCGTTGTCGAGGCCGACGAGTGTGCGGTTGAGGTCGGCCAGGACCTTGCGCCCGTCGTCGGTGATGTCGACGGCGTACCGGCGTCGGTCCTGCGGGTCGCGTGTCCGCTCGGCGTATCCGGCCCGCTCCAGGTCGTCGAGGCTCGTCACCATCGTCGCCGGGTCGATGCGCAGGAACGAGCCGAGCGCCAGTTGCGGCATGGCTCCATTGTCGGCCAGGGCCTGCAGGACGCTGTAGTGGCGCACTCGCAGGCCGGTACCGCTGATGCCGTCTTCGGCGATCCTGAATGCCACCTGCCCGAGTTTGACCAGCAGGCAGATGGTGTGTTCGGCCACTGTCCCCGGTACCAGCGGAGCCTCGGACATCGTTTATCCCGCCTATGGTTAGCCCTGCGTATCGTCAGGCTCCATCGTACGAGAAGGCCTGAGGTGGCCGGACCCATGAGGTGACCGGACCGGGGCAGCGATCTCGGTGCGCTGAATCGGGGCTCGAGGGCGGGGGGTGCGCGGGGCCGTCAGCCGACGATGGTCCGGCCGAAGATCTGCCGGGCGATGACCCACTTCTGGATCTCGTTGGTGCCCTCGTAGATCTCGCCGATCTTGCTGTCCCGGTAGATCGCCTCGACGGGGCCAGGGCTTCCGTCGGCGCCCAGTTCGCGGGCGAAGCCGAGGCCTCCGAAAGCCTGGACGGCGTCGCGCGCCATGTCCACCGACAGCTTGGTGGCGTAGTACTTCGCCATCGCGGCCTCGGGTTCCGGGGACGGGTTGCCGGCGTCCAGGCGCAGGGCGGCCTTGGTGACGAGGGTGCGGGCGTTGTCGATCTCGGTGGCCCGCTCGGCGAGCAGGAACTGCCAGTGCTGGTTGGCGGCCACCGGCTTGCCGAAGGCGTGTCGCGTCGACAGGTGGGCCACGGTGTGGTCGAAGGCGGCCTGTGCCATGCCGACTCCGGCGGCCGCGATGCCGATCCGGCCGTAGGTCAGTGTGGACAGTGCGTGGCGCAGTCCGTGTCCCTCGGCGCCGCCGAGGAGGTCGTCGTCGGACAGGTGCACGTCCGTGAAGCGGATGTCCGCGGTGAGCTGGCCGCGGTTGCCCATCTTGCGGTCGGCGAGGCCGACGTGAACGCCCGGAAGCGTTGTGTCGACGATGAACATGCTCAGCCGCTCGCCGGTGCGGGCGAGAACCACCACGAAGGCGGCCACGGGCGAGTTGGAGATCCACCGCTTGTGGCCGTTCAGCACCCACCCGGTCTCGGTGCGCACGGCCTCGGTCCGAACGGCCTGCGCAGACAGGTCACTGGAGGCGTCCGGCTCGGTGGTGGCGAACGCGCCGACCACCGAGCCCTCCGCGACCTTGGGCAGCCAGCGTTGCTGCTGCGCCTCGGTGCCCTGCCGCAGGGCGTTGCCCGCCAGGATGCAGTGGACGTCGAAGACGGCCGCGACGCTGCTGGAGTAGTAGGCGAGTTCTTCGATCGCCGCGGCGGTGGCGGTCGCCGGGTGCGTCAGACCGTCGCCGCCGACCTCGCCGGGGAAGGGGATCCGGAAGACCCCTGCCGATGCGAGCGCGTCGAACACCTGTCGGGGGAAGCCGTCGGTGCGCTCGTCGCCGTTCGCGATCGCCTCGGCGTGCGGAGCCACTTCTTGTTCCGCGATCCGGCGCACGGCGGCGCGTACGGACTGGGTCTCTTCGGGGGCGAGGAGCTCGTGGTAGAGCCGGTCGCTCTGGCGTGCGGGAGTGGAAGCCATGCGCGGACCATATCATTCGCATCGCGTATGATTAGTTAACCAATCGATTGTGGAGGTTCGACCATGACACGGACGCTGGCCGGCAAGACCGTCCTGATGTCGGGAGGCAGCCGCGGCATCGGACTCGCCATCGCCCTGCGCGCGGCCCGCGACGGTGCGAACGTGGTGATGCTTGCCAAGACCGCCGTACCGCACCCGAAGCTCGAAGGAACGGTCCACACCGCGGTCGAGGAGGTCGAGCGCACGGGGGGCAAGGGGCTGGCCGTCGTCGGTGACGTCCGCAACGAGGACGACGTACGCACTGCCGTCAACGCTGCGGTCAGTGCCTTCGGCGGCATCGACATCGTGGTCAACAACGCCAGCGCGATCGACCTGTCGTCGGCGGAGCAGCTGGAGATGAAGCGGTACGACCTGATGCAGGACATCAACACGCGAGGCACGTTCCTGCTGAGCAAGGCCGCGATCCCGCACCTGCGCGCGGCGGACAACCCGCACATCCTCACGCTCTCGCCGCCGTTGAACCTCGCGCCGCACTGGGTGGGCAAGCATCTCGGTTACACGCTCTCGAAGTACGGGATGAGTCTGTGCACCATCGGGCTCGCCGAGGAACTCGCCGCCGACGGCATCGCCGCCAACTCGCTGTGGCCGCGAACCCTGATCGACACCGCCGCCGTACGCAACGTGGTCGGCGGCGCCGGACAAGCCCGTAGTCCGCAGATCATGGCTGACGCCGCGTACGCCGTCCTCACGCGTGACGCGCGCAAGTGCACCGCCAACCTGTTCATCGACGACGAGGTCCTGCTCGACGAAGGCGTCACCGACCTGTCCGTCTACAGCCCTGCCGGATTCGAGGGTGATCTCGCGCTCGACATATTCGTCGACGCTGCCTGATCCCGCTCGGTTTCGAGGCGGGGCGGGCCTCGCCCCGCTCGCGCAGCGACGATCCGTGCCGCCGGTGCGCAAGGCGTGCGCAACTCGAATGCCATGTCGCGGCCGTCGGTGAGGAGTCGGGAGATGGTGGTCTTCCCGACCCGGGCGGCCCCGCACAAATCTCGCGGCGCTCATCGGGCTCTGGGCATGCCGGCGGGGCGCTAAAACGGCGTCCCGCGGCGTGGATCTCAGGAGATTCGGTCGCCGGAAGTGGCCCGCTCGCTCGCCACCCTCCCGGCTCGGCAGAGCCACCCCCGGCCACCGATGGTAAGTGGATCGACTTGCCTTTGGGGTGTGCGGGGGCTACCTTCAAGTGGTGAGTCCATCGACTTACCACTCGACTCGGCAAGGAACAATGAACATGAATCGTCTTGCGGGCAAGCGCGCCCTCATCACCGGCGGCACGAGCGGCATCGGTCTGGAGACCGCGCAGCGTTTTGTCGCGGAGGGGGCCGACGTGCTGGTCACGGGCGTCACCCCGGCCAGCATCGACAACGCGCGGCAGATCCTCGGGGACAAGGTGCCCGTCGTGCAGGCCGACGCACGCGACCTCGATGCGCAGCGCGGCCTGGCCAAGCAGGTGCGTGAGCACTTCGGGGAGCTGGACGTGGCGTTCCTGAACGCTGGTGTCTCGGACTGGCGGCCGTTCGAGGACCACACGGAGGACAGTTACGACCGGCTCTTCGACATCAACGTCAAGAGCGTCTTCTTCCTCACGCAGGCCCTGGTGCCCGTGCTGGCCAACCCGTCCTCGGTGATCCTGAACGCGTCCAGCAGCGCGCACGGCGGCTACGGGCATTCCAACGCCTACGCCGCGACGAAGGCGGCTGTCTCGTCCCTGATGCGGTCGTGGAACGCGGACCTGCTCAAGTCGCACGGCATCCGGTTCAACGCGGTCAGCCCCGGCCCGGTGGACACCCCGCTGTACTCCAAGCTCGGGATCGAGGACCCCGCGGTGCAGGCGGCGGTTATGGAGGGGATCAGCGCCGGCATCCCGCTGGGTCGCATGGGTCTGCCCGAGGAGGTCGCGGAAGCCGTCGTGTACCTGGCCTCCGATGCCTCCGCCTTCGCCGTGGGCCAGGACCTTATCCTGGACGGAGGCCAGACCGTCCTCTGACAGCGAGGACGCGGCCGGGAGACGGGCGAGAGGCGTGGGTATGCCGGTGACGGACCGAGCGGAGGCCGGTGGCGACACGTGCCAGGCCGGGGATGACGCGCAGACCAAGGCCGGGTATCACGCGCAGATCAAAGCGGAGAACCGTGCGCGCATCATCCGCGCCGCCCGCGACCTCTTCCTCGCCCGGGGATACGACAAGACCTCCCTGGCCCAGATCGCCAAGGAGGCCCGCGTCTCCACCGGCACCCTCTTCAAGCGGTACCCCTCCAAGGCCGCGCTGTTCGCGGCCGTCACCTCCGAACAGTGGCAGCTCGATGTGGAGTACGCCGAACCGCCCCCGCCCGGTGACCCCCGGTACGGTCTGGACCACATCGGCCGTGACTACGCCTGCCTGGTCGCGCGGCCGGGCACGGCGGCGCTGTGCCGCCTCATCATCACCGAGCTGCCCCAGATGCCGGAACTCGCCGACATCGTCGGCACCGGCTTCGCCATCGACCGCGGACCCTTCTTCGACCGGCTCCGCGACTACCTGGACGCCGAGGCACAGGCCGGCACCCTCGACTTCCGTTCGGCCGACGGACAGCCACAGTCGGCGGCCGAAGTCGCCGAACAGTTCCTCGGCATGATCTGCAGCCAGTTCCTGTGGCCCCAGCTCGTACGGACCGACTTCGTCCCGCCCAACCCCACCGACGCCGCGATCGTGGACGAAGCCGTCGCCCTCATGCTCAGCCGCTACAGCACCGGATCCTGACCCTCGGACCACCTGTTCACGCTGCCCCAACGCCAAGACGTCACCCCTGCCATGACAGCCGCGGGTAGGGGTGACTCGACCGGCAACGCACACGGGCGAGCGCGACCGGTCCTTCCAGCAACCAACAGCGGCAGTCGGCCGAGCCGGGTCGGCACTCCGCACCGTCGAGTCCGTCGGCCGCGTGCCCCTCGGGCTCCAGCCTGCCCCGTTACTCCGTGAGCAGTCGGCGCAGCCACTCCATCTGGGCCGTCTGGCAGGCCTGGGAGAGGGTTGCCTGGGGGGCGAGGCCGTCGAAGCCGTGGAAGCCGCCGGGCCATACGTGGAGCTCGGCGACTCCGCCGGCCTGCCACGTCGGCGGCGGCCCGTAGCTCCTCGGGTCGCCGGGCCGCCGTGCGCCACAGCCGTGTTGAGGCGCACGGGGCCGGCGTTCCCTCGGGCGCAGGGTCATGCGCGATGTTCACCGCTGCCCTGGAGGCGATCTCCTGGGCCAGCAGCAGTTCGTCGTCGAAGGGGTCTGCCGTTTGACGGCAGACGAACTGTGCGAGTCCCAGCGGGCTTCCGCGGGCCCATCGCGGAACCAGGAGCATGGAGCGCAGGCCCGAGGCGCCCGGGGTGGGCTCATGGCCCGCCGACATCACCAGCCGGACATCGTCGGCGGTGACGCGGAGCCGGAGGGGCTGCCCAGTGGCCCGTACGCGAGCCGGCTGCGAGCCTTCCGGATAGGTGTGTCTGCCTTGCGTCGGGTGCCGGGTCCGGACAGCCGTCCGGGGCCGCCTGGGCGGTCCGGCGGAGCGTCGCAGGACTGTCCAGCGCGTGCGAGGTGATCGGCACCGACGTCCGTCGGTGTGGAACGTGCTCCCCGTGGCTCATGTCCTGGGGCAGCCGTTCACGGCGTGCGATCGGCGCGGCGGAGGACAGGGCGCAGGGTTTCGATGACGCCGGGGTCGTCGACGGTGGAGGGGATGGGTTCGTCGTGGCCGTCGGCGATGCCGCGCATGGTCTTGCGCAGGATCTTGCCCGAGCGGGTCTTTGGCAGGGCGGCCACGACCGTGACGTCCTTGAGGGAGGCGACGGCGCCGATGCGCTCGCGTACGAGCTGGACGAGTTCGGCCTCGACCTCGCCCGGTTCGCGGTCGCTGCCTGTCTTGAGGACGACGAAGCCGCGCGGGATCTGTCCCTTGAGGTCGTCGGCGACGCCGATGACGGCGCATTCGGCGACGTCGGGGTGGGCGGCCAGGGCCTCCTCCATGCTGCCGGTGGACAGCCGGTGTCCCGCGACGTTGATGACGTCGTCGGTGCGGCCCATGACGAAGACGTAGCCGTCGTCGTCGATGTGGCCGCTGTCGCCGGTGAGGTAGTAGCCGTCGTGGGCGGAGAGGTAGGAGGCGACGAAGCGGTCGTCGTCGTTCCAGAGGGTGGGGAGCGCGCCGGGCGGCAGGGGGAGCTTCACCACGATCGCGCCGTCGACGCCCGCCGGTACCGGCTCGCCCGAGGCATCGAGGACGCGGACGTCCCAGCCCGGCAGCGGGCGGGTGGGGGACCCGGGCTTGAGGGGAGCGGCTTCGATGCCGACCGGGTTGGCGACGATGGGCCAGCCGGTCTCGGTCTGCCACCAGTGGTCGATCACCGGGATGCCCAGGAGGGTGCTCGCCCAGTGGTAGGTCTCGGGGTCGAGGCGTTCGCCGGCGAGGAAGAGGTGGCGCAGGCCGCTCAGGTCGTAGTCGGCCGTGAGTGCTCCCTTCGGGTCCTCCTTGCGGATGGCCCGGAAGGCGGTGGGCGCGGTGAACATGGTCTTGACCCGGTGCTCGGCGGCCACGCGCCAGAACTGGCCGGCGTCCGGTGTGCCGACCGGCTTGCCCTCGTACAGGATGGTCGTGGCGCCGGCCAGCAGAGGCCCGTAGACGATGTAGGAGTGCCCGACGACCCAGCCGACGTCGGAGCCGGTGAACATGGTCTCGCCGGGGCCCACGTCGTAGACGGCGCCCATCGACCAGTGCAGGGCAACCGCGTAGCCGCCGCAGTCACGCACGACTCCCTTGGGTTTCCCGGTCGTTCCGGACGTGTAGAGGATGTAGAGGGGATCGGTGGCGGCGACGGGAAGGCAGTCGGCCGGGGTTGCGGCCGCGACCGCGTCGGCCCAGTCGAGATCGTCGGGCCCCAACTCGGCCCGCTCCTGCGGGCGTTGCAGGATCACGCTCTTGTCGGGCTTGTGGACCGCGAGTTCGATCGCCCGGTCGAGCAGGGGCTTGTACGCGATGACCCGCTTGCCCTCGATGCCGCAGGAGGCGGAGACCACGACCTTGGGGGCCGCGTCGTCGATGCGCAGGGCGAGTTCGCGCGGGGCGAACCCGCCGAAGACGACCGAGTGCACCGCGCCGATCCGTGCGCAGGCCAGCATCGCGACGGCGGCCTCGGGGACCATCGGCATGTAGATGACGACCCGGTCGCCGTGCCCCACCCCGAGCCCCGCCAGTGCTCCGGCGAAGGCCGCCACCTCGTCTCTCAGCTGCGCGTAGGTGTAGGTGCGGCGGGTGTCGGTCACGGGTGAGTCGTGGACGAGTGCGGGCTGTTCACCGCGGCCGGCCTCGACGTGCCGGTCGAGCGCGTTGAAACAGACGTTGAGCCGTCCGTCGGGAAACCAGCGGTAGAAGGGCGCGCCCGAGGAGTCCAGGGCGCGGTGCGGAGCGACATCCCAGTCGATGCCTTTCGCCGCCTGCAGCCAGAAGCGCTCCGGGTCCTCGGTACTGGCGCGGAAGACATCCTCGTACGTTCCCATCGCGCACTCCTTTGTGGCATCGGGAGGGTGGTGTGGTTGTGTGCGGAACGGTGTCGGACACACGTACCGTATGCCGGTCGGCGTGGTCGAGCAGGATGCCGGTGACCGGTGGACCGGTCACCGGCATCGCCCGTGGTGTTGCGGCCAGGAGAGCAGACCCGGCGTCAGGCGCGGCTTTCGCTCACGCGCCGAGGTGCTTGCGGAGCCACTGGCCCATCTGCCCGATGGCCTGGTCCACCTCGGGTACGCGTCCGGCGCCCATGATGAACGAGTGCTGCCCTTCGGGCAGCGCGTGGGTCTCGGTGGTGACCTTGAAGTCCGCGAGGCGGCGGCCGAGCTGGGCGCCGTCGTCGGCGAGGGTCTCGTACTCACCGTAGTGGACGAGCGTGGGCGGCAGGCCGGTCAGGTCGGCGTGCACGAGGCTGATCTGCGGGTCGGTGAAGTCCACGGCGGGATCCTGCAGCCAGGCTCCGCGGAAGAACTCCAGGGACCCCCGGCTGAGCATCTTGTCGTTCGTCTCGTTGGCGTCCACTGCCGGGTTCTGGATGGTGAGGTCGGTCCAGGGGGAGACGCTGACGATCGCGCCGGGGGTGGCCTCGCCCTTGGCGAGCAGGCGCAGCGGCAGCATCACCGCGAGTGTGCCGCCGATCGAGTGGCCCGTGCTGCCGATGTTCCGCGGCTCGTAGCCCTGGGCGAGCAGCCAACGGTAGGCGGTCTCGGCGTCGTCGAGCTGTGCCGGGTAGGGGTGTTCGGGCGCCAGGCGGAAGTCCACGACCAGCGAGCGGGCGCCGGCCGCCTTCGCGATGTGTCCCGCGGCCTTGCGGTCGGAGTGCATGGAGGCGGCGACAGAACCACCGAAGTGGAAGTGCAGCAGCGCGCGGTCGGGATCGGCACCCTCGGGGATGGCCCACAGGGCGGGGACGCCGCCCGCGTCCACTTCGGCGTAGGTGACGCCTTCCGGCTCGGTCGACGCCTTGGCGCTCGAGTCGATGATGTCACGGATGACGGCCAGGTCGAGGCCCGGTGTCGACGACTTCGCGCTCACACTCGCGAGAAACTCCGCGAACTCGTGTGCCTCTGGGCTTATTCCCATGGTGATGCTCCTTCTCAGGCGGGTGCCGTGCCGGGTTCCCCTGCGGCAGCCGGGTCGATGTGCCGGTCATGACGCTACTGGCTGAGTATAGAATAGTAAACTCAGATGTATCAGCCTCATGGATGCGAGGAAGCCCTTCTTCAGGGCATCGGAGATGGGCCCCATCTCGACCGGGGACGTCCAACGGCGCAATCGCCCGGGCCCTGGAGGCCGGGGGTGAGACGTGGTCCGCTCTGATCCCGTGCGAGGTCGTGCAGTCGGTGAGGTGCTCGGTCACAAGGCGGCTGCTGGAGGGAACGCCGATGACGAGAGCAGGATCGAAACCGGACGGGCGCAGGGCGAGCTGCCGTGTCGCGGTGATGAGTTCGACCTGGAGCCTGGGGTGCCGGCGGCGAACGCGTCCCAGGGCGGGGGTGGCGAAGGCGTGCCGCAGCCCCGCCGTGGCCGCCGGTAAGCTCGTCGAGGCGCTCCGCGCCGTGTGCAAGGATCTTGAGGTGCCTGGTGCCTACCCCTCAAGCCCGCGGCATCGACGCGAGTCAAGGAACGTGATGGCCATGACAGCCAGGTCCGCGGGGACGAGATGACGAGCCATGCCTGATACCGCTGCGGCCACGATTCTCGCCGGCATCCACCGGGGCGTCGGCCGCATCCTGCTGAACCGGCCCAGGGCGCTCAACGCCCTGACCGCAGACATGGTCTGTGCCATCGACCGTGCGCTCGCCTCATGGGAGCACGCACCGCTGTCCGCCGTGGTGCTCGCCAGTACCAGCACGAAGGCGTTCTGCGCCGGCGGGGACATCCGCACGATCCGCGAGCACAGCCTCGCCGGCGATGCCGAGGCCAGTGAGCGGTTCTTCGCCTCCGAGTACCGGCTCAACGCCCGGATCGCCGCGTATCCCGTGCCGGTCGTGTCGCTCATCGACGGCCTGTGCATGGGCGGCGGTCTGGGGCTGTCGGTCCACGGCGGCTTCCGCGTCGTCACCGAACGCGCGGTGCTGGCGATGCCCGAGACCGGGATCGGGTTCTTCCCGGACATCGGGGCCAGCTACTTCCTGCCGAGGCTGCCCGGCGCGATCGGCATGTACCTGGGACTGACCGGGCAGAGGATCGACGCGGCCGACGCCCTGTACACGGGGCTGGCCACGCATTTCGTTCCCGCGGACCTTCTGGACACGGTGGGGGACGCCCTGGCCGACAGCCCCGATGAGCCGGTGGACGTCGTCCTGAACCGTCTTGCCGTCCGTTCCCCGGTGGCGGAGAGCAGGCTGGCGGAGGTCCGCGGGGACGTGGACTGGGCTTTCGGCGCGTCGTCCCTCGGCGAGATCGACAAACGCCTGCGTCACCTCGACACCCCTTGGGCGGCAGCCGCGTTGGGCGCCCTGGAGTCCGCCTCGCCGCAGAGCCTGGAGATCACCCATGCCCTGCTGGCCCGAGGCAGACAGCGCACGTTGCGCGAGTGCCTCGACGCCGAACTCGCCCTCACGCGCACGACCATCCGCACGCCGGACTTCCTGGAGGGCGTCCGTGCCGCCCTGGTCGACAAGGACCGCACTCCCACCTGGCGACGTGCGTCGCTCGGCGGACGGACGCTGCCGTCTTGAACACGTCCGCCGTGAGCAGGGCATCGCCTTGCGCGAGGGGGGCCGCGCGTCAACGAAACGGGAACGTATGGCCTCGCAGACTGCCGCGGCAGATGTCCGACCGGGCCGGGAGCCATGCGGCAGCCGTACTGTCCATGACAGCCGGTTTGCCGCTGATGGGAGCGGTCTGACCGCGTCCGTACAGAGCCGGATCTCATCGACCACGGCGACAGCGTGCCACCGTTGTCGCGGTGGCGCGCGTTCTGGACCGAGTGGTGGCGAGGAGCGATCTGCCGGGGTTTGGGGCGGCAGGGCACACTTCGCGCGGGCATCCAAAGCCGCGCGCCGCGCCGTGCCGCGGGCATACGGCGTGCCGAATGACCCGAACCCCTGCAACTGGAGCTCTCCGCGACATAGTTGCGATGTGGACCGCCAACGGGTCGTCCTCTGATGACCGTGCCGGAACGGAGGGGCTGTTGCCGGCCGTGTCTCAGTCGTTGTCGGGCGCCATGGAGACCACGACCTTGCCGGCCTTGGTGCGGCCCTGCTCGACGTGCGCCATCGCCTCGAGTGTCTGGTCGAAGGGGAAGGTGCTGTCGATGACCGGGCGGAGTTTCCCGCTGTCGTAGAGGGCGCCGAGTTTGCGCAGCTGGGAGCCGTTGGCCTGCATGAAGAGGAACTCGTAGCGCACGCCCAGCGCCTTGGCCTGCTTGCGGACCTTGCGGCTGAGCGTGTTCATGATCAGGCCCATGACGCCGGGGGCGCCGAGCTGCTTGGCGAAAGCGGCGTCGGGCGGGCCGACGACACTGATGGCCAGGCCGCCGGGCTTCAGTACGGTCAGTGACTTCTCGAGGTTCGCCCCGCCCAGGGAGTCCAGCACCAGGTCGTAGCCCGAGAGCACCTTGGAGAAGTCTTCCTTGGTGTAGTCGACGACGACGTCGGCGCCAAGGCTCCTGACCAACTCCTCGGACCTGGTGTTCGCGGTCGTCGCCACCGTGGCGCCGAGGTGCTTGGCGAGCTGGATGACCGTCGACCCGAGGCCGCCGGCTCCGGCGTGGACGAGCACTTTCTGCCCCGGCTTCACGTGCGCGCGCTCGACGAGGATCTGCCAGGCGGTCAGGGCCACCAGCGGCACCGCGGCCGCCTCCTCCAGGGAGAGTGAGGCCGGCTTGGGGGCGACATCGTCCGCGTCGATCGCGATGAACTCCGCGAAGCCCCCGACCCGCAGGTCGCGCGGGCGGGCGTAGACCTCGTCGCCGACCTTGAAGCCGTGTACGGCGGAGCCGACCTGTGTCACGACGCCCGCCACGTCGTGGCCGAGCACGAACGGGCGCTTGTACTTCAGGATCTGCTTGAACTCCCCGTTGCGGACCATCTTGTCCAGCGGGTTGATGCTGGCGGCGCTCACTCTGACCAGGACGTCGCGGTCTCCGACGGTGGGCTCGGGTACCTCTGCGGCGCGTACGCCGTCCTTGCCGTACTTCTCGACGACGAACGCCTTCATGCCGGCGGCCTTCCTGTGTGGGTGTCCGGGTGGTTGATGCGATTCTTCCGGCAGGTCCCCCTGCGCCCGTTTCTCGTGTGCGGCCGGGTTGATGTGCCGACCATGACGCTACTTGTTGAGTATAGAAAAGTAAACTCAGGTGAGGGTAGAATCACCCCATGGATGCAACGACCGAAGCTCTGCAGGACGCCGGCGTGGACCCCCGACTCGACCGGGACGCGTCGAACTGCTCGATCGCCCGGACCCTTGAGGTCGTGGGCGAGAAGTGGACGATCCTGATCCTGCGCGAGGTCTATTACGGCTCGTCCCGTTTCAGCGAGTTCGAACGGGTCCTGGGCTGTCCCCGCAACCTCCTCGCGGCGCGGCTTCGGATGCTCGTGGAGGAAGGGATCCTGGCCACCGAGACCTACAAGGAGCCGGGCTCGCGGAGCCGTCCGAAGTACGTGATCACCCCCAAGGGTGTGGATCTGGTCCCGGCCGTGATGGGGCTCCTGCAGTGGGGCGACCGCTACCGCGCCGACCCGGAGGGCCCGGCCATGCTGTCCAGGCACCGTGGATGCGGCGCGCACGTCGACGCCCAGATCCGCTGCGACCGGGGCCACGCCGTACAGCCGAAGGACATCGAGAGCGTCCCCGGCCCCGCCTTCCGTCTCAGGCCCGCCGAGTGAACTGAGCGCGGTGGTGCCAGGAGCTCTTGGGGCTCAGTCTGCCGGGGTGTGCTCACTCCGTCTGGCCCGGGCCTGGTGGAGGCGGACCTTTGTGCGGTTGCCGCAGCGGGACATGGAGCACCAGCGGCGGTTGCGGGCGGGGGAGCGGTCCACGAAGCGCAGGGCGCATTCGTCCGCGCCGCAGACGCGTACCCGCCGGATCTCGGCGGACAGGAGCAGTTCGACGGCGTCCTGGGCGATCAGCGCCAGAGCGGCTGAGGCATCGGTGGCGATGCTCGCGGTTCCGGCGGGCTCCAGGCGCCCGTCCGTGACGGCGATCTGCAAGGCGGGTCGAGGAGCCTTTGCTGCTGATCGGTTGAGCATGGTGATGTCGCCGGACAAGGGCAGCCGGTTGTCGGCGACCGCGAGTACGGCCCGGTCGACCGTCTCGCGCAGTCGTCGGCCCGACGCCAGGACGGCGGCAGCGCCGGGGTCCGGGATGTCCGGTGTGAGCAGGCCGGCCCGCTGAAGCCAGAGAGCCAGGTCGCCCGGGTTCCGGAGAGTCTCCTCCGGCGTGGTCCGCCACCGGTAGCGGAGGGTGTTGGTGAAGTCCAGGCAGACCCGCCCGCCGTCCCAGATCCACATGTCGTCCGTTGCCACGCCTCCATTCTGCACGTTAGCTTAACCGTCTAAGGCGGTTAGTCATGCCGAGGAGGCGCATTGATGGGACAGCCGACAGTGACGACCGGAGTGACGCAGGTGGACGGGGTCCGCCTGCACTACGTCCGGGCGGGATCCGGCCCCCTGCTCGTGCTGCTCCACGGCTGGCCGCAGACCTCCGACTGCTGGCGGCCGGTGCTGGCGGATCTCGCGGCCGACCACACTGTCGTGGCGCCCGACCTGCGCGGCTACGGCCTGAGTGACAAACCCACGGCCGGTTACGACAAGCGGCGGATGGCTGCCGACATCGCCGGTCTCGTCGAAGCGCTCGGCTTCGAGAAGGCCGCGGTCGTGGGGCACGACCGCGGCGCCCGTGTGGCGCACCGGTGGGCGCTGGATCGCCCGGAGCAGGTGGAGCGGCTGGCCGTACTCGACATCGTGCCCACCCGGGAGATGTTCCGTCGCTTGGATGCCTCCCTCGCCTCCGGGTACTGGCACTGGCTGTTCCAGATGCAACCCGACCTGCCGGAGCGCCTCGTGGGACGCGACATCCGCGGATATCTCGAGTACTTCTTCGAGCGCTGGACCTACAACCGCCACGGCCTGACACCCGAAGCGGTCGACGCCTACGTCCGGGCGTTCTCCCGTCCGGGTGCCCTGCGCGCGAGTTTCGACGACTACCGCGCCATGGAGCAGGACGTCGCCCTCGACGACATCGACGCCGCCGAGGGCCGGCTCCTCACCATGCCGGTACTGGCGCTGTGGGGTTCCGTGGGGCTGCCCTCCCGCCTGCCGACGCTGGAGATCTGGCGCGAGTACGCGGACGACGTCACCGGTGCCGAGATTGCGGAGTGCGGCCATTTCATCCCGGAGGAGCAGCCGACAGCGCTGCTGGCGCATCTGCGGCCATTCCTGGCTGACGGAAGGGCTGTTTAGCCCGGGCCTTTCAGGAAGCCTGCCCGCGGTTCATGATCGGAAATGAGGAAGGTGCCTGCTGTCTGGGATGATCTGGCTTGTCGAAGGCCCTGATCGTTCGCCATGGAAGGCACCTGCCGAGTGAGGGCTACCGGGTCGCGTCCGAAGATCATCGTGAGTGCTGACGGGCGTGGCGTGGTCGGTCACGCCGGTGCCCGGCTGCTCGCCGACGTCGCCGAAGTGACCGGCCTGACCGCAGCGTGTGGTGATGCCTTGGCCGGGTTGCGGCAGCGCCGCGGTGTGCATGACCCAGGCCGGGTCGCCATATTCGTTAAGGAATGGCGGTGGTTGGCGACGCCCCGGGACGAGCGGGTCCGCGGGGGCGAGGCCTTGGCCGCCAGGCCCCGGCTGATGGACGCGTACCGCCGGTTCCCCGCCCTCGATCCGCAACTATCGCAGCACCTGGTGCCCACCGACTGGCCCCGTGAACAGGCCCGGCGCTTGTTCGAGCACGGCTACGACGGGCTGGGTGAGCGCGCCGAAGAGCGGGTTCGCGAGATCCTCACCGCGGCGGGGCTCGACGTGCCCGCCGGCCTCGGGCACCACACCGTCGCGCAGCTGAGCACACTCTCATGGCAGGCCGAATGACCCACACGGGCGAGAGACGGCTACCCCGAAGGCGGTGTCCGCGGTGGGGAAGACGTGCCGGGTGGGCACGATGTCCAGGACGGCGGCGCGCCTGACCCGGGCGGGGTGATCGAGGCACATCCGGTGCACGACGCAGGCACCGCGGTCGTGTCCGACCGCGGCGAAGGTGTCGAAGCCGAGGCTCGCCATCACCGCGACCTGGTCCGCGGCCATGGCGCGTTTGCTGTACTCGGCATGGGCGGCGCCGGCGACCGGTTTCGCGGAGCCGCCGTAGCCGCGCAGATCCGTCAGCACGACGGTACGGGTGCGTCCCCGGGGTCCCGCCCTGACAGGCCGTAGCCGGCACCTCACCGAGAGGGTCGCTGCCCAGCTCAAGGTGATTCTTCGCTGGGGAAATCAAGCACCGATGAACCTCTCCTTGATCCGACGTCCCGTTCTGGTCGCGAACGGCGAGGACGACCGCATGCTTCCAACACGAGCATCGTTCGACTTCGCGCATCGCCTGCCGAACGCCTCACTTCGGGTCCCGATGCCGGCCATGGCGGCGTCTTCCCACACCGCGAGCAGTTCGTGCCGCATGTTCTGGAGCTTCTTCGATGAGCTCCCACACCGGAGGTATCAGAAAGATGGGTCTGAAGAAGATGGTTCTTGGTTCCGCGGGCCTCGGGATCGCCGTGATCGGGTTGATCTATCTCTTGGCTCCCCACCTCCTGCTCGACATCTACGGGGTCGACATCCAGTCGCCATCGGAGGCGAACATTTTCAGGAGCGGTTCCGGGTCACTGTTCGTAGCCGTGGCGATCCTGTTCTGCCTGGGAGCCTCCAATCCGCGTTACACCAGGACTTCGCTCATCATGCTGTTCACCTTCATGAGCGGCCTGGCTGTGGGGCGCGTGGTCAGCATCGTGGCGGATGGGTGGCCCCATCCGCTGCTGATCGCCGTTCTTGTCGTCGAGGCTTCCTACGCCGGCGCTGCGGCCTATGTGTTGCGGGTGGAGGACTCCTCCCCGCAGCTGAGGGAGACCGCCTGACAGCCAACGCCCCCGTGCGGCAGGGCGCACTACAACAGCTGGCCGGGCATAGATCACCGCTGCGTGGCGCTGAAGCTGACGCCGGGAAGCCGCCGTTCGAGATGGTGGCCATACGGTCGCCTCCACCGTATCCCCGCTGCGGGAGGTGGCGGATGCCGCCGCCGGCGTGTTGATGAACAGATCGTTCGATCGGGAGTGCGTCCGCCCCTCGCGGGGGCGGGCCGTCCCAGCGGAAAGGAAGCCGTCCATGGACGAGCAGGGTGAGCGCTTCGACGTCGTCGTACTCGGCGCGGGCCCCGGCGGATACGTAGCCGCCATCCGGGCCGCCCAACTGGGCAAGAGCGTCGCGGTCGTCGAGGAGAAGTACTGGGGCGGCGTCTGCCTGAACGTGGGCTGTATCCCCACCAAGGCCTTGCTGCGCAACGCCGAGCTCGCGCACATCTTCACCCGCGAGGCGAAGACCTTCGGCATCAAGGTCGAGGGTGAGGTCTCCTTCGACTACGGGGAGGCCTTCCGCCGCAGCCGGAAGGTCGCGGACGGCCGGGTCAAGGGCGTCCACTACCTGATGAAGAAGAACAAGATCACGGAGATCAGCGGTCGCGGCACCTTCCTCGACCCGCACACGCTCCAGGTGGCCGACTTCGACGGCAACACCCGCACCATCGGCTTCGATCACTGCATCATCGCCGCCGGGGCGAGCCCCAGGCTGCTGCCCGGCACCCGCCGCACGTCGCGCGTGGTGACGTTCGAGGAGCAGATCCTCGCCGAGGACCTGCCGCAGTCGATCGTGATCGCCGGTGCCGGCGCGATCGGCGTCGAGTTCGCGTATGTCCTGCACAACTACGGTGTGCAGGTCACGATCGTGGAGTTCCTGGACCGGATCGCCCCGCTGGAGGACGTCGAGGTCTCCGCTGAACTCGCCAAGCAGTACCGGAAGTTGGGGATCCAGGTGCTGACCTCGACGCGTGTCGAGTCGATCGACGAGTCGGGCGCGCAGGTCCGGGTCACGGTCACCGGCAAGGACGGCGCGCAGCAGGTCCTGGAGGCGGACAAGGTGTTGCAGGCGATCGGCTTCGCGCCGAACGTCACCGGCTACGGCCTGGAGAACACCGGCGTGCGCCTCACCGAGCGCGGCGCGATCGATGTCGACGGCCGTTGCCGCACCTCGGTTCCGCACATCTACGCCATCGGCGACGTCACCGCGAAGCTGATGCTCGCGCACGCCGCCGAGGCGATGGGCGTGGTCGCCGCCGAGACGATCGCGGACGCGGAGACCATGGAGCTGGACTACGTGATGATCCCGCGATCCACCTTCTGCCAGCCGCAGATCGCCAGCTTCGGCTACACCGAGGCGCAGGCACGGGAGAAGGGCTTCGACGTGCAGGTCGCCAAGTTCCCGTTCACCGCGAACGCCAAGGCCCATGGCCTGGGCGACGCGAGCGGGTTCGTGAAGCTGATCAGCGACGCCAAGTACGGCGAACTCCTCGGCGGTCACCTCATCGGACCCGACGTCACCGAACTCCTCCCCGAGCTGACCCTGGCCCAGCAGTGGGACCTCACGGTCCACGAGGTCGCCCGCAACGTCCACGCCCACCCCACCCTCGGCGAAGCGGTCAAGGAAGCCGTCCACGGCCTGGCCGGCCACATGATCAACATGTAGGGGGTGCTCGCCGCAGCGGCAACAGGGCCCGTTGGGGCTCGGACGGCTTCGCGCCCTCGAGCTTCCGAGGGCCCTGATCCTTTGGCGCGGGGCGATCCGGGGCGGGGGTTCTCGGAGGCATTTGAGAAGCTCGACGCCGAGATGTCCTTGGTTTCAGGCGTCTGCAAGAACGCGGGCCGTCAGTGTCGCCCCCAGCGTGACCACAAGCAGGTGGGTATCCGGGCTTCCCCGAACAGGAGGGCCCGGCAGGATCGCCCTGTACGAGATCTACGACCTGGCCACGACCTTGGCTGGGTCGCGATCCGGCTGGCTGCGGCGCCGAAGACGTCGTGTGCGATGCGGTCGTCGCTGACGAGGTCGCGGTGTGCTCTGGAGAGTGGCAGGCGGAATCCGGCGGCAGCCGTGACACGTGCGGGTCGGGTGGTGTGCGTCGTTTTCCTGGTTCCCCGGGTTGGGCGGTCAGATCTGGACGAGGGCCGGAGGCGGCACGAACCCGTCTACTTCCCGGCCGAGCAGCGCGGCGAATTCGATGGTGGTGAGATCGCCTCCGCTCGGGCCCATGGCCTGCAGCCCGATGGGCAGTCCGCTTCTGCCCTTGCGCACGGGGATGGTCGTTGCCGGTCCTCCGGAGACGTTGGCGACGGCGCTCCACTTGACCTGGTCCCAGTAAGGGCGTCGTACACCGTCGACCTCGAAGGGCCGCCCGAACCAGTCGATCAGTTTGTTGTGATGAGCGGGGGCAGCCGTCGGCGTGACCGGCATGAGCACGATGTCGAAGGCCTGGAAGAACTCGAACCAGCGCTGCCGGATCTCGTTGCGCACCATGTGGGCCTGCAGCCAGTGGAAGTGGGACTGGAAGGTTCCGCGCAGGGCGGGTCCGGCGTCGCCCCGCGGGTGCTGGACGAACCGGGCCAGGGTCGCGGCACTGGGGGCAGGGGCGAGGCCGGTGCGGTCGCCCGCGCCGGCACGTGATCGGCACCCAGGCCGATGACGAGGTCCCGGTCCTTCTCCGCCGCGTCGGCGATCACTGTCAGCCCGGCGGCCTTGGCCAGCTGCACCGCATAGCCGCCGACCGCACCGGCCGCGCCGGTCACCGCGACCGTCGCTCCGGGGGGCAGCTCAAGGGCGTCCAGCGCCGTCCGCGCGGTCAGCGCGCTCATCAGGAGGGTCGACGCCGCCGTCAGGTCGGCCCCCTTCGGCGCGCGGACCACCGATTCCGCGGGTGCCACCACGTACTCCGCCTGCGCGCCCAGTGTCAGTTTCGGCTCCAGCAGAGCTGTCACCTCGGCGCCGACCGCCAGTTCCGCGCGCACTCCCTCGCCGACCTCATCGATCACCCCGGCCGCGTCCCACCCCACCACGTACTCCTCGGCGGGCGGATACCTGTCGGGCAGTTCTTGGCCGCGAGCCCGAGCCGCGTGTTGACATCGGACGGGTGCACGGCGGCGGCGGCCACCTTGATCCGCACCTGTCCCGGTCCCGCATGGGGCTCCGGAAGTTCCAGTACCCGCATGACCTCCGGGCCGCCGAACTCGGTGAGACCCACGGCTTTCACCACGCCACCTCACGATCCAGAATCAGGCATTCCGACAACCCGAGACGGAAGTGTTCCGGGTTCACGGTGGACGCCAGCAGTCCGGATAGACTCGATACAAGATCGTCCCAGTGAGGGAAGAGAGCAGACATGCCCGAACCCGGTGCGCAACTGCGGCGTCCCCCGGGCGCCTCGGGCCCGCCACGTGACCCCGCCCGGGACGCCCAGATCCTGCGCGCGGCCACGGAGCTGCTCGCCGAGGGCGGATATCCGGCACTGACCATGGACAAGGCCGCGGCACGAGCCGGGGTGGGCAAGGCGACCGTGTACCGGCGCTGGAAGTCCCGCGCGGAGCTCGCCGCGGAGGCGCTGGACCACGCCGGTCTCACCGACGACCTCGTGCCGGTCACGATCGGGCCCGGCCGACTCCGCGAGGAACTCATCGCGACGATGACCCGCGCCACTTGGAGCCAGGACGCTTCTCGAGGCGACCTGCTCTCGGCCTTGCACGACACGGCTCGCCAGGAGCCGGAACTGTGCAGCCTCGTCCGGCAGCGCTATGTCGACTCCCTGCACCAGGCCGTCGAGGGCGTGCTGGCGCACGCGGTGGAGCGCGGCGATCTGCCGCCGCGTCAGGCCGATCGGTCAGGAGGTCACTCGATCGCGGTCTCCGCCGCCCTCGCTCTCCTGCTCCACTGGGGGCTTGTCCGCGACCGGCAGGTCGGCGACGACGACATCGCGGCGATCGTCGACGCCGTCCTCATGCCCTTGCTCTGACGGTCATGCGTACAGCGTCACCGGCAGGCGATTGATCAGACGCGTCCGGGCTCTGTGACCGTTGCGGCTTCAGGCCCCTGCGGGCAGGGGTGTCCGGTGGACGGGGCCGCGTGCAGGCTCCGGGTGTCGAGTGGACGCCTTTTCCCGTAGGGGTGTCGCGCCGCAGGTGAGGGGTTGGCGCGGCGTGGGCGGTGCGGCGCGCGCTCCGCAGTGTCTGTGTGTACGCCGGTCAGTGCGCCGTCCTGGTGTCCCCTTCGTGTTCGATGCCCAGGAGCGTGAGGGCGTTGTGGATGCCCTGGTCGAGGACTTGGTCGGCGAGCTGCGGGTCGGCGAGGGCCCGCGAGAGCTGGAGTGTGCCGGCCATCATGGCGTAGGAGCTGAGTGCCATGGTGCGGACCGAGAGCGGGTCGCCCGGCGCCAGGCGGGCGGCGATGCCGTCGGCGACCACCAGTACGCCCTCGGTGTAGGCCTGCTTGGTCGGGTGTGTGCAGCGCCCTATCTCGTCGAGCAGGGCGGCGGAGGGGCAGCCGGCGTCACGGCTGTCACGGTGCCAGGGGGACAGGTACCAGCGCACGATCTGTTCGAGGCCGGCGCGGCCCGGTTGTGCGTGCGCGACGATGCTCGCGTTCTGGGCCTGCAACTGGTCGGCGATCGTGGTGGCCACGAGGTCGTCCTTGGATGTGAAGTGGGTGTAGAAGGCGCCGTTGGTCAGCCCGGCGTCCTTCATGAGCGCTGTGATGCCCGAGCCGTCGATGCCGTCCTCCTTGAAGCGGCGGCCCGCCGTCTCGATGATCCTCCGCCTGGTGGCCTGCTTGTGCTCTTTCCTGTATCGCACCGCACACTCCTCTGCGCGCCGGGTGGGCCGCTCGCCCTCCGTCGGCTCCTCCAATGTATTATATTGTGAACGTAATTCAATTATCCCGGATTCCGGTGCCCTCGCGGCCGGTGCGGGGCCGCCGCCCCTCGGCCCCCGCCGCGCCGGACCGCTTGCGGTTCCGCGGCCGGGCCGCGGGCTCCGCTCACCACAGGAACCCTCTTGCGTACTCGAGTCGCCCCTGCTTAGTATTATGAACATAATTTAATTGTTCTGCGACTCGGCGCGGTGGATTCCGGGGTGATCGGAGCGAGCCGGTGACCGAGCGATCCGAGCAGATCGTCGGCCTGATCCACAGCCCTGGCTCGCCGCATGGGGCGCCGGCCGAGGGCAGCGACCCCGCAGACCCGGCATGTCTTGCGTGTGCTGCGTGAGCAGACCCGCGAGAACGGACGGGCACCCGCCCACAAGAGAAGGACGTCATGAGCACCTATCTGGCAGACAAGGCCGAGAACCTCACCGTGGAGGGGCCCTCCGCGACCTTCACCTACCGGCGCATGGGTCCGCAGGGCGGTGTCCCGCTGGTCCTGCTGCAGCGTTTCCGGGCGACCATCGACTGGTGGGACCCGGAGTTCCTGGACCACCTGGCCGCCGACCACGACGTGATCGTGTTCGACAACGTCGGCGTCGGCTACACCACCGGCGAGCCGCGCGACTCCCTCGACGGATTCGCCGAGGGCGCCGCCGAGTTCATCGAGGCCCTCGGCCTCGCGCGGGCCGACGTGCTCGGCTGGTCCCTGGGGGGTTTTGTGGCCCAGCGCCTGGCCGCGCGTCGCCCGGAGCTGGTGCGCAAGATCATCGTGGCGGGCAGCGGCCCGACCGGCTGGGTGCCCGGTGCGCCGGAGGCGAGCGAGAAGGTCCTGGGCATCATGGCCAAGCCCGACGCCGACCAGGAGGACATGCTGTACCTGTTCTACCCGGAGACGGAAGCGGCCCGCGCCTCAGGGCACGAGCACTTCGCCCACGTCGCGCCCCGGCTCGCCGCCGGTGGCCCCGCGGTCACCGAGGCGACGGCGCAGGGCATGCTCGCCGCGATCGGCCAGCTCCTGGCAGCCCCCTTCGACGAGGTACGGGCCGAACTGGAGTCCATCGAGCACCCCGTCCTGTACGCCAACGGCCTGCACGACGTGATGGTCCCCGCCCACGCGTCCTACGTCGCCGTCCAGCACCTGGCCGACGCCACCCTCCTCCTCTACGGCGACGCCGGCCACGCCTTCCTCTTCCAGCACGCCAGGGCCTTCACCAAGCAGGTGGCCGACTTCCTCGCCGCCTGAAGACGCCGACCGCGCCGCCGATCCCGAACCTCGGGCGACGGCCGGTCAGCCCTCGTGCAAGGGCCGCCTCACAGCCGTGAGGCGGCCCTTGCACGGCTCCGGCCGTCATCACCGTCGAGCCTGGGCAGCCGGTGCGTACCGGCGACGTGACCTCGTAGCGCTCCCCGACACGACAGGCGGCACGCATTACTGGTCGTCCGCCTGCCGTCGCCTCGTGCCTGCCTGCGGACAGGGGTCCGCGGGTCTGCTCCCGTCGCCGGCGGTGTCCGGCGACCGGGACTTTCGGCGGCACGCAATTTTGTCTCGGTGCCGGGTCTCACGAAGAGACCGTGAAGCGTCCCGTCCCGCGCGCTCACAGTGAAACGATCACACGCACCGGGCGTCACCGTGTTGCCGGGCCCGTCCAGGGGATGCCGTAGCGCTCGCTCCGCGCAGGTGGTCGACGGTGAAGGCGGCGGCGCGGAGGTCCTCGATGCGTGAGCTGCTGCCGAGCAGGAGATCGAACTCACCCGGTCCGACGACGCGGCGTCCCGAGCGGCGACGAGGGTGCAGTCACCGGCGGGAACAGGATCATCACCTCGACCCATTCGCCCGGCTCGACGCCGACCTGGGTGAAGGCCTTCACTTCGCGATCGGTCCACGTCACGCTCGTGACGCGGTCGGGGCATACGCCTGCGCAGTCTCCCGTGCGGGACGGCGGCCCGTCCTGGTCAGCGTCACCGTGGCCCGCAGCGTCCCCGTGGACGTGACAACGGATTCTGGATCGTCGGGTCCGAGTCGTGCACCGTCGTGCAGCTGAGACCCTCGCCGAAGGCGAACAGCGGATCCTGTGCCAGATCGGCGCATCTGTAGCCGTGCTGCCCCCGGACCTGGTTGGTAGCGGACCGGCAGCCGCCCGCTCGGCTCGATGCGCCCGAGCAAGAGCTCGGCGACCGCCCGACCGCCTGCATCCCCGGGGTGAAGGGCCTGGACGATGGCGCCGGCGCCGAGTGCCCGGGCGGGCAGGGGCGAGGGCTTGCCCTGGACCAGGACGACGAAGGGCCGGTCGAGCTTCCAAAGGGTGTCGAGGAGTGCGATCTGACGTCCCATGAGCTTCAGTGTCGCCGTGGAGCGGCCTTCCCCGGTCAGGCCGACGGTGTTGCCGACGAGCGCCGCAAGCGCTGCACCAGGTCCGCTGCGGGTGCAGGCGGGAGGTGCGCCGTACCGGTGGCGGGGGGTTCGGGGCTGAGGCGGGCGTCGTCGTGGTCCACGGTGCGGACTCCGGCCCGGCCCTCGTCCTGGAATCCGGGCGCAGCCAGGCGTCGTCCTCACGCCGGGCATCGATGCCATGACCGCTGTACAGATCGTCGGCTGTCACCGGTCCGGGGCCGGACGTCCGCGACTCGCCGGTCACGACCAGAGTCTCGCAGCCGCCAGCGCAGGTGAGCCGCTCCTGCCCTGGTGGTGCGCTGTGCTGTGCGCCGCGAAGCCCGGCGGAACCCGTGATTCCACAGCTGTGCATCTCGTTCGGCCCTACCACTTGCACCCTGATGAAAGTATGGTCATACTTCAATGGTTGACGGGTTGTTCAGAGACCTGATCCAGGCGGTTCTCCATGAGCCTCCTCTGACCGTCGACTCCGGACTGCAGCCGCGGCCGGGAGACACAGGAGCACCGCTCTGCGCCCACCTGCGAGGAAGCAGAAATTGGCGCACAGTCGCGGTAACCCATACATCGAAGGGCACGACCGTGAACACACGCGAAACGCATGGTGACGTGGTGACGTCGTACAAGAACGCGCAGACCCGCACCGTCACCGCCGACGGAGTGACCTTCGCCTACCGCGACCTCGGCCCCCGGACCGGCATGCCGGTCATCTTCATCACCCACCTCGCCGCGGTCCTGGACAACTGGGACCCCCGGGTCGTCGACGGCATCGCCGCCAAGCACCGGGTGATCACGTTCGACAACAGGGGCGTGGGCGCCTCCACCGGCGTGACGCCGAAGACCATCGAGGAGATGGCCAAGGACGCCGTCACCTTCATCCGGGCGCTGGGCTTCGAGCAGGTCGACGTCCTCAGCTTCTCGATGGGCGCCATGATCGCCCAAGTGATCGCCCAGACCGATCCGCAGCTCATCCGCAGGCTGATCCTCGCGGGCACCGGTCCGGCCGGAGGCGAGGGCATCAAGAACGTGACCCGGATCTCGCACTACGACACCCTCCGGGCACTGCTCACCCTTCAGGACGTGAAGATGTTCCTCTTCTTCACCCGCACCGCGAACGGGCGCCGGGCCGGCAAGGAGTTCCTGGCCCGCCTGAAGGAGCGCACCAAGGACCGGGACAAGGCGATCCGCCTCACCTCCTACTTCTCCCAGCTCAAGGCCATCCACCGCTGGGGGCTGGCACGGCCGCAGGATCTGTCCGTCATCCGGCAGCCCGTGCTCGTCGCCAACGGTGACAACGACAGGATGGTTCCGACGTCGAACTCGTACGACATGGACCGGCGACTGCCGAACTCCGAGCTGGTGATCTACCCCGACGGCGGACACGGCGGCATCTTCCAGTACCACGAGCAGTTCGTGCCGACGGCTCTCGAGTTCTTCGGCCGGCCGTAGGACCGCGGTGCGGTGTGCGTACGGGGCCGAGGACGCTGACTCAGAGCCGTGACGCCCGGCGGGCGTCACGGCTCTCGTCACGTGTACGGCGTAACTGACCTGCTCGCCTCTCGGCCCTGCGGCGCCGAGGCGGTTGCCGTGCAGGATGGCGATGCGGAGACCGGTCGACGTCCCGTTCGGGCACCAGGACCCAGGCCCAGGACCTGCACTGCCGCTACGGCGTATCTCGAACGGGCGCAGAGTCAGCCGCCGTACGAGCGCAGGACCCCCGCGCCGGCCGCTCCCGAGATCGCAGTTGCCCCGGGGGCCAGCCGCTCACGCGGCACCGGCGTCCCGGCCGTGCCAGGTCATCCAGCCGGTGCTGACGTGCATCGCGCGATGGCGAGGGCGTTCTCGATTCCCTGCTCGAGGACCTCGTCGGAGAACTTTTGGTCGGAGAGCGCGCGGGACAGCTGCAGCGTTCCCACCGCCAGGGTGAAGAGCCCGACGGCCTGACCGCGGGCGGACTGCGGATCCTCGGGTGCCAGGCGGGCGGCGAACTCGTCCACGATGGCTTTGGCGCCGTGGGTGTAGGCGTCCTTGGTTCCGTCACCGCAGCGGCCGATCTCGTCCAGCAGGGCGGCGTTCGGACAACCGTTGCCGGGGTTGTCCCGGTGCTCGGGCGACAGATACGAGCGGATGAGATCCTCGAGGCCCTCGCGGCCGGGCCGCAGCGTGCCGAACTGCTCCACCTGCGCGCGCAGCTGCTCGGCGACGACGTGAGCGACGAGGTCGTCCTTGGACTCGAAGTGGGCGTAGAAGGCCCCGTTGGTGAGTCCGGCGTCCGACATCAGCGTGGAGATGCCGGAGCCGTCGATGCCATCCTGCTTGAACCGGTGGCCGGCCCGCTCGATGATCCGCTGCCGCGTCACCTGCTTGTGTTCCTTGGTGTAGCGCGCCACAGGGTTCCTCCCCAACGTTGCCGGACCATTGCCTTGTATCTCATCCTAATCTATGGTCTGACGCACGTAATATTATGGTCGGCAGGTGATTGCTGGCCGATCTATCGTCACGATCCTCGAAGGCTACGGACTGTCCGAGACCTCGCCGATCGCGTCCTTCTCCCGTTTCGGCGAGGAGCCCCGCGTCGGTTCGATCGGTGTGCCCGTTCCGGGCGTGGAGATGAAACTCATCCGCGATGACTGGTCGGATGCCGAGGGTGGCCCCGAGGAGATCGGGGAGATCGCGATCAGGGGACACAACGTCATGAAGGGCTACTACAAGCGGCCCGGCGCGACGGCCGAGGCGATCAAAGAGGGCTGGTTCCGCTCCGGCGACCTCGCCCGCAGGGACGAGGACGGCTTCTACTACATCGTCGACCGGTCCAAGGACATGATCATCCGGGGTGGCTTCAACGTCTACCCGCGTGAGATCGAGGAAGTCCTCATGGAGCACCCCTCGGTCTCCCTGGTCGCCGTGATCGGCGTACCGCACGAGTCCCACGGCGAGGAGATCAAGGCCGTCGTGGTGAAGGAGGCAGGCAGTGACACGACCGAGGACGAGCTCGTGGCCTGGGCGAAGGAACGGCTCGCCGGGTACAAGTACCCGCGCATCGTCCAGTTCGTCGACGAACTGCCCCTGACCTCCACCGGCAAGATCCTCAAGCGCCACCTTTCCTGAGCAGGCTGTCTCGGCCAGGGCGGCCGAGCCAGGTGGCAGAATCAGGCGGTCCGAACCGAGGTGTGTCCGGATGCGATGGCATCGCGCACGGACCCAGCTCGGGGAGACCACCCGGTATCCGGTGCAGCGCTCACGCGGCTGGGTGGGTCTGTGGCGTCAGAGCATCGTGTTGTCGTTGGCGGAGACCTCCGGCACGTTCTGTCCGGCGAGCCAGTGCTCGACGGTCTTCTGGTCCCGCACCCGGAAGAGGTCGACGACCGCCCGCCCGCGAGTGTCCGGCGCCGCGGTGCAGTGGCTGTGGTACTCCGAGCCCACGTACGCATCGACGGCGGTCAAGTCTTTGCGGAACGGCAGCTGGTCGACGTAGGCGGTGACCAGCTGCTTGTTGTACGAGGTGAGCCACCGTTGTCCCGGCGACGAGGTCTGCGGATGGCTGAGCGTGGCGAACACGTCTTCGCTGTCGGTGGCGGTCGGCACCTCCTGGAGGATGTCCTCGTGCTCGGCGATCCTCCCGTCCTGGAAGTGCCAAGATGCCGAAGACGGTGAGGCTGCCGACATGGCCGGCCTCGTCGAAGGGCTCGGCTTCGAGGAGGCCGCGGTGGTGGGTCACGACCGCGGCGCCCGCGTGGCACACAGGCGCAGTACATCGAGCACCCGCTTCCCGACGCCACCGCAGCCGGAACGGCCACCGTCCGCCAGCGGTACAGCCCTGGTGTTCGCACGACCGCCGCTGAGCGCTCCGCTTGAGGTGCCGTGTGGTGCCGTCGTTCGGCTGCGGCGCCGTTGTGGCTGGTCGCGCCCAAGCGGCGGAGCCGCATATGTCACAGCCCCGCGCCCTTTGAAGGCGTTGGCGAACCGTAGTCGACTTCGCCCGGCCTGCTTAGCGGCCTGACCGCCCGTCGAGCTTGCCGAGGATCGCGTGCACCACGCGATCACGTGCCAGACGCCCGTCGATCACCGGGTTGATCACTCCTCGCAGCACGGACAGCGGGGCCCAGCGAGCCGGCCGGATCAGGCGGGGTGAACGGTGTTCGATGGCCTGCACGACGGATTCGGCGGCCTGGTCCGGCTGCAGGCGCTTGAGCAGCGGCCGCGGCGATGTCCTGGCCAGGATCTCAGTGATCGCAGGATCCGCGTCGACGCCGTTTCTGATCATGTCCGTCTGGATCAGAGAGAAGTAGGCGGTGGTGGCGGAGGCGCCGTGGGGGGCGAGTTCCACGCGCAGTCCGCGCCCGAGCTGCTCGACCGCGGCCTTGCTCATGGCGTAGGGAATGGCCCCCACGCCGTTGAGGAAGGCGAAGACCGAACTGATCAGGACGACCTGGCCCTGGTTGGCGATGATCTGTTCCATCGCCGCGTTGACGGTGTTGACGACTCCGTTGATGTTCACGGCCAGCACCTTGTCGATCGCGGGTGCGGGCGTGGCACGAAGTGTGGAGCCCCGCCCCATGATGCCGGCGTTCGCGATCGCGATGTCGACCCGCCCGAACCGCTCACACAGGTGGGCCACGGCATCGTCGAGCGCGTTGCGGTCGCAGACGTCCGCGGTAAAGCCGACGACGTGGGACGACGAGATGCGGGCTGCGATCTCCGGCGTGTCCCGACGCAGATCCACGATGCCGACCCGGGCGCCGCGGGAGAGGAGGGCCCGGGCCGTGGCGCTGCCGAGTCCGCCGGTGCCGCCGGTGATGAGGACGACCTTGTCGGCGAGTTCGTATGCCGTCATGCGGATGCCTCGTCTTCAGTCATGGGATGGGGCCGGGTCCACGTCCGGTGCGGCGAGTCCGGATTCAAAGCCGCGGGGCGGGACCTCGTGGTCACTCGACGGCATACCGCTCGCGTCGCGAGCGCATGTTCACCGCTGCCTGGCTGTGCCGTGCGTACGCCGAAGCGCCCGAGGAAGGCGATTGCCTCGGGCGCCGGGCGCTTGGGTCAGGCTGCGTAGGTGGGGTAGTCGGTGTAGCCGGCCGCGCCACCGCCGTAGAAGGTGGCGGGGTCGGGGGTGTTCAGGGGTGCGCCGGCACGTACGCGCTCGACCAGGTCGGGGTTGGCGAGGGCCATGGAGCCGACCGTGATGACGTCGGCGATGCCGTTCTCGATGTCCTTGGCGCGGGTGGCGATGTCGGTGCCGGCGCGGTTGAGGATCAGCGTGTGGGGCCACAGCTCGCGCAGTGTGCCCAGGAGTTCCTCGTCGCCGCCGTGGCCGATGTGCAGGTAGGCGAGGTCCAGGGGCGCGAGGGCGCGCACCAGGTGCGGGTAGAGCTCGTGAGGGTCGTTCTCCACGAGGTCGCTGACCTGGAAGGGGTTGCCGGGGGAGATGCGGATGCCGGTGCGGCCGGCTCCGATCTCGTCCGCCACCGCCGTCGCGACCTCCACCGCGAAACGGATGCGGTTGTCGAGGGAGCCGCCGTACTGGTCGGTGCGCTGGTTGGCGCTGGGGAAGAGGAACTGGTTGACCAGGTAGCCGTTGGCCCCGTGGATCTCGACGCCGTCGGCGCCGGCCGCGATGGCGGCCGCGGCGGCCCGCCGGAAGTCGTCGACCGTCGCGGCGACCTCCTCGGTGGACAGTGCGCGCGGCTGGGGCATCTCCTGCATTCCGGAGCCGGTGAACATCTGGCCTGCTGGCTTGATCGCCGAGGGGGCCACCGGCTGCCGGTGGTGGGGGGTGTTGTCGGGGTGGGAGATGCGCCCGGCATGCATGAGTTGGATGACGATGCGCCCATCGGCCTTGTGCACGGCGTCGGTGACCTTGCGCCAGCCCGCGATGTGCTCGTCGGTGTAGATGCCCGGGGTCACCGGGTAGCCCTGGCCGTCGGCGGAGGGCTGGGTGCCCTCCGTGATGATCAGGGCGTGCGAGGCGCGCTGGGCGTAGTACTCGGCGTTCAGCTCGGTCGGCACGCCGTCCGGGGTGGCTCGGCTGCGGGTCAGGGGGGCCATCGCCAGACGGTGCGGCAGGGAGATCTTTCCGGCGACGGTCGGGGTCCACAGGCTGTCGAGCATGCGTGATTCCTCAGGTTGTTGGTGGCGGACATCCGGCAGACCTGCGTGCCGGGCGGTGCATCCGATGAGGCATGTGAATCCGATGAGGCATCCGCCATGAGCATGGGCAAATTAAATTACATACGTAATGCTTTACTGGTGGTGGGCGGCGCAGGAATGTCCGGAGCGACCGTCGGCCGGGGACGTGCCGTTCGCGCGCAGCTGCCTACTCGTCGAGGAACTGAAGAGCGTGCTGCAGGAACCGCTCGGGGTACTGGAACTGCGCTCCGTGCCCGGCGTCGGGGTAGATCAGCAGCTGGGCGTTGGGGATGTTCTGGGCGAGGTGCCATGAGTTGATCGAGGCGATCATCACGTCGTTCTCGCCGTTGAGGACCAGCGTCGGCTGGGTGATCGCGTTCAGGTAGGCGTAGGGATTCTCGCCCGGCAGCGGCTCCGCATAGGCCATGGACGCTTCGAACTGCGCCTGCCCGACTGCGGGCGAGCTCGGCGGGTCCTGGTCGGCCCGCTGGTGACGTCGCTCCCAGAAGGCCCGGCCCGCTTCGACCGCGGCTTGTGAGCGGCCGAAGAACAGGAAGAGGAAGTCCTCCAGGGTGGGGACCGGGTTCAGCGCCACCTCGGGCACCTTGGGGTCCATCGTCGGGTCCCCGCCGCGGAGGCCGGTGCCGAGCAGGAGGAGCTTGCGTACCAGCTGGGGGTGGCGCAGCGTGACCTCCTGTGCCTGGTAACCGCCGAGCGAGAAGCCGAGCAGATCGACCTGCTCCAGCCCCAGCGCCCGGATGACGGCGGCGATGTCGTCGGCCATGTCCTCGACCCGGTTGCGCGGCGTGCCGGATGACGAGGCGATACCGCGCCCGTTGAACAGGATGACCTCACGGCCTTCGGCCAGGCCGTCGGTGAGCAGGGGGTCCCAGTTGTCCATTCCCCCGCGGAAGTGCTGGACGAGGAAGATCGGGACGCCGGAGGGCTTGCCCCAGCGGCGGTAGGCGAACCGTTCACCGTCGACCTCGATGTACCGGGTCGGTGCGGTCACATGCGTGTCACTCATGGCCTGAGCCTTTCTGGAGGGGGCGAGCAATACGATGACGGTCGTAATTTAAAAAGTCAACCTTATAGATGTCGATCGACATCTATGTATGCTTGACCGTCGAGCGTCGACCGTGGAAGGGAGCTGGACATGCGGGTCACCAGGGCCCAGGCGGAACAGAACCGTGCGCACATCGTCGCGACAGCTGCCAGGCTGTTCCGCGAGCGCGGCTATGACGCTGTCGGCGTGGCGGAACTGATGGCAGCCGCCGGGTTCACCCATGGCGGGTTCTACAAGCACTTCCGCTCCAAGGCCGACCTGATGGCCGAAGCGTCCGCGAGCGGGCTCTCGCAGACCGCGGCACGGACAGAAGGCCTGGATCCCGCCGAGTTCGTCGAGAGCTACGTCTCCCGGGAGCATCGCGACGGGCGCGGCGACGGCTGCACCATCGCGGCCCTCAGCGGCGATGCCGCACGTCAGCCGGCGGACATCAGAACAGAGTTCGCAGCCGGGATCGAGAACCTGCTGACGGCCCTTCAGGCCCCAAGCGACACGCCGGGGGACGCGGACCAACGCGCGGCCCGCACCATGGTGATCGACATGCTCGCCCATTCGGTCGGAGCGATCATGCTGTCGCGGGCATGCCCGGACGATTCTCCGCTGGCGGACGAAATCCTTGATGTCTGCCGCAAGGAGATTCTCGCCTCGCTGGCGCACGGCAGCAGCGATCAGCCGGCAACACTGGGCCCAGAAGCCTGACCGCAGCCGACCGACGCAGGGCCGACCACCCGAGAGTCAGACACTGACGCAAAAGCCTGCGATTTCGAGCCGTTGGTGCGGCATTGCAGCAGAAACCCTCTCAAAGGATGGTCTGCGCCGCTGCCGAGAGCTGTTCATGTGCCGTCGGCGAAGTCACGGCACCGGACGCGAGAACGGTCGGTCCACTTGCACGTGGCGACGGTGGGGCATTGGCCGTCGCGTTTTCCGTGTTAGGACGCCGGTGGGTGCGGCGGGGCCCTCCGGCCGGGAGAGCCGGCGGCCGGGCTGCCGTTGAGACGTGCCCGGCCGCCGTGGGAACCCTGATGGGTGGGGGATGGAAGCTGCCCGGGGTGTTGCGGCGCCATACGGGCGCCCTGTGGGGCGCTGCGGTCGGTCGTGGGTGCGGTCGTGGGTGATCAGAGGGCTTCGCTGACCCGGCCGATGTACTCGCCCAGTTGGTACTCGACGTCGAGGCCCTTTTCGGCGGCCAGTGCGCCGAGCCCGACCGCACGCGCGGCGAATCCCGGCTGCGTCAGGGTGCCCGCGAACTCGCCGAAGGAGGCGACCAGGTGGGCGTCCGGCGGCAGTGTCGCCCGGTTGACCTGGGACTTGGCGGTCGCCAGTGCCTGCCGGTCGAAGGAGGCGAGGCGGGCGACGGTCGCGTCGACGAAGGCGTCGAGTTCCGCGTCGGGCAGGGTGCGGGTGACCCATCCCCAGCGTTCGGCCAGGTCGGCGTCGTAGTCGGCACTGCCGAGGATGGCCTCGAGCGCCCGGTCGCGGCCGATCGAACGGGGCAGTCGCTCGGCTCCCCCTCCGCCGGGGACGAGGCCGAGGCCGACCTCGGGCTGGCCGAAGAACGCCTTCTCGCGGCTGGCGTAGCGCAGGTCGCAGGCCAGGGCCAGCTCGTTGCCGGCGCCGCGGGTACGGCCCCGGATGGCCGCGATGCTGACGAACGGAGCCTTGCTCAGCCGCAGGACCATGTCGGTCCACAACGGGTTGTCGTCCTCGTGCTCGGGCGCGGGGAGGTCGGCGGCCGCGGTGGCGTCGAAGTGGTTGATGAAGAAGTCGGGAAGTTCGCTGGCGAAGACGACGACCTGGATGTCCGGGTCGTTCTCCAGCTCCGAGACGATCTTGTGCAGCGTCACGATGGACTCGGGGATCACCAGGTTCACGGGGGGATTCGAGAACGTGATCCTGGCGGTCCGCGGGGTCGTCCGCTCCAGGCGGATCGTGCTGGGCTGGCTCATGGCGTGGTTTCCATTTCCTGAGGGGTTGGGCTTGCGTGGCCGTGATCGCGTCCGGCGACCACGGAGCTGTTGCGCCTGGTGGGGTGCGGGTGTCGCCGACTTGTCACTCGGAGCTGCATCGGCTGGGCCGGCCCCGCCTGCACTTGTGCGGCATGGTGTGGGCTCCGTTCGTTCGAGCTGATGGCGAGCCATCGCCCGTTCCCCATTTGTATTACGGTCGTAATACAATAGGTCCGGAAACGCTCAGCAGGCAAGACCCGACACGTGGGGGAACTGTCGGCGGTCGTGTTGCACGTATGGCCGACCGACGAACCGTAGATGCTGTGCCGTGGCGTTCCCTTGGCGGACGTGCCTGGCGGTTGGCCCGTGGGGGGCGGGTGCTCCTCAGGGGAGCTGCGGGTAGAGCACCGAGACGCCCCCGGACAGTGCTGCCTGTGCCTGGCGGGCGGCGTTGTCGGCGAGGATCTCGTAGGAGCCGGCGGCGATGCCGTCCACAGCGATGCGCGCGATGTCGGCCGGGTCGGACTTGGCCGCGTCGACGGTACGGACCATGTCGGTGTCCATGTAGCCCACATGCAGACCGGCCACGCGGATGCCCTGGTCGGCCAGTTGCACGCGCAGGGTGTTGGTGAGCGACCACTCCGCGGATTTGGCGGCGCAGTAGGCGCCGAACTCCGGGAAGCTGACCCAGGACAGGCCGGACAGGACGTTCAGCATGGCCCCGCCGCCGTTGGCCGCGATCTGGGGTGCGAAGGCGCGGGCCATGGTCAGGGTGCCGAGGTAGTGGGTGTTCATCTCCAGGCGGATGTCGTCCAGGTCGGCGGTGAGCAGGTCGGCGCCGGTGGAGGAGCCCGCGTTGTTGACCAGGATGGTCACGTCGCCGGTGGCCGCGGCGGCGGCCGCGACGGAGGCGGGGTCGGTGATGTCGAGTGCGATCGGCTTGGCGCCGGGCAGGTCGACCTGGTCGGGATTGCGGGCGCCGGCATAGACGGTGGCGCCGCGGCTGAGCAGTTCGGCGGCGAGGGCCCGGCCGAAGCCCCGGTTCGCTCCGGTGACAAGGGCGGTGCTGGCGGAGAGGTCCATGAAGGTTCCCGGTGAAGTGGAGAGGAGATGACCAGAGCCCGGATGGCGTGGCCCGATGCGGCCCAGGTCCATTAAATTACGATCGTAATAGTAAGCAGGCTGAGTCAGTGATCGCAACCGATCCGCCTGGTGAACGACGCTGCGCCAGGCATCTTGGCCGGAGCACCGTCAAGGAGACAGGCGGATGGCGCCCTAGATCCGCCGCGCTCTACCGCGACATAGAGGACCCGGGCGAGGCGCCCACCGAGCCCGTGGCGGACCTGATCCTCAATCCGGGGAACGTCTGTACGTGCGTGCCGCGAGGCCTGTGACACGCGGCCTCCGCCGATCAGGGCACCGCTCCCTGCCAGGCATTCACGGTGAGGCAGCCGCCCGCCTTGGCCGCTGAAGCCGCGGGTGATGGCGCCGGCGCCGCTACACG
Organism: Streptomyces sp. NPDC041784; assembly: GCF_055591025.1. Taxonomy (NCBI): domain Bacteria; kingdom Bacillati; phylum Actinomycetota; class Actinomycetes; order Kitasatosporales; family Streptomycetaceae; genus Streptomyces; species Streptomyces sp. NPDC041784. Next base: position 86,648 of record NZ_JBVJAB010000018.1, read on the forward strand.
GCGGAGAGCTCCCCGGCATGGTCGACCAGGAGCTCGCCGACCTCATCCGGCCGGGCCTGACCCCGCACAGGCGTGTGTTCTGGGGGTCGCGTCATGCCCAGGAGTGACGGACTTCTGGCCGCCTCGGGTGCGCCACACTGGAGGGAGGCGGTCGATGCCGTCGCTTCAACCCTCCCTGACCGCCGCCAAGTTGCGGGAGTGGAGAAGGTGGCGGCCGTCGACACCGACCGCGTCGCCGTACGAGAGCAGTTGTGAGGTTCGGGGAAGCTGTCACTGAGATGTTCGGTTTCGCGTGTCACTGGTGAGAAGCTGCTTTTGCGCTGATCAGCAGTTATCTGCCGAGCTGATCACGATGTCAGTGGTCCGAATCATGTGGTGACGTAAAGCCGTATCGTCCGGTGTCACCTTCACCGAACCTCCTTCGTGGCGAGCCTGCCATGGTCCGTCCTTTCGAACCCACCGGTGGTGCGATGACCAATGCCTATGCGGTCCCGAGTGCCGTGCCGTCAACACGCTTCCCGCAAGCTCGGCTGGATGCCCGATACCCGACCACCAGCCTCCGGCTACACCGGAGTACTCAAGGCTGACTGCCCGTGATCCGCCTTCGGTGCTACGGGCGGTGAGAATGGGCTGATGCGATACGCGTGGCGACGGTCGTTGCGACCCCTGCAGGCCGAGGGCAGTGGCCGGGTCGATGCCTTCGATGGCGGGCGAGATGTCGGCAGTCCGGTGCGGCTGGACGAGATGCCGGATGTGCCGGTCGTTGTGGTGTGGGGGGAGCGCGGTGCGGGCAAGTCCGTGGCTCTGGACCAGGAGCACGGCCTGCTCAGGGACCAGGGTGCAGAGGCTGCGCCCTGGCTGCATCTGGGTTGCGTCCAGGGAAGTGGTGTACGGGTTCGACCTGATCCGGGGGTTTGCCCCGGCATCGGGATGGTGCCCGCATAGATGAACGGCCACCGGCTGATCTTCGAGATGTCGAAGCTCGAAGGAGATCAACACGATGACCGCACCAGACAGTCTGCCCCTGCACGCCCTCGCCGAGGACAACCTCGCCGCGGCGAGTCCCGATCTGCTGCGTGCGATGATCAAGACGTTCGCCGACGCGCTCATGTCCGCGGAGGCCGACGCCCTCTGCGGCGCCGAATACGGCCAGGTCAGCGACGAACGCGTCAACCACCGCAACGGCTACCGCCCACGCGAGTGGGACACCCGGGCCGGGACCGTCGAACTCGCCGTCCCCAAACTGAGGCAGGGCAGCTACTTCCCGCACTGGCTCCTCGAACGGCGCCGGCGGGCCGAGCAGGCCCTCATCTTGGTGGTCGCCACCGCCTACCTTCTGGGCGTCAGCACGCGCAGGGTCGAGAAACTCGCCGAGTCCCTCGGGGTCACCCAGCTGTCCAGACCGGCACCACACCGCTGCAGTGGCTCCACCGGGCCCGCATCCGCCAGGCCCAGCATCTGCTGGAGACCTCGGACCACTCCGTGGAACGCATCGCGACGCAGGTCGGCTTCGGCTCCCCGACCGCCTTCCGCGACCGTTTCAAGCGCACCACGGGCGTCAGCCCGCACGCCTACCGCCGCTCCTTCAGCTGACCGCGCGTCAGCCGCCGCGCGTCAGCCGGCCGCGACCCGCGACCCGCGGGCTGTCGGTCCCTCAGGCCTCGCCGGTGAGCTGGCGGACCTCGGTGACCAGCGAGGTGAGGGCCTCGCGCTCCGGCACCGTGGTCTCGGGATGCCAGAGATCGACCAGGAGACAGGTGCGCGGACGGCTGCCGTGGTTCCACGCCTCGTGCTCGAAGGAGTAGTCGAACAGCAGGCACTCGCCCTCGGTCCACCGGCGCGCCTCCCCGGCCACGCTGATGCCGCATCCCTCGGGGATGTCGACGGCGAGATGCAGGTTGATGCTGAAGTTCCACAGGTCGCAGTGCGGCGCGATGGCCGCGCCCGGCAGCAGCGTCGAGAAGTGACTCTCCAGCAACGGGCAGATCAGCCCGGTGTCGACGGCCGTCTCCTGGAGGACGCGGAACGCCGTCGGCACGAGCGGTTCCGACTCCAGGACGGGCTTTCCCGCCCGGTAGAGATAGAGCGCCTGCCAGTCCTCCTGCCGCACCAGGTAGTGCTCGTAGTCGGAGAAACGGCCGCGCCGCTCGGCCCAGGCCTCGGCCAGCTCGTCCCGGATCGCGGCGTGCCCGGCCTCGAAGGCCCGGACCACGGGGGCGATCTCGGGGTGCTCGTACCGGTCGTGCCAGGGCTTGCGGGAGATACCCGGCATGATCCACTTGGCCTGCTTCTGCAGGGGGTCCCGGTCCAGCGGGTCCGCGTCGAGCATCCGCGTGACCCGGTCGATCGACCGGGGGCCGTACTCGTCTCTGATCGCCGCGAACGCGGCTTCGATCTCCGGTGTCATGCCGACGCCTTCCTTCCCTGCGACCTCGTTGCCGTCGAGCAGCGTCGCCGGAACGGAAGAACTCCGAAAGTCGCTGATTCACGGGACCGGAATTCCACGGCGGGTATTTCTATGACGGGCCGCATTCCGTGGTCAAGAGCCTTGTTCCCGTGACTTTCCGGGCCCGCGTTCCGCCTCGCACAGTGGACGTCGACCCTGACGTCGCCCGTCGTCACGCCGAGTGAGATGAGACAGCCGGATGTCCGCTGAGGAGCGCGTTCGTCTTCCCCTGACAGCCTCGCAGGCCGGCATATGGGTAGCCCAGCAGCTCGATCCCGAAAGCTGCGACTACCACATCGCCGAATACCTGGAAATTCATGGCGCGGTCGACGCCGGCCTGTTCCAGGAAGCCCTGCGTACCATGATCGCCGAAACCGATTTCCTGAACGTGCGTTTCGAGGAGGAGGACGGCCGGGCCTGGCAGGTCCCCGAGGCAAGGCCGCCCCTGGAACTGGAGACGGTGGACGTCAGCGGCCACCCCGACCCGCGGGCCGCGGCGGAGGAGCACATGCGGGCGACGCTCGCCCGGCCCACCGACCTCACCCGTGGCCCCTTCACCCGCTACCTGCTCTTCCGCGCCGGACCCGAGCGCTGGTTCTGGTTCCACTGCGCGCACCACATCGTCGCCGACGGCGTCGCGGGCGCCCGGATGAACCGCCGGGTCGCCGAGGCGTACACCGCGCTGGTCGACGGCACCCCGCTCGCGCCCACCGACGCCGCGCCGCTGCGGCAGGTCGTGGCGGAGGACACCGCCTACCGCGAGTCCGAGGAGGGCGCGCAGGACCGGGCCTACTGGCTGGAGCGGATGACGGACCTGCCGGAGACCGTCGCCTTCGGCGGCCGCACCGGCGTGACCCCCTCCGGCCGCGTGCTGCGCCTGCGCACCGACCTCGCCCCGGAGACCGCCGAGGCGCTGCGGAACACCGCCCGCCGCGCCCGCACCCGCTGGACGGTCGTCGTACTGGCCGCGGCCGCCGCCTATCTGCACCGGATCGCCGGTGCCGAGGACGTGGTCCTCGGCATGCCCGTGACCGGCCGTTCCACGCCGGCCGCGCGCGGCACCTGCGGAGCGTTCTCCAACATCCTCCCGCTGCGGCTCGCGGTCACCTCCGCCACCAGGTTCGACGACCTCGTACGGCAGACCTCGCACGCCGTGCGGGAAGGACTCCGGCACCAGCGGTACCCCGTCGAGGACCTGAAGCGCGAACTCGCCCTCGGCGACACCGGCCGCAGACTGTGGGACGCGGCCGTCAACATCATGTCCTTCGACTACGACGTCACCTTCGCGGGACTGCCCGCCACCGCCCACAACCTCGCCGTCGGACCGGTCGACTACCTGTCGCTCAACGTCTACGAGCGCGGCGACGGCACGATCGGCCTCCAGTTCGAGGTGGACGCGGCCCGCTGCGACCTCGACGAACTCGCCGCCCACCAGAACCGCGTCGCGGACTTCGTCGCCCGCGTCGCCCGGGCCGACGAGGACACCACGGTCGGCGGGATCGACATCCTGTCCCCGGCCGACCTCGGGCTGCTGCTCGCATACGGCGACGGCGGCACCGCACCCGTCCCCGACATCGGTTGCCTGCACGAGCTGTTCGAGGAGCAGGCCCGGCGCACCCCGGACGCGGTGGCCGTCGTCTGCGCCGGCGAGCGGCTCACCTACCGCGAGCTGGCGGCGCGGTCCGACGAGGCCGCCCGGCGGCTGCGTCCGTTCGTCGGCCCGGACCGGCCCGTCGGGATCTGCGTCGACCGCTCTTTGGGCATGGTCACCGCGGTGCTCGCGGTCCTCAAGGCGGGCGGCTGCTACGTCCCCCTCGACCCCGGACTGCCGCCGCGCCGCCTGGAGTACATCGTCAGGGACGCCGGCATCGACACCGTGGTGAGCCGCCCCGAACTGGCCGGCCGGCTGCCTGCCGCCGTACGGAACGTGATCCCCGTCGAGCCGCCGGCGGAGGCCGGGTGCGCCGCATCGGACACGGCGCCCGCCGACGCGGACACCGTGCCCGCCGACGCCGACGCCGACACTGTGCCCGCCGGCACGGACACCGTGCCCACCGCCCCGCGTCCTGCCGTCGGACCCGCCAACGCCGCCTACATGCTCTACACCTCGGGCAGCACCGGGCAGCCCAAGGGAGTGGTCGTCAGTCACGCGGCCGCCGTCGGTTTCACCCTCCAGAACCTCGCCGCCTGCCGGGTCGGCCCCGGCGCCCGCTTCCTCGGCTTCGCCGCGCTCACCTTCGACGTCTCGGTGCTGGAGACCTTCGGCGCGCTGCTCGGCGGAGGCACGCTGGTGCTGGCCACCGACGAGGAGCGGCTGGACATCGACCGGCTGCAGGCCCTGATGGCCGGTCAGGCGGTCACCATCGCCGACCTGCCCACCGCCCTGATGCCCCTGCTCGACCCCACCGCCCTGCCCGCGCTCACCTTCGTCTCCACCGGCGGCGAGGCGCCGTCCGGTGACGTCGTGGACCGCTGGGCGGCCCCCGGGCGCGAGGTCTGGAACACCTACGGCCCCACCGAGACCACCGTCGTGGTGGCCATGCACCGCTGCACGGCCCCCTCGGGCGGCACCGCCCCGCCGATCGGCCGGCCCACGGTCAACCACCGGCTCTACGTCGTCGACGCCCAGCTGCGGCTGGTGCCGCCCGGCACCCCGGGCGAACTCTGCGTCTCCGGCGCCGGTCTCGCGCGCGGCTACCTCGGCCGGCCCGGCCTGACCGCGGACCGGTTCGTCCCCGACCCCTGGTCCGCCGCTCCCGCAGCGCGGATGTACCGCACCGGCGACATGGTCCGCTGGAACGACCTCGGCGAACTGGAGTTCCTGGGCCGCATCGACCAGCAGGTGAAGATCAACGGCCACCGGATCGAACTGGGCGAGATCGAGACCGAGCTGATCCGGCACCCGTCCGTCGCGCAGGCCGTCGTCCTGGTCCAGGAGACACCGGCCGGAGGGAAGCGACTCGTCGCCCATGTGGTCGGCGGCACCGGACACGAACCCCTGCCCGCCACCCTCCAGGCCCACCTCGCCGAGGCGCTTCCCCACTACATGGTTCCGCACACCTACGTGGTCCGGACGGACCTGCCCCTGACCACCAGCGGGAAACTGGACCGCAGGGCCCTCGCGGAGACGCCTCCGGCACCCGAGCCGGACGCCGCCCCTGCCCCGGCCCCCCGCTCCGCGGCGGAGGAGACCCTGTGCGCTCTGTTCGCGCAGGTGCTCGGCCGGGAGTCCGTCGGCGCCGACGAGGCGTTCTTCGCACTCGGCGGTGACAGCATCACCGCGCTGACCCTGGTGAGCCGGGCGCGGGCGGCCGGTCTCACGATGACCCTGCGCGACGTCTTCACCCACCGCACGCCCGCCGCCCTGGCCCGCGAGACCGCCGATCCGCAGGCGTCCGCGCCCGCGCCCGCCCCCGTACCGGCGGCCACGGACCCGCTCCCCGCCGAGCCCATCACCCCCGAGGTCCCCCTCACCCCGATCATGCGCTGGCTCCTGGACAGCCCCGGCCCGGTCGACCGGTTCAGCCAGTCGGTGCTGGTGCAGACCCCCGCCGACGCCGACGAGCGACGACTGGCGTCCGTTCTCCAGGCGTTGACCGACCACCACGACATGCTGCGCCTGCGGACCGTGCCGTCCCCGGGGTCCCGCCCCGGCTGCCACATCCGGCCCCGGTCCCGCGCGGCCGACCACCTCACCCGCGTCGACCTCGCGGGCCTCGACGAGGAAGCCCGTCGCGCGGTCGTCGCCCGCGAGACCGAGGCCGCCCCGAGACGGCTGGACCCGGCGGCCGGCACGGTGCTCCAGGCGGTCTGGTTCGACCACGGCCGCGACCGGCCGGGCCGCCTCCTGATCTGCCTGCACCATCTGGTCGTCGACGGCGTCTCCTGGCGGGTCCTGCTGGCCGACCTGGCCGAGGCCTGGGCGGCGGTGTCCGCCGGCGAGCCGGTGCTCCTCCAGCCGGTGCGGACCTCCTTCCCCGACTGGGCCCGGCACCTGACCGCACTGGCCCGGCACACGTCGACCACCGGGCAACTGCCGCGCTGGCGCGAGGTCCTCGCCCCCGCCGATCCCGGTACGGCCGCCGCGCCCGCCCCGTTGACCGACCGGCTCCCCGACCCCGTACGCGACACCGCGGCGACCGCCCGCAGCCTGACCGTGACCCTGCCCACGGAAGTGGTCCGACCGCTGCTGACCAGCGCCCCCGCCGCCCTGCGCACCGGCCCCGACGAGCTGATGCTCGCCGCCCTGGCGCTGGCCGCCCACCGCCGGCAGCGGCGCGTCGACGGCACGGCGCCCGCCTCCCTCCTGGTCGACCTGGAGGGCCACGGCCGGGACGCCGATCCCACCGGCGCCCTCGACCTCTCCCGTACCGTCGGCTGGTTCACCACCCAGTACCCGGCCCGGTTCGACCTGCGCGGGCTCGACCTCACCGGCGCCTGGCACGGCGGGCCGGCGCTGGCCGAACTGGCCCAGCGCGTACGGGACGGCCTCGCGGCCCTGCCGGAGCGCGCCGGTTACGGCCTGCTGCGCCACCTCGACCCGGCCGCCGGCGCCGAACTCGCCGCGCTGCCGCAGCCGCCCATCCTGTTCAACTACCTCGGCCGGTTCCCCGCCGCCGACGGCGGCCCGTGGACCCCGGCACCCGAGAGCGGCGCCCTGCGGGCCGACACCCCGCCGGACATGCCGGCCGAACACTGCCTCCAGATCGACGTCCTGGTCCGCGAGGAGCCGGGATCCGCCGAACTGACCGCCGTGTGGACCTGGCCGCGGGCGCTGCTCTCCGAACCGGAGGCCGCCGCCCTCGCCGAGGACTGGACCCGGGCCCTGCGGCTGCTGGCGGACTGCTCCGCCGCGGCACCCCGGCTCACCCCGGCCGACTGCCCCTTCGTACCGCTCGACCGGATCCGGCTGGACCGGCTCATGGACGCCCACCCCGGCCTGACCGAGGTCCTCCCGCTCTCGCCGCTCCAGGAAGGCCTGTTCTTCCACGCCTCCTACGACGAGCAGACCGTCGACGCCTACACCGGCCAGCTCGTCCTCGATCTGCGGGGCCCCCTGGACCTCCCGGCCCTGCGCGAGTCGCTGCACACCCTGCTGCGCCGTCACGACGCCCTGCGTGCGGGCTTCACCGACCACGGCCTGACCGAGCCCGTCCAGATCGTCCTGGCCGAGGCCGACGCCCCCCTGGGGGTGGCCGACCTCTCCGGACTGGGAGCGGACCAACGACGGGCGGCGCTGGAGGAGTTGCTGACCGAGGACCGGCTGCGCCGCTTCGACCTGGCCCGGCCGCCCCTGGTGCGCTTCACCCTCGTACGGCTCGGGGAGACGGAACACCGCCTGGTGATGACCAACCATCACATCCTCTGGGACGGCTGGTCGGCCGCGGTGCTGCTGAAGGAACTCCTCGCCGGTTACGCCTCCCGCGCCGGACACACCCCGTGGACCCCGGAGCCGGCCGCGTCCTTCCGTTCGTACCTGGACTGGCACGCCCGCCAGGACCGCGCCGCGGCGGCCACCGCCTGGCAGCGGGCCCTGGACGGCCTGGAGGAGCCCACCCTGCTCGGCGGCACCGGCCTCAACCGGGTGGGCGTCCTGCCCGAACGCACCGTCGTCGAACTGGACGCCGGCCTCACCGCGCGCCTGACCGCCCGGGCCCGGTCCGCCGGAGTGACCCTGAGCAGCGTGGTCCAGGGCTGCTGGGCGATCCTGCTCGGCCGGTTCACCGGCCGTGACGACGTGGTCTTCGGCGGGACGGTCTCCGGCCGCACCCCCGACCTCCCGGGCATCGAGACCATGGTCGGGCTGCTGATCAACACCCTCCCGGTGCGCTTCCGGATCCGGGAGGACGAGCCGCTCATCGAGGCCCTGGCACGGTTCCAGGACGCCCAGACCCCGCTGCTCGATCACCAGCACCTCGGCCTCGCCGAGATCCAGCGCGACAGCGGACTCGGCACCCTCTTCGACACGGCCGTGGCCTTCGAGAACTACCCGGTCGACGAGGAGACCCTCAACGGCTCGGCCGCCGGGCTCCGGCTCGCCGGAGTCCTCGGCACCGACGCCACGCACTACACCGTGAACCTCGTCGTCCTGCCCGGCGAGCGGCTGTGCCTCAACCTCGACCACCGGCCCGACATGCTCGACGCGTCCACCGCGCGGAGCATGGCCGACGCCCTGCGGCGCCTGCTCACCGCGGCGGTCGAGCAGCCGGCGCTCCCGGTCGGGGAGGTGGAGCTGCTGTCCGACGAGGAACGGCACCGCGTCCTGAGCGAGTGGAACGACACCGCCCACCCCGTGCCCGAGGGCACCCTGGTGGACCTCTTCGAGCGGCAGGCCGCCCGCAGCGCCCACCGCACCGCCACCGTCTTCGCAGGGGAGACCCTCACATACCGGGAGCTGGACGCCCGCGCCGACCGGCTGGCCGAGCGGCTGCGGGCCCGGGGCGCCGGACCGGAGGGCATCGTCGCCGTGGCCCTGCACAGGTCGACCGAGATGGTCGTCGCGCTGCTGGCCGTCCTGAAGTCGGGCGCCGCCTATCTCCCGGTGGACCCCGGCCTGCCCGCCGACCGCGTCGGGTACATCCTGGCCGACGCCGCCCCCGCCCTGCTGATCACGACGGGCGCCGCGGCCGCCGTGCTCCCGGACGACCCGGCGGTGCCACGACTGCTCGTCGACGCCGTCGATCCCCTGGACGCCTCGGACGTCTCGGACGCCCCGGATGCCTGCGACCTTGCCGCCGCGCCCCGCCCCACCGGCTCCAGCCCGGCCTACGTCATCTACACCTCGGGCTCCACCGGCCGGCCCAAGGGGGTCGTGGTGGCGCACGACGCCATCGTCAACCGACTGGCCTGGATGCAGGCCGCGTACCGGCTGGACGACACCGACCGGGTGCTCCAGAAGACGCCGTTCGGGTTCGACGTCTCCGTGTGGGAGTTCTTCTGGCCGCTGCTGGAGGGCGCCACGCTGGTGGTGGCCCGGCCGGACGGGCACAAGGACCCCGTCTACCTGGCGCGCACCATCCAGGAACAGCGCATCACCACCGTCCACTTCGTGCCCTCGATGCTCGCGGCCTTCCTGGAGGAGCCGTCGGCGGCCGGCTGCCGTTCGCTGCGCCGGGTGGTGTGCAGCGGCGAGGCGCTGTCCGAGCAGGTGCAGAACCGCTTCCACGAACTGCTCGGCGTACCGCTGCACAACCTGTACGGCCCCACCGAGGCCGCCGTGGACGTGACCTTCTGGGAGTGCCGTCCCGGCGCCGGCCCGGTCCCCATCGGCCGGCCGATCTGGAACACCCGGCTGTACGTCCTCGACGCGGCGCTGCGACCCGTGCCGGTGGGCGTCACCGGCGAGCTGTACCTCGCCGGGGCGGGCCTGGCCCGGGGATACCTGGGCCGCCCCGCGCTCACAGCGGAGCGTTTCCCCGCCGACCCGTTCGGCCCGCCCGGCGCCCGGATGTACCGCACCGGCGACCTCGCCCGCCGGCGTCCCGACGGCGCGGTGGAGTACCTGGGACGCACCGACGACCAGGTCAAGATCCACGGGTTCCGTATCGAACTCGGTGAGATCGACACCGTCCTGGCCCGGGTGCCCGGGATCGCCCGCAGCGCGGTGATCGTCCGGGAGGACAGCCCGGGGGAGCGCAGGCTGGTCGGCTACGCCGTACCCGAACCCGGGGTCCCGTGCGACCCGGACGCCGTACGCGCGGAGCTGGCCCGCACCCTGCCCGAGTACATGGTCCCGGCCCTGGTCGTCGTCGACGACCTGCCGCTCACCCCCAACGGCAAGCTCGACCGCCGGGCACTGCCCGCCCCCGCCGTGCCCGCCGACCGCTACGCGCCGCCCGCCAACGAGACCGAGGAACTCGTCGCCGAACTCTGGGCCGACGTCCTGGGCGTCCCGATCGTCGGACGCCACGACAGCTTCTTCGCCCTGGGCGGTCACTCGCTCGGCGCCACCCGGGTGATGGCCAGGCTCCGTCACTCCCTGGGCCTGGAACTGCCCCTGCACACCCTGTTCGACCACCCCACCGTCGCCGGGCTGGCCGGCGCCGTGGAGACGGCGCTGCTGGCGGAACTCATCGAGGCCGGCAGCGAGCGCCCGCACACCCACCAGGGAGGGACCGCGTGACCATCGAGGACAGCAGAGCGATCGAGACGACCGTGGACGGCCGGCTCGCGGCCGCCCGCGATCTCCTGCGGCGCAGGGTCCGCGCCGCCCGCGACCGGGGGACCACCGGCCCGGCCGCCGCCATCCCCCCGGCCACCGGCGACCCCGTCGCCTCCTTCGCCCAGGAACGGCTCTGGCTGACCGACCGCATCCTCGGCGACACAGCAGGCTATGTGGTGCCCGAACTGCTGCGGCTGCGCGGCCCGTTGGACGCCGAGCGGCTGCGGCAGGCGCTGACCGCCGTCGTCCGGCGCCACGAGCCGCTGCGCACGGTCTTCGAGGAGCACGACGGCGCACCCCGCCCCGTGGTCCTGCCACCCGGCGAGGTACCCCTGCCCGTCCGTGACCTGGCCGGCGCGGACGCCGGCGACCGTGCGGGGCACGCCCTCGAACTGGCCGTGGCCGAGGCCCGCAAGCCCTTCGATCTGGCGGTCGGCCCGCTGGTGCGGGCCCTGCTCGTGCGGCTCGCCGCCGACGACCACCTCTTCCTGCTGGCGGTCCATCACATCGCCACCGACGGCTGGTCGATGGCCCTGCTGTGGAAAGAACTCGGCGCCGCCTACCGGGACCTGGCCTCCGGAGACGGCCGGCGGCCGGCCGGGCTGCCGGCCGTCTACCAGGACTGGGCGCACTGGCAGCGGCAGCGCTTCGCCCGCGGGGAGCTGGACGGCTCCCTGAGGCACTGGGAGGAGCGGCTGAGCGGCCTCGCCCCGCTGGAGCTGCCCACCGACCGGCCGCGCCCGGCCGCCCGCAGCGGCCGGGGACAGACCGTGGAGTTCACCCTTCCCGCCGAACTCACCGACCGGCTGCGGAGCCTGGCGCGTGCCGGGGACGCCACCGTCTTCATGGCGCTGGTCGCCGGTTTCAAGGCGCTGCTGGCCCGCTGGAGCGGGGGCACCGACGTGGCCCTCGGCACCCCGGTCGCCGGCCGGGAGCGGATGGAACTGGAGCCGCTGATCGGCTTCTTCGTCAACACCGTGGTGCTGCGCACCGAGATCCCCGCCGACCTGACCTTCCGGGCACTCCTGGAGCGGGTGCGCCGGGTCACCGTCGAGGCCTACGACCACCAGGAGGTGCCGTTCGACCGGCTGGTACGGCGGCTGCGCCCCGAACGGGTGCTGGACCGCAACCCGCTGGTCCAGGTCATGTTCGCCGCGGCCCAGGACGAGACCGGGGGATTCGAGCTGCCCGGCGTCCGGGCGGAGGCGGTCCGCGCCGACTTCGGCGGGGCCCAGTTCGACCTGAACATGTTCGTCACCGAGCGCCCGGACCACTGCGCGGGCACGCTGGTCTTCGACACCGACATGTTCGACCCCGCGACCGCGCGGCGCCTCGTCGCCCACTACCGGCGGCTGCTGGAGAGCGCCACGCGGGACCCCGACCGGCCACTGGGCGAACTGGACCTGCTCGGCCCCGACGAACGGCGGGAACTGGAGCGGTGGCAGGGCCCCGAGCGGGAGCTGCCCTCGCAGACCCTCCCCGAACTCTTCGCCCGCCAGGCCCGGCGGACCCCGGACGCGGTGGCCGTGGCCTGCGGTGACACCACCCTCACCTATGCCGAACTCGACGCGCGCGCCGACCGGCTCGCGCGCCGGCTCACGACGGCCGGAGTGGGCCCGGAGAGCCCGGTGGGCCTGCTGATGGAGCGCTCCGCCGACCTGGTGACGGCCGTCCTCGCCGTCCTGAAGGCGGGCGGCTGCTATGTGCCGCTGAACGACCGCCACCCGGCGGAACGCTCGCACGGGATGCTGGAAAGGGCCGGGGCCGTCCTCCTGCTCGCCGACCGGACCACACGGGCCCACCCGGCCGTCACCGGGGCCCCCGTACCGGTGCTGGACGCCACCGAGGACACCGGGGAGGACCTCGGCGCCGACCCCCTGCCCCCGCGAAGCCCCGCCCAGGCCGCCTACATCATGTACACCTCCGGCTCCACCGGCGAGCCGAAGGGCATCGTCGTGACCCACGGCAGTGTCGCCGCCCTCGCCCTGGACCAGGGCTGGGGCGACGCCCACCAGCGGGTGCTGGCGCACTCACCGCACTCCTTCGACGCCTCCACCTACGAGCTGTGGGTACCGCTGCTGTCCGGCGGCCGGGTCGTGATGGCCCCGCCCGGACAGCTGGACACCGCGACCCTCGGACGCCTCGTCACCGAGCACGGGGTGACCGCCCTGTTCCTCACCACCGCCCTGTTCAACGTGGTGGCCGAGGAGTGCCCGGAGATCCTGTCCGGGGTGCGCGAGGTGTGGACGGGCGGCGAGGCCGCCTCGGCCACCGCCTTCCGGCGGGCCCGGGACGCCGCCCCTGGCACAGTCCTCACCAATGTCTACGGCCCCACCGAGACCACCACCTTCGCCACCCGCCACCGCTATGACCCGACGGCTCCGGACGAGCCCCGGATACCGATCGGCACCCCGCTGGACAACACCCGCCTGTACGTCCTGGACGACGGGCTGCGCCAGGTGCCGGTCGGCGTCCCCGGGGAGTTGTTCATCGGCGGCGTCGGCCTCGCCCGCGGCTACCTCGGCCGGCCCGCCCAGACCGCCGAACGCTTCCTCCCCGACCCGCTCGGCGCGCCCGGCGCCCGGATGTACCGCACCGGGGACCTCGCGCGATGGCGCGCCGACGGCACCGTCGAGTACCTCGGCCGGGCCGACACCCAGGTGAAGGTCAGGGGCTTCCGGATCGAACCGGGCGAGATCGAGGCCGCCCTGGAAGCGTGCCCCGGCGTCGACCGGGCCGCGGTGGTCCTGCGCGAGGACCCCCCGGGACAGCGGCGCCTCGTCGCCTACGCCGTCCCCGCGCCCGGCGCCGCCCCGCCGCTCCCCGGCGACCTGCGCCGCGCCCTCGCCGCCCGGCTGCCCGACTACATGCTGCCCGCCGCGTTCGTGGTGCTGCCCGAGCTGCCCCTCACCGCCAACGGCAAGCTCGACCGGCGCGCGCTCCCGGCGCCGCCGGCCGACGCGCCGGGCACCTACACCGCACCGGCCACGGACACGGAGCGGGCCGCCGCTGCCGTCTGGACGGAGGTGCTGGGCGTCGACCGGGCCGGCCGCGACGACGACTTCTTCGCCCTCGGCGGTCACTCCCTGCGGGCCACCCGCGCGGTGTCCCGGCTCAGCGGGCGCCTGGGCACCGAGATCCCGCTGCGCACGCTGTTCGAACACCCCGTCCTGCGGGCGTTCGCCGCCGCCGTCGACACCCTCGCGGTGCCCGCCGCCGCCCAGGACACCATCCCCCGCCGCCCCGAGAGCCCGTCCGCGCCGCTGTCGTACGCCCAGCGGCGGCTGTGGTTCCTCGACCAGCTGGAGCCGGGGCGGCCCGACTACAATATCCCCGTGGTGGTCCGGCTCGACGGCCCGCTGGACGCGGCGGCCCTCGCGAGCGCCCTCGGCCGGGTCGCCGACCGCCACGAGGTGCTGCGGTCCCGTATCGCCGTGGACGGCGGGCGCCCGGTGCAGATCGTCGAGCCCGGCGAGGTCTTCACCACCGAGCTGACCGATCTCTCCGCGCTCCCCGCGGACCGGGCCGGGGCCCAGGCGCTCGACCTGGCCCGCGCCGACGCCGCCACCCCCTTCGCGCTCGGCAGCGCGCCGCTGCTGCGGTCCCGGATCGTCCGGATCGCCGAGGACGCCCATCTGCTGGTCCTGGTGCTCCACCACACCGTCGGCGACGGATGGTCGCTGCCCGTCCTGTGGCGGGAACTGTCCGCCGACTACGCGGCCCGGCTCCGCGGCACCACCGCCGGCCTGCCCGAACTCCCCGTCCAGTACGCCGACTTCGCCCACTGGCAGCAGCGGCGGATGGACACGGACGGCTTCGCCGGGGAACTGGCCCACTGGCGCGACACGCTCGCCGGGACCACTCCGCTGGAGCTGCCGACCGACCGGCCCCGACCGCGCGTGCGCTCCGGCGCCGGCGACACCCTCACCTTCTCTCTGTCCGCCGACCTGCGCGACCGGCTCACCGCGCTCGGACAGGAGCACGGCGGCACCCTGTTCATAGTGCTGCTGACCGGCTTCAAGGCGCTGCTGGCCCGCTGGAGCGGCCAGACCGACGTCGCCGTGGGCACCCCCATCGCCGGCCGCGGCCGTATCGAACTGGAGCCGCTGATCGGCTTCTTCGTCAACACCCTCGTCCTGCGCTCCGACCTCACCGGCGACCCCGCCTTCACGGACCTGCTGGCCCGGGTCAGGGACACCGCGCTCGCCGCCTACGACCACCAGGACCTCCCCTTCGACCGCCTGGTCGAGGAACTCCGCCCCGACCGCGACCTCGGCCGCAACCCCCTCTTCGACGTCCTCTTCCAGCTCCACCCCGAACAGCTCGACTCCCTGCCCCTGCACGGCGTGTCGGTACGGGTCGAGGACGTGGACAACGGCACCGCCAAGTTCGACCTCAGCCTCGCCGTCACCGAACTCCCCGACGGCCTGCTCGGCACCCTCCAGTACGCCACCGACCTCTTCGACCGCGCCACCATGGAGCGCTTCGCCGACCACTACGTCCGACTGCTGCACAGCGCCCTGGCCGACCCGGGCAGCCCGCTGTCCCGCTTGGAGCTGCTCACCCCGGCGGAGACGCGGGCGCTCCACGCCCCGCCGACGGCTGCCGAGCCGGCCGCGCGATGCCTGCACCGGCTGGTGGAGGACCAGGCCCGCCGCACCCCCGACGCCGTCGCCGTCACCTCCGGCCCCGAACACCTCACCTACGCCGCACTCGACCGGCGGGCCAACCGGCTGGCCCGGGCCTTGCGGGAACGTGGAGCCGGCCGCGGCGACACCGTCGCGGTGTTCCTTCCGCGCTCCGCGGAGACGGTCGTCGCCGTGCTCGCGGTGCTCAAGGCGGGCGCCGCCTTCGTCCCCGTGGACCCCGCCCACCCCGCCGAGCGGATCAGGACCGTCCTCGAGGACAGCGGCGCCGCCCTGGTCATCGCCCGGGGCGCCCACGACGCCGTACCCGAGAGCACACCCGTGCTCGACCTCGACGCCGAGCGCACCCGGATCGGGACCCTCTCCGGCGACGACCCGCGGCTGCCGGCCGGCCCGGACGACCTCGCCTATGTCCTGTACACCTCCGGCTCCACCGGCCGGCCCAAGGGCGTGGCCGTCCGGCACGGCGGCATCACCGGCTATCTGGCCGCCCTGACCGGCACCTTCGCCCTGGACCAGCGGGACGTGGTGCTCGCCCGAACAGCGCTCACCTTCGACCCTGCCGTCCGCGACCTGTTCGCCCCGCTGAGCACCGGCGGCCGGGTGGTCCTCGCCTCCGACGACCAGGCCGCCGACCCCGAGGCGCTGCTCGCCCTGATGGAGGAGCAGCGGGTCACCGCCGTCCTGTCCGTCGTGCCCTCGATGCTCGGCGAACTCGCCGCCGCCGCGTCCGGCCCGACCCGCGCGCCGCTGCGGCTGGTCATGACCACCGGCGAGGCGCTCACGCCGAGCTGCGCCCGCGAGGTCCGCCGCCTCGGCGCCGGCATCCGGCTGGTCAACCAGTACGGGCCCACGGAGTGCACCAACACCTCCACCTACCACGTCGTCACCGACGAGGACATCGACGGCGGCCGCATCCCCATCGGCGGCCCGCTGCCCGGCGTGCGCTGCCTGGTCCTCGGCGAGCACCTGGAACCGCTGCCGACGGGCGCGGTCGGCGAGCTCTTCATCGCCGGACCGGGCGTGGCCCGCGGCTACCTCGGCGACCCGGCCCGCACCGCCACCGCCTATCTGCCCGACCCCTACGGACCCGCCGGGAGCCGTATGTACCGGACCGGCGACCTGGTGCGCCGACGCGCGGACGGCGCCCTGGAGTTCCACGGCCGGCGCGACAACCAGGTGAAGGTCCGCGGCCACCGCATCGAACTCGGCGAGGTGGAGGCGGCGCTGCTCCGCCACCCCGACGTGGCCCGCGCCGTCGTGGCGGCCCACGGACAGGGAGTCGACCGGGAACTCGTCGGCTATGTCGTCCTGCGCGCCGGGGGCGATCGCACCGGCCTGCCCGACCTCCTGCGCGCCACCCTGCCCGAGGTCATGGTGCCCGCCGTCCTGGTCGAACTGGACGCCCTGCCCCTGCTGCCCAACGGCAAGGTGCACCGGGCCGCCCTGCCAGCCCCCGACGGGGAGCGGACGCGGCGCGCGTACACCGAGCCGAGCACCGCGGCGGAGCGCGCCGTGGCCGCCGTCTGGGCCGAGGTCCTCGGCTGCGAACAGGTCGGGGCGTACGACCACTTCTTCGAACTCGGCGGCCACTCCCTGCGCGCCGCCCGCATGGTCTCCCGGCTGCGCGAGACGCTGGAACGCGAGATCCCCCTGCGCCTGCTGTTCCAGCACCCGGTCCTGGCGGACTTCGCCCGCGCCCTGGACGCCACCGACCGCGCCGAGGCGGGGATCCCGCCGCTGCCGAAGGGCCCGGCACCCCTGTCCTTCGGACAGCAGCGGCTGTGGCTGCTGGACCAGCTCCAGCCGGGGCGGCCCGACTACAACATGCCGGCCGCCGTGCGGTTCACCGGGCCCCTGGACCGGGACGCCGCGCTCGCCGCCCTGCGCGCGGTGGCCGAGCGGCACGCGGTGCTGCGGTCCCGGATCGTCCTCGGCCCCGACGGCCCCCGCCAGCGGACCGAGCCGGCCACCGTGTTCGTCCCTGAGGCGACGGACCTGTCGGACCTGGACCCGGCGCGGGCCGAGGCACGCGCCCGGGAGCTGGCCGAGGCCGACGCCGCCCGCCCGTTCGACCTCTCCCGCGCGCCCCTGCTGCGGGCCCGGCTGATCCGGCTCGCGGCCGACGACCATCTGCTGGTCGTCGTCGTCCACCATCTCGCCTTCGACGGCTGGTCGGTCGGCGTGTTCTGGTCCGACTTCCGCAGCGCCTACCGGGCGGCGACCGACCGGGGCCCCGCCCTGGCCCCGCTGCCCGTCGGCTACCGGGACTTCGCGGCCTGGCAGCGCGAACGGCTCACCGGCGCCCTGCTCGAGGGACAGCTCGCCTACTGGCGGCAGCGGCTCACCGCGACCGCCCCGCTGGAGCTGCCCACCGACCACCCCCGTCCGGCGGCGCCCTCGGGCCGCGGCAACCACGTCGACTTCACCCTCCCCCCGGCCCTGGTGGCCGGTCTGCGCGCCCTCGGGCAGCGGGTGGACGCCACCCTGTTCATGGTGCTGCTGGCCGGATTCCAGGCGCTGCTCGCCCGCTGGTCGGGCGGCACGGACATCGCCGTCGGGGCACCGATCGCCGGCCGTGACCGAGCCGAGCTGGAGTCCCTGATCGGCTTCTTCGTCAGCACCCTGGTCCTGCGCACCGACCTCTCCGGCGACCCCACCTTCGAGGAACTCGTGGCGCGGGCCCGGGAGACGGCCCTCGGGGCCTACGCCCACCAGGACGTGCCGTTCGAGCGGCTGGTGGAGGAGGTGCAGCCGGAGCGCGACCTCAGCCGCCACCCCCTGTTCCAGGTCATGCTCGTCCTCAACGACGAGACCGAGGAGCTGCCCGCGCTGCCCGGCCTGACGGCCGAGCCCGTGGCGCTCAGCAACGGCGGCTCCAAGTTCGACCTGTCCCTCTACCTGACCGAGGACGCCGACGGACTGCACGGCCACGCCGTGTTCGCCACCGACCTGTTCGACCGGGGGACCGTCTGGCGGATGACGCGCTCCTTCGCCCGGCTCCTGGAGGCGGCGGTCGCCGCCCCCGGCCGTCCCATCAGCGCACTGGAACTCCTCGACGCCACCGAGCGCGAGGAGCTGACGCACGGCCTGAACGCCACGGACGTCCCCGTGCCGGACACGACCGTCCACGCCCTGATCGCCCGTCAGACGGCCCGCACCCCGCGGGCGGTGGCGGTCCGCGACGAGCGGCGGACGCTCACCTACGCCGAACTCGACGAGCGCGCCGAACGGCTCGCGGGCGCCCTGCGCTCGCGCGGTGTCGGACCGGAGTCGGTGGTGGCCGTCTGCGTGGAGCGCTCGGTGGACCTGCCGGTGTCCCTCCTCGGCGTCCTCAAGGCGGGCGCGGCGTACGTCCCCGTCGACCCCGCCTATCCGCGCGAACGGGTCGACCTGATGCTGGCCGACAGCGGCGCGCGCGTCCTGCTGACCGGCGGGGACGACGACCAGGAAGCCGTACGGCCGCCCGCCGGGGTGGAGACCCTGCGGGTGGCGGACGCGGTGACGGAACCCCGGCGGCCGTCTCCCAACGCGCCCGAGGCGGCTCCCGACGGGCTCGCCTACCTCATCTACACCTCCGGTTCGACCGGCCGCCCCAAGGGCGTGATGGTGCCGCACCGGGGCGTCGTCAACTTCGCCCTCGACATGGCCGCCAGGCTGGAGATCACCGAAGCCGACGTGGTCGCCGCGGTGACCACCGCCTCCTTCGACATCGCCGTCATGGAGCTCCTGGTGCCCCTGGTCCGGGGAGCCACCGTCCACATCGTCCCCAGGGACACCGCCCGCGACGGCGGCCGGCTCGCCAAGGAGCTGGACCGGGCCGGCGCCACCCTCGTCCAGGCCACCCCCGCCACCTGGCACCTGCTCATGCAGACCGGCTGGCGCAACCCGCTCGTGCGGGCCCTGTGCGGCGGCGAGGCACTCCCGCCGGTCCTCGCCGAACGCCTGCGCGCCGCCGTGGGCGGTGTGTGGAACGTCTACGGGCCCACCGAGACCACCATCTGGTCCACCGCGCACAAGCTGGGCGACGAGGCGCCGGGCCGCCCCGTGCCGATCGGCCGCCCCCTCGCCAACACCCGCGTGCACGTCCTGGACGACCGGCTGCGCCCGCTGCCCGTCGGCGTCTACGGCGAGCTGTACGTCGCCGGCGACGGCGTGGTGCGCGGCTACGCCGGGCGCCCCGGGCTCACCGCCGACCGCTTCCTGCCCGACCCGTTCGCGGCGCCCGGCGGCCGGATGTACCGCACCGGGGACCTGGTCCGCCGGCTGCCCGACGGCACCCTGGAGTACCGGGGCCGGGAGGACGGCCAGGTCAAGGTGCGCGGCCACCGCATCGAACTCGGCGAGATCGAGACCGCGATGGCCCGCCACCCCGAGGTCGCCGAGGCGGCCGTCGCGGTCCGCGGCACCGGCGTCGACGCGATCCTCGTCGGCTACGTCGTGTGGCAGAACCCCGGCGGGAACCCGCGGGCGCTGGCCGAGACGCTTCGGGAGAGCCTGCCGGACTTCATGGTGCCGTCCGTGCTGGTGGACCTGGACGCGCTGCCGCTCACCCCCAACGGAAAGCTCGACCGCAAGGCACTCCCGGCCGTCGACCCGGCCCGCGCGCGACAGGACCTACTGCTGCCCCGCGACGCGCTCGAACTGCGGATGGCCCGCCTCTGGGAAGAGGTCCTCGACGTCCGGCCCCTCGGCGTGCGGGACGACTTCTTCGCACTGGGCGGCCACTCCCTGAAGGCCTTCGAACTGATCGCCGCCGTCCGCCGGGAGCTGGGCGTCGAACTGCCGCTCAACCTGGTGTTCCGCAAGCCCACCGTGGAACTGCTCTGCGAGGCGCTGCCGGACGCCGACGAGACCGCCGCCCGCCTGGTGGTGCCCCTCGCCGACGGCGACCCGGAGCAGCCCCCGCTGTTCCTGGTCCACCCGCGCGGCGGCGACGCCTGCTGCTACCTGCCGCTCGCCGGCGCCCTGGGCGGCACCCGGCGGATCTACGGCATCGAGGCCGTCGGCCACAACACCGCCGAGCCGCCGCTGCGCCGGGTCGAGGACATGGCACAGCGCTACCTGACGGAGATCCGCCGGATCGCGCCGCACGGCCCGTACCTCATCGCCGGCTGGTCCTTCGGCGGCACGGTGGGCCACGAGATCGCCCTGCGGCTGGAGGCGGCGGGCGAGACGGTCGCCTTCTTCGGCGCCGTGGACACCGCCGCCCCCGGCCGGGAACCGTACGAGCCGGGCGCCGACGGCCGGTCCGACCTCGTCCGCCACGGCGTCGCGGCCGGTCTGGACGCCCGGGAGATCCAGGAGCTGGACGAGGACTCCCTCCTCGCGGCCCTGGTCCACCGGGGCCACGAGCAGGGCAGCCTGCCCCGCCGCGCCCACACCGACGCCCTGCGGCGGATGCTGCGGGTCGCGGACGCATGCGGCGAGGCGGCGGCGGCCTACCGCCCGGACGGCGTGCTGCGGGCCGACGTCCGGCTCTTCACCGTCGCCGAACGGCATCCCGAGCTGGACACCCCGCTCGTCGACCCCGGCGCCTGGACCCCGTACACCCGGGGGCGGGTCCACACGGTCCCCGTCCCCGGCAACCACCACACGCTGCTCGACGCCCCCCACGGGGCCGTCCTCGCGGAGCGGCTGTCCGCCGCCCTGGAGCAGGCGCTCACCCCCTGAACGCGGTGGCCGGCCCGCCCCCGTGGGCCGCCCCCCCCAAAACCCCCCCCCCCAAAAAGGGGTCCTTCTCCCCCGCCCCCAAACAGGCCCCTCGCCCCAAGGGGTTCCCTGGAGCAAGCAGATGCG
>NZ_JBVJAB010000018.1:107709-108216 GCF_055591025.1 Streptomyces sp. NPDC041784
CCCCTCTTTCCCCACCCCCCCCCGCTGTCCCCCCCCCACGGACCATCCTCCCCCCCCCGGAAACCCCCCCCCCCCCCCCCCCCCCGCCCCCCCCCCCCCCCCCCCCCCCCCCCCACCCGGAACGTCCCATCCCGAACCGGCACATCAACGAAGGAGCAGGCTATGAACGGCACCGCGACGCAGGAATGGACCGTGGTCGTCAACGACGAGGACCAGTACTCCCTCTGGGCGAGCGACCGGGACGTCCCGGCCGGCTGGCGGACGGCCGGCGTGAGCGGCACCCGCGAGGAATGCCTGTCCCACATCGATCAGGTGTGGACCGACATGCGCCCCCTCAGCCTGCGGCAGGCGATGGACGCCGGCCGCTGACCCCCGCTCCACCTCGCAGCCGACCCCGGCCGGGGGGGGGGGGGGGGGGGGGGGGGGGGGGGGGGGGTGGAGGGGAGGGGGGGGGGGGGGGGGGGGGGGGGGGTGGTGGGTGGGTGGGGTGTGGTGTTGGTTGTGTTG
>NZ_JBVJAB010000018.1:108226-162424 GCF_055591025.1 Streptomyces sp. NPDC041784
GTCACCCCCACCCCCCCCCCCCCCCCCCCCCCCCCCCCCCCCCCCCCCCCCCCCCCCCCCCCCCCCCCCCCCCCCCCCCCCCCCACGGCCCCTTGCCCAGGAGAACGAAGCCCATGAACAGACGCGTGCCGCTGCTGACGCTGGTCGCGGTGTCCGCCCTCTCGTCGCTGGGAACCGCGGCGACCCTGCTCGCCGTCCCCTGGTTCGTCCTGGAGAGCACCGGCAGCGGCATCAGCACCGGCCTGGTGGCGGCGGCCGAGACCGTGGGGCTGCTGTGCTCCGCCGTCCTCGCCGGCCCCGCCGTGGACCGGCTGCCCGCCCGCACCGCCGGCGTCGCCGCGGATCTGCTGACCGCCCTCGCGATCGGCCTCATCCCCGCCCTGCACCACACCGTCGGCATGTCCCTGCCCGTCCTGGTCGTCCTGGCACTGCTCGCCGGTGCCGCCCGCGGCCCCTCCGACACGGCCAAGCAGGTGCTGGCCATCAGCGCGATGCGCCGAGCCGGTACACCGGTCGAACGCGGCACCAGCGCCATGGAGGGCGCCCGGCGCATCGGCACCATGGCGGGCGCCCCGCTGGCGGGCCTGCTGGTCGCCTCCGTCGGCCCGGTGTCGACGCTGTGCGCGGACGCGGCCGCCCTGCTGCTCTGCGCGATCCTGGTCCGCGCCCTCGTACCCGACGAACCCCGTGCGCCCGAGGGCGCCCAGGCCTCGGACGGCTCCTACGGCTCCCGGCTCCGGGCCGGATTCACGAGCCTGCGCGAGGACCGGCTGATGCGGGCCGTGGTCGGTGTCCTGCTCGTCACCAACGCCCTCGACAGCGGCCTCAACGCGGTCCTCTACCCGGCGTACGGCACCCGGGTGCTGCACAGCAGCTCCCTGCTCGGCGCGATGATGACCGCCATCGGACTCGGCGCCCTCGTCGGGACCGCCCTGCACGGCTGGCTGGGGCACCGCTGGCCCCGCAGGACCGTCTTCGCCGGCTGCTTCGTGCTGCTCGGCGCGCTGCGCTGCGCCCTTCTCGCCCACCAGGCGTCCACCGCCGTCCTGCTGGCGGGCCTGGTGGTCTCGGGCATCGGGTCGGGCGTCGTCAACCCGCTGATGATGTCCGTGGCCTACGAACGGGTGCCGGAGGACGTCCGCGGCCGGGTCTTCGGACTGGTGGTGGCCTGTGCGCTGGCGGCCACCCCGCTCGGTGCCCTCGCCGCCGGACTGCTCCTCGACCGGCTGGACCTGACAGCCGCGCTGGTGCTGTTCGGCGGCGTGTACCTGGCGATCGCGCTGGCTCCGCTGGCGTTCACCGTGTGGCGGGAACTGGACGGGCCCCGGCCGTCCGCCGGAGCGCGGACGGCCGAGGCCCGTGTGTGACTTGTTCATGACCGGTCCATGCACCCGGACGGCACCCGCACCGGCTTGCGCCGGCGGCGGGCGCCCGAACGGCCCGTCACCAGAACGACGGATGCAGCGCGAGCACCTGGAGCGTGCACGGTGTGTGCACGGAGTCCAGGGTGTAGACGAAGCCGCGCGGCACGTACAGCGCCTCACCCACCCGCAGCCGCAGCTCCAGCGAGTGTTCCAGGGCGGCCGGGCCCCCTCCCGGGGGCGGCGCCTCGACCCGGCCGCCGCAGCTGCCCTTCACGGGCAGCAGCACCAGATCGGTGCCGGCGGTGTTGCCCCGGCTGCGCCCGCCGACCGCCAGCGCCACCGAGGAACTGGTGACCTCGGAGCCCAGCAGGGCCCCCAGGGCGGTGGTCAGTTCGGGCAGACCCGTGTCCGCCCCGGCGACCACCGCGTCGATGCCGTCCGGCCACACCAGCGCCGGACTCCGGTCCCGGTGCACCGACAGACACAACGCGAGGTCCCTGACGAACAGGTCCAGCCCGGATTCCGCCCCTGCCGAGGCCGGTTCATAGTCCACGTCCCACTCACGCTCCCCGTCACGCGGGCTCTCCGCGCGTGCCGTGGTCCGGGTCCGGTCGCCCGACGCGCGTCCGATCCGCATGCGGCGGATCTGCGTCGGGGCCAGCAGGTACCGGCATGCGACGCGGCTCGCACACGGACGACCCGTCCCTCGCGCACGGAACACGGATCAGGACGAGCCCGCTGTTCTTCCGTCACATGACCGCAGTGACCGGTGGCACCGTCGGACGGGCCCCTTTCTGCGGAGTTGCAGGAACTTTCGCGCACGGGGAGGTGAACCGGCAGTCCCGGGTTCACGGTACCGCACGGGCAGACGCGGGTGACCGCCCGGGCGGTAGCGTGAACTCACCACGGGGGAAGGGCGGTTCACCCGGACGGCGCGGAGTCCGTGCCCTCGTCGCCGAGCAGCCCCTGACGGGCCGACAGGAAGCCCGCCTGGAAACGGCTCTCGGCTCCCAGGGTCTCCATGATGTCCGCGATGTGCTTGCGGGCCGTTCTCAGGGACATGCCGAGGCGGCGCGCGATGGTCTCGTCCTTCATGCCCGCGGCCAGCAGCCGCACGATGGTCCGGTCGATGTCCTTGGCGACGGCCTCCAGACCGTCGGTCACCGCGTCCGCGAACGGTTCCGCGTGGGTCCAGCTCTGCTCGAACACCTCGCACAGGTAGTGCACCACCGAGGGCTCCCGGATCACCACCGCGCCCCAGTTGTCGCCCTGTTCCGGAATGAACGCCACCCGCCGGTCGAAGACGATCAGACGCCCGAACAGCTCGTGCGCGGTCCGGTACTCCGCGCCGAGGCCCGACACCATGGCGACATAGGCCTGGCTGGGTCCGTTGAACCGGGCCGTGTGGTGGTACAGCGTGCGCATCCGCACCCCGCGCGAGAGCAGCGCGGTGTCGCGGGCCAGGGCCTCCTGGAGGGCGGCCGGCACCCGGTTCCCGCCGGGCTGGCTCGTCAGCATCTCCTCGGCGCACTCGGCGGAGGCGCGGTTGAGGGCGGCGCGCACCTCGTCCAGGCCGGGTATCACCTCCAGGCCGACGGAGACCCGGCTGAGACTGTCCCGGTAGTGGCCGCGCAGATTCGCGAACTGGTCACGGATGCGGTGCAGTTCGGACTGCTGGGCACGGATGGTCTCCTCCAGCGAGGTGGTCACCACCGCCGCGACCAGGTCCGGATCCACCGGGCGCAGCCGGGTGGGATCGTCCACGTCCGCCTTTAACAGGCCCAGTTCGGTCAGCGCCGCGAGGGCCGTGCCGACCTCGCCCCGGGTGAGCCCCAGCTCCCGCGCGGCCCGGTCCGGGTCCAGCCGTTCGTTGCCCGCCACCCATTGATAGAGGGCCACCTCCCGGTCCCCGGGCCACGGGGACGGATCGATTGTCCTGATTTCCTCTGCTTTGAACATTTCGTCCCCTGTTCGTCTTGCTGCGGGGCAGCTTGGTGAGCGCCTCGGTTCATGGCCCGGCCGTCCCCGACACGGAAGTCTTGAAGCACCGGAAGGAGCGGGCACACCGCACCTCCGGATCCGGTCCCAGAAAACGACAGAGGAGAGTCCCCATGTCCCGCATGAAGTCCCTGAACTCGGCCGCCGTCGCCCTTGCCGCCACCGCCGCCATCGCCCTCGGTGCCTTCACCGCCGTCGCCCCGCACGCGCACACCGGGACGGTGGCGGCGGAGAACGCCGGGACGGGCGACACGAACGGGGACAGCGGCTGGGGCGGCCGGATCGCCAATGGCGTCATCGTCGTCACCGGCGCGGTGTCCACGACGGACGGCACGGACAGCGCCGGCGTCTGATCCGGTTCCCGGCGACGGTCGAGGGGACCGCCGGCACGGTGCGCGGGCTCCGGCAGTGGGACCACTGTCCGGCAAGTGCCGCCGCCACGTCGTCTATCGAACACGCGTCGCACCATAACCCGTGCCCCCCTCCGGGACGCCGGAGGCGCGAGGGACGCGCGTGACGCCGCCCGCGGCAGAACCGCCGCCGAGGCCCGTACGACCGTCCGGAACGGCTCCGCCCCGGCGGAGCGCCCCACCCTCCCCGAGGCGCTCGACCCCCATGAAAGGCACGCTCGTGAGTTCGTCCGCCACCGACATACTCGAACTGCTGAGTTCGCGCGAGATCGAGGTGCTGGGCCACCTCGCAGAAGGTCACACCTACACCTCCATCGCACGGAGGATGCAGCTGAGCCCGCACACCGTCGACACGTATCTGCGCAGGATCCGGGGGAAGGCGGGGGTCAGCAACCGGGCCCATCTCATGATCCTGGCGCTCCAGGTCACCCGGCGCGACGGGGTCCGGCTGACGGGCACCTGAAGGGACCCCAGGACCCGCTCACCGGGACGGCGGTGAGGGCCGGCGGCACGCCCCCGCCCGCCCTCACCGGACAGCGGGGGGGGGGGGGGGGGGGAACCCCCCCCCCCCCCCCCCCCCCCCCCCCGCCGTCGTGGCGTCACTCGGGACGCAGCCACACCGCCGTGTCCGACGGCAGCGCTCCTTCCGTCAGGGGACCACTGGAGAGCAGCACCTCGTGCCCGGCGGGGAGCGACACCCGCCGGGGGGAGAGGTTCACCCGGCACATGAGACCGTCCGCCCACCGGAAGGCGAGCACCCCGTCGGGAGCCGGCAGCCAGCGGAAGCCGGCCGCCTCGTCACCCGCCCCCGTCCCCGCCCGCGCCGCGCGTCGCACGGCCAGCGCTGAGCGGTACAGCGACAGCATCGACCCCGGCGCCGCGCGCTGCGCCTCGGCCGTGAGCCCCGCCCACGCCCGCGGCTGCGGAAGCCAGGGCCGCGAACCGCCGGGTCCGAAGCCGAACGGCGCGGCGGTGCCCGACCAGGGCATCGGCACCCGGCAGCCGTCACGCCCCGGATCGGCCCCGCCCGACCGCACGAGCATCGGATCCCGCCGGCACTCGGCGGGCAGGTCCTCCACCTCGGGCAGACCGAGCTCCTCCCCTGGTACAGGTACACCGATCCCGGCAGGGCCAGGGTCAGCAGACAGGCCGCCCGCGCCCGCCGGGTGCCGAGCTCCAGGTCCGCGGGCCCCTCGGACGCCCCCCGCCCGAAGTCGAAGACGTGTCGGCGCGGCCGTACCGGGTGACCGTGCGCGGCACGTCGTGGCTGGCCAGCACCCAGGTCGCCGGCGCGCCCACCGTCCGGTGCACGGCCAGGGTCGCGTCGACGCGGGCCCGCAGCGCCCCCGCGTCCCACGGGCTGCGCAGCAGGCCGAAGTCGAACGCCGTGTGCAGTTCGTCCGGGCGCAGACAGCGGGCGAGCCGCATGGGATCGCGCAGCCATGTCTCCCCGACCAGGATCCGGTCGTCGCCGTACGAGTCCGCGATCCGGCGCCACGCGCGGTAGACCTCGTGCACGTCCTCCCGGTCCGCGTACGGGTGCGGCCCGCCGGCCGTCCGGTCGGGCCGGGGTTCTTGGTGAGGAGGGTGGCGGAGTCGACCCGGATACCCGCCATGCCGCGGTCGAACCAGAAGCGCAGCACCGACTCGTACTCGGCCCGCACCCGGGCATCGGCCCGGTTGAGGTCCGGCTGCTCGGCCGCGAAGAGATGCAGGTACCACTCGCCCGGAGCGCCGTCGGGCGCCACGACCCGGGTCCAGGCCGGCCCGCCGAACTCGGAGACCCAGTCGTTCGGCGGCAGCGCCCCGCCCGGACCCCGGCCGGGACGGAAGTGGAACAGGGCGCGCTCCGGGCCGCCGGGCGGCGCAGCGAGAGCGGCCCGGAACCACGGATGGGCCTCGGAGACATGGTTCGGCACCACGTCCAGGATCGTGCGCAGTCCGCGCCGCCGCGCCTCGGCGATCAGCTCCTCGGCCTCGCCCAGGGTGCCGAACAGCGGGTCCACACCCCGGGGATCGGCCACGTCGTACCCGCCGTCCGCCATCGGCGAGGGATACCAGGGGGTGATCCACAGCGCGTCGACACCGAGCCGCACCAGATGGTCCAGGCGCCGCCGCAGCCCGGCGATGTCGCCGACACCGTCGCCGTCGCCGTCGCCGAAACTGCGCGGGTACACCTGTGGACGACCGCGCTCCGCCACCACGGTGCGGCTCGGCGCGGCTCACCGGCGGCGCAGCCGGACGGTGACCGGACGGTGGTCGGAGGCCAGGGGACGCCCGTCGTAGGGCTCCGGACGCGGGTCCGGCGCGCGGTAGGCGGCCAGCTGCGGGACGAGCGAGGCGGACAGCAGGAACAGGTCGATCCGGCGCGCGGCCTCTCCCGGCAGGAACTCCCCGTAGGTCGGCGAGCGGTCGCCCAGATGGGCGCCGGCGTCCACCAGCAGCGGATCGCCGGGGTTCCCGAGGAGCGTGGCGAGCGGGGTCCGGTCGGCCAGCCGTCCGCCGGGGAGCAGCAGGTCGTCCCTGCGGTGGCGGGCCACGCGGGTCCAGTCGGGCTCGGGGTCGCCGGGCGGCACGGAGTTGGCGTCCAGGCCGATCACGAGCGGCGGAAGGGCGGGATCCGCGTGATGGCGCAGGTGATCGGCCTCCATGCGCCGGACGGTGGGGCTGAAGGGATCGAGGTGGGTGACGAGGAACCGCAGCGGGGTGCTCCAGCCCGGCAGCCGCAGGGTGACCAGCCCGTGGCCGTGCCAGTGGGCCAGCTCGGGGGCGACCCGCTCCACGGCCACGCGCTCGACGTCGGGTTCCCAGAACACGGCCTGGTGACAGCCCGTCTTGGCGGTGAACAGTTCGCCGTCCATGCCGAACGCGGCCTTGGCGTCCTCGAACAGGGCCCCGCCCGCGCGGTGCCAGCCCCAGCCCTCGGTCGTCAGCAGGACCCGCGGCCGCTCGGCGGCGACCAGCGCGACCTGCGCCTTCCACCGCTCGTCGTCGCCCCGCAGACGCTCGATGCCGGTCTCGTACAGGTTCCAGAACATCAGCAGGTCGGTCCCGTCCGGACCGCTCCGGGCGGGGGAGGGCGCGGCGCTCACCTGATGCCGACCAGGAGGGACTCGGGGCCGTCCAGATGCTCCACCCGGGTCTCCCGGAAGCCGGTCTTCCGAAGCCACTCGAGGCCCTGGGCGCCGGTGTAGTCGAATCCGCCCGGCACCTCGGCGTGCATGATCAGGCTGAGGATCAGGCCGACCGCGTTGCTGCGGCGCTCGTCGTCGATCAGCGTCTCGTGGATCAGCACGGCCCCGCCCGGCGGCAGCGCGGCGTACGCCTTCTCCAGCAGCAGGAGCTTCTCCGGTTCGCTCCAGTTGTGCAGCACATGGCCGAGGACGACGACATCGGCCCGCGGCAGCTCGTCCTCGAAGAAGTCGCCCGGCCGGAACTCGATCCGGTCGGCCACGCCCAGGCGCTCCATGTACGCCTCGAAGCCGGGCCGGGCGGGCGGCAGGTCGAACCCCACGGCGGTCAGATGCGGGTGCCGGCGCAGCACCCAGCCGGGTACCGCGCCCTCCGCGCAGCCGACGTCCACCAGGGTGCGGTACCGCTGCCACGGGAACCGCTCGGCGACGGCCCGCGCCGACCCGATGCTCAGGGCCGTCATGTCCCGCTGGAACGCGCCGGCGGAGGCCTGTGTGGCGTAGGCGCCGGCATAGAAGTCCCGCCCGTCCCGGCCGCCGTGGGACGCCTGCCCGGTGCGCAGTACGGCGACCAGGTCGTCGGCGAGCCCAGGCCCCCGGGACAGGAAGCTGGCGCCGAGATAGGTGGCGGGCCGGCCCGCGTCCAGGTACTCCAGGGTCTCGGGCGTGCCGGCGTACCGGTCCCCGGAGCGGTCCAGCAGGCCGAGCGCCACCAGGGCGTCGAGGAAGTCCGGCGCCGGGCCCGGGTGCAGTCCGGTGCGTGCGCACAGCTCGGCGGCGGCCAGCGGTCCGTCGGCGAGCGCCGTGAACACACCCAGTTCCACGGCGCCGAGCAGAGTCCTGGTCTTCCAGTGCGCCCACATCAGATCGGTGACGGGCTGGGGCGAGATCATGGTGCGGTGTCCCTTGGCTCGGAGGTGGGAGGACGGGGGAACGGGAGTGGGGGCGGTGGACGACGCCTTCAGCGGCGGTCGGCCGGCGCCGCCGGGGCGAATCCGGGCGGGGTGAAGGAGGCCGTGCACGCGTCGGAGAACGGCGCCTGGGCGAACAGGCCGACCCGGACCTCCGGGTCGCCGCCGCCGGTGAACGTCCGGACGAACCGCCAGTCCTCGTCGTCGTGTTCCCGGTGGAAGACGGCGTGCCGCCGCCCCTCCCGGGTGACGAGGAGCGCGGCGCCGGGCCCGGCGAGGGCGGGGCCCGTGGCCTCGTCGGACAGCGGACGGCTGACGACCGTGACGATCGCCCAGCCGCCCGCGCGGGTGCGTTCCACACAGACCTTGAACCAGCCCTCCCGGTCGTGGACGACGATGCCCCCGGCGTCCCCGAAGGCCCGCCCCTCGACCCCGACCCGGGTCCACAGCGTGTGGTCGCCCGCCACGGAGCGCCCCCAGGTGCCGACCCCGGACGCCTCGTAGGAGCCGGGCATACGGAACAGGTCGGCGCCGCGCGGCACCCGCACCCGCAGCTCCCCGGGGTGCGGCAGGGCCGTGCTCCCGGGGCCCTCGAAGCTCCACCCGGGGTCGTCGAGGGCCAGGACGCTCGCGCCGGGAAGGGCGGCCGGTGTCATGGCGTGGTCATCCCGCCGTTGACGCTGACGGCCTGACCGGTGACCCGGGGCGCCGACGCCAGATAGCGCACCAGACCCGCGATGTCCTCGGGCGTCTGGAACGCGCGCTGCGGGATCATTCCCCGCATCCGTTCCCAGCACTCGTCCTCGGTCTCACCGGGCCGGGCGAACTCCGACAGCAGATAGCGCCACATGTTGGACCGGACCATGCCGGGGCAGACGGCGTTGACCCGGATGTTCTCCTTCGCCACCTCCAGGGCGAGGGCGGCCGTGAACCCGACCACCCCGAACTTCGCCGCGCAGTAGTGGGCGACCTTCGCGAATCCCGTACGCCCCGACACGGAGGAGAAGTTGACGATCGACCCGCCCCCGCCGGCGCGCAGCAGCGGCAGCGCGGCCCGCGACGACAGGAACACCCCGTCCAGATTGCCGGAGACGACCTGCCGGAACTCGGCCAGCTTCATCTGCTCGACGGTACTGACGTGGGTGACTCCGAAGGCGTTGACGACGGTGTCGAGACGGCCGGGACCGTCGGCGATCCCCCGGTAGAGGCGGCGGATCGCCTCCTCGTCGGTGGCGTCCGCCTCGGCCGCCGTCACCGACAGCCCCTCGGCGGTCAGCTTCCCGGCCAGCTCGTGCGCCTCCGCGTAGCCGGTGACGTCCGTGGCCCGGTAGTGGTTGTACGTCGACGGCAGCCGGTCGGTGTCGGCGACCACGACCTCGGCGCCCCGCCGGGCGAAGTCCTCGGCCACGGCGGCGCCGATACCCCGGCCGCCGCCGATCACGAGGACCACCTTGCCGGTGAACTCCCCTTCCGCACCTGCTGTCATCGTGTCTCTCCCGTCGTGGCGGCACCCGCGGGGGCGGGCGCGAGGGTGTAGGTCAGCGGCGGCAGGACGAGGGCGTCCAGCAGCCGCGGGAAGGCCCGGTAGTCGGCGAGATTGCGCTCCGGGGCGGCGACGAGCGCGCGCAGGCCCGGGTCGTCGCGCCCGGTGCGGGCGGCGAGCGTGTCGAGCGCGGCCGTCAGGATGCCGTCCCGGCGCCCGAAGAACGCCCGGAAGACCCGCTCCGCCTCGGCCGCCCGCTCCGCCGGGGCCGCTCCGGCGCGCGCCGCGACCCGGATCGCGTCGGGCAGGACCCGGTCGTGCGGCACCTCGACGGGGGCCGGGGACCCGGCGAGCGCCTCCAGGAACGCCTTGTCGGTGTAGGGCGCCTCGTGGCGCACGGCGGCCGGCGCGAAGTCCCGCGTGAGCAGCTTCTCCACCAGGACGTCCTCGTCGACGCGGCCGAGCGGGCCGACCCGGCCCATGTCGAGGACACCGGCGGTGTCGAGGGCGGTGGGCACCAGATTGCGGGCGGGCAGCAGCTCCACGGCCGGGCCGACGTCGGCGGCCAGCACCGGCACCCCGTGGGCGAGAGCCTCGACGACGACCCGGCCCAGCGTCTCCCGCGACGCCGTACTGGGGAACAGCAGCACGTCGACGGCGTCGAAGAACTCCCCGAGACGCTCCTGGGACCAGACGCCCGCCACACGCACCGAGCCGGCCGGCACCCCGGACCGCCCGAGGGCCGCGCGCACCGCGTCGGCCTGCCACCGCGGATCGTTGGGCTTGCCCGCGCACAGCAGTTCCGCCCGCCCGCCGCTCTCCCGGTGCAGACGCGCGAAGACCGACAGCACCTGGTCGACGTTCTTGGCCAGCGACAGCGCCCCGAGATATCCGACGCGCAGGGGGCGGCCCGCCGGCGGCAGCGGCCGGGCGGGGCGGCGCGGCATCCGGTCGAGCATCGGGTACGCCACGGCCGCGCCGCTCGCGGCCGTGGCCGGGAAGTGCCGCAGGAACAGCCGGCGCGTGTACGCCGTCGGGAAGAGCGCCAGGTCCCCCGGCCGCAGCAGGGGTGCGCACAGCTCCTCCTGGGCCCAGTAGCCGGACCACAGCGCGGTGTGCACCTCCCGGACGATCCGGAAGTCACCGCCCGTCCGCTCCCGCCAGAGGTGGTAGAGGAAGGCGTACGGCCCCGAACCGGCGTAGACGGTCTCGCCCGCGCGCACCCCCGCGAGCCGGCCGGCGCCGGCCGTCAGGTCGTGCGGGGCGAGCGTGTGATGGCGCGCCAGCAGCTGGGACGCCTCGCGGTGCATCAGGACCGCGCCGTCGACGATGCCCTCCGTGTCCGGCGCGCGGTAGTCATGCGTGTGCAGGCGCACGCCCGGCCTCCCTGCTCTCCAGCAGCCGCACCAGGCGCTCCCGCAGCATCTCCGGGGCCATGCCGTGCAGCGGCAGCTGACGGGCGTGCACCTGCCGGGCGATGTCGCGCCGTACGCCGTGGACCTCCACCGGCAGCAGATGCCGTGCGCGCAGCCCCTCGCCGAAGCCGCCCCGGGCGCCGTTGTACTCGACGCTCAGCAGACGCCGGCTGCCCCGGAGCACGGCCAGGTCGGCCGGCGCGAGACGGGGGGTGAGGGCCGCGCAGTGCAGATGCGGGACACCGAGGCCGCGGTTGGCCTCGTCCACCAGGACGCCCGCGTACCCGAAGGTCACCACGGCCGCGTCGGCGCGCTCCGCGCCGGGCGGGGTGAGCCAGACCCCGCCGTCGATGTCGGCGGAACAGTCCTCGCCCGGCGGCTCGAAGGCGGCGTCGACCATGCTGACGACATGAGCGGTGGCCGGGTCCCGGCCCAGCCGGGCCAGGCACGCGGCGAACTCCGCCGCGGTGACCGGCTCGTAGACCCGGGTGTGCAGCAGCTGGCCGAGCAGGTTCGTGGCGTTGTGCGCCCCGCCCCAGGCACCCCAGCTGCGTCCCGCCAGGACCAGCAGGTTGCGCACGCTCGTGGTCGCCTCGGTGAGCATGCTCAGCGAGTCCATGTAGTACATGGCGTCGGTGGCCACCACCTTCAGGGTGTCCTCCGGCAACGACAGCGTCATGCCGACCGTCAGCGTCTCGGCCAGTCCCGTGTTGGTGTACGGCACCTGTCCGCGCAGCCCGAACCGCGCGGCCAGGTCGGGGGTGAACACCGCCATCTCGCGTCCCGTGCGCTCCTGGTGCCGGGCGAGCATCCGGCCGGCGGTCGCCGCGAACGACGGGCGGGCCGGTCCGCGCGCCGCCGCGTCCGCAGGCCGGAAGCTGTGCTCCCCCTTGCTGGTCCGGCACACCAGCACCGACGGACCGGGCAGGGCCAGCAGCGCCCCCAGGGCCGCCTGCACCGCCCACTCGTCACGGCCGTCGGCCTCCATCAGCCGGCCTAGATAGGCCGCGAGATAGCCGGTGTTGACCGGCTTGGCCAGCGGCTCGATGCCCTTGGCGTTCGCGTCGACGACCAGCACGAGATTGGTCAGGCCCACATCGTGCGCGAACCGCAGCGCCTCGAAGGCGACCCCCTCGTGCAGCTCGCCGTCGCCCGCCAGACACACCACCTTGCGGTCCGTGCCGCGCCTGGTCAGCTCCCACGCCAGACTCACCGCCTGCGCGACACCGACCCCGAGGCTGTAGCGCATCGTGTTGCGGAAGCCGAGTTCGCGGTCGACGACGCCCGTCAGCCCGCCCTGGTGCAGGGTGGCCAGCGGGGTGAAGGGCAGGGTGCCGCGCACATAGTGCTCGGCGTAGAAGGCGGGGGCGATGTGCCCGCGGCCCACGATCAGTTCGGCCGGCCCGCCGCCGCCCTCGCCGCCGCCGTCGGGGACGAGGCCCAGCGCGAAGCAGGCCCGCACCAGCGGGAGCGAGGACAGATTGCTCTGGAGGTTTCCCGAGCCGGCGATCTCGTGCATGCGCAGCAGCACGTCGGCGCTGTCGGCGTACAGCCGCTCGGGAACCTCGGCGGCGAGCCCGCGCAGGCTGTCGAGCAGTGAACCGGGCGGCCGGCCGTCGAGGCCGGAGCCGGGCCGTGCCGACCGCTCCAGGCGGTCGAGTTCGCGCAGCACGACGGCGCCCTCGGCGGGCGTCAGGCGGGGCAGCGCCGCACGCGCCGGGCCGGCGAAGCGGTCGTACGGCGTGTTCACCGCCCGTCCCCGCAGACCTCGTCCAGGGCGTCGCCGAGGATCTCCAGGATCTGGTCGGCCTCGCCCGGCGTGGTGACGAACGCGGGCGCCAGGACCACCCAGTCGTCCTGTCCGCGCAGGATCAGACCCCGGCTCATACAGGCCGACGCCAGCCGCTCACCGGCGCCGTCGCCGCCGCCGGTGAGCTTCACCCCGTACAGCAGCCCCAGGGCGCGCACCGTGCCGCGCCCGCCGACGAGCGCGCGCAGCCGAGGCTCGACGTACGCGGCCAGGGTGCCGATACGGTCGAGGTAGCCGTCCTCGCGGAACAGGGTCACGGCGGCGAGGCCGGCGGCGGCCGCCATCGGGTTGGCGGCGTAGGTGTGCGACGGCGCGAAGGACACCGGCCCGCCGGCCTCCCCGAGCACGGCGGCGACGTGCTCGCCCATGAGGACGGCGGCCAGCGGGGCGAACCCGCCGGAGATGCCCTTGCCCACGCACAGGATGTCCGGGGTGACACCGAAGGTCTGGGCCGCGAAGGGCTGCCCGGTGCGGCCGAAGCCGGTGACGATCTCGTCGAACACCAGCAGCACCCCGTGCCGGTCGCAGACCTCGCGCACCCGCGCCAGG
The DNA here is from genome assembly GCF_055591025.1 of Streptomyces sp. NPDC041784. NCBI lineage: Bacteria > Bacillati > Actinomycetota > Actinomycetes > Kitasatosporales > Streptomycetaceae > Streptomyces > Streptomyces sp. NPDC041784. The sequence continues at coordinate 121,358 of NZ_JBVJAB010000018.1, forward strand.
TAGTCCGCCGGCGGGACGGCCATGCCGCGCAGGTGGATGACGGGCTCCATGACGATCGCCGCGACCGACTCCGGGCCCTCGGCCTCGATGGTCCGCTCGATCATGGCGGCGGCCAGCGCGCCGGACGACTCCCGGGGCACGTCCCAGAACGACTCCAGGCAGTCCGGCGGCCACACGTGGACGATGCCGGGCAGGCCCGGTCCGAACCGGCTGACGTCGGGCCGCCCGGTCAGCGACAGCGACCCGTAGGTGGCCCCGTGGTAGCCGTGGTAGTAGCTGAGGACCTTGACCCGGTCGGGGTTGCCGTGGGCGCGGTGGTACAGCCGGGCCAGCCGGACGGCCGCCTCCACGCTCTCGGAGCCGCCGTTGACGAGCTTGGCCGCCGTGATGCCGGCCGGCGCGAGATCGACGAGCCCCTGGGCCAGATCCAGGGCGGCGCGGTTGGTGCCGTGCAGGGGCGGGTTGAAGGGCAAGGTGCGCAGCTGGTCGGTGACCGCCCGCGCGATGGGCTCGCAGTCGTAGCCGAAGCAGGTGACGAACACCCCGGACAGGGCGTCCAGGAAGCCCCGGCCGGTCGCGTCGGTGAGCCGGATGCCCTTGCCGGACGTGAACAGCAGGGACTGCTCGGAGTGCGGTACCTCGAAGCAGTAGGCGGACAGGTCCTCGGGCCAGACGGACAGGGGTGCCAGGTCGACGGTGGTCATGGGGCAGCTCCTCAAGGGCGAGGGTCGGGTGGGGGACGGGCGGGCGGCGCCCGGACGGTGTGCGGGGGAGAGCGGTGGAAGTCGGTGGGGGCCTGGGTGCTCAGGGGCGGTCCGCGCCGGTCAGCAGCCGGTGGACGGTGTGCCTGCGCCCGGGGGAGAGCAGCGCGAAGTAGTCGAGCCACTGGGGGAGGAGGATGTCCCGGTCGAGGATGTCCTTGGCGATGTCGACGATCACCGGCAGCGAGTACGCCAGCAGCAGCGGCATCAGCCGTGCCTCGTCGCCGGCCCCGAGCAGCCCCCGCCGCCGTCCCTCGGAGAGGAACCCGGCCAGCGCCCGGCGAGCCCCGGCACGGTCCGCTCCGCAGGCGTGCGCCACCGTGTCGGCGAGCCAGGCCAGATCGAGCAGCCGGTCGGCGACGTGGAGGTTGTCGAAGTCCAGCACGGCGACGACCCGGGCCGGCTCCCGCGCCAGCAGGAAGTGCCGCAGATGCAGATCGGCGTGGACGACCCCCGGACGGGACATGACGAGGGCGTCACGGTCTTCCCCGTCGTGCCGCGGACGGGACACGGCGAGGTCGCCACCGTTCTCCCCGTCGCGCCGCAACAGCGGTGCGGTGGCGCACAGTTCGCGCAGCACCTCGGCGGCGGCACGATGCCACGGGCCGCTCCCGCGCTCCGCCTTCGGCAGCAGCCGACGCTCGGCGTCGTCCAGGGCGGCCGGCCAGTCCTCCTCCTCGACCAGCCGCGGCAGCGGTACGGCTGCCAGCTCGTCCGCGACGGCGGGCGGCAGCCCGTCCAGCGCCTCGCGCAGGTCCAGCCCCGCGCGGACGACGGCGGCGACCTGGTCCGGCGCGCCGCCGGCGAGTGTGCCGGCGCTGAGCGGGCTCAGCTCGCAGACCAGCCCGTCGAGGCGCACGCCGGGACTCCCGTCCACGGCCGGCACCACCGGCAGCGCCGGCACGCCCTGGTCACGGCAGTGGGTGATGACACGGTCCTTGAGCGCGGCGAACCGTTCGGCCCGCACGGCCTCGGGGTTGAGCTGCGCCTTGAGCACATGGCCGCCCCCGGGACCCGACACGTGCCACAGCCCCGCCGTGTGGGTCAGGGGCCGCGCGCCGTCCACGGTGAGCGGCCGCAGCTCGCACTCCTCCCAGGGCCCGGCCCAGTGGGCGCGCAGCACACGGCGTACCCACTCCTCGGTCCCGGCGGACACGGTGATGGTCATGGACTCCTCCTCCCTACGGCTGCTCGACGTCGTAGAACCGCTCGCCGTCGAGGTAGCGGACGGTGGCGAGGTCGCGCAGGACGACGTCCTGGACCTCGTGGCGCAGCTCGACGAGCAGCGGATAGGTGAGGTCGTCGACGGTCCGCCTGATCCGGCCGCCGGGCTGCACGAACGTCCGCAGCCCGTGGTAGCTCTCCAGGTGCTTCAGTTCCTCCAGCCCCCGGTATGCCCGCAAGGTGCCCTCGACCGGCGAGATCAGGGGCGCGCCCGCGATGAACTCTCGTACCTGGTAACGCTCCTGATGGCGTGCCAGGAAGCGTTCCGGGGCGGTGTAGGCGTCGACCGTCCAGTTGAGCTGGGACTCGCCGGTACCCATCCGCGCGTAGTGGTCCGTCCACCCGCCGCCCATCCGCGCGCCGACCTCGATGAGACAGGGCCCGGACGGGGTCAGCTTGACGTCGAGATGGGCGGGACCGTGGCGGATGCCCATGGCGTCCAGCACCTGCTCGCAGTAGGCGACCACCGTGTCGACCCGCTCGCCCTCGTGCGGGAGCAGGACCAGGCCGTCACAGAGGTCGAGGACCCCGTTCGCCGTGATCTGCGTCGCCGTCCAGATGTCGCACAGATGGTGCCTGCCGTCCCGGCTGACCGTGTTGACCGAGTACTCCGTGCCGACGAGGTACTCCTGCGCCACGACCGCGTCGTTGCGCATCGAGAAGATGTTCTCCGTACCGATCAGGGACCGGTAGGCCGCCACCGCCTGCTCGGGGGTGTCGCAGTAGTGGACACCCTGACTGCCGGCGCTGCTCAGCGGCTTGATCACGATCCGGCCGGCCAGCTCCCGGTGCCAGGACGCCAGTTCGTCCGCGTCCGTGACGAGCAGCTGCCGGGCACCGCGCAGCCCGGCCGCCTTGACCGTCTCGATCATCCGGTACTTGTCGCGCCGCGCGGCGCTGAGCCCCGTCCCGTTCGTCGGCAGCCCCATCCGCTCGCTCAGCAGATCCGCGAAGGGCACACCGAACTCGCTGTCCGGCACGACCGCGACCGGCTCGTGCCGGGAGAGCAGGGCGATCGTCCTGTCGAGGTCCCCGTCGTGCACGACCTCGTCCACGAAGCCGGTGGGCACCACGGCCTCGTACATCTTCGGACGCACGGGCGTGCTCTGGACGTAGACGCACTCGTATCCGGCCTTGCCGAACTCGGAGACGAGGTTGCCGGTGGGACCGGCGGGGCTCGGGTCGACGATCGCGACGCGACCTTTCAGCATGGTTGTTCATCCTCACTGGAGTTCACGGGGACGGGAGACAGGGCACGCAGCCGCGGGGCGCCGCTTCGACGAGCAGCCTCCGGGCCTCGAACAGGTCCGTCACCACGTGGTCGGCGGACGGGTGGGGGAGATGGCGGGTGAGGGCGGTCGGGACCGCGACGACCGTGCATCCGGCCGCGCGGGCGGCCGCCGTACCGGTCGGCGAGTCCTCCACCGCGACACACCGGTGCGCCGGCACTCCCAGCCGGTCGGCCGCCTGGAGATAGGCCATCGGGTCGGGTTTCCGCCGGGTGACCTCGTCCCCCGACACGATCACCGCGAACCGGTCCGCGAGGCCGAAGTGGCCGAGCCAGCGCTCGACCCACTCCCGCGCGGACGAGGACGCGACGGCCAGCGGCTTGCCCGCCGCCCGCAGACCGTCGAGCAGGGCGACCACGCCGGGCATCAGCACGACATGGTCGGGAGTGAAGAACCGCTCCCAGTGGGCGCGCAGCCGGTCCTGAAGCTCCGCGTCCGCGACACCGACCCCGGCGCGCTCCCTGAGCACTTCGAACAGCGACGGATAGCCTTCGGCGTTGCCGCACACGTGTTCGGCCCAGAACTCCGGGACGAATGGCGTACCGAACTCCTCGAACAGCGCCTTACACGCGAGGAAGTCCGGCCGCACCGAGTCGACGAGGGTTCCGTCGAGGTCGAACACCACCGCGTCGAACGACCCCTTCGAACCCGCGGCTCTCATGACGCCCGCTCGGCGTCCTGGTCCACCAGTCGCACCACGCGCGCGGGATTGCCCACGGCGACGGCGTTCGCCGGCAGATCCTTGGTGACCACACTCCCGGCCCCGACGACGGCGTCGGCGCCGATCGTGACCCCCGGAAGGACGATCACCCCGCCGCCGAGCCACACGCCGTCCTCGATCCGGATCGGCTTCGCGCTCTCCCACATCCCGCGCCGTGCCGCGGCGCCGTGCGGGTGGTCGGCGGTGTACAGCTGGCAGCGCGGGCCCATCCGGACGTCGGACCCGATGACGATCGGAGCACAGTCCAGCAGGACCGCGTCGAAATTGATCCGGGACCGGTCACCGATTTCGATGAAGAACCCGAATTCACAGAGGAATCGCGGCACCACCCGCACACCCGCCCCCACCGCTCCCAGCAGTTCGGGCAGGATCGCGTCCCTGGCCGGCTGGTCACCGAGCGCGGTGGCGTTGAAGCGGTCCAGCAGGCTTTCGCACCGTTTCCGGTACGGACGCAGCGACGGATCATTGGCCAGGTACGGTTCACCGCCCGCCATCCGGCGTCTGAGTTCGTCGAATTCCACAGGGCGACCTCTGACTCTTCTCGGAATGGCCGGGGGCCGATATGACATCGGCCCCCGGCTGGCCGTTCGTGGTGCGTCAGCGCTGGTAGTGGACCTTGATGGTGCGGGCGGAAACGGGCTTGGCGGCCAGCTCGATCTTCTTCATGGGGTGTTCCTTTCGATAGGTGAATCCGGACGGCGAATGCGGTCGGTGCTCGCGCTCGGCGGGACCGTCCGTGAATGCGCCGGGAATTCGGTGGGTGAGCCCGTTCGGCTCGACACCAAGTAGAGCCGGGAGGCGGGGCCTTCGGCATCGGTCGCCCGACTGGTCCTGACCGCCGGGTGCCGGCGGCAGGTGACGGACAGTCGGGTGTCGGGCCCGTTCACCTGCGGATTCGTGGGAATCCATGTCCCGGCGGGGGTGCCGGCGCCAGCCGTGCGGGTCGGGCCGGGGGCGGATCCGGCCGGCTTTCCGGTCCCGCTCCTTGAGCCCGGACACCGATGAGGGACAGCGGCCCGCCTTTTCCTCGCCCAGGCGTCCGTCGACCTACCGGCGGAAACCGTCCGGCAGGACCAGTCGGGCGACCGATGCCGAAGACCCCGTACTCCCGCTCTACTTGGTGGCGAGCCAGACGGGCTCACCCATCGAGAGGAGCACACCATGAAGAAGATCGAGCTGGCCGCCAAGCCCGTTTCCGCCCGCACCATCAAGGTCCACTACCAGCGCTGACGCACCACGAACGGCCAGCCGGGGGCCGATGTCATATCGGCCCCCGGCCATTCCGAGGAGAATTCATGCTGCTCCGGCGCGCGCACAACGTCGTCTGCTACTGGCTCGACGGTTCCTTCGTCATCCAGAACTACCTCACCGGCACCCAGCTCTCGCTCGCGACGAGCGCGGCCGAGATACTCGCCGCGTTCACCGACTGGACGTCCGAGGAGGACGCCGTCTCGGCCTTTCCGGACTACGACCCGGAATCCTGCCGCGCGGCGGTGCGACAACTCCACTCCTACGGCTTCCTCGTCGCCCCCGACGAGAACGAACGCGACGAACGGCTCGCCGAACACTGGCAGACCTGGTCGCCGGAGGCGGCCGCCCTGCACTTCTCCAGCAAGCACGCCGACTACACCGAATCGCCCGAGATCAACGACGAGTTCCGGGCCGGAAAGCGCTCGGCGCTCTTCAAGAACTACCCGGACGCCGACCGGATCCTGCTGCCCCGCGTCCCGCCCGACCTCGACGCCCCCTTCGTCCGCACCCTGTACGGCCGCCGCACCCACCGCAGCTTCCGGCCGACCGCGCTGCCCCTGCCACGGCTGTCCCAGCTGCTCGCCATGGTCTTCGGCCCGAGCGAGTTCCTCGACGGCCAGGACTTCGGCGCCCTGATGAAACGGACCAGCGCGGCCGGCGGCGCACGCCAGGAACTCGAGGCGTACGTCGCCGTGTCCGCCGCCGAGGGCATCGCGCCCGGCCTCTACCACTACAACGTCCTGGAGCACTCCCTGGAACTCCTGGACGACGGCTTCACCCGCGAACACGCGGCCCATCTCTGCTACGACCAGGCGGCGATCGGCGAGGCGGCGATGACCGTGTTCGTCACCGGCGTGGTCGAACGCATGAGCAGCAAGTACCGGGCGCCCCGCGCCTACCGGGTCATGCTCACGAACGCCGGCCACCTCGGCCAGACCTTCGCCCTCACCGCCACCGCACTGGGCCTCGGGCCGTTCCAGACGCTGGCCTTCCGGGACGAGGAGGCCGAGGACGCCCTCGGGGTGGACGGCATCGGCGAGACCGTCCTCTACGTCCTCGCCGCCGGCCTCCCCGCCGAGGAGCCGGAGGCCGAGTACGGCGCTGGCCTGGACGCCTTCCGGCGGGCCGACCTGTACCCGGGCTGAGAGCCGCACCACGGACACCGGCGAGCCCCTCGTTCCGCATCGTCACCACGACGTGCCGGAACGGGGGCTCGCTCGTGCGGCGGGCCCGCCCCCGGGGACCGCTCCGGGGTTACGCGCGCTCGGCGGCCGGTGTCTGCGACACGTCCAGGGGCAGCATGCGCAGCTGATGCCGCGACGTGATCCCGAGCTTGGGGAACACCTTGTAGAGGTGGTGCCCCACGGTCCGGGGACTCAGGAACAGCTGCCGCGCGATGTCGCTGTTGGTCTTTCCCTCGGCGGCGAGCCGCACGATCTGCGTCTCCCTCGGCGTGAGACCGGTCGGCGTGTCCGGGTGCGCTCCGGCCGGCTTCTCGATCTGCTCACCGGCCGCCCGCAGTTCGTCCGACGCCATGTCCGCCCAGGGAGCGGCCCCGACGGCACGGAAGAGGCGCAGCGCCTGGTGCAGCTGGTCCCGCGCGCGTTTGACACGACGCGCCCGCCGCAGCCACTCCCCGTACAGCAGATAGGTGCGCCCGGCCTCGAACGGCGACGGGGCGGCGGCGTCGAGCGCCGCGCCGAACAGCGCGTCCGCCTCTCGCGGTGTGCCCGCAGGGTCGTCGTCGGCGAGCAGCGCCCGGCAGCGCAGCCACGCAGCGCGAAGGACAGGCACGTCCGCCGCACCGCGCTCGAACCGCTCGAGGGCCACCCGGGCGTGCCCGGTCTCCCCGGCGCGTGCGCAGGCCTCGACCAGGTCGGGCAGCACGAGCCGGCTGATCGCGAAGTGCTCCGCCGGCGCGCCGGGCGTGGTGACCTCGCGCAGCAGCCGGGCCGCGCCCGCCGTGTCGCCCTCGGCCAGCGCGTCGAGCCCGAGCGCCCAGTGGACGAGCGCGAGAGCGGCCGCGCTCTCCCGCGGCGCTGCGACGGACAGGACCTCGTCGGCCAGGGCCCGGCACTCGTCGCCCTCGCCACGCACGGCGGCGGTCCACGCCAGTACGGCGCGCAGCTGGGCGGCGGCGGCGAACTGGCCGGTCTCGTCGGCGGCCGGGAGCGCTTCGCGGGCGTGGGCCGTCGCGTCGGTCCACTGCCCGGTGACCAGCTGGAGCGAGACCAGCGGCAGCACCGTCAGCGGCAGCGCCCCGGTGGCGCCGTTCCTGCGCACGGCCGCGACCGCCTGCCGCAGGGCCTCCGACGCGGGTTCGGTCTCGCCCGTGAAGTACGGCAGGAAGTCCGGAGGCCACCGGGACCAGGGCGGGGTGCCTACGGCGGCGTACCAGGGCGGCGGCACACGGCCGGGGCCGTCCCCGGCCCCGTCCCCGCCTGGTGCCGGGACGGCCAGGCCGGCGAGCCGGCGCAACTGCGTGCGGAAGTGGTCAGGGGTCCGGCCGGTGGCCGCGCCCGTGCGCTCCAGCAGGAGGGCCGTCCTCGCCAGCTCCCGTGGGCGGTTCGCCGCCCATGCCGCGCGGGCGGCCGTCACCAGCAGCTCCTCCGCCAGCTGGGGATCGTCGTCGAGGACGAGCCGCGCGCCGTCCAGGAGAGTGCGGAAGGCATGGGCCGGGTTGCCCGCGGCGAGGGCCATGGTGCCGCGCACCCGGGCCGCACGGGCCCGGTCGGCCGGATCACGGGCCAGGTCCTCGGCCTCCTCCAGCAGGGCGACGGCCCGGGAGGGTTCGGCCGTGTCCCAGGCGCAGCCGGCGGCATCGGCGAGCCAGCGGGCACGCTCCCGGGGAGAGGTGGTGAACAGGGCGGCGCGGCGCAGGGCCCGGCCCGCGGCCACGGGCCGGCCCGCGTGACGGGAGCGGGTGCCGCTGGCCGCCAGCAGTCCGGCGACGGTGTCGTCCTGGCCCACCGTCGAAGCGGCGAGATGCCAGACCCGGCGGTCGTCGTCCTCGTCTAGGATCCGGGCCAGAGCCCGGTGCGCCGCGTGGCGAGCGCCCAGGGGGGCCGCCTGGTACAGCGCCGAACGGACCAGCGGGTGGCGGAAACGCACCCGCTGCTCGTCCAGATCGATCAGGCCGGCGGCCGCCGCGGCGTACAGCGAGGCCGTCGCCGCGTCCCGGTCACCGGCGGCGGTGAGGATCGCGGTCAGGTCCCCGTCGTCCTGGAGCGCCGCCAGCAGCAGCACCTCGCCGTGCTGCTCGGCGACCTCGGCCGTGCTGTCGAGGTGGATCTGCCGCAGCCGGGGTTCGAGGGGGAGATGGTCGGGGAGCGGTGAACCGCCCCGCAGCTGGGCGGCGGTGAGCGCCGCGGGCAGCGCGCGCAGGGCGAGGGGGCTGCCCTCCGCCTCGTGCAGGATGCGTCGCCGTACGCTGCGGACGGCCTCCGGAGCCGTGCGGTCCAGAAGGGTCTCGGCGGCGTCGGGCGGCAGCGGCCCGAGGACGGTCTCGGGCAGGTCCGGTGCGGTGAAGGGGCGGGATCCGTCGCGGGCGGCGAACACCATGGCCAGGCCCTCCGTCTCCAGCCGGCGGGCGATGAACAGCAGCACATCGGCCGAGGCGGGATCCAGCCACTGAGCGTCGTCCACGAGCAGCGCGGCGGGACCGTCCGCGCCGGCCTGGGAGAGCAGGGACAGCGCCCCCAGGGACAGGAAGAAGGGGTCGACGGCGTCCGGTCCCAGCCCGAACGCCGCCCGCAACGCCACGGCCTGCGGTTCGGGCAGCCGGTGCAGACCGGGCAGCAGCGGCCGCAGCACCTGGTGCAGCCCGGCCCAGGGCAGCTCGGCCTCGCTCTCGACTCCCGTGGCCCGCAGCACCCGCACCCCCGGGGGAACGTCGTCCGCCAGGTCGTCCAGCAGGGCGGTTCTCCCGATGCCTCCCGGACCGCGCAGCACGAGCGAGCCGCCGTGTCCCAGCCGCGTGCCGCGCACCAGGCCACGCAGCCGCTCCCGCTCGGGTTCCCGCCCCACGATCACGGTCTCCGTTCCCTTCGTCGAGGAGTACTCCGTCTTCTTCGCCGGGGAGCACCCCGTTCCCTTCGTCGGGGAGCACTCCGCTCTTTTCGTCGGGGAGCACCCGACTCCCTTCACCGAGGAGCGTTCCGCTCCGTTCGTCGAGGAGCATTCCGCGGACCGCATGCCGTTCCTCCCGTCACCGAAGGCCGGACGGCGGACCCGGAAACCGTCCGACGCGCCGACGCTCCCGAGCACCGCGTCGGATGCCGGGCAGGACGCCGTCGCGGTCCCGGACTCGGCGGCCGGGCACCGCGACGATCGCCACGTCGATGATTTCCTCCGGCGGCGACCCCGCTCAAGTCACGTGTTCTCGTGTGGCGTCGGGACCGTGTGCCGTCGTGGACGCCGCCGTGCGCAGGGCGCGAGGGAGGCGCGGGGCGTGTCCGTGTGACAAATCCGTTAGTGATCGCTAAGGGCTTGCCGGGAAACAAGTCGTGGCTTCCAGCTGTGGGACTCGTTGTTCTGGTATGGGGCGAGTGGAGGGGATCGAGGCCGTCCTGGCTGCGAAGTTCCAGGTGTTGTTGCCACATCTGGACGAGCGTCAGCGTCGGCTGGCCATAGGGGCGGAAGCGCTGTCGCTGGGGCATGGTGGGATCAGGCTCGTCGCTGCCGCGGCCGGGGTCCGGGAGGGCACGGTCTCGCGCGGAGCGGCTGAACTTGAGTCCGGCCAGGCTCCGTTGGGGCGGGTCCGTCGTCCTGGTGGGGGCCGGAAGAAGGCGGTGGACCTTGTCCGGGGCTGCGGCCGGCGCTGCTTGCGTTGGTCGAGCCCGACGAGCGTGGCGATCCGATGTCGCCGCTGCGGTGGACGACGAAGTCGACCCGGAAGCTGGCAGCGGAGCTGACCCGGCAGGGCCACCGGGTCTCCGCCGACACAGTCGCCGGACTGCTGCGGGAAGAAGGCTTCAGCCTGCAGGCCAACACCAAGACCATCGAGGGTGCTCAGCACCCGGACCGGGACGCCCAGTTCCGCTACCTCAATGAGCAGGCACGAGATCACAGGGACGCCGGTGACCCGGTGATCAGCGTGGACAGCAAGAAGAAGGAGCTGATCGGCGACTACAAGAACGCCGGGCACGAATGGCGGCCCGCAGGGCAGCCCGTGAGGGTCAAGACGCACGACTTCCCCGGCCAGGCCGAGAAAGCGATTCCGTACGGAATCTATGACATGGCGGCGAACACCGGCTGGGTCAGCATCGGCACCGATCACGACACCGCGGCGTTCGCCGTCGCCTCGATCCGGCGCTGGTGGCAGGCGGTCGGCCGGCACGACTACCCCCGCGCCCGCCGACTGCTGATCACCGCCGACGGCGGGGGCTCCAACGGCTACCGCACCCGCGGCTGGAAGACCCAGCTCGCCGACCTCGCTGCCGAGACCGGCCTTGAGATCACGGTGTGTCACCTTCCGCCCGGCACCTCGAAGTGGAACAAGATCGAGCACCGGCTGTTCTCCCACATCACCATGAACTGGCGCGGCAGACCCCTGACCAGCCATGAAGTCATGCTCCAGACCATCGCCGCGACCACCAGCCGCACGGGTCTCACCGTCCATGCCGAACTCGACATCGGTGAGTACCCCACCGGCATCCGCGTCAGCGACGACGAGATCGCCGCCCTGCCCATCACTCGCCATCGCTTCCACGGCGACTGGAACTACACCCTCGACCCCCTGCGTCCGATGCACGCGGCGACCACCGGCACACCGGACGACGCCCTGGCGGACAGACTGACTCGCCTCACGCGGCGTTCGCTCCAGGACCCGGAACTGACCGGGATGACCCGCCGGCAGCTCAACGAGCTCATCGACTCGTTGACGCCAGCGATGGAGGTTCAACGCGAGCAAGTGCTCCGCACACGTCGAGGCCACGAGCGCCTGGTGGCCCCTGGCGCAGGTGCCAAAGCCAAGCTCACCTCAGCCGACCGGGTCCTGGTCACCGTGCTCCACCTGCGAAAACTCGCGACTGAGGCTGATCCCTTGGAGTGGACACCCTGACAATGGATCTTGAGGGTCCAGGAAGGGATGTTCAGGTGGGACGCCAGTCTCCGGACCCGAGGAGTTCCGTAAGGACGCCGTTGCGCTGTATCGCGCGGCCGGCGGTAAGCGCACGTATGCGGTGGCGACCGCCGAACTCGGGATCACCGGGGAGACACTGCGGACCTGGGTCCGCAAGGACACCGTCCAGCAGGCGCCCGAACGCCATGGACCGGACGGCGCTCACAGTCCGGCCGAGGAACTGGCCCGGCTGCGGGCTGAGAACGCCCGGCTGCTGAAGGCGGAGAAGGAATGGCAGCTGGAACGCGAGATCCTGCGCCGGGCAGCCGCCTATTTCGCCAAGGAGGTGAAGTGACAACCCGCCGCTGGGACTTCATCTCCGACAACCGCGCCGAGTTCGGCATCAAGCGGCTGTGCCGGGTGCTGGGGATGTCCCGCTCCGGCTACTACCGGCACCAGGCCACTGCCCAGGCCCGTGTCGAGCGTCAGGCCGAGGAGGCTGCGACGGTCGCCGAGATCCGCGCCATCCACGCAGAACACCACGGCGCCTACGGTGCGCCGCGTATCCATGCCGAACTCCGATCGCGCGGGCGGAGGATCAACCGCAAGCGCGTGACCCGGCTGATGCGGATCAACCGCGTCATCGGCCGGCACCTGCGGCGCAGGAAGCGCACCACGATCGCGGACAAGACCGCCCCGCCTGCCCCGGATCTGGTGATGCGCGACTTCACCGCGCAGGCGCTGAACACCAAGTGGTGCGGCGACATCACCTACATACCCGTTGGGTCCTCGTGGCTGTATCTCGCCACAGTGATCGACATCTGCTCGCGCCGCGTGGTGGGCTGGTCGATCGCCGACCACATGCGCACGTCCCTGGTGACGGACGCGATCGAGATGGCCGTGGCCGCCCGCGGCGGTGACGTACGCGGCGTGCTCTTCCACACCGACAGGGGAGCCCAGTACACCGGCGCCGCCTTCGCCGACGTCTGCCGTCGGCACGGCATCCGCCGCAGCATGGGGCGTGTCGGCTCGAGCTACGACAATGCCCTCGCCGAGTCGTTCTTCCAGGGCCTCAAGCGGGAGCTGCTACACGAACGGCGCTGGACCTCCAAGGCTCAGGCCCGGCTGGAACTGTTCCGCTGGCTGGCATACTACAACCGGCGGCGCCGCCACTCCGCACTCAGCTACCTCACACCAGTCGAGTTCGAACAACGACTGATCACACCACGTACTCTGTCACTCGTCGCATGAAATCCGGTGTCCACTCCCGGGGATCAGCCTCAGCTATTCGGCTCGCCCCGCCATGCAACCAAACGTGGTTGCAGGCGTACGGGCACGACTTGCTTGCCGCATCCCGTCAAACTGGATCAACGTCGGAAGATCCTGAGAGCGGGCGTCGACGTGCTTGCGTAGGTCCCTGACACGGTTCGAGTCTGTAGCTGCTTGAGCTTGCCGTCGGAGTTGCGCCTCCACCAACGTCCCAGGGCATCGCGGAACTCAAGCACTGCAGGTTCGGGGGTAACAGTTTCGGACACCGTGTGGGTCTCGATCGACACGACCCACACGCTGATGCCGCCAGAGGCTTCGATGGGAGTTCCTGCCGAGGGGCTGTCTCCGGGGAGGTCGAAAGTGGCCTCGCCGTCTGCTGGCAGTTGGCGGATCCCCTTCTCCCGAACGTCGCTGGTCTGGAGCAATGCTCAGGACTTGTGGATCAGTTCCTCGGGAGGGCGCGTGTAGGGCGTACCTTCCCGAGTGAGTGATCAAGTCACCGAGTGGGCCCGCGCTGTGAACGCGGGTCGGGAAGGTACGCCCGTGCTCAGCGTAGTCAACGAAGACGGCACCACGGAGGCCGGTTCTCTGATCGACGAGATCGTCCGTGAGGGCGCTCGGCGGATGCTGGCCGCCGCTCTGGAGGCGGAGGTGGACCAGTACATAGCCGAGCTGGCTGGGCAGCGTGACGAGGCCGGTCGCCGGCTGGTGGTGCGCAACGGCCGGCACCGGCCGCGGACCGTGACCACGGCTGCCGGGCCCATCGAGGTGGCCGCCCTGCGGGTGAACGACAAGCGGGTCGACGAGGCGACGGGTGAGCGTCAGCGGTTCTCCTCGAAGATCCTCGCGCCGTGGTGCCGGAAGTCCCCGAAGATCAGCGAGGTGTTGCCGCTGCTCGATCTCCACGGCCTGTCGTCGGGCGACTTCGTGCCCGCGATGGAGCAGTTCCTGGGCTCGGCGGCCGGCCTGTCGCCGGCCACGGTGACCCGGCTGACGAAGCAGTGGGCCGCCGATCACGCCGGCCTTCCAGCGTCGTGACCTGGCCGATTCCGATTACGTCTACGTGTGGGCCGACGGCGTCCACCCCAAGATCCGCTTGTCCGAGACGCACTCCTGCCTTCTGGTCCTGATGGGCGTCCGCGTCGACGGCACCAAGGAACTGATCGCGATCGCCGAGGGTCTGCGCGAGTCCACCGAGTCCTGGGCGGACCTGCTGCGCGACTGCCGACGGCGCGGGATGCGCGACCCGGTGCTCGTGGTCGGCGACGGCGCGATGGGATTGTGGAGGGCACTGGCGGAGGTGTTTCCGCAGGCCAGGCACCAGAGATGTTGGGTTCACAAAACCCGGAACGTCACGAACGCGCTGCCGAAGTCCGCGCAGCCCGGCGCGAAGAAGGCTCTGCAGGAGATCTACAACGCCGAGGACCGTGCGCACGCCGAGAAGGCGGTCGACGCGTTCGGGAGGGCATACGGCGCGAAGTGGCCCAAGGCCGTCGCGAAGATCACCGACGATGTGGAGGAGCTGCTGGCGTTCTACGACTTCCCCGCCGAGCACTGGGTCCATCTGAGGACCACGAATCCGATCGAGTCGACCTTTCTCCACCGTGAAGCTGCGGACCAAGGTCACCCGCGGCGCCGGCAGCCCGGCCGCGGCCCTCGCGATGGTCTTCAAACTCGTCGAGTCCGCCCAAGCCCGCTGGCGCGCGGTCACCGCACCCCACCTCGTCGCCCTCGTCCGCAACGGCACCCGCTTCGAAGGCGGGAGCATTGTCGAGGACCCGCAGCCTTCCGCAGCGTGAACACCTCAGCGGGCTATCACCGTATGGTTCGGCAGCCAACCATGCGCGAGCAGTGATCTTCATCGGGCCGGAGCAGACGTAGGGTGCTTCGTCATGAACAGCGAGACAGACAACGCCAAGTTGCACGCTATGGCCAGCACCGCCGGATACGGTGAGGCGGCGGAGGCTCTTGCCGGGCAGTACGAGAGCGTGACCTTCAACGAGGTACAGCGCGAGGTGCTTCACCTGTTTCCCTCCCAGCCGAGCTCCGTGCTGGATGTCGGGGCGGGCAGCGGGCGCGACGCGGCGGCGCTGGCCGCCCTGGGGCACCGGGTCGTCGCCGCCGAACCCACCGCCGAGCTGCGCGCGCTGGGTCGGCGTATCCATGCCGACCAGGAGATCGAATGGGTCGACGACGCACTTCCCGAACTTCTCGGGCTGACCGCACAAGAGCGCCGCTTCGATCTGATCCTGCTGACCGCAGTCTGGATGCATCTCGACGAGCGACAGCGCACCTCAGCCATGGCCCGCCTGGTCAGCCTGCTCGAGAGCGAAGGCCGGGTGGTCCTCTCGCTGCGTCATGGCCCGGTCCCGGCGGGCCGCCGTATGTTCCCCGTCTCCGCCGAGGAAACCATCAGCCTCGCCCACAGCCACGGCCTGGACGTCGTCCGCAAAGCTCAGCGTGAGGACCCGCACGGGCGCCTTGGAGTGGCATGGACCTATCTCGGCCTCCAACTCAATGCAGGACGGAAAGTTCCTGGCCTCACCACCCAGCAGTAGCCGCTACACCTCCCCCAATCCACAGGAATTGACAATTTCTCCTGGTCTGCACGGTCACTTCATAGATGGGAGCGTCGCTGGAGTTCCGAACGTGAAGTCGCCGCGTCCTCCGTGGGCGCTTGGTCTTGTCGTCAGGCTCATAGGAGACGCTGATCCAAGCCGCAACCTTGCTGGCTTGTTCCAGTTCCCTGTCACGCACGCTCCGCCGGTAGGTCAAGGCGGCCACCAACACTGAACTGCTGGTGATGATGGTGCCGACCCATGCTGGCACCGTCCCCCAGTCCCACCCCAGCCAACCGCTCGCCATGATCCTCCCCAAGACGCTAGAACTCCGGCTCAGTCTGCTTCCACCGCCGTCAATCTTCGGTGAGACGCGAGCAAGGTTCACTGAGACGGGACATCTGTGCCGACAAGGTCAGGTGTCCCGTCTCTGTCGATCTGGCCCCTGTCTCAGGTGATCTGGTTCGATTGGTACGTACCCCAGTGGTCGGCCTACTCAGGCCTCAACTGGTCGCGGTCACGCGCGGCTGGGCTATGCGGTCCTGGACGAGGAACAGGGCCGTCACCAGCGCGGCTAGGAGGGCCAGGGCTACAAGGGACGGGACGAGGGTGACAGCAGGGCCGACGGCGAGGCAGACGGCCGCGCCAACGAGGAAGACCGGGGAGCGGTGGTTCGCGGTGCGGAGAAGGAGGGCCGCCGAGGCGAGGAGGAACACACCGACGCCTCCGGGCAGGGCCCAGGCGACGACACCGTGCAGGGGCTCGGCCAGGTCGTAGTGGCTGGTGTCGGCGACCTGTTGGAGGACCTTCTTCATGCCGAGGGCCGTGATGACGACTCCGGCCACCAGCGGCAGGTGGAGGAAGGTGTACGCGTCACGGGCGAGCCGGGTACGGTCGTCGCCGGTCAGAGTGGTCAGCCGGTGCTCGGCTGCCTCGGCGACCTGACGGAAGTACAGGCGAAACAGGCCTGCGGCGACGAGCAGTCCCAGTGCGGCGGCGGCCATGACAGGGGCGCTCAGCGGGAAGCCGGACATGCCGACGCCGATTGCGACGATCGACTCGCCGAGGGCGATGATGACGATCAGGCCGTGACGTTCGGCGAAGTGGCCGGGGGAGGCGACTCGCCAGCCCGAATTTCCGGTGAGGAAGATGCCCAGGTAGTCGATGGCCACCGCGGCGAGCCAGATCAGGATCTGAGTCAGGCCGGTGAAGGCCGCGCCCACGAGGAGCAGGGCGAAGGGCGGGGCCACCGAGAGCAGGGCCGTGCGGCGCAGGACGCGGTGCAGGGCCTGGTCGGTGGGGTCGGAGAGCCAGTAGGTGACCAGGTGGAGGACGCGGACGGCGCCGTAGCAAAGGACGAAGACCAGCGGGGCGGGCAGTCCGCCAGGGGCGTCATCGTAGACCTCAGGCACGGTCAGCGACACGATCAGGACGACGGCCATGACGGACACCAGTACGGTGAACATCGCGCCGGAGTCGGCTCGCACCACGTTTCCCAACCAGGCGAAACAGCACCAGCACCACCACAGCAGCGCCAGCGCGACCATCCCGCCGAGCAGCCGGAGCCCGCTCGGGTCGGCCGACATCAGCGCCGTGACCTGCGTGATCGCGTACACGAACACCAGGTCGAAGAAGAGTTCCGCCGGTGTCACCCGATGGCCACCCTCGGTCGCGACCAGCCGCGACCGCTCGCTGTTCGTCACCACAGCTCCCCCCATCTGGGCGCCCCGCCGCCCACGTGCGGAACGATACCCACTGGACGCGGCCGAGGATGGATGCTGCGGCCTGTGGGAGTTCGCTTCCCGCGTACACACGGATGAGGGAGGCAAACCTCCGTACTACGCCGGTCTCACCGAAGACAATCTGTGGACGTCCCGGGCCGTCCCCTGACGCCGGATAAGAAGCCCTGGGCGGGGGGACGCGTTGTGGGGTGCTCACGGGATCCAGGAATGGCTCGTCGTCCGTCGCGGCGCGCACGCGCGGTATCAGTTCGAGGCAGCGGAGCCGGACCAGATCAGCTGAGACAGCATTTGGCATTCCCCCGTCCGGGCCGGGCGATCCGCCACCTGCTGCGGCGCCGGGGCATCGCTGCCACGATCCCCGAACGCCGCGACCAGGCGGCCAACCGCCAACGCCGAGGGCGCCTCGGCGGCTGCCCGCCCGCCTTCGACAAGGAGATTTACCGCGACCGCAACGTGGTCGAACGATGTTTCGCCCGCCTCAAGCAGTTCCGCGCGATCTCGACCAGGTTCGACAAGCTCGCCGACCGCTACCGCGCCGGAATCGTCCTGGCCTCCCTGATCCTCTGGCTCCGCGAACCAGCCAGGTGATCATTTGTCAGACACGCCTTAGCACCCGTTCGCGAGCCCGGGGAGCCCGATGCGTGACCGTTTCCGGGTGGTGCCCGACCGGGCCCCGCCCCGTGGCCGCCGCGTGATGGGCATTCGACGTCATGGGTGTGGGCCAGTGCTCCTCGCGGCAGGGGGAGGGGGGTTGGTTGTTGTGGATGGGGATTGGGGTGGGCGGATCATGTCGAGTGCTGGGTGGGGTCAGATGCCGAAGGCGGTGTACGTGCCGAGGGTGAGGCCGGTGAAGGTGATGAGCTGGCGGGGTTTGAGGCAGGTGAAGGCGGCGTGCATGGCGATGCCGGCGGCGACGGCGTACGGCGTGGTCTGCTCGATGAGCAGTGCGGGTGGCAGCGCGATTTCCGTCGTGATGACGGTGACCGCGACCGCGCGCCAGAGGCGGACGTCGCCGGCTGCGAGGTTGCCCGCGTGGCGGTGGACGGGGCCGGGGACGGCGTACTGGCGCCGGTAGGGCAACTGGTCCCTGACCTGGTGGTAGGTGTGGATCCACTGGGCGAGGTAGAGGTCGCTGCGGAACTGGGGGGAGCGGAGTTTGTGCCAGGCGCTGTTCCAGTAGATGTCGGTGGTGATCAGCACGAGGAGGCACTGCGCCCAGGTGTTCGCCGTGTTCAGCCCGTGCTCGACGAGGGGGCCACGGCCGAGGTCGCCAGCGAACAGAAGGCAGGTGCCGGTCAGCAGGGTGTAGCGGATAGCGTTGGGGCTCTTGAGGTACAGCAGCTCCATCGCAGTGCCGGACAGGACCGCCAGCAGTGCGAGGCGGGGCGCGAGGCCGCAGGCCAGGGCCAGGGCGGCGCCCGTACGGATGATCAGCACGGGCCGGTAGACGGCGATCAGGAGGCGGGCCCGGGCGGGGCCGAGGTGCTGTTCGGCGAGGTGGGCGCTGAGCGAGCCGGGGGTGAAGCGGTCCCAGCCGCCCTGGCCGAAGGCGAGGGCGAACCGCGCGGTGAGCACGGTGGCGAAGATGATCCGGAACCACTGGAGGCGGCCGGGGTCGGTGGGGTGCTGGAAGCCGGAGGCGAAGGCGTCAAAGAACCACACGGCTGCCCCTGACTTCCACGGTGTGCTCGCCGCGGGCGGACAGGACCCGGCCGTGTCCGTCGATCCGGTCGTAGCAGCCGCTGCGGACGAGGTGGTCGAGGATCGTCTGGAGCTGGGGCGGGCCGAGGATGAAGCTCCCTGGGGAGAGGTGGTCGTAGACGTTCACGGGCTCGGTGCGCCCGTCCTTGGTCGTGCCGGTGAGCGTCACGATGGTGAAGGTGGCCCGGCAGAACATCTTCCAGCGCAGCCAGCGGCCGGGCAGGGCGGTGAAGCCGGTGATCATCCACGCCACCAGGCCGAGAGTGACGGCGACCTGGACAGCGGGCAGTACGGGTGCGTGCATGGACAGGAACCTCCGGGTGGAGGGTGACGGTGGAGTGGGGCGGCCCGTGAGGGCGGGCCGGCTGGGGGTCAGCGCTCGGGCTTGGGGGGCCGCTGCATCAGCGCGGCCGCGGCCTCGTCGAGGGTGACCTTCTCGTGCAGCAGGGCGGAGATCACTTCCGTGATCGGAATCTCGACGCCGTGAGTTTGGGCCAGGGCGAGGATTGCTTCGGCCGATTTGACGCCTTCGGTGGTCTGCCGGGTGGCGGCTGTCGCTTCCTCGACGCTCAGTCCCCGGCCGAGGTGGGTGCCGAAGGTGCGGTTGCGTGACAGCGGCGAGGAGCAGGTGGCCACCAGGTCGCCCAGGCCGGACAGGCCGGCGAGGGTGGCGGGGTGGGCGCCCATGGCCACCGCCAGCCGGGTGGTCTCCGCCAGGCCCCGGGTGATGAGCAGGGCCGTCGCGTTGTCTCCCAGGCCCATGCCGGAGGCGATGCCGACCGCGAGGGCGATGACGTTCTTCACCGCTCCGCCCATCTCGCAGCCGGTCACGTCGGTGGACGTGTAGGGGCGGAAGTAGCCGGTGTGGCACGCCTTTTGGAAGCGGTGGGCGGCGTCCTCGTCGGCGCAGGCGACGGTGGCGGCGGCGGGCTGGCCGTCCATGATCTCGCGTGCCAGGTTCGGGCCGGACAGCACCGCGACCCGGCCGGCGCTCACGCCCGTCACCTCGGTGATGATCTGGCTTGCCCGCAGGTGGCTGTGCTGCTCGATGCCCTTCATCAGCGACACGATCACCGTGGCGGGTCCGATGTGCGGCGCCCACGTGGCGAGGTTGGTCCGCAGACTCTGCGCGGGGATGGACAGCACGAGGAAGTCCGCGCCCGCGAGCGCGGCGGCCGGGTCGGTCGTCGCGGTCAGGGATGCGGGCAGCTCGACGTCCGGGAAGTAGCCGGGGTTGCGATGCACCGTGTTGATGGAGTCGGCGATCTCATCCCGGCGGGCGTGCACGATGACGCTGGTGCCGGCGTCGGCCAGGATCTTGGCCACGGCGGTGCCCCAGGACCCGGCCGACAGTACCGCAGCACGGGCGGAACGGCGCTGGGTCACTGTGGGGTCCTCTCGTCAGAGTGGCGGCCGAGCCCGGGCATCCTATCGGCCGCGCCAGGCGCGATCGGCTGCTCCGCGTCGTGCTGCAGCGTCAGCAGGACCGCGCGGCGGCCCGGCAGCGTGGGCAGCACCTGGTGCGCCTCGCGCAGCATGTTCCGCGCCTGGACCTCGCCCAGCTCGCTCAGCAGTTCGTCGGCGTGGGCCATCCACAGCCGGTAGAGCCGCTCCCACATGGCGGGCTCGGCGGGCCGCTCGTCCACGTACTCGACCGTGAACCCCGTGGTGCGGGCCTGTTCCAGCCAGGCGGGGTCTGTACCCAGCCGCGAGGCCCGTGTCATCACCAGGCGTCCGCCCGGGGCCAGGACGCGGCCGAGCTCACGCAGCGCCGCATTGCGGTCGGTGGCACCGCCGAGAGCGTCCACGCACACGATGCCATCGGCGCAGCCGTCGGGCAGGCCAGTGTCCTCCAGGTCGGCGACGCGGAAGGCGGTGCGTTCGGTGGGCAGGCCGAAGAGGGGACTGCGGGCGGCGGCCCGGGCAACGGCGACCGGCGAAAGGTCGAAGCCTTCCAGGCGCAGGCCGAGTGCGCGGGCCAGCCACAGGCCGATGCCGCCGGTGCCGCAGCCGGCGTCCACCAGGAACTGGCCGGGCCGCATCCGCAGTCGGGCGGCCATCAGCCCGAGCAGAGGCCAGTCGCAGGAGCTGGACGCCGCGACCTCGACGGGGTAGTCCTCTCCCATCGCTGCGGCGTACAGGCGGGCGACCAGATCGGTGCGGGAGCGGGCGGTGTGGAAGGCGTCGTACGCTGCGGAGCGCTGCTCCGCGGGCGCGGGCAGCACCGTGGTGGGGTTCATCGGGGCATCAGCCTTCTGATGCGCGATCGGGTGCCGGGGCAGACGGTCTGCACGACGGCGACGGGAGCATCGGGGGCGGACAAGTCCACGGCCACCGGCTCGTGGCCGGTGACGTGTGCGAGCCGTTGCGCCACGTCCTTGACTTGCTCGGCGAAGCCGCCGCCTGCCCGGATGAAGTGGCCGGTGGCTTCCGGCCATGGCACGAGAGCTGTCGGCGTGGTCGGATGAAAGGGCGGGCTCGGGCTGACGGGGTCGCTGGGCAGGTCGTCGCGGGTCCCCGCGATGGCGGTCAACCGGGACTGCGCGGCCTCGGTCAGTGCCCGGGTCAGCGCGATGGCCGCACTGACGTGGCAGCCGCTGCCGGCGAAGCAGACCGGATAGTCCTCCGACCACAGGTAGGCGAGACATACCGGTAGCCCATACGGGCCGTCGACCAGCGCAATCTCCAGCGCCATGTCCGCGGCCGTCAGCCGGCTGATGACCTCCTGGCCGTGCGGGTCGTCGACCGTCCCCGGCGTGATCAGGATGCGCCGTCGCCCGCCCACCCATGCGTCCCGGTACAGCACATCTCGCTCCACCACCTCGAACAGGGCGTGCAGCAGCGCCTCCTCGCGGGTGTTCCCGCAGGCCAGGCCAGTGCTCGTCGCGCGCAGCAGATCCGGGCTCCATTCCGGCCGCTGGGCGCGACGGCGGACCAGATCGACCGGCAGCAGCACCTTCGTGCCGCTGATCAGTCCGGTACCAAGGGTCCATTCCCACACCATCCGGGCCAAGGCAGGTCCGGGGTGCACGACGGTCAGCGGCAGCGCCGTGACAGGGCAGTGAGAGGTGAGGAGCTCCCGTCGGCTGGTGCCGACGGGAGCTACGGGTGTGGTGGCATGCGTCGCTGAGTTGATGCGCTCTCCGCATGCGGCCAGGATTTTGGCTGCTGATCGTCAGGTGGACAACACGGCACGCTGTGCCTCGAGGCATTGTTAGCCGCGCGGACCGGGTCGCCTCCCAGTCGTCCGTGAAATCGACGAACGGATCAAAGCCCACATCATGCTGGACACGGCGGAGCGAAGCGCGTGCAGCCGCTTGGTCACCGGCGTGGACCCGCGGGGCTCGGCCACCGGGACGACGGCCTCCACCAACCGCGGATCCACGCCGTGTACCGGCACGACACGGTGTTGCTCACGCCGAGCCGCAGCCGCCGGCACCGGCGGTTCATGCCCGTTCAGGCGCGGACCAGAGGGGTATCCACCAGGTGCTCGGCCAGGAACCACGCCTGGAGTTCGCCGGTCCGGATCACCTGTGAGACCAGGAGGTCGTTGGTACCGTCGTCGCCCAACTCCCCAATGCGGGCCGCCGCGTCATGGGACTCGATGAGGATGGCCTCGTGGGCCTCCAGCAGCCGTGACAGCATGGCCGGCACCTCCTCCACCCCGTCCGGCGGCCGGGGGATCGACGTGATTTCGGCGACGTGCCGGGGGTCCCCCACCGCGACGCCGCCCAGAGTCTGGACCCGTTCCGCGAGGGCGTCGACGAGTTCGAGCTGTTCCCCTGCATGCTTGTCCAGCACCAGGTGCAGCTGGTAGAAGGTCGCCCCGCGCATCAGCCAGTGGTGCTTCTTGTAGAGGCCGTAGAGAATCTGAGTGTCGGCCAGGACTCTGTTGAGCCGCTGGCAGGAGTACATACGGGTTTCGTAGGACAGGCCGAGAGGGAACTGCTTGACGGTCCCGAACTCCTGGATGATCTCGCCCTTCTGATGCAGCCGCGGCTGGCTGCTCACGTGCTGGGTGCTGATGGTCATGATCCGCCTCCTGCAGGCTGGGCTCTGTTTGCACGAGTGACGCTAGGTGCCCGCACAGCGGACTCTTGTCCAGGAGCGCATGCGGAGGTGCTCGTGAGCGCACTCGGCGAGGAGCCCGTGCCCGGTGTTCGCTCTCGGGCAAGTCACCGTGCGCTGGCGGGCACGACCCGGGCCTTGCCCCCTCTAGCCTCGGGCGCACGGCGCGAGCCGACGACCAGCAAGGAGAGGTGGGCGCAGTCAGCCGGGATGACCCCGTGGCATCCGCACCACATCGCCGAGCGGTACGAACTGTTCACCCTCATCGTGTTCGGTGAGTCCGTCGCCGCCGCCGCGGCGGTCCGCAGCGCCTTCGACCGGCACCGCAACGCCGGTGCGCTGTACATGCTGGCAACAGCTGGCCTGCTCATGGTCTTCGCCATGTGGTGGCTGTACTTCGCCAGACCGGCGCACACCCTGCTCGCCACGACGCACCAGGCCCATCGCAAGAGGTTCACCTGGACGTACGGCCACTACCTGATCTTCGCTTCGGCAACCGCCGAGGGGGCCGGCCTGGCGGCGTACGCCGAGCTGATCACGCGGCGCACCGATGTCCCGTCGCCGGCAGCAGGTGTCGCGATCACCATGCCGGTGGCGATCCGCGCTGCTTGGCCATCAGCGTCAGCGCGGCGCTCATGTTGCCGCCGACCGAGTCTCCGGCCACGGCCAGCCGGGAGCCGTCCAGGTCCTTGGTCGCGCCCTGCTCGACGACCCACTTGGCGACCGCGTAGTTCTGCTCGATGGCGACCGGGTAGCGAGCCTCGGGCGACCGGTCGTACTCGGGGAAGACCACGGCGGCGCCCGCGCCGACGGCGATTTCGCGCACCAGACGGTCGTGGGTGTGGGCGTTGCCGAACACCCAGCCCGCACCGTGGACGTAGAGGATCACCGGGAGGGTGCCCTCGGCGCCGGCGGGCTTGACGATCCGGCATGGACGCTGCCCGTCGGCCCGCCCGAGACGGTGATCCACTCCTCGTCGACCGCGGGCTTGTCGATCTCGCCGGACTGCGCCTCGTCGGCAGCCTTGCGCCCTTCCGCCGGGGACAGGTCGAACAGGTACGGCGGATTGGCGGTCGCCGCGGCGAAAGCAGCTGCCGCGGGTTCCAGCACCGGCTGAAGCGGCTCGACGGCAGCGGACATGTGAATCTCCTGGAATGTTCTTGAGGACGCCGGTCCTTCCGGCCACAGGGCTCGGATTCCGCGAAGGGCGTCCCGGATCCGCTGTTCCCCACGCTGAACCGCCGGGGGGGCACGGTGATTGCCCACGGGTGCACTGCTGCTGTCCTCGCAGCGCACGGGCTGCCTTCGGGCTTTCTCCCATTTGCATTCAGAGCATGGACGAGTCAGTGCGCCGTGAGACAAAGTCCTGTGCGCTGCGGGACATGGGGGGGCGGGTCTGCGGTGTCTATCGTGGCTGGCGTAGCAACCGCGGCCCCTCATACACAGGGCCTGCCCTCGTTCTCAGGGCACGACGAGTGTCGGTGGAATTCACCCGGTTCAATTCGAGCAAACAGGCATTCGGGCGCGACCGAATCGCCAAAAGATGCCTGTAGCGGCCATGACTTGGATCGAAGTCGTCCTCCCAGAGGGGGTTTCCAGAGATGTCAACAATGCCTGTCGGCGGGCTGGTTCCGCAGGCCACCGACGATGCCGCGGACCTCGTCGTCCGCAACGCGAAGATCCACACCGGGGACCCGGGCCGCCCGCAGGCGCAAGCGCTCGCCATCCGCGACGGCTTCATCACGGTCGTCGGTGACGACAAGGACGTGGCTCCCCACGTCGGCGCAGGCACGAAGGTGGTCGACGCGCTCGGGCGACGGATGATCCCCGGCCTCAACGACGCCCACCTGCACGTGATCCGCGGGGGCCTCAACTACGTACTCGAACTGCGCTGGGACGGCGTACGCAGCCTGCGTCAAGGCCTGGCGATGCTGCGTGAGCAGGCCGCTCGTACCCCGAAGGGCCAGTGGGTGCGGGTGGTCGGGGGCTGGTCGGCCGAGCAGTTCACCGAAGGCCGGCTGCCGACCGTCGCCGAACTGAACGCCGCCGCCCCGGACACCCCGGTGTTCGTCCTGCACCTGTACCAGTCGGCCGTGCTGAACCGGGCGGCGCTCAAAGCCGCCGGCTTCACCAAGGACACGCCCGACCCCAAGGGCGGCCAGATAGTGCGGGGCCGGGACGGGGAACCGACCGGCATGCTGCTGGCCGCTCCCAGCGCCCTCATCCTCTACTCGACCCTGGCCAAGGCGCCGGTGATTCAGGGCGAGGACAAGAAGACCTCCACCCGCCATTTCCTGCGGGAGTTGAACAGATTCGGACTGACCTCGGCGATCGACGCCGCCGGCGGGTTCCAGAACTTCCCCGACAACTACGCCACTGTCGTCGAACTGGCCAAGGCTGGACAGTTGTCGTTGCGTATCGCCTACCATCTCTTTCCACAGACTCCTGGCCAGGAGATCGACGATCTCGCCCGCTGGATCGAAATGGCCCGCCCCGAGGACGGGGACGAATGGCTGCGACTGAACGGCGCCGGTGAGAATCTCACCTGGGCGGCCGCCGACTTCGAGAACTTCACCCAGCCGCGGCCGGAACTCGCCCCGGACTACGAGGCGGAGTTCGAGAAGGCAGTGCGCCTGCTCATGGAGAACGGGTGGGGCTTCCGGCTGCACGCCACGTACGACGAAACCATCCGCCGTGACCTCGCGGTGTTCGAGAAGCTCGCCGCCGAAGGGCTCTTCCCGGCCGGGAACCGGTGGCTGTTCGACCATGCGGAGACCGTCTCCGCGGACAGCCTCGACCGCATCGCCGTCCTCGGCGGCGCGATGTCCGTGCAGAACCGCCTGTCCTTCCAGGGCGAGGCGTTCGTACGGCGCTACGGTCCCGGCGCTGCCGCTGACGCCCCTCCGATCCGGGCCATGCTGGACCGCGGCCTGACCGTGGGCGTCGGCACCGACGCCACCCGGGTCTCCACCTACAACCCCTGGGTCGCCCTGCACTGGCTCGTCAGCGGCCGCACCGTCGGCGATCTGGCGCTGCGCCCGCCGGCGAACCGCGTCGACCGGCAGACGGCGCTGGCGATGTTCACCCGCGCCGGCGCCGCACTGACCGGCGAGGACGAGGTCAAGGGCGTGCTACGGCCGGGATGTTACGCGGACCTGGCCGTCCTGTCCGAGGACTACTTCGCCGTGGCCGAACCGGACATCGCACACATCGAGTCGCTGCTGACGGTGACCGGCGGCCGGATCGTCTACGCCGCCGCCGAGTACGAGGGCCTCGACGAGGAACTCCCCCCCCGTCAGCCCGGCCTGGAGCCCGGTCGCGCACTTCGGCGGCTACCAGGCGTCCCGCCGGCCGAGCCCTCCTGGCGCCCACCAAGCGGAGTTGCTCGGCCAGGCCATCGCCGAGTCGGAGCAGCACCGTCAGTGGCGCATCGCGCGTGGCCAGGCCCCGGACGTCGCGAGCACCCCCTTCGATCCCTGCTTCGTCCTCTGAACTCCCGGAAGGGGCCTGGCCTTTGAGCCGCCCCTTCCGGGAACCCACCAGCTCCGTCCACCGGACGGTTCTTCCCACGGCACGGACAGCAGTCCGCGCCACCGCTCACCGAGAAAAGGCTCACACTCATGGTCAACATCGCCAACGTCACTGCGGCCCCCAGCCCCGACCTGCTTACCTCCGACAACTGCGCGGTCCTGTTCATCGACCACCAGCCGCAGATGTTCTTCGGTGTCGGCAGCGGCGACCGCACCGCCATCATCAACTCCGTCGTGGGCCTGGCGAAGTCCGCGAAGGCGTTCGATGTCCCGGTCGTGCTGAGCACGGTTGCCGCCGAGTCCTTCTCCGGCCCGATCATGCCGCAGCTGGCGGACGTCTTCCCCGACAACAAGATCATCGACCGCAGCACGATGAACGCCTGGGAGGACGTCGCCTTCGTCGAGGAGGTCAAGGCGACCGGCCGCCAGAAGCTCGTCATCGCCGGTCTGTGGACCGAGGTCTGCGTCGTCCTGCCGGCGCTCTCCGCCATCGCCCAGGGCTACGAGGTCTACGTGGTCACGGACGCGTCCGGTGGTGTCAGCCCGCAGGCCCACGAGCACGCGATCCAGCGCATGGTGCAGGGCGGCGCGATCCCGGTCACCTGGCTGCAGGTGCTCCTGGAGCTTCAGCGTGACTGGGCCCGCACGGAGACGTATGCCGCCGTGGGCGACGTGGTCAAGGAGCACGGCGGCACCTACGGCCTCGGCATGGTCTACGCACAGGCCGTCATCGGCGCCCACGCCGCCGGCTGATCACGCCGGCACCGAAACGTCAAGAACAGGCAGGGACACGATGGACGCTGGACTGTTGATCCTCCGGCTGGTGGTGGGCTTGCTCATCGCCGGGCACGGTGTGCAGAAAGTGAGCTTCCGGCTCGGAGGCAACGGATTGGCGGGCGCGAGCGAGGAGTTCCGCCGTGACGGATTCCGCGGCGGTCGCCTGACCGCGCTCGTGGCGGGAGCCTGCCAGATCGGTTCCGGCCTGTTCCTGGCGGTCGGGCTGCTCACGCCCCTGGCGGCGATGGCCGCCATGGGCGTGATGACAGTGGCGGGCACCGTGAAGTGGCCCAAGGGGCTGTGGGTCCAGAACGACGGCTACGAATACCCCCTCGTCCTCGTCGTCGTCTCCGCCGCACTGGCCCTCACCGGGGCCGGGCGGTGGTCCGTGGACCACGCGCTGGGGGTCACCCCCTGGCCGGTGTGGGTCGCCGTCATCGCGATCGTGATCGGGCCGGCCAGTGCACTGCTCACCCGCATGGTGCTGCACCGGCCGGTCACCGCGACGGAAAGGACGCGGTATGCGCGGGCTGCTGAGTGACGCGGCACGCACCCTCGTACCGCGTGGAGAGGAACGTCACGGTCCACTGCCTCCCCTGATGTTGATCCTGACGGTGGTCACCGGGCTGGTCGACGCCGTGAGCTATCTGGCGCTCGGGCACGTCTTCGTCGCGAACACGACCGGCAACGTGGTCTTTCTCGGGTTCGCCCTGGCCGGCGCCGAGAGCCTGTCCGCGCTCGCCTCCGTCGTCTCGTTGGCCGCGTTCCTCCTCGGCGCGCTCGTGGGGGGCGGGCTCGGCACGCGGTTCGCCACGCACCGGGGGCACTTGTTGAGGTCGGCGACGGCTGTGCAGACGGTCCTGGTCGCGGTCACCGTCGTGGTCGCCGCCGTATCGGACGGCCGGGTGACGACCGGCGTCCAGTACACGCTGATCGTGTTCCTGGGGATCGCCATGGGCCTGCAGAACGCGGTCGCCCGGCGCCTCGGCGTTCCGGACCTCACCACGACTGTACTGACCCTGACCCTGACGGGCCTGGCAGCGGACTCCACCCCGGTCGGCGGCGAGGCGCCACGCCCGGGCCGCCGGATCCTCTCCGTGCTCGAAATGTTCCTCGGCGCCCTCGTCGGAGCGCAGCTCGTCCTGCGCGGCCACCTCGTCCTCACCCTGGGACTGACACTGGTGCTGCTCGCGGTCACCTCCGTGACCATCCATCGTCTCTCGACCGCCGATGCCGCCTGGATCCGGCCGCGGCCCTGAACAACACACCGGCCCACCGGTGGCACTGGGCCGAGGGAACCCACCCTGTGCGCTGACGGTCAACAACGACCGGTGGGCCGGACCTGGTTTCAACACGACAACAGCCGCCTGGCATACGCGACATCTGCCGGAGTCAACGCGTCCGCACCCACCCCGCATGGACCACCATGAGCCCTGCACCACCCTCCACACCGACACAGTCCCCGAAGCCGGATTCGGCATGGGCGCCGCTCGCAGCGCGCGTCTTCCGGGCGCTGTGGATCGCCCAGTTGGTTTCCAACATCGGCAGCTGGATGCAGGTGGTGGGCGCCCAGTGGCTGCTGATCGGGCACGACGCGGCACTGGTGACGCTCGTCCAGACGGCCTCCAGCCTGCCCGTCGTGCTCCTGGCTCTGCCCTCGGGTGTGGTCGCCGACCGCTACGACCGTCGCAAGGTGCTCCTGGCCGCGCAGTTGGCCATGCTCGTGGTCTCCGGGGCGCTGACCGCGCTGGCGTTCTCAGACGCGCTCACCCCGGTGCTGCTGCTGGTGCTCACCTTCCTGCTGGGATGCGGCGCCGCGTTGATGGGCCCGGCCTGGCAGGCGATCCAGCCGGAGCTGGTGGAACGCCGCCAGCTGGGACAGGCTGCGGCGCTCGGCGGCGTGAACATGAATCTGGCCCGCGCCCTCGGACCGGCCGTAGGCGGAGTGGTCGTAGCGGCGGCGGGCGCGGGGTGGGTTTTCGCCTTCAACGCCGCCTCCTGTCTCGGCATCGCCGCCGTGCTGCTGCTCTGGCGGCGTCCCCGGACGGTTGTCCCCGTCCCCAGCGGTGAGAAGCTGCTGACCGCCCTCGACGCAGGCCGCCGCTACGTGTGGTACGCACCAGGCATCCGCCGGGTCCTCCTGCGCATGATCCTGTTCATCCCTGGTGGCGCCGCCCTGTGGGCGCTGCTGCCGCTCGTCGCGAGCCGCTCCCTGCACCTGGACTCGGGCGGCTACGGGTTGCTCCTGGGCGCGGTCGGCGTCGGAGCGGTCGCGGGCGCCTTCGTACTGCCCCACAGCAACCGGGTCCTCGGCGCCAACGGCACTCTGGGCAGCGGTGCGCTGGTCTTCGCGAGTGTCCTGGTGGTACTGGCCACCGTACGCATCCCGTGGCTGGTGACGGTGGCGCTGCTGTTCGCCGGTCTGGCGTGGATCGGGGTCCTGTCCACCCTCAACGCGGCCATGCAGACGCGCCTCCCGGGCTGGGTCAGGGCCCGTGGCCTCGCCGTCTATCTCCTTGTCTTCCAAGGCGGCCAGGCGCTGGTGGCGCCACTGTGGGGCGCCCTCGCCGACCGGCTGGGGCTCGCCGTCCCCCTCCTGGCCGGCAGCGCGTTGCTGCTGGTCAGTGCCATCAGTCTGCGTCGCTGGCCGCTGCACGGGGCGGAGGGCGTCGACCCCTCCCCGTCCGAGCACTGGCCGGTCCCGCCCCTGGTGTTCGAGCCCGGGCCGGCCGCCGGCCCGATACTGGTCACCGTCTCCTACCGCGTCGCCCCGGGGAACGGCTCCGCCTTCAGTGACTGCATGGATCACGTGGCCCGTTCCCGGCGGCGCACCGGAGCCCTCACCTGGGGCCTGTTCCAGGACGGCCAGGATCCCGGGCACTTCATCGAGAACTACCTCGTCGCCTCCTGGTCCGAGCACCTCGCCCAGCACAGCGACAGGCTCACCCTCACCGACCGCCGCTACGAGGAGCGGGCACGCCGTCTCCTCGTCCCCGGCACCCGGCCAGAGGTCACCCATGCCTTCGACACGTCCTCGGGGCCAGTCGTCCCGGAAGACGGCGAAGCGATCCCGATGCCGGACCTCCGTCGCATGCCGGAGGAACAGGAATAGCAGGCAACGAACCAGTCGTGGAAAGGAGGCCGTGCCTGGTGAGCAACGTCGAAACAGAGCCGACCGAGCTGTACGTCGGAACACCGGCCGACGGCGAACGGAGCGCGAGGGTCCCGCACGTCGACATACTCGCCCCTCGGGACGTCCCCCTGGGCGGGCCCCGGGCGATGAAGGTACGGCGCACACTGCCGCAGCGCGCCCGGACCCTGATCGGAGCCTGGTGCTTCGCCGGTCTCCCCCACGCTCGGCTTCGCTCGCGCGGGGGCACCCCCATCGGCCCCGACGACGTCGCCGAAACGGGTGGCATGGATGTCGCCCCGCATCCGCACACCGGGCTGCAGACGGTGAGCTGGCTGTTCAGCGGGGAGATCGAGCACCGGGACAGTCTCGGAAGCCACGCGCTGGTACGACCGGGCGAGCTGAACCTCATGACCGGCGGGTACGGCATCAGCCACTCGGAGGTCTCGACCGCGCGGACCACGGTCCTGCACGGCGTGCAGCTGTGGGTGGCGCTGCCCGAACAGCACAGGCACGCGGAACGCGACTTCCAGCACTACGTACCCGGCCCCGTACGGATTGCCGGGGCCGAGGTCAGGGTGTTCCTGGGCTCCCTCGCCGGGAGCGTCTCCCCCGTACCGACCTTACGCCCCTGCTCGGTGCCGAGATCGTCCTGGAGCCCCGCGCGGCCGTCACGCTCACCGTCGACTCCGGCTTCGAGCACGGCCTTCTCGTCGACCACGGACATGTCCGCATGGCCGACACGCTTCTACGTCCTGCGGAGTTGGGATACGCCGACACCGGAAACGACACGTTGACGTTGACGAACGAGTCGGACGACAGAGCCCGGACCGTCCTGCTCGGTGGAACGCCGTTCGACGAACAGATCGTCATGTGGTGGAACTTCATCGGCCGCACCCATGACGAGATCGTCCGGGCCAGGGAGGACTGGCAGAACGCCTCCCAACGCTTCGGCACCGTCGAGGGATACGACGGCGACCGCCTTCCCGCGCCGGCCCTGCCGAACGCCGTGATGGCACCGCGTGGAAATCCACGGCGGCGATGAGTGCGCTCGCACCGTCTGCCCTCAGCGGCCAAGGGGGCTGGGCCGCGCGTGCGATGAGGGCGTAGTCCCCTTTGAGAGTAGGCCGCTGGGCGGCCCCCACGGCCCTGGTTCGGCGACCTCGCTGTCATCCACAGCCCTCAGGCTGCCGCGGCCCCTTCGCCCCGCCGGCCCGGGCCCGTCAACGACGGCACGAGCTTCCCGCGCTGCTGCCCCGATCCGCTGTGATGCATCCACTCGGCCAGCTGCCATTCGCGGGGAGACATTCCGTACGCGGCGCGAAAGACGCGGCTGAAGTGGCTCGGGCTCACAAAACCCCAACGCCGGCCGACCGCCGCGACCGTGCGGAGCGGGCCCGTGGCCTGCGACAGATCCCGCCTGCACCTCTCCAGCCGTTGCTGCAGGATCCAGCGGCACACCGTGGTCTCTTCGTACTCGAAGAGCTTGTGGAGATACCGGACCGAGACGTGGTGCGCGGCCGCGATCACCTCGGGTGACAATTCGGGATCGGACAGATTCCGAACGATGTTCTCCTTGATCAGCGTCAGGATGGCGTTGGCCGATTCCGGCGCCTGCGGGTTCAGCTTTCCGGACCGCTCTTGGACGAGCAGTGCCAGGAGGTCCGTTGCGATGATGCCGAGCCTGCGTCGGACAGACACATCGAGGGCCTCCGTGCCCTGTGCCAGGCGCGTCAGGTACGTTGCCACCAATCCGCTGCTGCCTCCGCTGCTCGAGAAGACGGTGGCGGTCAGCGCCCGCAGGTCCTGCTCAGGCACTCGGAGATCCTTACGGGCCAGGTGAAACGCTGTGAAACTGAACCCCTCCGCCAGTTCCTTCCGGAAGGGTCGGCCGGAGTCGGACATCGCGAACTCGCCAGGCCGCATGAGGACCTGCCTGCCGTCCTGTTCGAGCGCGGCGGTCCCTCGGTGCTGAAGTGCGACAATGATCCACTCCTCGCCGTCCTCGGCGATCAGGCGTGGAGTGCGGGTGACCACCTGTGGGCCTGCCCGCACCACAGACATCTGCAGGGATCCGAGCTGCTCGCTGGATATCGTCCCCGCCGAAGGCTCATGCTCGAGTAGCTTCACCTCGAGCGGTATGAACGTGTTCGAAACCATCTCGTGCCAACATTCCGCCCGCTGGGACGGAGGCAGCGGTGCGGTCGAGAGAACGACAGGCATGGGACCTCCTAGAAGGATGTGAGTGGATCAACTCGGCTGTCAGCCCAACTTCGTGTCCAGCCACTGGAGGACCTCTGGGGTCACCGGATCGGTGATGTCACTGAACTCCCCCTGCCTGTCCAGGTACTTGGCCACATAGGGACAGACCGGTACGACGCGCTTACCCGACCTGCGCACGTCGGTGAGTGCCTCATGGACCAGCTGCGCGGCCAGCCCCTGTCCGGCGAAGGCGTCGTCGACTTCCGTGTGGTGGAAGACCCGCTGCTCACCACGGTCGCGGTAGGCGGTCAGGCCGACGCGCTTCCCGTCGACGAAGATTTCGTAACGGTGCCTGTTGTCTCTCCGCTCGACGGTCGGAGCGGCGGAAGGCTGGGTCATCGGGATCCTTTTCGGTTGGTGCGGGGCAGTTGCCGAAGATCAGCCGTCAGCCCGTGCGTCGGTGAGCGTCGAGTCGACGCCCGACGCTGCCACTGCCTGCCACTCGCTGGGGGACATGCCGTAGGCGTCCCGGAAGGTACGGCTGAAGTGCGATGCGCTGTTGAAGCCCCAGCGGTGCGCCACAGCGGCCACGGTTATCCCTCGGTTCGACGTCCGAGCCAGCTCATTTCTGCAGGAGTCGAGCCTCCGCTGCCGCACCCACTGGCTCACTGAGGTGCCGTCGTTCTGGAAGAGCTTGTGCAGGTAGCGGACGGAGATGTGGTGCGCGCGTGCGATCGATTCCGGTGACAGGTCCGGCTCCATCAGATGCTCTTCGACGAAGATCCGTATCCGGGACAGCATCTCGCTGCCGGCCTTCGACGCGCCGGACGTCTCCTCTCCCGCCTCCGTCTGGAGGAGTTCCATGACGAGGACGGCGAGGAGATCCACGGCGCTGCGGGCGAGCCGGTCACCGATCGTCGACCGGTGGAACTCCGCCTCGGCGGCGAGCGCGGACAGGAAGTCCGACACCAGCGCGCCCATGCCCTCGCCGTGCCGCACCGGCACACCCAGGACACGGTCCAGGTCCGACTCCGAAACGCCCAAGTAGCAGCGGGGTATACGGAAGAACGTCATCTGGCAGTCCTCGCCGAACTGCAGGAAATGACGCCGAGCCGGATCACAGAAAACAACGTCACTCGGCTCCAGGAAAACTTTGTTCCCAGCCCAGGCGGTCGCGACCGACCCACGGACATGCATTCCCACGTACAGGAATTCACCAGCATCGTCGTCGGGTATTCCGGAAAGAAACCGAATAAATCCGGGATCAGAAGGAAAAAGGGGATCGGGCGCTTGGCCACCCCCCGTTTTGGGGACACGTGTCATCAATGACTGGACCATAAGAACTCCAACCGAAATGTTCATCCAGTGGCCGAAGCCTAAAATTCAGCTACCTGCGCCAGGAACTTCTCCACCACGGCATTGAAGGCGGTGGGGTTTTCGAGGAAAGGAAAATGCGAGCTTGCCACCTCGGTCGGGAAGACGTGAAGTCGTGCGTCCGGAATCTGAGAGGAACGCCGGCACAGGGCGGCGTCGATGTGATCTGCTCGGCGACGAAGGCCGGCATCTGGGGGTCCGGGTCGCCGGAGAACATGCCGCGCACTCTTGGCGCGTCTTCTCACCGTCCGGGCCGGCGAGCACCGCACCGGGTTCCATGAGTCCCGCCACGTCGAAGATGGCGCCGGAGTCCGGCTGCTCCTCGACCGTCATCCGGGGAACGGTCGCAACGGCCGCGGGCTGGTCGACGGCGACGAACCGTCGGATCCGGCCGGTGCCGTACTGGTCCGTGAAGCTCCACCACACCGAGACGCCCATGAACTGGCCCAGCGTCGAACCGGTCAAGGTGGAGCTGGTCGACGAGTTCGAGCACATCGCGCGCCAGGCGGGCGACGCGGTATCCGTGGTGCCGGTTTGCCGGACAGTCCGTGGCCGCGCAGATCCAGTGTGACGACCCGGCGGGACGGGGACAGGCCGCTGAGCTGGTGCCGGAACATCTCCTGTGTCTGCCCCCAGCCGTGAAGCATGACCAACGGGACGCCGTCGCCTCCACTGTCGCGGTACTCGTCCGGGACGACGAGTCTCCACAGCACCGGTTCGGAGCTGATCACCACCGGTACCGGTGGTGTGTCCGTCTCCCGTCCCGAATCCAGAAACAGCTTGCGCCGATCCTCTGACCCATGGCCCACCGACTGATCGCGCGGGCCGGTCGAATGCCTGGCTCATCGAGTGTCCTCCCCTGTATTCGAGCGGCCCCTGCTTGTGAGGGATGTCGGGTATCTCCCCGGTACGCAGCCGAATCTAGAAGGGACCCTTCCGCATGCGTTGACGGAGAGCGCACTGATTTTTGTCCGACGCCGACTGGCTGACGCCGGATGCGCGCGGCGCGGAAGGGGGAGGTGGCGGCCAAGCGGCAGGGCGGTCGGCGATCACCACTCGGATCCATCGCTGAGCCCCCGTCAGACGGCGAACCTCTGCCGGGGGCTCAGCGTTCGGTGGCTCAGGAGAAGAGCAGGCGCCAGGTCAGCGGGCCCGGCTGCCCGTCAGCGTCGCCGCGCACCTCCTTGCGGGACTTCTGGAAGTCCCGCACGTTCAACCGGTCGGGCTGAGGACCTTTCGCGCTCTGTAGAAAGCCGCGGAACTCCGCGACGTTCGACGAGGCGACGTCAGACACCCAGGCAGAGGTTCGAGCGGGTGAAGCGTTCCTGCCGCTGCAACCAGGTGGGACCGTCCGGGGTGCAGGTAATGACCCGTAGATAGCCGTCGGCCGAGGCGGTACACCATGCGGCGCCGTACAAGGTGCTGCATGCGTTGGGAGTGCCATCGGTGGCCAACCAGGTCACCTCAAGCTGCCACCCGTCGTCGAAGCAGCGGGCGATAGGACGACCCACGATCGCCACGCCACGAAGTGTCCCGGCTCCGTCCTCCTCAGCCGCCTCCTTCCCGTCCTCGACGCGGTCGCCGAGACCGCCAAGCACGGCTGAGCCGAGCGACGGCTTGCGCCACGTCGCCGAGGCCCTGGAGACGGAGCTGGCCGGACTGGGCCTGACGACCTTCGGCGCGGCGGGCGATCCCTTCGACCCCCGTATCCACAAGGCCGTCGCCTACCTCCCCTCCGACCGGGCCGACCGCCCCGTCTGCACGGAGGTCGTACGCCCGGGCCACCGCGTAGGCAGCCAGCTCCTCCGCCCGGCGGAGGTGACGGTCACGAGGCCACCGACGACACGGCCCTGATCCTCCGGTAGCCGCCGGGGTGGCATGGTGTGCCGACGGGTCACCCCGCAGTGGCCTCGGCGCACCGGCAGGGCACGCCGTCGGCCAGGCCGCTCCGGCAGCAGGCGGCCGTCCCAGAGGCGTGGTGCTCCTCCCGGGACAGCCAGGCCGCCCGGTCAGCCGATGTGTACGCAGCGCAAGATCGTGCTACGGGCTCACGGCAACCGGCTTGCGGCGCGGGATCAGCCCGTCGCATCGGCGTCGTGGGCCGCCGCCTGCCATGCGCTGGGGGACATGCCGTAAGCCGCCCGGAAAGCCCGGGTGAACTGGGCGGGGTGGGAGAAGCCCCAGCGCTGTGCGATCGCTGACACGCCGGGACCGGATGGCCCGCCGCGGCCGAGTTCGTCACGGCACTTCTCCAGGCGGCACCGTTGGATGAGCCGGCACACGGTCAGTTCCTCGTCCTGGAAGAGCTTGTGCAGATAGCGCACCGAGAGGTGGTGGGCGCGGGCGATCGATTCCGGTGTCAGGTCCGGGTCGGCGATATTCTCCAGGATGAAGGACTTGATCCGTCCGAGAAGCGCAGGGCGGGCGCCTTCGGTGTCGCCGCCCTGATGGTGCGGAAGCTGCTCGGCGACCAGGCCGGCAAGGAGGTCCATGGCCTTGCCCGCGAGCCGCTCGCCGACCTCGGGCTCCCAGTCAGCTCCTTCAGTGGCGAGTTCGGAAAGGAAGGACGACACCAGCGCGCCCAGCCCCTGGTCGCCACGGACGGTCGCACCAGTCAGGCGCCGCAGCTCGGGGTCGCTCAGTCCCAGGGCATGACGTGGCACGACGAAGCACACGAGCCGCCCTTCGGAGCGCACGTCGAACGGACGGGCCGCCTCGAAGATCACGAAGTCTCCCGCCGTCAGGGCGACCTCCCGGTTGCCTTGGGTGATCGCCCCCGCCCCCCGGTGCTGCAGGGCGACCACGAACCCTGACTCGCCGCGCTGGATGTCACCCGGGCCGTCCATCCGCCGGTCGGCGGTGCCGTCCACCGTGAAAATCTCCACGTACCCGACGTGACGGGAGGCGCCCTCGGCAAAAATGTTGATCATGGACTTCTGATTCCGCCTTCCCGTGCGGGACACCTCAGGTCTTATGACTCACGCCGCCCCTTTCTTGCCCTAAGAAGCGTGATACGTGATATCGCAGCCCGAGAAAAGGGGTGTTCCACCATGTGAGCCAGGGATTCCCGGTCGGGGAGGGTGACACCCTCCGCACGTCATCACTGGGCGCAGGAGCCGGGCCGACCGACCCGGAACGGGCGACGCACACTCGGTCGGCTGCGTAAAGATGACGCAAAGCAAAGAACCCATTCAGCATTCGCCGCGGCCATCGGCGGCCCGGAAACTCAGAGCGATGCGCACCCATCGCGCCACAGCAAGCCCCTATGGAGTCACCATGGCCGTCCATGTGTCCACGGGGGCCCGGGCCTCTTCGCCGACGTCGTGATGCAAGCGAATCGCCTCTACGTCATCGGCTTTCCGGCGGGGCCGCGGGCTCGAAGCAGCGGTGCCGAACAGCCGGCCCGACGCCGTGGAGGCAGATGACCACCGGCAGGGTGACCGTCGCGCCGGCTGGGCGGACGATACGGGCCGTGACCGATCCGGTGGGCCCGCCCTGCACGGTCACCGACTCCTCGTCGACCTCAGGCTTGCTGACCTCCCCTGGAGGGGCGTGGAACGGCGGCCGTCCAGTCTGGCTCTGACTGTGCCCGGCCAGGTGGCGGCGCCTCCTGCCGCAGTCCCGGGAAATCGCCGGAGTGGCTGATCGCGCGCCACTCACGGGGCGACACCCCATAGGCCGCCCGGAAAGCGTGGCTGAAGTAGGCCGCACTGGTGAACCCCCAGCGCCGTGCCACCTCACCCACCGCAGGCACACGAGGGCCACTTCGCCCCAGCTCGCGGTGGCATTCCTCAAGCCTGCGGCGCAGTATCCACCGGCCCACTGTGGTGCCCTGCCCCTGGAAGAGCCTCTGCACATGCCGCGTGGAGACGTGGTGTGCCCGGGCGATCGACTCGGCCGACAAGCCGGGATCGGCCAGGTTCCGGTTGATGAAGGACCGGACCCGCAGATGCAGCACGCGCTGGCCTGCGTCGACGTCGAACCTGTCGTGCCCGAGCCGTTCGGCCGTGAGTGTGGCGAAGAGGGAGGTCGCGTTGCGTGCGACCTCCTCGCCGGCTTCGGGAGTGTACGAGTCCGCGGTGTCGACAATCCGTGACAGGAAGGACGACATCAGCCTGCCCAGTCCCTCGTCCCCCCGGACGACCGATCCGGTGATGCGGTACAGATCGGAATCCGGCACCGCCAGAGCGCGCCTCGGCAGCACGAACGTCGCGATCTCCAGGGACTCGCCGTACTGCGCCGTAACAGGAATACTGGTGGTGAAAAGGGTGAAATCGCCCGGCCGCAGGGAGATGGCTTCCCGGCCGTCCTGCAAGAACGCGGACGCTCCCCTGCGTTGCAGGCCGATGAAGACGTATTCGTCAGGATCGTGCGAGATCATTCTCCGGGTGCGGCTGACCTGGTACGGCTCGGCGAGCAGATTGGACACCTGGAGCGGGCCGAGCCGGTTGCTGGTGAGGGATGCCGAGAACGGCCTCGGCCCTTCCGGAATGGTGATGGCATTGCGGAGGTATGCCTGCCCCAGCGCGTCGGCGAAGAAGGCGGCACGGTCGCGGACCGGTACTGACTCCGTGGATATGTGGACGGTCATGGCGACTCCGTCGGACATGCCGCGGCGCGGCGACGGTGCGGAGCGACCGGTCACCACGTGCGGCGGTTCGCCGATCGCCACCCCCGGGGAACGGAAAGCTACTTTGTCGGCGAGTTCCCTGTCACCCAAAGGCCGGGCATACGTCGGATGAACCTTTCCCTGTCAGCGCCGAGAACGGTGTTCTCTTTCCGGCTTCTGCACCAAAGGAATCGCCGTTGCCGATACCGGAATTGACCCGCAGCTTCCGGCTGTCACGCGAGAGAAACCACCGTGCGCGGGGCGGTTCCGGCCTTGGTGAAGATTTTACGCAAGTGCGCCCCGCCGTGCAGGGTGGGACGTTCACCGCAGCCACACCCGAACCGCGAAGTAACCTCATGGTCGCTGCTGCCGCAACGGCTCCTCGCCAAACCGGCGCGGGGGGAACGAGCTCACCCGATGAGGACCAGCGGGGGCTGACCGCCCTGTTCTGGTCGAACCTGACGCGCCACCGAAGGCGGTGCACAGGTGGCGACGGCCTGGGCGACCTGGGTTCCGCGCGGGACGCCGGCGGAGGCGCTGCCGGCCGCCGTCCACTTCGCCCAGCAGGCCGAAGCCCTCACTGTGGGCGACCCCCTCGGCGGGGCGGGTCGGCCGCCCCACGGAGGGGGCGCTGGTGGATGCGGGCTGCGGCACCGGCGGCATCGGCATGTGGCTGGCCCGCGCCCTCGCCGTCCGCCTGGCGGGGTTCGACCTGTCCCCGGTCGCCGTCGCCCCGGCCACCGACCGGCGTCCCGCTTCGGCCTGTCCGCCAAGCGGGTCGCCTTCCGCGTCGCCGAGCTGGAGAGCGGTCGGCATCGCCTCCGGCATGGGCCTGGGCCACAACGCACAGGCCATGCTCACCACCCGCGGCCTGGCGGAAACCACCCGGCTGGCGGTGGCCATGGGCGCCCACCCGGCCACCCTGTCCGGCCTGTCCGGCCTGGTGGCCACCTGCTCCTCGCCGCTGTCGCGCAACCGCACCTTCGGCACCCACCTCGGCCAGGGGCTGAGCGTCGAGGAGGCGACGGCCGCCACCCGGCAGACCACTGTGGGTTCTCACCTGGAGAGGTCCGCCAGGCGGGTCAGGGCCGAGGCCAGCCGGGCAGGAACCGACGCCGTGGCCAGCTCGAGCCGCACCGACTCCGCCTCACGTACGCGGGCAATGGCATGCCGCAGCAACGGCGCCAGCAAGTCGTACTTGTCCACGAAGGCAAGGAAGTCCGCGGCCGGAACGATGTGCACCACGCAGGTCTCCGCCGCAATGACCGACGCCGAGCGGGGCTGGGAGTCCAGCACCGCCAGCTCACCCAGCAGTTCACCGGCTCCCCGCACGGCCAGCAGCGTCCGTTCCCCGCTCTGGCCCGTCAGCGTCACGAGCGTGGAACCGGAATCCAGCAGGATCACATGCGTCCCGGGATCGCCCTGCCGTAACAGCACACTGCGCGCCGGCCGCGACCTCCGCGGTGCGAGATCACGCAACTGAGACCACAACTGCTCACCGATCACTGTGATATACGGCTGATACACAGTCCCCCCAGGTGTGGCGCCCCTCACATCCGGATGGTCTCAACATGGCATGTAGGTGATCAACAGCCCAATTCCGGCCACCGCCAGGGCAACCACCACCAGATCCACCGCCAGACGGACCGCCCGGAACTTCCGCCGCACCAGGACAGCCATCACCGACAACCGCTTCTCCGCCAGCTGCCGTTGGCGCGCACTACTCATCTCGGCCAACGACGCCACCAGCAACCCGGCGTCCGCTCCCCGCCGCAACCCGAGCAGTTCGCCAGGCACACCGGCCGGGGGAAGCACCGGGCGCAGAGCCCACAAGGCCGCGCCTACCGCCGCCGTCAACAACAACGAGGTGGTGGCTTCGTAGGTGAGAACGGAGAGCGAATGTCGCCGGGGTCTGGCAGCGGTTCTTGATCGAGGCGCCCAGCAATGTCGATGAGAACTGGCAGCGCCCAGAGGGCTTGGCTCGGGCGTGTCGGCACGGACGGACATAATGCGGCTGTGGACCTGAGACCGGAGTTGTTGCCCCCGCCCGTGAGTCGGCAGCGGCTGGACGAGCTGTGCGCCGAGGTCGAGCGGATCGCTGACATGCTGGAAACCCGCCGGGCGGCAGCGCGTGAGGCAATCACGGCCTTCAACGCGATGACCGGTCATGACTACGAGGTCCTCGACTTCGCTGAGTACGACGGAAGCAGGAGCCTGGAGGAGTTCGCGCGGGAGGCGGCCCGGCCGGCTCGCCCCGTGGTTGCGGACATCACCCGGGACGAGCTCGTTGAGATCGTTCGCAGACTCCTGCTGGCCGACCCGGAGAGCGACTACTACCTGCGGCTCCTGGAGGCGAACGTGTCGCACCCCCGGGTGAGCGACCTGGTCTTCCACCCCTCAGACGACCTTCGGGGCGCGTCTGCGGAGGAGATTGTCGACGAGGCTCTGAAGTACCGGCCGATCGCGCTCTGAGCCCTGCGGGAAGTCAGCCGGCCGTGGCCTGCTGTTCGGCGCGGGCTCGGGTGGTGGCGAGGCGGTAGGAGTCGGTGCCGGTCTCGATGATGTTGCCGCCGAAGGTGAGACGGTCGACGATGGCAGCGCAGAGGCGAGGGTCAGTGAAGGTCTTGGTCCAGCCAGAGAACGACTCGTTCGAGGCGATCGCCACGCTGTTCCTCTCCTCCCGCTCCGTCAGAACCTGGAAGAGGAGTTCGGCGCCGCGGCGGTCGAGTTCCATGTGTTGGGTCGGGGACGGGACGCCGTGCACCGTTTCCGGTGTCGGTTTTCCCGTCCCCGCCCGCCG
>NZ_JBVJAB010000019.1:0-2324 GCF_055591025.1 Streptomyces sp. NPDC041784
AGCGAACTCTCCCACGCATCAAACCCCCCCCCCCCCCCCCCCCCCCCCCCCCCCCCCCCCCCCCCCCCCCCCCCCCCCCCCCCCCCCCCCCCCCCCCGCTGCCGTGTGCCAGGCGCTGAGTTCTGTGCGCCGTGGGCTGTGTTCTGTGTGTGCTGCGTGCTGTGTGGGTCAGGCCTCCGGGAAGTCCCCGGCCATGGCCGAGGCGATCCGCAGATGCGGTCCGGCCTCCTCGTGCCGGCCCTGCCGCTCCAGGGTGCGGCCGAGCATCAGCCGGGCGTACTGCTCCACCGGGTCACGCTCGACGATCACCCGCAACTCGGCCTCGGCACGCTGCAGTTGGGCCGAGTGGTAGTAGGCGCGGGCCAGCAGCAGCCGGGGTCCGGTCTGCTCCGGCACCTCCTCGACCAGCCCGACCAGCACCCGCGCGGCGGCGGTGTAGTCCCGCGCCTCGAAGAACAGCCGGGCCCGCTCCCAGCGCTCCGCCGGGGTTCCGTGGGCGTAGTACGCGGTCTCCTGCGTCGCCTCGTATGTGATGTCCACTCGTGACCTCCTTCGAGGCCGTCAACCGGACAGGTTGATTGAATATTCCACTACACCGTCGAGTCGAGCGCGGCCAGCTCCGCCTCGGCCCGCTGCCTGATCCGCGCGAGCACGCGGCCCGCGGTCGCCAGGTCCTCCGCCGGGATTCCGGCGTAGATCCGGGCGGTGATCGGGCCCGACTCGGCGCCGACCGCGTCGAAGAGTTCGCGCCCGGCGTCGGAAGCCGCGACGCGCGGACCGTCGGCCGACAGCAGCCCCTTGTCGAGCAGTTCGCCGACCGTGGCGCGGGCGTCCGCCGGGTCCGTCTTGAGGGCTCCACCGATCTGGGTGACGAGCGCCTCCCGCTCCAGCGGCCCGTCGACGGCGGCCGCCCGGAGGGTGATCTGCTGCGGGAAGGTGAGGCCGTGCCGCGCGATGACGCGCTCCAGAACGGCGCGGCTCGCGTAGTGCGCCAGGGCGATCACGCGGGGGTCGACGGGAGGGGCGGTGGTGGTGCTGGTGGTGCCGGTGGTGCCGGTGGTGGTGCCGGCGGTGCCGGTGGTGGTGCCGGTGGTGTCCGCAGTGCTGGTCATGACTCCCCCTGAGTCGTTTGAGTCGTCCGAGTCTTGTGAGTCTGTGGCGTCTTCTCGTCGATGAGATCCAGCGGTACGTCGAGCAGGGTTGCGAGTTCGTCCGCGAAGGTGCGGGTGCGGGCGCTGTCCAGGCCGCCGAGCGGCTCCAGCAGCCGCTCCAGCAGCCCGTGGACCACCGTGATCGCGCGTCGCGTGACGTCCTCGCCCTGTGCGGTGAGGGTCAGTTGCACGGCGCGTGGGTCGCGGGGATCCCGGGTCCGCTCGATCAGCCCGGCGGACTCCAGGGCACGGGCGAGCTTCGAGACGTAGAGCGGCTCGAGGCCGGTGTGGTCGGCGAGCC
Source organism: Streptomyces sp. NPDC041784 (assembly GCF_055591025.1). Lineage (NCBI taxonomy): Bacteria > Bacillati > Actinomycetota > Actinomycetes > Kitasatosporales > Streptomycetaceae > Streptomyces > Streptomyces sp. NPDC041784. The sequence goes on from NZ_JBVJAB010000019.1 coordinate 1,453, forward strand.
GGCGCTGACTGGGCCGCTCGCCGGCGCGCCGCATGCCGTACAGCGACGCGACCAGGGAGTACTGCGCGTGGGTGAGACCCAGCGGCGCGACCGCCCGGTCGACGGCCACCCGCCACTTCGTCGACAGCCGCCACACCAGGTAGCCGGGTGTGGCCCGTTCGGAACCCTTGCTCATGGGTCGATACATTACATGGCTACTATATCCATGGCTACTATTTCGGCCCCATGGCTCGGGCTGGGCCTGGCTGCCACGGTGGTCGCGAACGTCGTCGTCGGCGGCTACGACTACCGCGAAACCCGGTGAGCCCACCCGGGGCGGTGCCGCCGCCGGATGGGCCGGCAGCATGGGGCCAGCGGCTCGGAACTTCGCTCACGGGCCTGCACGATCTCTTCCTGAGAGCGGCCGACGAAGTTCCACCACATATCGCACTTCATCATCGTTTCCGCAGGTCAGCGACGTTCGGGATGGCTGGCGGTCAGCGAACCGTCAGCATCGGTCGGAGGAGCGGTAACCGTGGCGCGGAGCTCGTTGGCTCGTGGGATGGGGTCGTTCTTCAAGGAGTTGGGCGTCTGTTGGATATCTCATCACCGAAGCCTGGCTCGTCCGCCCGAGCGCACCAGGCGCCCCGGTGCGCCTGGACCGTCAGCGAGCGCCGCCGGCGGCGGCACAGCGTTACGGGATGGCCCGCGGGCTGGTGAGCGTTGCCCGACCCCGCGCTCCGTCGCCGTATGAGTGCTGACGTTGTCGCGTGACCCGGGCGGGGTCGGCCTTCCGCCGAGCCCCCCTTCCGGTTTCCCCCCCGGAACCGAACCGTGTCTCGCCACTCACTCCGTAATGGTCGCCGACCTTGCCGGCGGGGCAAGGGGCGGGC
>NZ_JBVJAB010000019.1:2334-9937 GCF_055591025.1 Streptomyces sp. NPDC041784
ACCCCGCCCCCCGTAGCCGGGGGGGCGCGGGTGTTTTCACGGGACCCGGGGGGAGTCCCCCCCCCCCCCCCCCCCCCGTCCGGCTCCATACCGGAGCCGGACTCGTGTCGCGCCGTCAGCGCTGCAGTGTCAGCAGACCTGGCCGGTAGGGCAGGAGGCCGTAGTCGCCGCCGGAGTTGGGGCTGCGCCCCTGGTAGAGCAACTGCAGATTGCAGGGATCGACGGTCATGGTCTGATCGGGGCTGGTGCGGATCAGTTCGCCATGGCTGATGTCGTTTGTCCAGGTGGCGCCACTGTTGGCCTTGCCGGCGAAGGGATTGCTCTCGGTCGCGGCCTGGGGTGTCCATGAGCCGTTCAGACTGGTGGCCGTGAACGAGCGGAAGTAGCGGCCCTGCGAGCCGATCGCCTCGACGATCATGAGGTAGCGGTTCTGGCCCTGGAGCTTGTAGACCTGCGGGGCTTCGAACAGGTTGTTCGTCGTATCGCTCATGATCACTGTCGAGGTCGCGCCGAAGCTGCCCGGGAAGTTCCCGATGGGCATACTGGCTCGGTAGATCTTGCCGTTGTCACCGGCGAAGAACAGGTACATGTTCGTCCCGTCACCGATGATCGTCTGGTCGATGGGTCCGGTTCCGGAGCCGGTGATACTTCCGGAGAAGAGCACCTGCTGGGATGACCAGCCATTCGGGTTGGTGGGGTCGCTCGACGTCCGGTAGGAGAAGGCGGTCCCGCCCCACTGGTAGGCGAGCACCCAGATGTTCTTCGGCGCGAAGTAGAAGAGCGTGGGCGCGACGGTGGAAGTCGACATCGTGTTCTGGCTGGCCGAGGCCATCTCCGACCAGTTGGTGAACAGGCCGAAGTTCATCGAACCCCACCTCGTCCCCGTGTCGTGCGTCGTCGCATAGACGAGTTGCCTGCCGTTGTAGGGCACGACGGTGAAGTCCTTGAGCGAGACCCACCCCGGCTTGGGCTGCGCCAGCGCGCCCGTTGATGTCCAGCGGTATGTCGACGGAAGATCGCACGGGCCGGGGTTGCCGCCGCCGACCTTGACGAGCTGCCACTGCTGGTTGGTGCCGCCCCAGTCGTCGTACTGGACGATGTTCGCGTTGTCGGCGGTGGAGGCGCCCTGAACTTCGAGGGCCTTGTTGCTGTGGCGCGCGATGAACCTCACGTAGCCGTCCGAGCTGTCGGCCAGCCGCCACTGCTGGTTGGTGCCGTTCAGGTCGGCCCACTGGACGATCGAGCCGCCGTTGGCGGTGGAGAAGTTGTGGACGTCCAGCACCTTGCCGGAATGGCGGGACTTGATGCGGTAGTAACCGCCGCCGGAGTCGACGAACTGCCACTGCTGCTGGTTCTGATCGTTCCTGGTCCACTGGGTGATGCGGGCGCCGTCGTTGGTCGCCATGTTGTAGACATCCAGGGCCTTGCCGCTGTTGCGGTTGACCAGCACATACGAGGCGTTGGGGTCTACGGTCGCCGCGCCGGCGGGCTGGGCGCCGAGGAAGGTGGCCACGAGCAGCAAGGGCGCCAGGACGGCGAGTAAGCGTCTTAGACGGACCGGGGACGGGTGGCGAAACCACATCAGAGGACTCCTTTGGGGGGCGGGGGTGAGGTGACCCCGATGAACCGCGGAGTGGACGTGCCGGGGGACAGGGAAAATCTCGAAAGTTTCGAAGAATTCCCCGATGCTTCGACGCCACAAGCTAGGAATGTGGGGCCCTCTGGTCAAGGCCTGTCGCCGATCTGTCCACAAACAGCGCCTCTCCTTTGGGCTTGACAAGCTGTCGCGCCGACCGGAAAAACTCCGGAGTTTGCGATATGGCTCGCCAGGCCAAGGCGTCCGCGCGGAGGAGAGGAGCCGAGTAAGCAGCGTGCGCACACTCTTCCCGGCCCCGGCCCCGGCCCCACGGCATCCGCCGACGGCGGCGCCGGGCGTTCGCCTTCCGGCTCGCCGGGGTTCCGGAATGTTTCGGGCTAGGAACCGAAACTTCTTCTGCGGGGAGTATTGACGACCATCGCCAGTGCCTCAATCATCCCTGTCTGGGAAACCGGCCGCAGTTCGAGATGTCGAACCAGATCGGCCTGAGCAATCTGTGCTGCACGGCAGATCCACGCACAGCTGCACGACAGATCCGCGCACCAAAGCACCTGCGCCACCCCGATTCGTTCCGGTGAGGTTCGCACCAGCGCATCCTCTCTTCGCGCAGTTGGAGAGGTACGCGACGCCGCGCGGTGGTCCCCCGGCTGAGCCGCGATGGAGTACCCCCATGCCTGTGTCGAATGAGATCGTCCCGGTTCCCTGACCGCCGCGTCCGGTGATTGCGTGCTGCCCGGGTTCCGGGCCGCCCCGTCCGTCTTTGCCGAGTGGGAGCGGACGGCGCATTCCCCTGCGCTTCAGTCCTTCCGTGATTTCCACCTTGGAGGCACAGCCATGGGCTCGTATGCCCTTCCCAGACCCGTTGTCCGCCGGAAGATCCGCGGCCTGCTGTTGGCGCTGGTCGTCGGCGTCCTCGGTGCGGCAGCCACGCTAGCCGCGCCGACTGCACACGCCGCCGAGAGCACGCTCGGCGCCGCGGCGGCGCAGAGCGGCCGCTACTTCGGCACCGCCATCGCCTCGGGCAGGCTGGGCGACTCGGCGTACACGTCGATCGCGAGCCGCGAATTCAACTCGGTGACGGCCGAGAACGAGATGAAGATCGACGCCACCGAGCCCCAGCGGGGCCAGTTCACCTTCACCGCCGGTGACCGCGTCTACAACTGGGCGGTGCAGAACGGAAAGCAGGTGCGCGGCCACACTCTGGCCTGGCACTCCCAGCAGCCCGGCTGGATGCAGAGCCTCAGCGGCAGCAGCCTGCGCCAGGCGATGATCGACCACATCAAAGGCGTGATGAACCACTACAAGGGCAAGATCGCCCAGTGGGACGTCGTGAACGAGGCCTTCGCCGACGGCACTTCGGGAGCCCGGCGCGACTCCAACCTGCAGCGCACCGGCAACGACTGGATCGAGGTCGCCTTCCGCACCGCGCGCGCCGCCGACCCGGCCGCCAAGCTCTGCTACAACGACTACAACGTCGAGAACTGGACCTGGGCCAAGACCCAGGCCATGTACGCCATGGTCCGGGACTTCAAGCAGCGCGGCGTGCCGATCGACTGCGTCGGCTTCCAGGCGCACTTCAACAGCGACAGCCCCTACAACAGCAACTTCCGCACCACCCTGCAGAGCTTCGCCGCCCTCGGCGTCGACGTGGCCATCACCGAACTCGACATCCAGGGCGCCTCGCCCACGACCTACGCCAACGTGACCAACGACTGCCTGGCCGTCCCGCGCTGCCTCGGCATCACCGTCTGGGGTGTGCGCGACAGCGACTCCTGGCGACCGCAGCACACGCCGCTGCTGTTCAACTCCGACGGCAGCAAGAAGCCCGCCTACACCGCCGTCCTCAACGCACTCAACGGCGGCTCCTCGACGCCCCCTGGGGATTCCGGACAGATCAAGGGCGTCGGTTCAGGCCGCTGCCTGGACGTGCCGAACGCCAGCACCGCCGACGGCACCCAGGTCCAGCTGTGGGACTGCCGCAGCGGCACCCATCAGCAGTGGACGCACACCGCCGCGGGCGAGCTCAGGGTCTACGGCGACAAGTGCCTGGACGCCGCCGGCACCGGCAACGGCACCAAAGTCCAGATCTACAGCTGCTGGGGCGGCGACAACCAGAAATGGCGCCTCAACTCCGACGGATCCATCGTCGGCGTCCAGTCCGGCCTCTGCCTCGACGCCGTAGGAGCCGGCACCGCCAACGGCACCCTGATCCAGCTCTACTCCTGCTCGAACGGCAGCAACCAACGCTGGACCCGCACCTGAGGGGACCTGCCAGAAACGAAAGGGAGAATCGATGAAGACCTACGGTGCGGCTTCCCCCGCCCCTCCACGAAGGCATCGCTGGTGGTCCCGGTTCGCCGCCGTGGTGGCGGCGACTCTCGCGATCGGCATGCTCGCCGCGGTGAATCCGGCGCCCGCCGAGGCGGCGACGGTGGACACCAGTGCCTGGTATGTCCTGGTCAATCGCAACAGCGGCAAGGCGCTGGACGTCTCTGGGACGTCCACCGCCGACGGCGCGGGGGTCAGCCAGTGGACGCGCCACGACGGAGCCAACCAGCAGTGGCAGTTCGTGGACTCCGGCGGCGGCTTCTACCGCCTCAAGGCACGGCATTCGGGCAAGGTCCTCGACGTGGCCGGCACCTCGACCGCCGACGGTGCCGCAATCCAGCAGTGGGCCGACCACAACGGGGCCAACCAGCAGTTCCGCCTGGCCGACTCCGACGCGGGCCACGTCCGGCTGATCAACCGCAACAGCGGCAAGGCGGTGGAGGTGCAGGGCGCCTCCACCGCCGACGGCGGCAACGTCGTCCAGTACACCGACTGGGGCGGCGCCAACCAGCAATGGCAGATGATCAAGCTGTCGTCCGGTGGCGGCGGGGGATGCGGCAGCGCCCCGACCCTGGCCAGCGGTACGCACACGATTCAAAGCGGCGGTAAGAGCCGCAGCTTCATCCTCAGGGTTCCCGCCAACTACGACAACAGCCACCCCTACCGGCTGATCTTCGCGTTCCACTGGCGGGGCGGAACCGCCGGCGACGTCGCCTCGGGCGGCACGAGCGGGACCGCCTGGTCCTACTACGGCCAACAGGAACAGTCGAGCAACAGCGCGATCCTCGTCGCCCCCCAGGGCCTCGGCAACGGCTGGGCCAATTCGGGCGGTGAGGACATCACCTTCGTCGACGACATGATCCGGCGAATCGAGGGCGGCCTCTGTGTCAACACAGCACAGCGTTTCGCCACGGGATTCAGTTGGGGCGGCGGTATGAGCTACGCACTCGCATGCAGCCGGGCGAACGTCTTCAGGGCTGTCGCGGTCATATCCGGCGCTCAGATCAGCGGCTGCAGCGGCGGCACCCAGCCCATCGCCTACTTCGGAATCCACGGCGTCAGCGACTCCGTCCTCAACATCGCGCAAGGACGGTCCCTGCGCGACAGATTCGTCAGCAACAACGGCTGCACCCCCCAGAGCCCGCGCGAGCCCGCACCGGGCAGCCGAACGCACATCACCACCACCTATTCGGGCTGCCGTGCCGGATACCCGGTCCAATGGGCCGCGTTCGACGGCGGCCACATACCCGGTCCGGTCGACGGCTCCCCCAGCGAAAGCGGCGTCGCCACCTGGACCAAAGCAGAGATCTGGAGGTTCTTCGCACAGTTCCAGTGACACGCCCGCACCCCGGAGTGGAGCCAGGATGATCCTGGCTCCACTCCGTCGACGTCTATCCCAGGCAGAGGACGGAGAGGAAATTTCAGGAGAGCTCCCGCGCCTTCGGACTGGTCCCGGCTGGCGAACAGGCCGTGGGAGAGTGGCGTTCGAAGAACACGCCCTCGCGGAGGGAGATCTCGCCCGCCCGGTTCACGGCCTCGCAGGCCGCCACGGCCCGCTCTAGAAGAAGACAGGTTTCCGAGGGCTGTAAGAACAACCTGAGTCCCCTGGGGCGGCGGGCCGCGGATGATTCTGACGTGGGGGACGGCTTCGCAGCACCCGCGCCGGCACGGGGTGAACCGTCCGACCGGATCATGGTCGAGCGCGACGAGCTGTGGTCCCTGCCGACAGGGGAGTGTTGGTTCGACGCGCACCCGGTGCTACGCGTGGTGCGCACGTCCATCGGTCCGATCGAGCTGGGCGACCAGGTTCAGCCCGCGCTCAGCTGCGCCGTTGCAGTGCGGGTGCCCTGCGAGGGAGTTCGTACAGCAGTCGGCCGACCAGGGCACCGCCGAAGACGACGACGCCCACGCCGACCAGCCAGGACTGGATGACCAGGACAGTTCCGACGGCGCCGTAGGAGACGGCGTTGGACGCGATCAGCGGTGAGAAGACGAGCCTGGAGAAGACCCTCAGACCCAGCAGCCCGACTACCGTGGCCACGGCGCCGGGGAACAGGGCACGCCAGCGGACCCTCCCGCCGAGCAGCAGGCGCTGGGACCACCAGAGGAACAGCACGGCGCTCAGCGAGGCGACGGCTCCACCTGCCAGGGGTTCACGGCGCAGCGTGGTGGTGGCGGAGACGAAGAGGTATCCGGTGAGGACGGCGAGCCACACCACATGCCGCCATCTGGCCCACCAGCGGGCCGGCGGCAAGTCCCAGACCTTCTCGTAGCCGGTCTGCACCGCCGCCCCGAAGGACAGGCCGAACACGGCAAGGGCGGCGATGCCGAACGCGGTCGTGGTCCGCAGTGCCTGGCCGGGCCGGATGAACAACTGTTCGACCTGCCGCCTGGCAGCCGTTGACACGCCGAGCCCTTCCCCCAGCCACTGCGCGAACCCCCGCCCGTGCTCGGGATCGGCAGAGGAGACGATGATCAGCAGCGGCACCAGCGTGAGGAACCCCAGCGCCGCGAAGCCCAGCGAACGCGGCCACAGCTCCATATCCCTGCTGCGCCGCCATCCGCGCCCGACCGGCGAACGGCTGATCACGCGGCGCAGCCGGCCGACCCGAGACGAACGGTCCGCGGCGCCGGAAGGCTTCATAGACATGCCTGTCGACTACCACGGGCGAAGCCCCTGCCACGGCAGGACGCGACGCAGACATTCCCGGATAGCCTGGAGGAACAATGGGCTACCGGGTTCAGCAGGCTGCGACTGTCCGCCGGGGGCGCTCGCACCGGCCCGGGGTAACGGCTCAGGAGGCAGGCCATGATCCATGCAGCCGATGTCCGCGAGTGGCGCAACCGTAGCGTCGTCGACCCGAAGGGCCACAAGATCGGCGTACTCGAAGCGGTCTACGTGGACACCACCACCGACGAACCGGCCATGGCCACGGTCCGCACTGGGCTCCCTACCCGCCACCAGCTGGCCTTCGTGCCCCTCGACGAGGCGATCCTCGGGCCGGACTACGTGAAGGTCTCCCACGCCAAGGCACTGGTGAAGAAGGCGCCCTCGGTCGGCATGGACGACATCCTGCCCGCCGAGTCGGAAGAAGCGATCTTCCGGCACTACGACATGCCCTATCAGACGGGCGCAGGCGGCGAGCGGCAACTCGCGCGCCGCTGAGCGCCTGCGTTCAGCTGCCCAAGGGAGGCGTGGGCGTCATGGCCCTCTTGCTGTTTCTCGTTCTGGTCGCCCTCGTGCTGGGAATCATCGGCGTGGCCGCGGAAGGGCTGGGCTACTTGCTGATCATCGGCATCGTGATCCTTGTGGCTGCGCTGGGCCTCATGGCCGTGCGCTGGTCCCAGCGCACCGGTCGCCGCCCCCTCCGATAGAAACCAGCAGCCCGCCCACGTCACTGGCACTGCCGAAAGGCCAGGCCACGACCTGAGCGCTGTCCCGTAAGTGATCTTGATGTGCGATGGTCTTGGACTGTGGCTGGTGTGATCACGGCGTCAGAGCCGTCTTGGACAGCCCCGTTCACCGGGCTGAGCCCACGCACCTTCGGCAAGTTGGTGACTCAACTGCGCCGCCACGGCCCGGCGCGGCGGGTCCGGGCCGGGCTCTGACACTCCCCCTTCCAGATCGGGTGGTGAGTGTCGGAGGAAAGCGATGCCCCATGGGATGGGGGGCCGGAG
>NZ_JBVJAB010000019.1:9947-44585 GCF_055591025.1 Streptomyces sp. NPDC041784
TTCTTTTTGGACCCCCCTGTCCACCGTTTCACCCCCACACACTTTTGGCGGTTTGGCCCCCCCCTTCCCCCCCCACGTCCCGCCTCCCCGGTCCGTCCCAGGCCTTGGAAGCTCCCGCTTCAGGACCGGGTGCTGCTGTGCGGCGCAGAGCCATGCCCCATGGGCCGGGAGCCCGGAGCCCGCGGCCCGGGCCGGTTGCCGACGACCGTTCAGTGGAACTGCCCGACCTCGTAGTCGCCGGCCGGCTGCTGGGTGATGATGTTCAGCCGGTTCGCCGTGTTCATGAGTGAGACCAGGATCACCAGGGCGGTGAGCTGCTCCTCGTCGTAGAGCTCGGCGGCACGCGCCCAGACCTCGTCGCTGACCCCGCCGGCCGCGTCCGCGACCCGGGTCCCCTGCTCCGCCAGCTCCAGCGCGACGCGTTCGGCCTCGGTGAAGACCGTGGCCTCCCGCCACGCCGCCACCAGGTTCAGCCGCACCGGGGCCTCCCCGGCAGCGGCGGCCTCCTTTGTGTGCATGTCGATGCAGACGGCGCAGCCGTTGATCTGGCTCACGCGCAGTGCCACCAACTCCTGCGTCGCGGCCGGCAGCGGGGATTCCTTGAGCGCCTTGCCCGCCGACATGAGGTACTTGAGAGCCTTGCTGGGGTTCGGGCCGGCGAAGTAGTTCAGTCGCGCGTCCATCGTGTGCTCCTCCGTTGTCGTCAGTGGCTACACCCCCTGAGACGAGGTAGCCCGACGCCCTGTGACACGGACGCGTGTGACCCACGTCTCCCTGCTGCCGGGGTGTTCGGAGATGCGCAGATGTCTGGCATGGCGGGCAGGACCAGGCCCGCCGTGGCCAGGAGTTCAAGGGCGCCGATGGCATGGAGGGCGCAGGGGCTGAAGTCCTCGACCCATCGGGTGGCGGTGCCCATGCCGGCCGTCTTCTCCTTGGGCACGAACATCTTGGCACTGCCGGCCAGTCAGACAGCGCCCAGCAGTGATCCACAGCGTGAGGTTCATCAGCAGCTCCTTGATCGAGGATTGCCCGCACCCCTGTGACGAGACAGCAACCCCGCGGTCGCTGCCGCCGCTGTTGGCGATCTTGCGGGGCTTGGCCTGCTCGGCAACCGGGATCCGCAGCACGCCCGCGTCGTAGGAGGCTTCGATCTGCTCGGTGTCGAGGGTGTCGCCGAGGAACTGCTGTCGACTGAACGTCCCCGCTGTCGCTCGGTGATCACCATCTCGGTGTCGTCGCCGTACGTCGACTTGCGTTCCGCCTTCACCGTCAGGACGTTGCGCCATCGAGGTCGATGGATTCCGGGTTCACGCCCGGCGGCGGGCTCGGCCGGAGCTTACCGGGCACGGTTGTCAGCCGGTGATCTCGATGCGTCGGGGGCTTTACCTTCGTTGCCTTGGGGACCTTGAAGGTGAGCACCCGTCGGCGAGTGCGGCGCTGACGTGCTCTTCGCCGGTGCCCTGGGGCAGCGTCACCCGGTAGTTCGAACCGGCCGGTGTGCCGGGTGCGGTGGTGCAGCACGCCGGCGCGTTCCCTCTTCTTCGATCGCGCGGTGCACCGACAGCTCGCAGTGTTCAGCTCGATGGTGATGTCGTCCTTCTGCGCGAGCTGGTTTCGGCTTCCGACCCGGTCGTCCGTCTCCTGCCGGTCCAGCAGACACCACCCCAGCCCGGTTGACAGCCGCTACGGGGGACGTCAGGCCATGTTCTCAGTGGTCACGCGGTGCTCTTGGGAGCGTGGGCACCGGCTCCCGCGGGATTCCTGGTCGGTCTGTCGGCAGCAGTACTCGCAGTCCACCTGGCCGGGCCTCGCACGTGACGGGAAGAGGAAGCGTCACGGATTCGCCGTCGATCCCTGCGTGCAGTTGCCGCCCCCGGCCGTGCAACGTGATGCTGGCCGCCGTCCAGGTGATGGCTGCATCACCCGGCGTATCTGGATGGGGCTGCCGCCGCAGCAGCTCACCGCGAAGGTGTCGGAGGAGGTCCGGTGGCGTGTCGGTCGGGCGCTTGAGCACGATGCCGCCGAGCAGTCCTGAGGCGAGCGTGAAGCGGCGCCCCAGGTAGCGCGGAGTGGCGATGTGGTACGGGTTGTTGGAGACCAGCACAACTTGCGGGAGCGGGATGGTTCCCCGCGGGGTGTCCACGTCGGCCTCGACCCATTGCCTTCCTGCGAGGTAATCGGGTGCGACCGAAGCGAGGGTACGCGCCTTGTCCTCTCGATACCCGGGCTCCAGCAGGGCGTCGGCGTAGAGGCCGAAGGAGACATTGTTGACGAAGACGCGCGGGCCCACCACGCCGAGATCCACACGGGTCGGTACGCCGTCGATCAGGGCGCTCAGTGAGGACACCGGGTTGCGGATGTCGAGGCCGAGATCCCGGGCGAAGTGGTTCCGCGTGCCTGCCGGGACCACCAGCAACGGCCGATCCGTGGCGGCGGCCACTGCGGCCACTGCCGATACCGTTCCGTCTCCACCCGCGACTCCCAGTACCTCAGCCCCTTCCTGGATCGCGAGCCTGGCGAGTGACGTCGCGTCGTGCTCGGCACTGGTCGACCAGACCTGGGCGCCCATACCCTCAGCCCGTTTGATCAGGTCGAAACGGGCAGTCTTGCCTCCCCCCGAGCGTGGATTCGCCACGACCACCACCCGGGTATGCGCCTCAGCTCCCGCCATCACCGCACCCGCTTCTGCCTCCCAGGCCGGCTGTCGACCGACCGATTGGACCCCATACGACCAGGCTGGCAGACACAGGTTCCCTCCGCTGGTCGGGGACGACCGCTCGTGCCGCGTCCGGGACTGCCTCGAGATCACACCCCGCATCACGCGGCCCAGCAAGCTCCTCTCAGAGCCAGGACGAGCAACTGCTCCAGGCCCGGCTGACCTGCGGCCTGGGACCTCGCCCGTGACAGTACCGCTGGTTGAAGGCCTTGCCCCGAGCCTTCATCGTGGCGTCCAGATGGGTCTTCTTCTGCTTCCGGGCGCCTTGGCGGCCTCGCGTTCCGTCGACTCCTGCGCCTCGCGGACCGCCTTGACCTCGGCGCGCACCCGCTCGGCCGGCCTGCGCTCGAGCACGCGCCGAACCGCCTGGCGATCAGGTCGATCGCCGTCGTGTCGCCCTCGGCGCCCTCGGCGCCCTCGGCGACCAGCACCCCGCTGTCCACGCTGCCCTCTCGGCCATCAGGGTCACCAGGCCGGAGCTCTCCGGCGCCCGGCACCTGTCGGCGCCGCCGCCGATCAGGGCGCCGGTGCCCCAGCCCGGCACCACGCCGAGCGGCCCGCCCAGCAGGCCGACCACCGAACCGACCAGCCCGCCGTCGTCGCCACCGCAGGCGTCCGTCCCGCCCAGTCCGTCGGCGTGTGGGGCGTGGGCGGAGTGGGCGCGCACAACGTGCGCCTCGCCCGCCTGGTCGGCGCCGCACCGATCATCGCCGTGGACCCGCTGCCCAGCGCCCGCGAGCGCGCCCTGGCCTTCGGCGCGGACTACGCCCTCGACCCGAGCGCCCCCGACTTCGCCGATCAGGTACGCGCGGCCACCGGCGGACGGGGCCTGGACTTCGCCTTCGACTGCGCCGGCGTGCCCGCCGTCCGCGAGCAGGCCGCCTCCGTGCTCGGCCTGAACGGCTCCCTGATCCTGGTGGGCATCACGCCGCACCCGCTCACCATCACCGAGGGTCTGACCTTCAACTACCTGAGCAAGCAGGTGCGCGGCCACTACGGCGGCTTCCCCGAGTCCGTCTCCGAGCTGGTGCAGCTGACCGCAGCCGGCCGCCTCGACCTGGCTCCCTCCATCACCGACCACATCCCGCTCGCCGACGCCGCCGACGCCGTCAACCGGCTGGAGAACAAGATCGGCGACCCGATCCGCCTCATCCTCGTCCCCTGACGGGGACATCACGTCACCTCGAGCAGGGTGAGTGGGCGCTGGTGTCCCCAAAGCACCGGCGCCCACGGCGTGCGGCGAAGCCCGGGCGTCAGAACCCAGTGCCGGGCCGAAGACGCCACAACCGGCCGCCCGCGGTCAGTGCTGGGGGTGCGGCTGAGAGCGGAACAGCGGCCGTCGTTCGGCGGTGGCGCCGGGAGCACGGCCGACTTCGACGCGCATCCTGACGGCGTGGAACACCTCGACCGCCCCGAGGACGATGGCCATGATGCCCGTGGCCAGGGTGAGCGCGGCGATCGAGGTGAACGGCGAGACGATCAGCACGATGCCCGCGAGGGTGCCGATGATTCCGGAGAACAGCATCCAGCCTCGCGCCGGCATGGCTTCGGCGGAGGCCGCTGTAGCCGTCACCATGATGCCCCGCAGCAGCCAGCCGAAGCCGATCCACAGGGCGAGCAGCAGAATCGACTCCAGAGTGTCCCGGAAGCAGATCAGCCCGAGCAGGACGGAGAGCGCACCCGTGAGGAAGTGCAGGGCCCGAAGATGGCCGGGGACGTGTGTGCCGAAGGCGGCGGCCAGCTGGAAGACAGTCCTTTCGCAGGTCAGCGCACCCTTCCTCGTGGTTTGAGCGGGGTCGCCGGCAGAGTCGGTGCGGGGAGCGGGGCTCCGTCGTAGCCCCTCACCTCGCCGAAACGGGTGCCCTTCGCCCAGTCCTCGCGGGCCTGCACGATCTCTTCCTGGGAGCGGCCGACGAAGTTCCACCACATGATCAGTTCCTCTTCGAACGGCTCGCCGCCGAGCAGCATCAGGCCCGCGTCGGACTCGGCCAGCAGAGGCAGTTCGGTGCGGCCGCAGCCGAGGTAGAGCATCGACCCCGGCAGTACGGGCACGCCGTCGACCCGCACCTCGCCCGACATGGCGAGCACGCCGTACTCGAAGTCGGGCACCAGCGGCAGCCGTACGTCCGCCCCGCGCGCGAGGGCGAGATCGGCGCCCACGATGGGGGTGTACGCCGTACCGGGGGAGGCCGCGCCGTCGAGGTCGCCCAGGATCACGGTGGCCGTGAGGCCGGGAGCGGTGACCGTGGGCAGGTCGGCGTGGTGTTCGAAGTGGGGCTCGGTGTTCCGGTGGGTGTCGGGCAGGGCGACCCAGAGCTGGGCGCCGTGCAGGAACCGGGCGTGCGCGCGGGGGCTCTCCTCGGAGTGGCTGATCGCGCGGCCCGAGGTCATCAGCCCGAGTTCGCCGGGCCGGATGGTCTGGAGACTGCCCGTCGAGTCGCGGTGCAGCACCTCGCCCTCGTGCAGCCAGCTGACGGTCTGCAGGCCCATGTGGGGGTGCGGCGGGACCTGCATCCCGGGTTCGTCGGCGATGTCGTCGGGGCCGTAGTGGTCGACGAAGGCCCAGGCGCCGATCATGCGTCGGCCGAGGTTCGGCAGGAGCCGGCGGACCTCGGTGGACTCGCCCAGCTTGACGTGCCGGGGGCTCAGCAGCTCGCGGACGGGTTCGGCGACGACGAATCCACGCCCGCCGCACACACTCGGCACGGGTGCACGGTCAAGGTTGCTCATGCGGCCAACCTAGCGGTCGTGGGCGCGGCGGCGTAGAAGGAACGGGGCCGAATCGGAGTGACGGGTACCGGTCTCGCGGTCGTGGCGTCTCAGTCGCTCAGGGCGTCGGCGAGTTCCGTCGAGGCACGCACTATGTCCTTGTCGCCCTCGTCGAGGAGGTCGCGCAGGACACCGCGCTGGGCGCGGACGGCCAGGCGCGCCTCCCGTTCCCAGGCCACGTGGTTGTCGGGGTGGCGCAGCAGCTTGGGGTAGGCGACGGCCGTGTCCTCCCACTGGCGGGCGTCGGCGATGCTCTTCAGCAGGCGCAGGATCCCCGGGCGGCAGGTGACCTGGGGGAGCCGGACCAGTTCCCAGAGGAAGGGCACCGTCGCGGCCGTCGCCTGGTCCACGACGAAGCCGTACTGGCAGATACGGCGGCGCAGTTGGCCGAGCGCGGACTCGGCCGTGTCGGCGTCGCCCCGGGCGACGCTGGTGAGCAGGGCGGGGATGGCCGCGGCGGAGCCGGTGGAGTCCTTGATGTCGGGCCACGGCACGTGTCCCAGGTCCTTGAGGGGCGCGGTTCTCTCCATGGCGGTCATGTCAGAAGGCGGGGACGGGTCGGCAGCATGGCCCAGACCGTCTTGCCCACGGGGGAGCGGCGGGTCCAGCCCCAGTGCTCCGAGAGGGCCTCGACCATGTGCAGCCCGCGGCCGTGCTCCAGCAGCGGATCTCCGGCATGCCGGTAGACGGGCAGCCGGTCGCTGGGGTCGGTGACGGCGCACACCAGATGGGAGGGGCGCAGGGTGAGCCTGAGCCGTACGGCGAAGTCGTGCGCCGAGTCGGGTGGGAGGCCGTGCAGGACGGCGTTGGCGGCGAGCTCCGTGACGACGGTGACCGCGTCGTCGACGCGGTGGTCCAACGACCAGCCGTCCAGCGTGCGGTGGGTGAAGTGCCGTGCTTCGGTGAATCCCTCCCGGCTGCCCGTGAGGTACAGGGCGGCGGTTCTGGACGAGTCGCGGACGGACTCGCGGCTCCGGAACTGCGCAGGTGATGACACGGTGCATCTCCCTGAAGCGACGTCAGGACTGGGCGCCAGAAGTGCGGTTGACGACACCGCTATTATCCACGCTGACGATGTCCTCGTGCAATTTCACGGGAAATTGCGCGTAAGAGCGAGGAGAGTTGCCGTGTCGTCAGTACCGGAGTCGGTGCCGAACGGAGTGCGGGCCAGTTCGCTGGGTGTCCGCTGGATCAAGAGCAGCCACAGCAACGCGGAGGGCAACTGCGTCGAGGTCGCGGCGCTCGGCGGGGGAGGTGTCGCGCTGCGCAACTCCCGTGACCCCGACGGGCCGGCCCTGGTGTACACGCCGGCCGAGGTGGCCGCGTTCCTGGCCGGGGCGAAGGGCGGGGAGTTCGACCACCTGTTGTGAGCGCGCGTCCGGACGGGCGGGTCGCGGCGCGCCGGATGAACTCAATTGCCGTGCTCCGTGCGGTCGGTGGGCGTCGGGTGCGATACTGAGACCTGTCGTCTGCCGGTCCACGGGGAGTCAGGATGTCTGCCGAGTCACCTCGCGTCACCCGTCTCGAACCGTATCTGAACCGGGCCGAGCCCGCCCCGACCTTGCTGAAAATGCTGGTCGGAGTTCAGCTGGCGGGTATGCGCGAGGACGCCGGACTGGCGCAGGAACAGGCGGCCCGCACCCTGGGCTTCAGCCCGGCGAAGCTGTCCCGGATCGAGGCCGGCAAGGGCCGTAGGCCACCCACCGAGGGCGATGTGCGCGCCCTCCTGACGCTGTACGAGGCGGACGCCCACGAGGCGTCGGTCCTGCTGCGCCTGTTGCGGCAGGCGGGCGAGCCGGGCTGGTGGCAGCGGTACGACAAACGGCTGATGCCCGAATGGTTCGACCGGCTGGTCGGGCTCCAGGAAGCGGCCACGGCCATCCGTACCTTCGAGATCCAGTACGTGCCCGGACTGCTCCAGACCCCCGCCTACACGCGTGCCGTCGTCGAGCGCGGGCTGCCGTCGGCGCCGACCCGGGAGGTCGAGCGCCGGGTGGAGCTGCGCACGCGCCGCACCGAGCTGCTGCGCCGCCCGGACGCCCCGCAGGTGTGGGCGATCCTCGACGAGTCGGTGCTGCTGCGCGTCCTGGGCAGCCGCGAGGTGATGCGCGAACAGCTCGCGCGCCTCGTCGAGCTGGCCCGGCTGCCCCATGTCACCGTGCAGATCGTGCCGTTGGACGTCACCCACGCCTCGGCGCCGGCCATACCGGTCACCTATCTGCGTTTCGGCGGCGCCGATCTGCCCGACGTCGTCTATCTGGAGCAGATCAGGAGCGCGACCTTCCTGGAGGACCAGGACGAGACGGAGGAGTACCGCGTCGCCCTGGACCGCCTGGCCGACGCGGCTCTCCAGCCCCGTGAGTCCCTGGCCCTCCTGGAGGAGACGGCCGAGCACCGCTACGGCTGACGCCCGGCCCTGCCGGGCCGGGCTGCGTACCACCGGACAGGCCGGCCGGACAGGCCCTAGCCGAGGCGGCCGACGCCGCCGAACTCGATCCACTCCTGGGTGAGCTGGCGGGGGGCGACCTCGGTGTCGGGGCGCCAGGTGGAGACCTCCACCAGGCCCGGTTCGAGGATCTCGAGGCCCTCGAACAGCCCGGCGACGTCCTTCTCCTGCCGCACCCGGCCCCAGTGCCCCTGCGTGGCCTGGTCCATGAAGTCGGTGACGAACTCCCGCACCTTCGGGTCCTCGCTCACCAGCTGGCACATCACCAGGTAGCTGCCGGGTGCCAGGCGTTCGGTCACCCGGCGGACCACGGCCTGCGGGCCGTCGGTCTCGCTGTCCGGGATGCAGTGGAACACCGAGTTGAACAGCACGGCCACCGGCTGCGAGAAGTCGATCAGCCGCTCGGTGTCGGGGTGGGTGAAGATCGCCTCGGTCTCGCGCATGTCGGCGTGGATGACCGTGGTGCGCTCGTCCTGCTCCAGCAGGGCGCGGCCGTGGACGAGGACCATCGGGTCGTTGTCGACGTAGACGACGTGCGCCGTCGGGTCGACGGTCTGGGCGACCTGGTGGACGTTGTCCTGGGTGGGCAGGCCGGAGCCGTGGTCCAGGAACTGCCGGATCCCGTACTCCTGGGTCAGGGTCCGGACGACGCGCTGGAGGAAGCGCCGGTTGTTCAGCGCGAGGGCGCGGGTGCTGGGGACGACCTTGTCCAGCTCCTCGCAGGCGGCGCGGTCCGCCGCGTAGTTGTCCTTGCCGCCCAGATAGTGGTCGTACATGCGCGCGGCCGTCGGAACCGCGGCGTCGATCTTCGTGGACAGAGGCTTTCCAGGCTGCATCGCTTCCCCCAGCTGCCAGCCGTGCCGGTGCCGGCGCGGTCGACAACACATCCTAGGGAAACGCCAATTGGGCACACCACCCCTTGATCGACGGTTCCCCGGAAGGTGTGGACCTGGTCGACGGCATTGGACTGCTCGTCCAACTCTTGGACTCATGGTCTAATGAAGCGGGTGGCACCGACCGGCGTCCGGTGCGACGGAGGAGGAACGGTGCGACCGAGGAGGAACGGATGAGCGGCGAGGACCCCCGGGAGGCGGAGCGGGACACGATCCTGCGGGCGCTCGCCCCCGTCGTGGCCGGCCTCGCGGCGACGTTCGGGCCGGTGTGCGAGGTGGTGCTGCACGACTACCGGCGGCCGGAGCGGTCCGTCGTCGCCGTGGCCGGCACGGTCACCGGGCGCACGGTCGGCGGCGCGATGAGCGAGATCGGCATGCGGGTGCTCGCCCGCGGCGATGCCGCAGACGACGAGCTGAACTACGTGACCCGCACCGGCACCGGCAAGCTGGTCAAGTCGTCCACGATCGTGCTGCGCGACTCCACCGGCGCGGTGTTCGGCGCGCTGTGCGTCAACGTGGACGTCACCGAGGTCGACCGGGTGCGCGATCTGCTCGGCGCGCTCGCCGGGGTGGCCGGGCCGCCCGCCGACCCGCCGGTGACCACCTTCGGCGACGACATCGACTCCGTCGTCGACGCCCTCCTCGACGCCCGGCTGCGGCGCCAGGACCAGACCTGGGCCGGTCTCGACCGGACCCGGCGGCTCGCGCTCTTCCGGGGCCTGGACGAACAGGGCGTGTTCGCCGTGCGCCGCGCGGTCGAGCAGGTCGCCGCCCGCCTCGGCATCTCCCGCGCCTCCGCCTACAGCTATCTCGCGCAGGCGAGAGCCACGACCGGTACCGACGACGCCCCCGAGGGAGCACACCCGTGACGACCACCCCCCTGCCGATCACCCTCGACGACGTCCGTGACGCGGCCGCCCGGCTCAAGGGCGTCGCCCACCGCACCCCCGTGCTCCGCTCCCGCACCCTCGACGCGCTCGTCGGCGCCGAAGTGCTCCTGAAGTGCGAGAACTTCCAGCGGGTCGGCGCCTTCAAGTTCCGCGGCGCCTACAACGCGGCCTCCCGGCTCACCCCCGAGCAGCTGGCCCGGGGCATCGCCACCTACTCCTCCGGCAACCACGCCCAGGCCGTCGCCCTGGCCGCCCGGGAACTGGGCACCACCGCGGTGATCGTCATGCCCGAGGACGCCCCGCCCTCCAAGCGGGCGGCCACGGAAGGGTACGGCGCCGAGATCGTGACGTACGACCGCTACACCGGCGACCGCGTCGCCATCGCCGAGGCCCTCGCCGCCGAGCGGGGTCTGACGCTGATCCCGCCCTACGAGCACCCGCACGTGATGGCCGGCCAGGGCACCGCCGCACTGGAACTCCTGGAGGAGAGCGGCGAGTTGGATCTCCTCGTGGCGCCGGTCGGGGGCGGCGGGCTGATCGCCGGGAGTGCCACGGTGGCCAAGGGGCTGTGCCCGGACATCCGGATCACCGGTGTCGAACCGGAGGCCGGGGACGACACCAAGCGGTCGCTGGAGGCGGGCCGGCGGATCGAGATCCCGGTGCCGCGCACCATCGCCGACGGTCAGGCCCTGCACACGCCCGGCGAGCTGACCTTCTCGGTGAACCGCCGGCTCGTCGACGGGATCGCGCTGGTCTCCGACGACGAGATCCGCGCCGCCATGCGGTTCGCCTTCGAACGTCTGAAGATCGTCGTGGAGCCCAGCGGCGCCACCCCGCTGGCCGCCCTGCTCGCCGGCCGGGTCGGCCCGCCGCCCCGCCGGATCGGCGTGATCGTCTCCGGCGGCAACATCGACACCGGCCGGTTCGCCGAGCTGTGCGGCGGCGCCGCCTGACGTCACCCGAATGGCGGCCCCGGGTGGACAGGCGGACGATGAAGTGGTGGGGCGCGATCTCCACCGGTGACGTCGTGCCGCCGGGAGGCGTGCCCCGGCCGCCGTCGAGAGCGGCCGGAAGGGAGGAGCGTCATGCTGGAAGTGAAGACGCTCGACAAGCCGGACGAGCGGCGTGACTTCCCCCGCGGTCACCTCGAAGCCGTCCACCTGACCGGATGCGACTTCGCCGTGGCGACGTTCGAGCCGGGCTGGCGCTGGTCGGAGTCCGTGGCGCCGATCGCGGGCACGGACAGCTGCCAGATGAACCACAACGGCTACATCGTCCAGGGACGCCTGCACGTTCGCATGGACGACGGCGGCGAGCAGGAACTGGGCCCGGGTGACGTCTTCGTGTGCTCGCCCGGACACGACGCGTGGGTCGTGGGCGACGAGCAGTGCATCGCGTACGACTTCGAGGGACAGACGGCCAAGGAGTACGCGAAGGCGAAGGACGACTGAGCGCGCCGCCCCTTCGCGCCGCCCCTTCACACGGGCAGCAACCGCCCGATCAGAGCGCCGAGTTGGTGGGCGTTGCGGCACTCGTGCATCGCTACCAGCTCGGCGTACTCCGGGGCGGCCGAGTCACCCGTGCCCCACAGGGAGCGCGGCTCCGGGTTCAGCCAGTGCACATGACGGGCCTGTCCGGCGATCCGCCGGACGGCCGGCAGGTTCGGGTCGCTCATGTTCGTCCGCGCGTCCCCCAGCACGAACACGGTCGTGCGCGGACCCACCGTGGCGCCGTAGCGCTCCGCGAACTCGCCCAGCGCGACGCCGTAGTCGCTGCTGCCGTGGTAGCCCGTCAGCCGCGCCTCCGCCTGGACCCGGGCGCCGAGACCCGCCGGATCGGCCGCGCCGTGCCGCAGGAGCCCGGTCACCTCGTCGACCCGGTTGACGAAGGCGAAGACCCGCACCTTGCTGAACTGGTCGTGCAGCGCCTGCACCAGCAGCATCGTGAAGTCCGAGAAGCCGGACACCGAGCCCGACACATCGCACAGCAGCACCAGTTCGGGGCGGGACGGCCGCCGCCGGCGCAGCACGGGCCGCATCGGCACCCCGCCCGTGGACAGCGAGCCGCGCAGCGTGCGGCGCAGATCGATGGTGCCGCGCGCGGCCCGGCGGCGGCGCGCGGCCATCCGCGTGGCCAGCTTGCGCGCCAACGGCTGTACGGTCCGCCGCAGTTCGGCCAGCCGGTCCCGCCCGGCGTACAGGAAGTCGACCCGGTCCGCGGTCGGCGCCACCGCACGCCGCGCGATCTCGTCCCGCCCCCGCCGCTCGGCCACCCGGCGCCGCGCCTCCGTCGCGACCAGCGCGCGGAAGGCCTCGATGCGCCGCCGGATCTCGTCCTCCAGCAGCCGGTCGGCGAACCCGCCCCCGCCGCCCCGCGCCCGGACGTCGTCGCGCACCCGCGCCAACAGCGTCTGCGGTCGCAGCCGTTCCAGGGTCTGGTACGACGACCAGCCGTCCGCCCCCGGTGAACTCCCGTACCCGCCCATCCCGTCGACCGCCTCGATCGCCAGCCGGGCCAGCAGCGCCTCGTCGCCGTCGGCGAGCGCCCGGGCCAGCCGGTCGCGCAGATCGTCCCGGTCGCCGGGTTCCTCCTGGGGCGCGCCGACGCCGTGCGGGAAGTACAGGTCGAAGACCGTGTCGAACAGGCGCCGCTGGTCCGGGGTGTGCAGCAGGGTCGCGGCCAGCCCCTCGCGCAGCAGCCCCCGGTCCGCGAACCCCAGCACCGCCGCCGCCTCGGCCGCGTCCACGGTCTCGCCGGTGCCGATCCGCACGCCGTGCGCGCGCAGCGCGGCGACCAGACCGACCAGACGGTCGGCGGTGTCCGCCGCGCTCACACGGCGTCCAGGTCGAGCTTCGCGCCGGCCTTCAGGACATCGTCCTGGTGCTTGAGGATCACGCCCAGGCTGTCCCGTACGACGGTCTCGTCGAGCGTGGTGGCGCCGAGGGCGAGGAGGGTGCGCGCCCAGTCGATCGTCTCGGCGACCGAGGGCACCTTGCGCAGGTCCATCGCGCGCAGCGCGCCGACCACCCGGACCACCGAATCGGCCAGCGCCGCGTCGATGCCGGGCACCTTCAGCCGGACGATCCGCCGCTCCAGCTCCTCCTCGGGGAAGCCGATGTGGAGGAACAGGCAGCGGCGGCGCAGCGCCTCGGACAGCTCACGGCTCGCGTTCGAGGTGAGGACGACGAAGGGGCGGCGGGTCGCGGTGATCGTGCCCAGCTCCGGGACGGTGACCTGGAAGTCGCTGAGCACCTCGAGCAGCAGGCCCTCCACCTCGACGTCGGCCTTGTCGGTCTCGTCGATCAGCAGGACCGTCGGCTCGTCGCCGCGGATCGCGGTCAGCAGCGGGCGGGGGAGCAGGAACTCCTCGCTGAAGATGTCCGTGCGGGTGTCGTCCCAGGTCTCGTCGCGGCCGGCGCTGATCCGCAGCAGCTGCTTGGCGTGGTTCCACTCGTACAGCGCCCGGGACTCGTCCACGCCCTCGTAGCACTGAAGCCGCACCAGCCGGGCCCCGGCCACCTGGGCGACGGCCTTGGCGAGTTCCGTCTTGCCGACCCCGGCCGGGCCCTCGACCAGGAGCGGCTTGCCGAGCCGGTCGGCGAGGAAGACGGTCGTGGCGACGGCGGGGGAGGCCAGATAGCCGGTCTCGGCGAGCCGGGCGGCGACATCGTCGACGGATGTGAACAACCTGGGCCTCCGTGCGGTCTACGGGACTGTCTACGGCGCTATCTAAGCGCTTGTTCACCTCGCTGTCGATGTTGTCGGTGCCACCCGGTACGTTGCGCCGTATGGGTGTGTATCTCGTGAGTGTCGACGCGCAGGACTGGTCGGTGGCGGGGGAGGACGGCTACGGAGACGTCGCCTCGGCGCTGAACACGGAGCTGGAGCGGCGTGGGCTGCCGCCGTACGAGCCGAAGGGAACCGGCCCGGAGCCCCGGGGCTGGTTCGAGGAGAAGATGAGCCCGTCCATGGACGGCTTCGACGCGCTGTGCCGTGCGCGGCTCACGCCCGAGGAGCGGGAGAACCTCCTCGGCTTCTCGCTCCTGGTGCCGTTCGCGCTGGAGGAGGGCATCACCCTTCCCGTCGGCTCCGCGTACACGGACGACACGCTGGTGGTCGGCGCCCCCTACGTGCTCGCCCTCACCGAGCGGCTCGCCGGGGCCCTCGCACTGCCGCTGGACCTCGTACCGGCGACCTTCGACAACCTCGAACTGACCCTGTGGTTCCTGGAGGGCGACGCGGAGCGGGCCGCGGCGACCCGGCCCGGTCCCTGGGCCGACGACCTGGCCACCGCGTTCTACACGGCGGTGTACCTGCGCGCCGCCCAGTACTCCCTGCGCTACGGCCGCGCGATGACCTACTCCTGAGCCCCGGCCCGGTACTCCTGAACACGGCCGGGCGGCCGTGACGGACCGGTGACGGCCGTGACCGTACCGGTGCGGTGAGCCGCCTTTCCGCCCGGCCGCCGCGCGGGTACAGCTGAGTCATGGGGGACAACGGGGGAGGCCGCCGGACAGGGTGGCCCGTACGCACCAACCACGACGACGACGGCGCGGGCTCCGCGAGCCCGCCGGAGAGCCTGCTGGAGCTCGTGCCGGCCGGCCACGTGGACGACTACCGGCGGCTCGGCGAGGCACTGCCCGAACAGCTGCTGCGGCTCCAGGTGCTGCACAGCGCCGCACAGCGGGCCTTCGAGCCCAGGACGAGCAGGGCGCTGCGGGCCACCATGGCCTGCGTGCTGCGCACCGCCCTGCTCGATCCCCGCTTGCACGACGCGAAGTCCGTGACCCACGTCGGCGATTACCTCGACGAGGAGATCGCAGGCCTGCGGGCCAGACTCGGCCAGGACCGTCAGATGGCCGTCAGCCGTGGACTCAACGCCGGCCTCGCCGCCGGGGCCGCGGTCAGCGTGCTGCTGCTCGGCCTGCCCCTGCTGTGGGGCGAGCGCCTGCTGCACGCGCTGGCCGGGGTCACGCTGAGCTGCGGCGACCGCTGGGGCCTGCTGGGCGCCTTCGCCTGCGGCGGGGTGGGCGCCTTCGGCGCGATGCTCAGCGTGCTGGTCCGGCTGCGCAACAGCGGGGACGAACTGACCCGGCGCCGGGTCAACGGCCACGAGGGGACCGTCGCGCCGGGCGAGCTGTACCGGACCATGCGGCACGAGGGCGTCTACCGCGTCTTCGTCGGCTGGATCCTCGCCGTCGCCGTGTACTTCCTGCTCGCCGCCGGCTTCACCACCGTCATCGACATCCCGACGACCCCGGCCGAGGTCTGCACCCCCGCCGCCGGCCCCGCGTCAGGCGTCCGGGGCACGGACTTCTGGGGCTTCTGGTGCGCGGTCGGCTTCGTGGCCGGCTTCAACGAGCGCTGGGCGTACGGGCTGCTCGGACGGGAGACGACCGCGAAGGGGACGAAGGGGTAGCCGCCGGCTCACCGGAAGACGGCCGCGTTGCGCAGCGCCCACTCCCCGAAGGAGCGTGGGGCGCGGCCCAGGACCCGCTCCACGTCCGGGCCGGCGCGCCGCTCGGCGGGCGTCGGTTCGCCCAGGATGGACAGCGTGGTCTCCACCACGGGCTCCGGCATGAACGCCAGCATCTGCGCGCGCGCCTCGTCCCGGGTCTGTTCCACGAACCGGACCGGCTCCCCGATCGCCGCGCCGATGGCCGCCGCCCGCTGCCGGGGCGTCGTCGACGCCGGCCCCGTCAACTCGTAGACCTCGCCCGCGTGTCCGTCCTCCCGCAGGGCCACCGCGGCGACCTCCGCGATGTCCGCCGGGTCGACGGTGGGCAGGCCCACGTCGGCGAAGGGCGCCGCGACGGTGCGGTGGGCGCGGACCGGCTCCACCCAGGCGTACGCGTTGGAGTGGAAGCCGCCCGGCCGCAGGATCGTCCACTGCGGGACCGATTCCCGGACGGCGTCCTCGACCGCCCCCGCCAGGCCGCCGTGCGAGGCCGACTCGGGCCTGGTCGCGACGCCCTGGGACGACAGCAGCACCACCCGGCCGACCCCGGCGGACTTGGCCACGTCGAGGATGTCCCGCGGACTGAGCAGCGCCAGGGAGGTGCCGCCGTTCTGCAGGAACAGGGCGTCCGCCCCGTCGAGCACCGGCCGCAGGCTCTCCGCGTCGGTGAGGTCGGCCCGCAACCGCCGTACGCCGTCCGGGACGTCCGGGTTCGCGATGCCGCGGGACGTGGCGGTCACCCGCTCGCCCGCCGCCGTGAGGATCCGGACCAGTTCCCGGCCGACGTTCCCCGTCGCCCCCGTCACCACGATCATGAGTAACTTCCTGTTCGGAAAGGGTGGTTGGTGTTCCGGGGGCGACGCTAACAGCGTCGGTATAGTAGGTACCTAGAGGAAAGTGACTTACCAAGAGGGGTGCACATGAAGGGCGACACGAGCGATCCCGAACTCGCCTGTCCCATCTCCCCCGTGGTGGACATCGTGTTCAGCCGCTGGACGACCCCGATCCTGTGGACGCTCCACGCCCACGGCCGCCAGCGTTTCGTCGAGCTGGAACGCCGGATCGCGCACATCACGCCCAAGGTGCTGACCCAGCGCCTGCGCCAGCTCGAACGCGACGGCCTGGTGATCCGCACCTACCACCCGGAGGTGCCGCCGCGCGTCGAGTACGAGATCAGCGAACTGGGCCTCAGCCTCGCCCCGCTCTTCGCCCACCTGGCGGAGTGGGCCACCGACCACCTGCCCAGGGTGGCCGAGGCCCGGGAGGGCTACGACGCGAAGGCGTGACCGGGCCCGCCCGGCCGCACGCCCTCAGCCGACCAGGATCACCTCGAGGGTGCGCGGACCGTGCACTCCTTCGACCCGGTCCAGTTCGATGTCGCTGGTCGCCGACGGACCGGAGATCCAGGTCAACGGGCGGGCGGGGGCGAGCCGTTCGAGGGCCTGGGGGACGGACGCCACCACCTGGTCCGGCACCCGCACCACACAGACGTGGTGGTCGGGGACGAGGGTGATGCGGCGCCGGCCCTGGTCCGGGCTCCCGTCCAGGACGATCGTCCCGGTCTCGGCGATCGCCACCGCGCACGCCGTGACCACACTGTCGACCCGGTCCAGCTCGTGCGGGGTGCTCCGAGCGAGGTCCTCGACGCGGTCCGCATCGGTCTCCGCGAGCCACCCGGGATCCAGCCCCGGCGGTACGACGACGGACCTCGCCCCGCGCTCGGCCAGCAACCGGCCCACCACGGACGGCAGTTCGTCCTCGGCGCACCGGTGCACGAGCGCCCGGTAGTCCGCGAGGTTCTCCGCGAGCAGGTCGACCGTGCGCTCGGCGCCGAGGTCGCCGTGGGTGCGCAGATACGCGCGCTCGATCGGGGCGTCGTCGCCGGGTACGTGGGTCAGTGCGCGCCGTACTCGGCCCAGGATCCGTTCTCTGCTGTTCACTTGGCTCCGTCCTTGCCGCCGTGGGTGCGCTGCCACCAGTCGCGGAACGGTTCGGCCGGAACCGGCGGCAGGTCCCGTGTCCCGCTCCAGGCCTTGCCGGGGCCGGGCAGGGTGCGCGGGTGGAGACGGCGGGTGCGTGAGGCGAGGCGCTGGCCGGTGCGCAGGGCACCTGGGTGCGAGAACGCCCAGCGGGCCGCGCGCATGGCCGCCCGTTCGGCCGCGTGTCCCTTGGCCGGTCTGAGGACGACCTTGTTGCCCCGAGTGGTCACCGGGCCGCCTTCGACGACCCGTTCGCGCAGGTGGACGAGGACCTCGGGGATGTCGATGGCGACGGGGCAGACGTCGTAGCAGGCGCCGCAGAGGGAGGAGGCGTAGGGCAGGGAGGCGTCGATCTCGCTGGCAGTGCCCCTGAGCTGGGGGCTGAGGATGGCGCCGATCGGGCCGGGGTAGACGGAGCCGTAGGCGTGGCCGCCGGCGCGCTCGTAGACCGGGCAGACGTTGAGGCAGGCGGAGCAGCGGATGCAGCGCAGGGCCTGGCGGCCGACGTCGTCGGCGAGGGTGTCGGTGCGGCCGTTGTCGAGGAGGACCAGGTGGAAGGCACGCGGTCCGTCGCCGTCCGTGGTGCCGGTCCAGGTCGAGGTGTAGGGGTTCATGCGCTCGGCCGTGGAGGAGCGCGGGAGGGTCTGGAGGAAGACCTCCAGGTCGCGCCAGGTCGGCACGGTCTTCTCGATGCCGACGACGGAGATCAGCGTCTCGGGCAGGGTGAGGCACATGCGCCCGTTGCCCTCGGACTCCACGACGACCATCGTGCCGGTCTCGGCGACCATGAAGTTGGCGCCGGAGATGCCGACCTTGGCGCGCAGGAACTTCTCGCGCAGGTGCAGGCGTGCGGCCTCCGCCAGTTCGGCGGGGGTGTCGGTCAGGCCGTCGGGTGCCGGGCGGCCCCACTCGCTCATCTCGCGCGCGAAGATGTCGCGGATCTCGGCCCGGTTGCGGTGGATCGCCGGGACGAGGATGTGCGAGGGCCGGTCGTCGCCCAACTGCACGATCAGCTCGGCGAGATCGGTCTCGTACGCGCGGATGCCCGCTTCGAGCAGTGCCTCGTTCAGGCCGATCTCCTGCGTGGCCATCGACTTGACCTTGACGACCTCCGACTCGCCCGTCTCCCGCACGAGCCGGGTGACGATCCGGTTCGCCTCGTCGGCGTCCGCCGCCCAGTGGACGGTTCCGCCCGCCGCCGTGACGGACTCCTCCAACCGCACCAGATACCGGTCGAGATGACGGAGCGTGTGGTCCTTGATCTGCTTGCCGGCCTCCCGCAGCTCCGCCCAGTCGGACACCTCGGCGACCGCCTTGGCGCGCTTGGCGCGGATGGTGTGTGTGGCGTGGCGCAGATTTCCGCGCAGCGTCGGGTTGTTGACGGCGTCGTGCGCGGCCTTCGGGAAGGCCGGCATCCCTACGAACGTGCCGCTCATACCGCCGGTTCCTCCTCCGTGCTCGCCAGGATCTCGGCGATGTGCACCGGGCGCAGGCCCGCCTTGAGCCGGGTCATGGTCCCGCCGATGTGCATCAGGCAGGAGTTGTCGGCCGCGCACAGCACCTCGGCGCCCGTCGACTCCGCGTTGCGCACCTTGTCCGCGCCCATCGCCGCCGAGACGTCGGCGTTCTTCAGCGCGAACGTGCCGCCGAAGCCGCAGCACTCCTCCGCCCCCGGCAGCTCCAGCAGTTCCAGTCCCTTCACGGCCTCCAGCAGCCGTCGGGGCCGGTCCCCGAGCCGGAGGCCGCGCAGGCCGTGGCAGGTCGGGTGGTAGGTCACCGTGTGCGGGTAGTACGCCCCGACGTCCGTCACCCCCAGCACGTCCACCAGGAACTCCGTCAGCTCGTACGTCTTCGGCACGACCGGCGCCAGGGTCGCGGCGAGGGTGTCCCCGCGTCCCTCGGCCCGGGCCCGCTCGCCCATCCGCGGATACAGCTCGCGCACCATCGCCCCGCACGACCCGGAGGGGGTGACGATCGCCTCGTACTCCCCGAATACATCGGAGAAATGCCGGGCGAGGGGCTCGGCCTCGTGGCGGTAGCCGGTGTTGTAGTGGGCCTGTCCGCAGCAGGTCTGGGCCATCGGGAAGTCGACGTCGACACCCAGTCTGGTCAGCAGTTTCACCACGGCGCGGCCGGTGTCCGGATAGAGCGTGTCGTTGACACAGGTCAGGAACAGTGCGACACGCATCGCGGCTCCTTGTGATCGATCATCGGATGAGTGCTGGGGCACCTCCACACGCGTTCAGCGTAGTGGGGGAGTGGTGCGGACACGTGTCCCGGGGGAGACCCCCTCACCGTCCGGCGAGGCGGGCCTCCGCCGCACGCCACCGCGCCGCGTCTCCCTGGGGTTCGTATCGGGTCAGCGGCTGGGAACGGGTGAGCAGTCGCCGCATCCCCGCGAGGTCGCCCACGAGCCCGTCGGCCCGGGCCTGGACCAGCACGTTCCCGAAGGCCGCCGCCTCCGTGGGGCCCGCCACCACCGGCAGCCCGCAGGCGTCGGCGGTCAGCCGGCACAGCAGCGCGTTGCGGGTGCCGCCGCCGACGATGTGGACGACGTCGACGGGATGGTTCGCCAGCCGCTGGGCGTCGGCGACGGCCTTGCGATGGGCCAGCGCCAGCGAGTCCAGGATGCAGCGCGTGATCTCGGCGGGCGACGTGGGCACCGGTTGCCCCGAGGCACGGCACGCCTCGGCGATCCGCTCCGGCATCCGGCCCGGCGGGAGGAAGGCCGGGTCGGAGGCGTCCACGACCGACCGCAGCGCCGGCACCTTGGCCGCGTCGAGCAGCAGGGCGCCCAACTCCGGCTCGCCCCAGGCCCGTACGCACTCCTGGAGCAGCCACAGGCCCATGATGTTGCGCAGGTAGCGGACCGTGCCGTCCAGTCCCAGCTCGTTGGTGAAGTTGGCGGCGCGGCTCTCCTCGGTGAGCACGGGCGCGTCCAGTTCCAGGCCGGCGAGGGACCAGGTGCCGGTGCAGATGTACGCGAACCGTTCGCCGTCGGCCGGTACGGCGGCCACCGCGGACGCGGTGTCGTGCGAACCGACCGTCGTCACCGGCACCGGCCCCCTCAGCCCGGTCTCCTCCAGCACCCCGGGCCTGAGCACCCCGGCCGGGTCCCCCGGTCGCCGCAGCGGCGCGAACAGGTCCAGGTCGATCCCGAGCCGCGCGGCGACGTCGTACGACCAGTCGCGGGTCCGGGGGTCGATCAGCTGAGTCGTCGAGGCGTTGGTCAGCTCGGTGCCCTGCTCGCCGGTCAGCCAGTAGGTGAGCAGGTCGGGGATGAGCAACAGCCGCCCGGCGTGCGCGAGTTGGCGTTCCTCGCGGGCCGCCGTGAGCTGGTAGAGGGTGTTGAAGGGGGCGTACTGGATCCCGGTCGCCGCGTACAGCTCGGCCGGCGGCACGGTCGCCCAGACCTTCTCCGCGATGCCCTCGGTGCGGGGGTCGCGGTAGTGCACGGGGTTGCCGAGCAGCGCCCCGTCGGTGTCCAGCAGGCCGTAGTCCACGGCCCAGCTGTCGATGCCGACGGAATCGACCTGCCCGGCCGCCTTCAGCCCGTCCAGGACACCGGCGTAGAGCGAGAGGATGTCCCAGCGCAGCCCTTCGGGCGTCCGCACGGGCCGGTTCGGAAAGCGGTGGGCCTCGGTGAGGTCCAGGCTGTCCGGCCCGACGCGGCCGACCATGACGCGCCCGCTGGACGCGCCGAGGTCGACCGCGCCGTACGACTTCACGCCCGTCACCGCAGGAAGGCGGCCGCGACGCCGGCGTCGACCGGGACGTGCAGCCCGGTGGTGTGCGTCAGCTCCCCGCCCGTCAGCGCGAACACGGCGTTCGCGACGTGCTCGGGCAGCACCTCCCGCTTGAGGATGGTCCGCTGGGCGTAGAACTCGCCCAGCTTCGCCTCCTCCACGCCGTACACGGCGGCCCGCTGGGCACCCCAGCCCCCCGCGAAGATCCCGGACCCGCGCACCACTCCGTCGGGGTTGACGCCGTTGACCCGGATGCCGTGCTCACCCAGCTCGGCGGCCAGCAGCCGCACCTGGTGGGCCTGGTCGGCCTTGGTCGCGGAGTAGGCGATGTTGTTCGGCCCGGCGAAGACCGCGTTCTTCGAGGCGATGTAGACGATGTCCCCGCCCAGCCCCTGCGCGACCATCACCCGCGCCGCCTCCCGCGAGACCAGGAAGGACCCACGGGCCATGATGGCGTGCTGGAGGTCCCAGTCCTTCGCCGAGGTCTCCAGCAGCGGCTTGGAGATCGAGATACCGGCGTTGTTGACGACCAGATCGACCCCGCCGAAGGCCAGCGCGGCGGCCCGGAAGGCGCCGGCGATCTGCTCCTCGTCCGTCACGTCCACGGTCACGGCGACGGCCCTGTCCGGCCCGCCCAGCTCCTCCGCGACGGCGGCCGCGTTCTCGCCGTTCAGATCGGCGACGACGACACACGCGCCCTCGGCCACCAGCCGGTGCGCGATCGCCTTCCCGATCCCGCTGCCCGCGCCCGTCACCAGCGCCACCCGCGTGGCCAGCGCCTTCGGCCTCGGCATCCGCTGGAGCTTGGCCTCCTCCAGCGCCCAGTACTCGATCCGGAACTTCTCCCGCTCCTCGATCGGCGCGTACGACGACACCGCCTCGGCGCCCCGCATCACATGGATCGCGTTGACGTAGAACTCACCCGCCACCCGCGCGGTCTGCTTGTCCTTGCCGAAGCTGAACATGCCGACACCCGGGACCAGCACGATCGCCGGATCGGCACCCCGCATCGCGGGGGAGCCGGGCTCGGCGTGCCGCAGGTAGTAGGCGGCGTACTCCTCGCGGTACGCGGCATGCAGCTCCTGGAGCCGTGCGACCGCGTCCTGAAGGGGAGCGCCCGGGGGCAGGTCCAGGACCAGCGGCCGCACCTTGGTACGCAGGAAGTGGTCCGGGCACGAGGTGCCGAGCGCGGCCAGCCGCGGATGCTCGGCCCGCGCCAGGAAGTCCAGGACCACCTCGGAGTCGTCGAAGTGCCCGACCTGCGGCCGGTCCTGCGAGGCGATCGCCCGCACATACGGCGCGAGCGCGGCGGCCCGCTCCCGGCGCTCGCCCTCGGCGAGTGCCCCGTACCCCTCGACGGCCGCCCCGAAGGGCTCCGCCTTCCCGTGCTCGGCGAGGAACGCCTCCGCCGTGCGGATGATGTGCAGCGAGTTGCGCTCGCACTCCTCGGCGGTCTCCCCCCAGGCGGTGATGCCGTGCCCGCCCAGGATCACCCCGATGGCCTGCGGGTTGGCCGCCTTGACGGCCGCGATGTCCAGGCCGAGCTGGAACCCGGGCCGGCGCCACGGCACCCAGGCCACCGTGTCCCCGAAACACTCGGCGGTCAGCTTCTCGCCGTCCGCCGCGCAGGCGAGCGCGATACCGGAGTCCGGGTGCAGGTGGTCCACGTGCGCGGCCTCGACGAGCCCGTGCATCGCGGTGTCGATCGAGGGAGCCGCCCCGCCCTTGCCGTGCAGGCAGTAGTCGAACGCGGCGACCATCTCGTCCTCGCGCTCGACCCCGGGGTAGACGTCGACGAGCCCCCGCAGCCGGTCCAGCCGCAGCACGGCCAGCCCGCCCTCGGTCAGGGTGCCCAGATCCCCACCGGACCCCTTCACCCACATCAGCTCGACGTCCCCACCCGTCACCGGGTCGGTGTCAGTGCCCTTGGCGGAGGTGTTCCCGCCGGCGTAGTTCGTGTTGCGGGGGTCGGCGCCGAGCCGGTGGGAACGGGCCAGCAGAGCGGCGGCTTCGGGGTGCGGTGACATGACTGTCTTTCCTAACTTTTCGAACGTGGGTGAGGGGAGCGCGCCCCAAAGGGGCGCGGGGAACTGCGCGACCAGCCACATCAGGCCCGCAGCCCGCGAACAACAGAACCCGGCAGACGCCTACGCCCCCCACCCCGCCTGCTCCCCACCGACCCGCGAGGCAACGATCGTCTCCGCCCACCCGGACCGCCGGTAGGCAGCCATCGGCTCGGGGTCCAGCCCCATCTCCTCCCGCACCTCACGCAGGAGCGGCCGCACATCGGTGTTGTATGCATCCATCAACACCGCATTCGCTTCCAGGACGTCCCCGGAGACCTGCGCCGCAGCCAACGCCGATCGATCGACCAGCAGCGCCTTCGCCGTGGCCTCCTGCACGTTCATCACGGACCGGATGATCGCCGGGATCTTCGCCTCGATGTTGTGACACTGGTCCAGCATGAACGCCACGTCCGGCCCGAAGCCGCCCCCGCGCACCACCTCGTACATGATCCGGAACAGCTGGAACGGATCCGCGGCCCCCACCATCAGGTCGTCGTCCGCGTAGAACCGCGAGTTGAAGTCGAACCCGCCGAGCTTGCCCTCCCGCAGCAGCGTCGCCACGATGAACTCGATGTTGGTCCCCGGCGCGTGATGCCCCGTGTCCACCACGACCTGTGCCTTCGGCCCCAGTTTCAGACAGTGCGCGTACGCCGTCCCCCAGTCCGGCACGTCCGTCGCGTAGAACGCCGGCTCGAAGAACTTGTACTCCAGCAGCATCCGCTGCCCCTCACCGAGCCGCTCGTACACCTCGGCCAGGCCTTCGGCGAGCCGGTCCTGCCGACCCCGGAGGTCGTCCTGGCCGGGATAGTTCGTCCCGTCGGCGAACCACAGCTTCAGATCGGCGGACCCCGTCGCGTCCATGATGTCGACGCACTCCAGCAGATGATCCACCGCCCTGCGCCGTACGGCGGCGTCCGGATGGCAGACACTGCCGAGCTTGTAGGCGTCGTCCTGGAAGGTGTTCGAGTTGATCGCGCCCAGCTTCACGCCCCGGTCCTCGGCATGTTTCGCAAGGGCGGAGTAGTCCTCCACCTTGTCCCACGGGATGTGCAGCGCCACGGTCGGGGCCACACCGGTGAACGCGTGCACCTGCGCCGCGTCGTCCAGCTTCTCCTGCGGGGTCCGCGGGACACCCGGCTGGGCGAACACCTTGAAGCGCGTTCCCGAGTTCCCGTACGCCCACGACGGCGTCTCGACGGCCTGGGTCTTCAGCGCGGCTTTCACCGCGGCGAGGTCGGTCACTTCGGGCTCCTGTGACATCGGTCCGGAACAGCTGCCAGATGAAACGATTCAGAACGGGAAGCTATGAGGCGACCGGGGGAGTGTCAAGCCCTTCGTCCAGGGCCGTTCTCCGTGACCGCCGCGTGACCTTCGCCTATCGAAAACTTTTCGAGACGGACCCATTGACGTGACATGCCCTGCCTGCCTAACGTCCCGGCAATCCAGTTGAAACCTTTCACGACGCCGTGGCAGCCCCGACGGGCCCCGTCCGCGGACGTCGTCGAGGAGCCACCCATGACCCACCCGTCCGACACGGGACCGGCCCCGGTGCTGGCGCTGCGGGACGTCGCCAAGTCCTTCGGTGCCGTACGCGCCCTGCGGGGCGTCTCCCTGGAGCTGTTCCCCGGCGAGGTGCACGCCCTCGCCGGGGAGAACGGCGCGGGCAAGTCGACCCTGATCAAGACCCTCGCGGGGGTGCACCGACCGGACGCCGGCCGGGTGCTGCTCGACGGTGAGCCCGTCGTCTTCCACGGCCCCGGCGACGCCCGCGACGCCGGCATCGCCGTGATCTACCAGGAACCCACCCTCTTCCCCGACCTTTCGATCGCCGAGAACATCTTCATGGGCCGCCGGCCCCGGCGGGCGCTGGGCCGGATCGACCACAAGGCCACCCACGCGGCCACCGCCGCCCTGATGACACGGCTCGGCGTCGACCTCGACCCCGACCGTCCGGCGCGCGGGCTGTCCATCGCCGACCAGCAGATCGTGGAGATCGCCAAGGCGCTCTCTTTCGACGCCCGCGTCCTGATCATGGACGAGCCGACCGCCGCCCTCACCGGCAGCGAGGTCGCCCGCCTCTTCGGCGTGGTGCGCACCCTGCGCGAACAGGGCGCGGCCGTCCTCTTCATCTCCCACCGACTGGAGGAGATCTTCGAGATCTGCCAGAAGGTGACGACCCTGCGCGACGGCGCCTGGATCGCCAGTGAGCCGATCGAGGGCATGACCGAGGACGACCTGGTCCGCCGGATGGTCGGCCGCGACCTCGACGAGCTGTACCCCAAGCTGGACGTCACCCCGGGCGACGTCGCCCTCAGCGTCCGCCGGCTCACCCGGGAGGGCGTCTTCACCGACGTCTCCTTCGAGGTCCGGCGCGGCGAGATCGTCGGCCTCGCCGGGCTGGTCGGCGCCGGCCGCACCGAGGTCGCCCGAGCCGTGTTCGGGATCGACCGCTGGGACGCCGGCGAGGTCTCCGTGGCCGGCCGGGCCCTGGTCAACGGCGCCCCCTCCACCGCGATGGCCGCGGGCCTCGCCCTGGTCCCCGAGGACCGGCGCGCCCAGGGCCTGGTGATGGACATGTCCATCGAACGGAACATCGGCCTCACCGGCCTGCGCACGACGGTGAAGGCCGGTCTGATGGACCGGGGCGCCGAGCGCAGCCGCTCCCTCGACTGGGCCCTCAAGCTCCAGGTGAAGTACGCCCGGATCGCCGACACCGTCAACACGCTCTCCGGCGGCAACCAGCAGAAGGTCGTCCTCGCCAAGTGGCTGGCGACCAGCCCCGAGGTGCTGATCGTCGACGAGCCGACCCGCGGCATCGACGTCGGCACCAAGGCCGAGGTGCACCGGCTGCTCAGCGAACTGGCCGCCGACGGTGTCGCCGTCCTGATGATCTCCTCCGACCTGCCCGAGATCCTCGGCATGGCCGACCGCGTGCTGGTGATGCACGAGGGCCGGCTCACCGCCGAGATCCCCCGCTCCGACGCCACCGAGGAAACCGTGATGGCCGCAGCCACCGGGAGGGCCGCCGCATGACGGTGACCACTCCTGACCAGGCCCCCGTCGCCGAGGCGCCGACATCCAGCGGCACCCGGCTCGTCGACCGCGTCTTCAAGATGCGCGAACTCGCCATCCTGGTCGTCTTCCTGGTGATGATCGCCGTCACCCAGGCCGGCAACAGCGAGTTCCTCTCCGAGCAGGGCATCAAGGACCTGCTGCTGAACGCGACCATCCTGGTGCTGGTCGCCACCGGCCAGTCGCTGGTCGTGATCACCCGGAACGTCGACCTGTCGGTCGGCTCCACCCTCGGCATCAGCGCCTTCGCCGCCGGGATCTACCTCCAGGACGGCGGCGATCCGGTGATCGCGATCGCCCTGGCGGTCCTGCTGGGCGTCGGCTTCGGGCTCCTCAACGGCCTGCTGGTCAGCCTCGGCCAGGTGCCCGCCCTCGTCGTCACCCTCGGCACGCTCTACATCATCCGGGGCATCGACTCCATCTGGGTCGGCTCCCGGCAGATCACCGCGGCCGACCTGCCGAGCGGCTTCGTCGACTTCGGCTCCGGCGGCCTCTCCGCGGTGCCGTATCTCGCGCTGATCGCCCTCGCCGTCCTGATCGCCACCGCCTACTACCTCAAGCACTTCGGCAGCGGCCGCGAACTGTACGCCCTCGGCTCCAACCCCGAGGCCGCACGGCTCGCCGGCATCCCGGTGCGCAAGCGGATCCTGGCCGCCTACACCTTCTGCGGCGGCCTCGCCGGCCTGGCCGGCGCCATGTACCTGGCCCGATTCGGCAACGTCGACTCCGGGACCGGCAACGGCTACGAACTCACCGTCGTCAGCGCGGTCGTGGTCGGCGGTGTCGTCTTCACCGGCGGCTCCGGCAGCGTCTACGGCGCGGCCCTGGGCGCCCTGCTCCTCACGTCCATCAACAGCGTCCTGCCCGCGCTCGGCGTCAGCTCGGTCTGGGTGCTCGCCATCAACGGCGTCCTGCTGCTGCTCGCCATCGCGGTCGACCGGATCGTGGCGCTGCGGGTCGCGGCCGCCCTGAAGAAGAAGTCGGCTTCCGTGAAGCCGGCCGGAGAGAAGGGGGAGGCCCGTGCCTGAGTCCCTGGCCCGAGCGATCCGCTGGTCCGCCTTCAGGTGGGACGGGGCGGTCGGCGCCCTCCTGATCATCCTGCTCCTGCTGTCGTTCTCCTTCGTGGACGGCTTCGGCAACGCCCTCAACCTGTCGTTCCTGATCGGCAACACCCTGCCGATCGCGCTCATCGCCCTGCCGATGACCCTGCTGGTGGTCTCCGGCGAGATCGACCTCTCCGTCGCCTCCACGGCCGGCCTCTCCGGCGCGGTCATGGGCGCCCTGTGGAACCAGGGCATGACCATCGAGACGATCATCCCGCTCTGCCTGCTGCTCGGCGTGGTCTGCGGACTGGTCAACGGACTGCTCGTCACCCGCCTCGGGCTGCCGTCCCTCGCCGTCACCATCGGCACCCTCGCCGCCTACCGCGGCATCGCACAGATCGTGCTGGGCTCCGACGCGGTCACCGACTTCCCCACCCAGTACCTGGACTTCGCCGCCGGACGGGTCGGCGACAGCTTCCTGCCGCAGGCCTTCCTGCCCTTCCTCGTCCTGCTCGCGATCGCCGTGGTCATGCTGCACGCCACCCCCTTCGGCCGCTCGCTCTTCGCGATCGGTGCCAGCGAGGAGGCCGCCCGGTTCGCCGGCGTCCGGGTCAAGCGGCAGAAGCTGATCCTGTTCACGGTGACGGGTCTGATGGCCTCGCTCACCGGGATCTTCTGGGCGCTGCACTACGCCAGCGCCCGCTACGACAACGCGACCGGCCTCGAACTCTCCGTCGTCGCGGCGGTGCTGCTGGGCGGCATCGACTTCGACGGCGGCAAGGGAACCCTGGGCGGGGCGATCGCCGGTGTCTTCCTGCTCGGCGCGCTCCAGAACGTGATGAGCCTGCTCAACGTCTCCGCCCAGTCGCAGATCGTCGTCACCGGCGTCCTGCTCGTCGTCTCCGTGCTCGGCCCCCGGGTCGCCCGCCAGATCTCCGTCGCGAGGGCGGGCCGCAGAGCCGCCGCCTCGACCCCGACAGCCTGAGAAATCGTCTTCCCTCGTAAAGGACACACCCACCATGCGCAAGTCATCCCTCCGTCGTGCCTGCGTGGCGCTCGCCGCCGTCTCCTCGCTCGCTCTCACCGCCACCGCCTGCGGCGGCACCACCAAGGAGGACGTGAAGAGCGAGGGCGGCTCGGCGGCCGCCACCGGCAAGGCCGACCCGAACGCCGAGCTGAAGAAGGGCCTGACCGTCGGCTTCCTGCCGAAGCAGGTCAACAACCCGTACTTCACCTCCGCCGACAAGGGCGGCGAGGCCGCGCTGAAGGAACTGGGCTCCAGCTACAAGGAGGTCGGCCCGTCCAGCGCGACCGACACCTCCGGGCAGGTGTCGTACGTCAACACCCTCACCCAGCAGCAGGTCGACGCGATGGCCGTGTCCGCGCAGGACCCCGGCGCCCTGTGCACCGCGCTCAAGCAGGCCATGAGCAACGGCATCAAGGTCGTCACCTACGACTCCGACACCAACCCCGAGTGCCGCAACGCCTTCGTCTCGCAGGCGTCCGCCGAGGACCTGGGCCGCACCGAGGTGCAGCTGCTCGCCGAACAGATCGGCTACAAGGGCGAGATCGCGATCCTGTCCGCCGCGCAGACCGCGACCAACCAGAACACCTGGATCGAGTTCATGAAGGACGAACTCGAGGACGCCAAGTACAAGGACATCAAGCTCGTCAAGGTCGCGTACGGCAACGACGACGCCCAGCAGTCCTTCCAGCAGACCCAGGGCCTGCTCCAGGAGTACCCGAACCTGAAGGGGATCATCTCCCCGACCACCGTCGGCATCAAGGCCGCCGCCCAGTACCTCTCGGGCTCCAAGTACAAGGGCAAGGTCAAGCTGACCGGCCTCGGCACCCCCAACGACATGCGCAAGTACGTCAAGAACGGCACCGTCGACGGCTTCGAGCTGTGGGACCCCGCCAAGCTCGGCGAGCTGGCCGCCCGCACCTCCGTCGCGCTGGTCTCCGGCCAGATCACCGGCAAGGAAGGCGAGACCTTCACCGCCGGCGACATGGGCTCGTACACCATCGGCAAGGACGGCGTGATCAGCCTCGGCAAGCCGACCGTGTTCGACGCCGAGAACATCGACCAGTTCGACTTCTGATCCCTGGAGGGACGTTGACGCAGCGCGTGTGCTTCCTGCTGAAGGTCAGGGCGGACCGCCTCGACGAGTACCGCGAGCGGCACGCCGCCGTGTGGCCCGAGA
This sequence comes from Streptomyces sp. NPDC041784, assembly GCF_055591025.1. Taxonomy (NCBI): domain Bacteria; kingdom Bacillati; phylum Actinomycetota; class Actinomycetes; order Kitasatosporales; family Streptomycetaceae; genus Streptomyces; species Streptomyces sp. NPDC041784. Next base: position 39,230 of record NZ_JBVJAB010000019.1, read on the forward strand.
TGCTCGAAGCCCTCTCGGCCACCGGCTGGCACAACTACTCGCTCTTCCTGCGCGAGGACGGCCTGCTGGTCGGCTACCTGGAGACCGAGGACTTCGCGGCCGCCGTGGCCGGTATGGAAGCGACCGACGTCAACGCCCGCTGGCAGGCGGAGATGGCGCCGTTCTTCGAGTCGCTGGACGGCGCCCGCCCCGACGAGGCCATGAAACCGCTCACCGAGGTGTTCCACCTCGCCTGAACACCCTCCCCCCGCTCTCGTACGACGACGGAGTCCCCGAGATGAAGAGACGCACCCTCCTGGGCGCCGCCCTCGCCGGTACAGTGGCGACCCCCGTGCTCGCCGCCGGCACCGCCCGCGCCGCCGACCCCGGCCCCTCGGTCACCCGGACCGGTACCACCACCCTCGACAGCCAGGCCATCTTCTTCGTGTCCTACGACGGCCTGGTCAACAACAACTCCTTCCAGAAGAACGGCCTGCTGACCTACAAGGGCTACCAGTACGCCGCCTGGTACACCGCCGACCGCAACGCCGTCGTCGGCCGCCGGGTGCTCGGCGGCGCCACCTGGTCGACCGTCGCCGTCGGCCACACGCTGCGCTACAACGACTCCCACAACGTCATCTCCATGGGCGTCTCCAGGACGGACGGCCGGCTCCACCTCAACATGGACTCCCACAGCGACGGCTTCACCTACGTCAAGTCGGTCGCCGGACTGATGGACAACCCGGCCGGGCTGAGCTGGACCACCGCCCGCTTCGGCGCCGCCCGGTCCACCCTCGACGGCCTCGCCCTCACCTCGCAGTTCACCTACCCCCAGTTCGTCTCCACCCCCGAGGGCAGGCTCCAGCTCAGCTACCGGGTCGCCGTCTCCGGCAACGGCCGCAACGCCCTCGCGGAGTACGACGGTTCGGCCTGGACGAACCTCGGCGAGTGGTCCAGTTCCACCGGCACCTACACCAGCGAGCACGGCTCCTCGACCGCCCGCAACATGTACCTGCACGGCATCGACTACGACGTCAACGGCCGGCTGCACGCCTTCTTCACCTGGCGCGAGCAGAACGGCGCCGTGATGTGCTCCGGTGGCGGCATCACCAACCACGACACCGGCTACGTCTACTCCGACGACCGCGGCCGCACCTGGCGCACCAACGCGGGCACCGTCGTCGGCACCACCGGCGGCTCCGACAAGGTCGCCGTCACCGACAGCGGGCTGGTCGTCGACCCCCTCAACCCGGACCACTCCCTGATGAACCAGGAGAGCCAGGCCACCGACTCCGCCGGCCGGCCGCACGCGATCATCAGCTATGTCCCGGGCCGCTTCGGCCAGTGCACCACCAACTACGTCACCGACCGCACCGCCAACGGCCGCGCCTTCCACGTCCGCAGGAACGCCTCGGGCACCTGGCAGAAGACGGAGATCCCGGTGCCCCTGAACTCCAGCCAGCGCACCAGGCTGGCCCTGGACAAGTACGACAACGCGTACGCCGTCCTTCCGTTCGGCCGGATCGCGGGCGCCTCCAAGGCGTCCGGCTACACCGACTGGACGCTTCTCTTCGACGGCAGCGGACTGAACGCCTTCGGCGAGGTCGTGATCGACGAGATGAGGATCAAGGCCGACAACACGCTGTCGCTCCTGTACCAGGAGAAGTCGAGCGGGACGACCCCCTCGGCACTCCATGTCGTCGACTTCGCGCTGCCCGCATGACGCGGACGGCGCCGAGGCGGCGTGACGGTAATGTGAAGGCCGTCCCGCCGTACCCCGTTCACCTGGAGGTCCCCGCCTGATGGCCCAGTCGGTGGGTATCAAGGACGTCGCCCGTGTCGCCGGAGTCTCCGTCGGCACGGTGTCCAACGTCATCAACCGCCCGGACACCGTCGCCACGGAGACCCGGGCCCGCGTGCTGTCGGCGATCGACCGGCTCGGCTACGTCCGCAGCGAGTCCGCGCGCCAGCTGCGGGCCGGCCGCTCCCGGATCATGGGGCTGCTCGTCCTCGACATGGGCAACCCCTTCTTCGTGGACGTGGCGCGCGGCGCCGAGCGGGCCGCGCGGGACGCCGGGCTCGGCGTGATGGTCTGCAACAGCGCCGAGAGCGTCGGCGAGGAGGCCGAGTACCTCTCCCTCTTCGCCGAGCAGCGGGTGCGGGGCGTGCTGCTCACCCCGGCCGACGCGACCGGCCGCAACATCGAGTCCTTCCGCCGGCACGGCATCCCGTTCGTGCTGGTCGACCGGGTCGCCGAGGGCACCACCGAGTGCTCGGTGTCCGTGGACGACGTGGCGGGCGGCGCCCTCGCCGTACGGCATCTGATCGACGCCGGGCACCGCTCCATCGCGTACGTCAGCGGCCCGCCCGGGTTCAACCAGGTCCGCGACCGCCGTACCGGCGCCCTGAACGCGCTCGCCGAGGCGGGCCTGGGCCCGGAGTGCCTGCGCGAGCTGCCCACCGAGCGGCTCGACGTGGCCGCCGGCCGGGACGCGGGCGCCCGGCTGCTCGGGCTCGCCGACCGGCCCACCGCCGTGTTCTGCGCCAACGACCTGCTCGCCCTCGGTGTCCTCCAGGCGATGTACGCGGCCGGTATCGGGGTGCCGGACGACCTGGCCATCGTCGGCTACGACGACATCGAGTTCGCCGCCGCCGCGGCCGTGCCGCTCACCTCCGTGCGCCAGCCCGCCGTCACCATGGGCGCCCTCGCCGCCGAGCTGCTGCTGGAGGAGACGGAGGAGAACGCCGCGCGGCACGAACACCGCCGGGTGGTGCTCCAGCCGGAGCTGGTGGTCCGCAGATCGAGCCTGTCGGCGCGCTGAGCCCCCGATGAGCAGGCGCGCTGAGCCGCCGTTCAGTAGCCGGTCGTGATCCCCGGCCTCCCCGGCCGCCCGGACATGTGCTGAACTGGGACGCGGCCCGCACACCGAGCGTCCCAGGAGACCCCTGTTGTCCCTCAGCTACCGCCAGCCCGGCGTCGTCCTCACCGACCGCCGGTTCACCGTGCCCCTCGACCACACCGACCCGGCCGGGGAGACGATCGGCCTCTACGCCCGTGAGGTCGTCGCGAGCGACAAGGCCGGGCAGGACCTGCCCTGGCTGCTCTACCTCCAGGGCGGCCCCGGCTTCGGCGCCAACCGGTTCGTCGGCAAGCCCGCCTGGCTCGGCCGCGCGCTGAAGGAGTACCGCGTCCTCCTCCTCGACCAGCGCGGCACCGGCCACTCCACGCCCGCCAACCGCCAGACGCTCCCGCTGCGCGGCGGCCCGGCCGAGCAGGCCGGCTACCTCACGCACTTCCGCGCCGACTCGATCGTGGGGGACTGCGAGCTGATCCGCCGCGAGGTCACCGGCGGCGCCCCCTGGACCGTCCTCGGCCAGAGCTTCGGCGGCTTCTGCACGGTCAGCTATCTCTCCACCGCACCCGAGGGCCTCGCCGCCGCCGTGATCACCGGCGGTCTGCCCTCCCTCGACGCCCACGCCGACGACGTCTACCGCGCCGCCTACCCGCGCATGGAGCGCAAGGTCGCCGCGCACTACGCCCGTTACCCGCAGGACGTCGAACGGGTCCGCGCGATCGCCGACCACCTGCTTCAGCACGAGGTCACCCTCCCGAACGGCTACCGGCTCACCGTCGAGGCCTTCCAGACCGTCGGCATCCTCCTCGGCGGCGGCGAGGGCAGCCACCGTCTGCACCACCTCCTCGAGGACGCCTTCGTCCCCACCCCGCACGGCCCGGAGCTGTCCGACGCCTTCCAGGAGGAGCTCCAGGGCCTCCTGTCGTACGCGGGGCACCCCCTGTACGCCCTCGTCCACGAGGCGATCTACGGCCAGGACGCCCGCCCCACCGCCTGGGCGGCCGAGCGGGTGCGCGCCGAGTTCCCGCAGTTCGACGCCGCGAAGACGCTCGCCGGGGACGGACCGCTGCTGCTCACCGGCGAAACGATCCACCCCTGGATGTTCGAGACCGACCCCGCGCTGCGTCCCCTGCGCGAGACCGCCGAGCACCTCGCCGCCCGCACCGACTGGACACCGCTGTACGACCCCGCCCGCCTCGCCGCCAACGAGGTCCCGGTCGCGGCCGCCGTCTACCACGACGACCTGTACGTCGACACCGCGCACTCCCTGCGCACCGCCCGTGCCGTCAAGGGCCTGCGCACCTGGGTCACCGACGAGTTCGAGCACGACGGCGTCCGCGCGGGCGGCCCCCGCGTCCTGGACCGGCTGCTCGCCCTCACCCGTGACGAAGCGTGATGTCGGTGCCGCCGTCTAGGACCTGTCCGGCCGATCAAGTCGCAGGAAAGCGACGGTGCCTCGGTAGTGCCGGTGAGCGGGGTGTGGTGCGTGCAGCTGCAAGGCGGAGGAGGGCGTCGACGCGATGGGGGTCCCCCCGTGCGAGCGCAGCCGAGCGTGGGGGAGTCGGCAACCGACGACAACGCCGCAGCTGGGCGTGCCACACCCCGCGTCTGCGGCATGATCGGCCGGACAGGTCCTAGTCTTCGGGCATGACCGAGCCGACGATCACTCAGCTCCAGCCCATGCCCGAGGACTGGCGGCGCGCCCTGGCCGTCGTGGCGCATCCGGACGACCTGGAGTACGGCTGCTCGGCGGCCGTCGCCGCCTGGACCGACGCCGGCCGCGAGGTCGCCTACGTCCTGGCGACCCGCGGCGAGGCGGGCATCGACACCGTCCCGCCGGCAGAGTGCGGCCCGCTGCGCGAGCGCGAGCAGCGGGCGAGCGCGGCCGTCGTCGGCGTGTCGACGGTGGAGTTCCTCGACCACCGGGACGGCGTCGTGGAGTACGGGACGGCCCTGCGCCGGGACATCGCCGCCGCCATCCGCAGACACCGCCCGGAACTGGTCATCACCCTCAACCACCGCGACACCTGGGGCGGGGTCGCCTGGAACACGCCCGACCACGTGGCCGTCGGCCGCGCCACGCTCGACGCCGCCGGGGACGCCGGCAACCGCTGGATCTTCCCCGAGCTGGCCGAGCAGGGCCTTCAGCCGTGGAACGGCGTCCGCTGGGTCGCCGTCGCCGGATCGGCGTCTCCCACCCACGCCGTGGACGCGTCGGCGGGCCTGGAGCGCGCGGTCGGCTCGCTGCTCGAACACCGCGCCTACATCGAGGCGCTGACCGACGAGGACCCAGAGACGTACGTACGCGGCTTCCTGACCGAGGTCGCGCACTCGGTGGGGGAGCGGTTCGGCGGCCGTCCCGCCGTGTCGTTCGAGCTGTTCAGCCGCTAGGGGGTGGGGGGGGGGGGGGGGGGGGGGGGGGGGGGGGGGGGGGGGAAGGAGGGGAGGGGGGGGGGGGGGGGGGGGAAAGAGAAAGAGGAGGGAGAGACGGGGGGACGATCCGGATGGCCGTTCTGGAGTAC
>NZ_JBVJAB010000019.1:44595-148579 GCF_055591025.1 Streptomyces sp. NPDC041784
AACGAGGTCCCCACCCTTGTGGGGGGAGTGGTTGGGCGACCTTCCCCCCTTGTCTTTCGAGCGTTCCAGCCGCGGGGGGGTGTCGTTGGGGCAAGCCCGGGTCCGACCTGATCCAAACGACACCCCCTAGATCCGCGCCGACAGGGGACCACAGGGGGAGCAGTGAACGACGTGGAAACGCTTGCGGACCGCTTCGAGGAGCACCGGGGGCAGCTGAGGGCCGTCGCCTACCGGATGCTCGGCTCGCTCGCCGAGGCCGAGGACGCCGTGCAGGAGACCTGGCTGAAGCTCGGCCGCACCGACCCAGCCGACATCCGCAACCTGGGCGGCTGGCTCACCACGGTCACCGGCCGGGTCTGCCTTGACCTGCTGCGCTCACGCACGGCCCGCCGTGAGCAGCCGATGGACGAGGGGTACGACACCTTCGTCCCCGACCCGGTGATCAGACCGCTGACACAGGTCGACCCCGAGCAGGAGGTCCTGCGGGCCGACGAGGTGGGGCTCGCGCTCCTCGTCGTCCTGGAGACCCTGGAGCCGGCGGAGCGGCTCGCGTTCGTGCTGCACGACATGTTCGCCGTACCGTTCGACGACATCGCGCCGATCGTGGAGCGGAACACGGCCGCCACCCGGCAGCTCGCCAGCCGCGCCCGTCGCCGGGTCCAGGGCGCCACGCCCTCGGCGGAGCCCGACCTCGCCCGGCAGCGCGAGGTCGTCGAGGCCTTCATGGCCGCCTGCCGCGCCGGGGACTTCGACGCGCTGCTCGCCGTCCTCGACCCCGAGGTGGTGCTGCGCGCCGACTCCGGGGCGCTGGTGCGGGGCGCGGCCGCCTCCAAGACGGTGCGCGGCGCGCGGGCGGTGGCCGAACAGGCGATGCTGTTCCGCCAGTTCGCGCCGTACGGACGGTACGCGCTGGTGGGCGGCGCGGTGGGGATCCTCAACGCTTCCGAAGGACGGCTGCGGTCGGTCATGGGCGTCACCGTCACCGACGGCCGGATCACCGCCCTGCACATCCTGGCCGACCCGGAGCGCCTCGCCGCCCTGGAGGTGCCTCAGGGCGACGGCTGACGGGTGTCCGGGGCATGACCGCAGGTCAGTAGGGTGGGGGATATGCGAGACCAGACAACGGACCGGGCCGGACTGCGGGGCGACTGCGGCAGCTGCTTCGGCCTGTGCTGCGTGGCCCTGCCCTTCGCCCGCTCCGCGGACTTCGCCCTCGACAAGCCGGCCGGAAAGCCGTGCCCCAACCTCGGGGAGGACCACCGCTGCGGCATCCACGCCCGGCTGCGGCAGAAGGGCTTCACGGGCTGCACGGTCTACGACTGCTTCGGCGCCGGTCAGCGGGTCTCGCAGGTCACCTTCGGCGGCCGGGACTGGCGGACCGCGCCCCGCGAGGAGGCCCGGCGGATGTTCGAGGTGTTCCCGGTCGTGCGCCAGCTGCACGAACTCCTCTGGTACCTCACCGAGGCGCTCACCCTGACCGCCGCCCGCCCGGTCCACGCCGACCTGCGCCGGGCCCTGGAGCGGACGGAGGAACTCGCCCGGCTCACCCCGCCGGAGCTGGCCGCGCTCGACGTCCCGGCCCACCGCCAGGACGTCAACGTCCTGCTGCTGCGGACCAGCGAGCTGGTCCGGGCCGGCGTCAAGGGGCGCGGGAAGAACCGCCGGGGCGCCGATCTGATGGGCGCCCGCCTCAAGGGCGCCGACCTGCGCGGGGCGAACCTGCGCGGCGCCCTTCTGATAGCCGCCGACCTGACCGGCGCCGATCTGCGCGGAGCGGACCTGATCGGGGCCGACCTGCGCGACACCGACCTCACCGGCGCCGATCTGACCGGCGCGTTCTTCCTCACCCAGCCGCAGCTGAACGCGGCGCGGGGGAGCGTCGGCACCAGGCTGCCGGAGTCAGTCGCCCGCCCGGTGCACTGGACAGCGGGGAGCTGACGCCTCCTCGTCGGGCACGGGACCGGTCGGCGCCGCCGTGGGAGCCGTACTCCCCGGCGCCGTACGGGGGGCCGGACCTGCGGGAGCCGTACGCCGTTCGAGGTGCAGCCGCAGGCCCTCCGGCATCAGGGTCAGCCGCTCGGTGATCCGCAGCCGGTACGACGGGTCGGGCCGCAGCTCGTAGCGGCGCAGCAGCAGGCCCAGCACCAGCGTGGCCTCGTGCAGCGCGAACTGCCGCCCGATACAGGCCCGCGCCCCCGTGCCGAACGGCTTGTAGGTGTGCGCGGCCCGCGCGCGGACGGCCGTCGCGTCGAAGCGGTCCGGGTCGAACCGGTCCGCGTCCGGGCCCCACACCTCGGGGTCGCGGTGCAGCATGGCCGTCAGCACCAGCGCCCACGCGCCCCGCCGCATCGGATGCTCCCCGCCGAGCACCGTGTCCTGACGCGCCTCCCGCCCGAACGCGGGCGCCGTCGGCCACAGCCGCAGCGCCTCGTCGAGCACCCGGCGTACATAGCGCAGCTTGGCCACCTGCTCGTACCCGGGCACGTCCGTGTCGCCCCAGACCCGGTCCACCTCGGCGCGGGCGCGGGCCGCGATCCCCGGGTTCAGGGAGAGGTAGTGCAGCGCGAAGGAGAGCGCGCCCGAGGTTGTCTCGTGGCCGGCGACCAGGAAGGTGATGACCTGCCGGCGCACGTTCTCGGCCGACAGCCGCTCGCCCGTCTCGGGGTGGGCGGTGTCGAGCATCCGGTCGAGCAGGTCGCCCTCTCCGCCGCCCGCGCCGCGCCGCGCCCGCACCAGGTCGTCGACCGTGCGGTGGAGATAGGCGATGTCGGCCTCGTTGCGGCGCCCGGCGCGCCGGAGCAGCGCCGGGGACGGCACGCTGTTGAGCCGCTGCGCGTAGGTGAGCGTGCTCACCATCGCCGTCACGAAGGGATGGAGCCGGTCGCGTTCGAAGGAGCCGAAGTCGTGCCCGAAGCCGGTGCGGGCGATCGTCTCCAGGGTCAGCTTGGTCATGTCCCCGGGCACGTCCACGGACCGTCCGGCGGCCAGCTCCCGGTCCCAGTGGCCGGTGAGCCGCTCCGCCACGCCGAGCATCATCGGGTGGTAGGCGGCCATGGCCTCCCGGCTGAACCCGGGGGCGAGGACGTCGTGCGCCCGCTGCCAGTTGGGCTCGTGGTTGTACGCCGTGAACAGCGCGTCCCCGACGACGGGCCGCAGATTGGCGATGCCCAGCCCGACGTGCTTGGCGAACCGTGACTCGTCGGCCATGTCGGCGGCCAGCCCGGCACCCCACACGAACACGAACTCCCGGGCGAAGGCCTTGCGCCGGAAGATCGGCCCCAGCTGCCAGGCGTACCGGAGGGTGTCCTGGAGGGGAGTGCTCCGGCTCGCGCCCAGGGTGTCGCCGAGCAGGGGGAGCCGGCGCGGCGGATGCGGAATGCGCTCCAGCTCGGGCCAGCCCTGCTCGGCGCTCCGGAACCCCTTGGGCAGGGCCTCCCCGGTCCCGGCGCCCGTCTCCTTCTCCGCCATGACGCGATCTCCCTTGATCCAGCGGCAGGTTGAGCGTGTTGTACGCGGGTTCAATAGCGGGTTCAGTCTGGTCCCGCCGCCGAACCGGCGTCAAGTAGAGTGCGCGCATGGCCGCGAACCAGGGGGAGCGCATCCGGCGCCGACTCAGTACCGAGGAACGCCGGGAACAGCTCCTCGCGGTCGGCGCCCGGCTCTTCTCCGAGAGTCCGTACGACGACGTCTGGATCGAGCAGGTCGCCGAGATCGCCGGGGTCTCCCGCGGGCTGCTGTACCACTACTTCCCGACGAAGCGGGACTTCTTCGCGGCCGTCGTCGAGCGCGAGAGCGAGCGGATGCTGCGCATGACGGCGGCGGTCCCCGGCGTCCCCGTCCGCCGGCAACTCGCCTCCGGCCTCGACACGTATCTCAAGTACGTCGAGACCCACGCCCACGGCTACCGCGCCTTCCACCGCGCGGACGCGGCCGGCGACCAGACCGTGCGGCGCGTCTACCAGCGGGCGCTGGCTGCCCAGGAGGAACAGATCCTGGCGGCCCTCGGCGCCGACCCCGAGTTCGGCCCCCTCTTCGAGCGACGGCCCGACGTCCGGCTGGCGGTGCGCGGCTGGCTGGCGTTCACCACGGCGGTCTGCCTGGAGTGGCTGCGGCGCTCGGACCTGTCCCGGGACCAGGTGCGGGACCTGTGCGCACGGGCGTTGCTCGGGGTCGTCTCACCGTCCGACTGACCGTCGGCCCGACAAGTGTGGCCCCCATGGTTGGCGCGCGCCCGGATCTCCGATAGGTTAGGCAAGGCTTACCTAAGGAGGTTCTGGGATGGGTGACAGCCACAGCTGGACGGCCGTGCCCGGCGCGGCCGAACGGGCCCGCTCGGTGCTGGCCGCCTCGTGGTCCTGCGCGGTGACCGCGGACGGCGGACGCGAGGAGTTCGTCGGTGCGCACACCGTCGACGAGGACGGCAACGTGCTCCTGCACGTGCCCGACGACAGCTCCCTGCTCACGGCCGCGATCTGCGCGCCCCGCGGGGAGCCCTCCGCCGTGCTGGAGTTCGCCGACGTCGCGCCTGTCCCCGTCCGCAACCGTATCCGGGCCCGGCTCTGGCTCGCCGGCTGGTTCACCCCCGAGGACGGCCGGCTCGCCTTCCACGCCACCCGCGTCGTGCTGAAACAGCCCACCGGCGCGGTCGTCGTCGCCCTCGACGAGTTCGCGGCCGCCGCGCCCGACCCGCTCGCCACCGCCGAGGCCCAGCTGCTCACCCATCTCGCCGACGCCCACCCCGACGCCGTCGAGCGGCTCACCCGCCTCGTCCGGCACGACAGTCTGCACGGCGTCGTCCGCGTCCAGCCGCTCGCCGTCGACCGGCACGGACTGACGCTGCGCATCGAGCGCGCCCGCGCCCACGGCGACGTACGCCTGCCCTTCCACGCACCCGCCGACGACGTCGGGCAGCTCACCGAGCGCATGCACGTCCTGCTCGGCCAGGCGAGCGCGGCCTCCTGCCCGCGCGCCCTACAGCGGCAGCGCACAGACGGCGACGGGTGACGCGAACGGCTCGCCCGCGAGCCGCAGTCCACCGTCGGAGCCCTCCACCCGGAAGACGCTGACCGTGCCGGAACGCTGGTTCGCCGCGAACAGCAGACCGCCGTCCGGGGAGAGCGCGATCTGCCGCGGGAAGTCCCCTTCCACCGGCACCGTGCCCAGCAGCCGCAGCCGCGCCCCGTCCGCCTCCACCGCGTACCGGGCGAGCGTGTTGTCGCCCCGGTTCGCCAGGAACGCGTGGGCGCCGTCCGGTGTGACCGCCAGCTGCGCCGGATAGTTGGTGTCCGCCTTCGCACCCGTGGACTGCGGTGCGCCGATCGTGAGACGGCCGGTGGAGTCGTCGTAGGCGCAGACCGCGACCGTGTCGTCCGTCTCGTTGGCGAGATAGGCGTACCGGCCGCCGGGATGGAACGTCAGATGGCGCGGACCGGCGCCCGCCCGGGTGTGCGCCTGCGCCACCTCGGTGAGCGTCCCCGCCCGCTCGTCCAGCCGGTAGCTGTAGACCGTGTCCGTGCCGAGGTCGACGGCCAGCACATGCCCGCCGTCCGGCGCCGTGACGAACTGGTGCGCGTGCGGCCCCTCCTGACCCGGGCCGGGTGCGGGACGGCGGTGCGTGACCTGGTCGGTGCGCTCGCCCAGCGCCCCCGAGGTGTCGATCGGGTGCACGGCCACCGTGCCCGAACCGTAGTCGGCGCTCAGCAGCCAGCGCCCGCCCGGATGCACCGAGAGGTGGCAGGGATGGGCCCCGCCCGTCGCCCGGCTGCCCAGCACCGTGCGGTCCGACAGCCGTACGGCGGTCACCGTGCCCCGCTCCCGCTCGTTCACCGCGTACAGCGTGCCGCCGTCCGGGTGCACCGCGAGATACGACGGGTCCGGGACACCCGTGATCGTGCCGCCGGCGGTGATCCGCCCCGACGCCGGGTCGTACGTGGCGACGCCGATACCCCGGCCGCCGCCCTCGGCGGAGGTGTAGGTGCCGAGGTAGAGCGGCCGGGGGCCGGACGGCGAGGCGGAGGGGCCCGGGACGGTGGATCCGGACGGCTGTCCGGACGGCGCGGCCTCCCGCGCCTCGGGCGCGGCGCTCTCGCCGGCACACCCGGCCAGTGCCGCCGTCGCGGCCGTGCCGCCGAGCACACCGATCAGCCGGCGCCTGCTCCAGCCGCCACCTGTCGCTTCTGTCGCTTCCGTCCCACTGTCCATGTGCGTACCCCACGTCGTCCCGCGCCCCCGTCGTGACAGCCACCTTGTCGTGCGACGGCCGTCGAACGCAAAAGCGGGAAGCGGTGGCCGACCGCGGCGGAGGGTCACCGGCAACCGCGGCGGAGGGCCACCGGCGAACGGCCGGGGAGGGCTACCAGTTGCCGTCCTCCACCGGCTTCCCCGGCGCGTCCTTGAGCGGGTGCACCTGGCCGGGGGCGGGCGGCTGCCACGGGTCCAGGTCGTCACCGAGCCACTCGCCGACCGGCTGGACGGCGGACAGGGTGTCGGACGGGGCGACGTCCACGGCGTCGTGGTCGTAGTAGTCGTACCAGGGCAGTCCGGCCCTGGTGTACGCGGCGCGGTCCACCGGGGACGGCGGGGGCTCCTCGCCGGTGACACGGCGCCACTCCGGCGGTGTCACCAGGTGCACGAAGACCCGGCCGGCCGGCTCCTGCGAGTAGTCCGTGACCGGGCGGGTGTCCTGGTAGACCTCCTGCCGCATCGAACCGCCCACCCCGAGACCCATCGCCGCGGCGGCCCGGGCCCGGGGCGCGCTCCCCGGAGCGGCGGCCGCGGCGGGCATCATCGGGGCCGTACCCGGCGCGGGCGGCGGCCCGCCGTACCCGCCGGACGCGGCCGGCCGGGCGAGCCGGCGCCGCGCCTCCCGCCACTCGGCGCGCCGGGTCTCGTTCAGCGGGAACGACTGGAGCTGGACCCCGCCGAAGACCTCCTCGCCGGTGACCTGGCCCTCCACCGTCGCGCCCAGGCCCAGCGGCACCGCCACGAACTGGCGCACGGTGCCCTTCCCGGAGTTGATGCCGTCCAGCCAGGGCTGACGGGGGAGCGCCACGTAGTTCTGCGGGTCGCGGGAGAGCCGGTCGCTCCAGGGCTTCCCGGACACCGCGCACACCTTGCCCACGCCGATCTGGAGCGCGGCCGGCTCGGTGGACCCCGCGAAGCTCAGCCACAGGGCCTCGCGCAGGTACACCGGCACCATCACACCCCCGCGCGCCAGCCAGTCGGCGGGCACCGTGTCCCGGTGGTCCGAGACCCGGCGGACCGGGAAGGTGCCGAGGCCGGGCGGCAGGGCGTGCGTGCCGCTCTCCGGCAGCCGCAGCGTCCGCACGAACCGCACCGCCACCCCGCCCGGCAACCGCAGCGTGTCCCCGTCGATCCGTACGGCGGTCTCGGCCATCCGGGTGCTCCCCTCGTCGTCGTGCACGTCACCTGGGACGAGGGGGGACGGCGGACCGGTTCCGGCGCAGCACGGCCGGCACCCGGATCCGCTCCCGCAGCCGGTACAGCGCCGGCATCCGCTCACGCTCCTCGCTCGAGACCCGGTCCAGTTCCTCCAGCAGCCGGTGGGAGCGGTGCTCGGTGTCCAGCTCGTCCAGGATCCGGTTGACCTCGGTCAGCACCGCGCCGTGCAGCTGCCACTGGCGGGCGTCGTGCTGGAGCCGCTCCAGCAGCAGCTGGGCGAGCTTGTCCCGGGTGGCCGCGGCCTGCCGCAGCTCCGCGCTGAGCCGGCTCTCGGCGGCGTCCGCGTTGAGACTGACCTGCGTGGTGACCAGCACGGCGAAGCTGACCACGGCGTCCGCGATCTCCGACAGCAGCCGCTCCAGGGCCTCGCCGATCTCGGGCGCGAACAGCGGCTCCGGCTCCCGCTCCTTGGCGAGGTCGGTGAGGGTGCGGGCCAGCACCCGCAGGACGACCGTGCAGATCTCCAGCGTGTCCAGACCGGTGCGCAGCACCACCCGGTGCAGCAGGCCCTCGCGGACCCGGGGGTTGAGCCGCAGACTGTCCTCGGCCTGCCGCAGCGCCGCGTCCACCTCCACGATGTCGTGGTCCAGTCGGCGCGCCTCGTGCAGCCGGGCGGCCGCCTGCTCGACCGCCGGACGCCCGGAGGCCTCCTCCCCGACCCGCAGCATCAGCTGCCGGACCCGGCGCGCCAGCCCCTCGATCGACTCGCCCGCCTCCTCCACCCACACCGGCGGCGGCAGCAGCAGATTGCAGCTCAGACCGACGACCGCGCCGATCAGCGTCTCCACCACCCTGGCCCAGGCCGTGTCCCCGACGGCGGTCACGCCGAGCACCAGCATGGCGCTGATCGCCACCTCGGGCACGTACTCGTCGACCCGCACCAGATGACCCACGGCCAGCGAGGCCATGATCAGCAGCGCGAGGCTCCACCAGGTCAGGCCCACCAGCAGGCTGAAGGCGATGGCGACCAGGACGCCGGCCACCACCGAGTTGACCCGCCGGATGCCGTTGGTGAGCGTGGCGAACAGGGTGACCTGGACGACCAGCAGCGCGGTCAGGGGCGCGGTGAGCGGGGCCGGTTCCGTGCTCAGCTCGAGCGCCACCACATAGGCGACCGTCGCCGCGGCGGTGGACCGCACGGCCTGGACGACCACGGGTTCCCGATGGCGCCGAACGATCCGCGCGGCCCGCTCACGTACATCTCCCATCCCCAGTTCAGTTCCCTTTCCCCACCGTGCTCGAACGTTTCGCCGGTATCAGGGTGCAGCCTTCCCGGGCCGGGGGGAATCCCCCGTGATCACCTTCCGGGCACCGGCACCCTCGGACGGCGGACCGCCGGATGGTCCCGGCGGGGCTTCCGGCGCGACGCTCGGTCCATGAGACATCACCGGATCGGACTCGGCATCAGCATCGGCATCGCGCTGTCCCTGCTCGGAACGCTCCCGGTCGCGACGGCGTCGGCCGCCCCGGCCGCCGCCCCGGCCGCCGCCCCGGCCACCTCGACCGCAGCAGCCGCCTCGACCGCCCCTGTCGGCACCGACGACCGGAGTGCCGTCGTGGCGGCCCTGGACCGCGCCGCCCACCCCCTGCGCACGGTCGAACCCGGCGGCGCGGACGGCGATCTGCGCGCCCTGGACCGGATGATCGGCGACGCCGAGGTCGTCGGCCTGGGGGAGGCCACCCACAACTCCCACGACTTCTTCACCCTCAAGGACCGCGTCTTCCGCCACCTGGTCGAGGAGCAGGGCTTCCGCACCTTCGCCCTGGAGGCCCCCTGGAGCACGGGCGTACGCCTGGACGACTACGTGGTGCACGGCAAGGGCGACCCGGCCCGCATCATGCGCGAGGAGTTCCAGCGCGACTACCTGTGGTGGAACAACGCCGAGTACCTGCGGCTCGTGCGGTGGATGCGGGCGTACAACGTCCGCCACCCCGACGACCCGGTCCGGTTCGTGGGCGACGACATCGCCTGGACCGGCCCCGAGGTGTACGACGAGGTCACCGCGTACGTCGCCGGCCACCACCCCGAGCTGTCCGCCCGGCTGGCCCGGCTCTACCGGGAGCTGCGGCCCACCGTGGCCACCGGCGCCTACATCGAGGCGTACCTGAACCGGCCCCACGCCGAGCGCGCCGAGATGGCCCGGCGGACCGGGCAGGCGCTGGAGCTGCTGCGTCGGCAGACCCCGGGCCCGGACCGGGCGGCGTACGACCGGGCCGTGCGGAGCGCCACCGCGATCGACCGTACGGCCGGCCAGTACGCCTTCGACTACGAGGAACCGTCACAGCTCGCCGCCGCCATGCGCTACCGCGACGAGGCGATGGCCGCCAACGTGCTGTGGTGGCGCGAGCACACCGGCACCAAGGTGCTGCTCTCCGCGCACAACACGCACATCGGCTACGAGCCCGCCGACCCGGCTCACTACCCGAAGGAACAGGGCGCGTTCCTGCGTGACGCCCTCGGCGCCGGCTACCTCAGCGTGGGCGTGACCTTCGACCGGGGGGCGTTCAACGCCATCGGACCCGAGGGGACGATCCGGCGCTGGACGCTGGGACCGGCCGGGCCGGGCAGCAACGAGGAGACCCTCGACCGGGTGCGGTACCGGGACTACGCCGTGGACCTGCGGTCCGTCGAAGCACCGGCCCGTACCTGGCTGGCGGCGGCCCGGCCGACCCGCAGCATCGGCACCGACTACCCCGACGGGCCCTACGACATCGCCCTCGCCGCCACCCACGACGTGCTGATCCATCTCCACCGGGTGGACGCGGCGCGGCTGCGGGACGCCGGCTGAGTCACTCGTACGGCTTGTCGCTGTGCAGCTTGTCGCCGTGCGGCTTGTCCTCGTACAGCTTCTCCAGGAAGGCGGACAGGTTGCCCGTGGTGCGGGCGATCTGCTCCTCCAGCGTGAGGCTCTCCTCGAAGCGGCCGCCCCGGTCCGGGACCTTCCGGCCGCGCACGTAGAGGGAGCAGGCCAGGTCGGTGCACATGTACAGGCCGACGGAGTTGCCCTCCCGGCCGGCCGCGCCGGTCTTGCGGGCGGTCATCAGCGAGACCCCGCCGCCGGGGTGGGTGGTCAGACAGAGCGAGCACATGCTGCGGTGCGGGAGGCCGCGCCGCGACTGGGGGAAGCGCAGGGTCACGCCCACGAGCCGGCCCCGCCGTTCGGCCACCAGGTAGCTGCGGTCGGGTGCGCCCGGATCATGCCAGCCGAGGAAGTCCAGGTCGTCCCAGGGAAGTCGGTCGAGATCGCGGGGGACGGGCAGGCGCTTGGCCTCGCCCTTGGAACAGTTGACGAAGGAAGTGCGGATGTCCTGCTCGGCGAGTGGCCTCATGGCGGGCTCCTGGGGATGCTGACTGCCTGGAACCTAGGAGGTCTAGGTTGTGGCCTAGAGTAGGTAGCCGCAGGAGGCGGGAGCCAGTCGATTTCGCACGGCCCGGTTCCTCATCTGTGGCCCGATTCCTCGCTCCTGGCCCGGTTCCTCACCCGTGGCCCGATTTCTCGCTCCTGGTCCGGTTCCTCACCCGTGGACCGGATGCGCCGCCTGCCAGGCCAGCCTGCGGTCCGCGTCCTCCCCGACGCCGGTGAGGAACGTGTCGAGGGCCAGGAACTCCTCCCAGACCGGCCGCCCGCCCGCCCGCGCGCGCCAGTTCCGCCACGACCAGGTCCTCGAGGCCGGGTACCCGCTTGTTCTTCCACACCTTGTCCGCCAGGCTCACCAGCAGGTCCTCGACGCCGACGCCCGGCGCGTCCCAGGTGGCGTGGCCGCCCGCGAAGCGCGCCAGACGGGCCGCCACCCCGCGGGCCAGCAGCAGTTCCCGCCCGGCCTCCTCGTGCCGGGCGCCGGGCCCGGACAGTTCCCCGGGGTGCAGGACCTTCCCGATGTCGTGCGTGGCCGCGCCGAACAGCACCGCCTCCCGGTCCACCGCCAGCCCCGGGCAGTGCCCGTCGGCCCACTCGACGAGTTGTGCGGCGACGTCGTGCACGGCCCGCAGATGCGCGACCAGCCGCGGTGGCGCCCCCACCTCCGCGAGCAGCTCCGCGACGCTCGCGGGCAGCGGTCGCAGGGGCGGGTCCGACGTCTCGTCCAGCGCGATCGACAGCACGTGCGCAGTGGTGGTCATCGGCTCAGAGTAATGACGGCGAACAGGGGTGGGGCGGCACGTTGCCGCACCGACGCCGACGCGGTGGGGCCTGTTCCGTACCCTGTTCCGGGACCGCGCGCCCGGCGCCGACGGCGGGGCCGCCGAGGCGTGGCCCGAGGGGGTGATCGCGGCCGGACGGTGCGCCGCGGACGCGTACGTCGCGGGCCGCGTCCCGGGTCGCTTAGCTCACATCGTGAACTAAGGGTTGGAGGAATCTCGCGCCCGACCTGTCCGCGGCGGTATGTTGCAGGTCGGGCAGGGTGCGAAGGGAGCGACATGACGGGGCGGAACGGTCGCACGGTACGCGATCTCAGGCGGGCCAACCGTACGGCCGTACTGCAACGGCTCTATTTCGACGGACCCCTCAGCCGGTTCGAGCTGGGTCCGGCCACCGGGCTCAGCTCCGGCTCGATCAGCAACGTCGTCGCCGATCTGGTGGCCGACGGACTGGTGGAGGAGGCCGGCAGCGTCGACTCCGACGGCGGCCGCCCCCGGATCCTGCTCAGGGTGGCTCCGGCCAGCGGCCACATGATCGGCGTGGACGTCGGCGAGACCCGGGTGCGGATCGAGCTGTTCGACCTTACCCTCACCGAACTCGCCCGCGTCGAACGCCCGTTGGAGCAGCGGCGGTACGAGGTCGAGGGGATCGTCGGGCACATCCGGGAGGGCGTCGCCGAGGTCCTCGCGGCGGCGGACATCGCGCCCGAACGGCTGCTGGGTGTGGGCATCGGCGTCCCCGGCATCGTCGAGCACACGCCCGACCGGGGCGCGGTCGTGCACGGCCAGACCATCGGCTGGGACGCCGTCCCGCTGGAGGCCCTGCTGCGCGAGGGCTCGCCGCTCCCCGCCACCGTGCCGTACTTCATCGACAACGGCGCCAAGACCCTCGGCCAGGCCGAGATGTGGTTCGGCGGCGGACGCGGCGCCCGCAACGCCGTCGTCGTCCTCTTCGGCTCCGGTGTCGGCGCGAGCCTGGTCACCCCTGAGGTGGAGCAGGGCCGGGCCGTGGAGTGGGGGCATCTGACGGTACGGGTGCGCGGCCGCCGCTGCCGCTGCGGCGCCCTCGGCTGTCTGGAGGCGTACGCGGGCGCGGAGGCGCTCCTCGACCGCTGGCGCGAGGAGGGCGGCCGGCCGCCGCGGGGCACCGACGAGGAGACCGCCCTCAGCGCGATGCTGGCCGCCGCCCACCCGGCCGACGGCACCGAGCCCGACGCCGTCGCGCTCGCCGTCCTGGACGAGACCGCCGAGTACCTCGGCGCCGGCCTCTCCGACCTGATCAACCTCTTCCAGCCCGAGCGGATCCTCATCGGCGGCTGGGCGGGCCTGGAACTCGGCGCGCGCTTCCTGCCCGCCGTACGCCGGCACGCCGCCGCGTACGCGTTGCGCCATCCCGCCGAGAAGGTCACCGTGGAGTTGGGCCGGCTCGGTCCCGACGCGGTCACCGTGGGCGCGGCGATCCTGCCGCTCGCCGACTTCTTCTCGCGCGGCGGCCGCCGTCCCGAGCCGCTCCCCACCGGCCCGGAGCCCGCCTGGCGCACCGCCCTGGAGGAACGCGCCCCGCACTGACGTCCCGCCGCTGATCTTTCGCCGCCGACGTTTCGCCGGGAGCGGGGGAGGTACCCGCCCACAGCAGGACGACCGGGACCGCCGCAGGACGACCGGGACCGCCGCAGTACGACCGGGACCATCGCAGGACGACCGGGGAAGGGAGCAGGCCGTGGCCGACCACCGCGACGAGGGCGCCGGCGAGCACGGCTCGCCGCTGCCGCGCGATCTGCCGGACCAGCAGGCGGGCGCGGGTGACGACCCGTGGGACGTCGACGAGCCCGACCCGACGGAAGGGGACGGCACCCCCGACACCGACACCCCCGACACCGACGAGGCCGGCGCCGGCCGGCGGGGCGCCCCGCACGCGCCCGGCGTCCACCCCGACCGGCCCGTACCGGACGAATCCCCGGACTGAGCCGAAAACGACGGGCACCCCCACCGCCCCCGCTGCGATCATCGGCCGTATGGCTGAATGGGCGGTGTACGCCGTGGTGCCCGAGGACGGCGCGCACGAGATCTACGAGGCGCGCTTCGGGGCGGTGGGCCTCGATCTCGACCTGCTGGCCGGCCCGGACGTCGTCCTGCCGGCCGTCCGCGCCCGCTCGCGGGTGGAGGGCCGGTGGCGCGGCGACGGGCAGTGCGAGGCGGCGGCCCTGTTCGACCTCCGCCGACGCGTGCTGCTGTTCTTCGCGACCGAGGGCCCGGTCACGGAGTTCCGGCACCGGGCCGTCACCCGCGAGCGCATCGCCCGCGCCTGGCCGGGCTGGGAACTGCGGTGGACCTTCGACGGCCCGGCCGACCTCCGCAGCCACCTGGGGCTGGACCCGTACGCGGTCCGCGAGACGGATCGCAGGGTGTGCGCGGCACCGCTCCTCGACCCCGACGACGAGGAGTTGCTGGAACGCGACCCGTTCGTCGCCGTCGTCACGGTCGGCGCCCGTCGCTGTCACCTGCTGGCGGCGATCAACGACCATCCGGTGGTCGAGGGCCCGGCCCTGCTCGACCGGCTCGTGGGGGCACACGACCACGGGCGTTGCACGGTGGCCGCTCAGGCGGGTCTCCATGTCGACCCGGAGCGCCGGCGGGTCGGGTGGTGGACGCTGGGGGCGGTGGCGGAGGCCGGGGAGATGGGGGCGCGCTGGCCCGGCTGGACGGTCGAGTGCTGGCAGGACCGGTGGGAGGAACACGCCCGGGCGGCTCCCGGACGGCTCGTCCCGCCCCCGGTGGACCGGGGGCGGGCGCTCCTCGAACTGCGGGAGGACGCGCTGGACCACTGGTCAGGGCGCCCCGGCTCCCCGGGGCCCGGCTGGCTTCAGGCGGCCGTGTCCGACACCGTGGCCGCTCGGGTCGTGCGGGCGATCGACGGCTGGTGACAAGAGCCGGCTCCCGCTGCCTTGCGGGGGGTCTCCTACGCGAACGCGTTCACACCCGTCAGGTCCGCCGACAGGTCCCAGAGCCGGGCGGCCTGTTCCGGGTCCGTCGCCCAGGACTTCACGCCGACCCGGGTGCCGTCCGCGGGGGCGGGCTCGGCGATGTCGCAGTCCTCCAGGTAGACCCCGCCCATCCCGTCCAGCTGCGGGGAGGCCGCCGCCCACACCTGGGTGGCCGCGCCCTGCTCCGGGGTCTTGAAGCCCGGCTGCGGGATCAGGTTGCCGTCCTCGTCGATCCAGCCGTTCGCCACCATCTCCTCCTGGGACAGATGCCGCTGGAGGGGCGTGAGGATGCCGCCGGGGTGCAGTGCGAAGGCCCGTACGCCGCGGTCCCGGGCCAGCCGGTCCAGGTGCACGGCGAACAGCACGTTCGCCGTCTTGGCCTGCCCGTACGCCTCCCACTTGTCGTAGCCGTGCTCCCATTGGACGTCGTTCCAGCGCATGCCCGAGAAGTGGTGGCCGCGCGAGGACACGGACACGACCCGGGCGCCGCCGGGCTCGATGGCCGGCCACAGCCGGTTGACGAGCGCGAAGTGACCGAGGTGGTTCGTCGCGAACTGCGCCTCCCAGCCGGGCCCCACCCGGGTCTCCGGGCAGGCCATGATCCCGGCGTTGTCGATGACGAGGTCGACCGCGCGGTCCGTGGCGAGGAAGCGGTCGGCGAATGCGCGCACGCTGTCCAGGTCGCCGAGGTCCAGCGCGTCCACCTCGACGCCCTCGACGCCGTCCAGCGCCTCCCGGGCGGTGTCGGGGCGGCGCGCGGGGACGACGACCCGGGCGCCGGCCCGGGTGAGCGCGCGCGTGGTCTCCAGCCCGAGGCCGGAGTAGCCGCCCGTGACGATCGCCAGTGTCCCGGTCAGGTCGATGCCCCGCAGGACGTCGTCGGCGGTGCTCGTGGCGTCGAAGCCCGAGCCGATCTTGTGCTGTGGGGTGTCGCTGTTGCTCATATCCGGAACGCTATGAATTGGAGTGCTCTCCAAGTCAAGCGCCGCCCCGGGCATGAAAAAGCCCCGACCGGACGGGGGATCACGGTCGGGGCGGTCGAAGGTGTGGGTGCGGATGGCGGTCGCCTCTCGGCGAAAGGCTCCACAGGGCTTCAGCCGAACGATCGTCCCTGTGGGCAAAAGGTGAGGCCCGGGGACACTGTCCCATCCACACCCACGGACCGTTCAACGGGAAACTACCGGGGGGTGTTCCCTGGCCCCGCCCCTCTGCGCGGTGATGTGGGTCACGCGCCCGCCCAGTCCAGCAGCCGGTCCACCGGCCAGGTGGTCACCACCCGTTCGGCGGGTACCTCGCACTCCTCGGCCCGCGCGCAGCCGAGGATCTGCCAGTCCAGCTGGCCCGGCGCGTGCGCGTCGGTGTCGACCGAGAACAGCACGCCCGCCGCCACGGCCCGGCGCAGCAGCCGGCGCGGCGGGTCGAGCCGCTCGGGCCGGCTGTTGATCTCCACCGCCGTACCGGACTCGGCGCACGCCGCGAACACCTCGTCCGCGTCGAACCGCGACTCCGGCCGGCCCCGCTCGCCCCTCAGGCGCCCGGTGCAGTGGCCGAGGATGTCCGCGTGCGGATCGCGTACCGCCGTCACCATGCGCCGGGTCATCGCGCGGGCGTCCATCCGCAGCTTGGAGTGCACGGAGACGACCACCACGTCGAGCCGCTCCAGCAGCTCCGGCTCCTGGTCGAGGGTGCCGTCGTCGAGGATGTCGCACTCGATGCCGGTGAGCAGCCGGAACGGCGCCCAGGCCGCGTTCAGCTCCTCGACCGCCTCCAGTTGGCTGCGCAGCCGCTCCGGCGACAGCCCGCGGGCCACCGTCAGCCGGGGCGAGTGGTCGGTCAGGACGGCCCACTCGTGGCCGAGCGCGGCCGCCGTCCGGCCCATCTCCTCGATCGGGCTGCCGCCGTCCGACCAGTCGGAGTGGAGATGGCAGTCCCCGCGCAGCAGCGCCCGCAGCTCCTTGCCCGATCCGTCCGTGAGCGGCCGCCCGGCCTCCTCCTCCAGCCCGCGCAGATAGGCCGGCGTCTCGCCGGCCAGCGCCTCACGCACCACCTGGGCGGTCTTCGGGCCCACGCCCTTCAGCGACTCCAGCGTCCCGGCCCGCGCCCGCTCCCCGACCTCGCCGTCGGGCAGCCCCGCCAGCACCCGGGCCGCCGTACGGAAGGCCCGGACGCGGTACGTCGGCGCCAGCGACCGCTCCAGCAGGAAGGCGATCCGGTCCAGGGCCTCGACGGGGTCCATCGCCACCTCCTGGCTCCAGGGAACCCCAGCCCCGCCGCGGCCGCACCTCGCCCACCCGCGACCCGGGGGGGGCGAGGTGGGAGGAAATCAGATGATTCGCACCAGCCGGTTCCGCTTTACCCTCTAAACATGACCGAAGTCGCGAGCCCCTATATCTCCCATCCACGGATCATGGTGCTCGGGGTGCAGCCGGGCACGCCTCCGTTCCGGATCGTGGAAATCGACGGTGAAGTCGTCGGTGCGGCACGGGCCGTCACCGACGTCCTGGAGACGGCCGCCGCGTTCGGCATCACCGTCCACGACCTCGACGATCCGGACGTGGTGCGCTGGGTGGGCGGCGACCGCTACACCTGGAAGCCCCGCTAGGGCCCGGAGAGGTCCTCAGGACCGCTTCTCACGGGAGTGCACCGCGCGGCTCACGCGCCGGCCGAGCAGCAGCCAACCGATCAGCGCGCCCGTGGTGTTGAGGATGACGTCATCGATGTCGAAGGCGCGCCCGGTGACCAGCGCGCCCTGGGCGAACTCCACCAGCAGCATCACGGAAGCCGTCAGCAGCAGGACCCCCAGCAGACCGCGCGCCCGGGGTGCGACGACCGGCACCAGAACGCCGAACGGCACCCCGAGCAGCACGTTCCCGCCGATCTGCTTGACCGCGTCACGCAGCGCGGGCTGGTCCAGATAGGCCCGCAGCGAGTCGCCCGGCCGCAGGTTGGAGTGCACCAGTTCCTCGGAGGCGGGCGACGGCTCCAGGGTGAGCCGCGCCAGCACGACCGCGAACGCCACCATGAAGGCGAACGCGAAGAGCATGGCCAGCAGCCGGAGGGGGAAGGGCAGCGGCCGGGGCCCGGTCCGCGCCGGCCCGCCCTTCCCCGCGGCGGCGGGCTTCGGTTTCGCCGGGGCCGCGGACTTGGGTTTGGTGGCACCCGCGGACTTCGGCTTATCGGTGGGGCTCGCGGACTTCGGCTTTTTGGTGGCGCCCGCGGACCTCGGCTTCTTGGTGGCGCCCGCCGCCTTGGGCGGTGCGGCGGCGGGCTCGGGCGGGTCGTCCTTCTTGGCGGTGCGCAGGCGGAACATGGTGCGTGGACTTGGGGCTCCCCGGGCCATGCGGTCCTCCAGTCTTCAACTGTCCTGCGTCGTAGGACGGTTACCCGCGTTCGGCCGGAGGATGCGGGCCGTCAGGTGCCGTACGACACGGTCACCTCCTCGAAGCCCAGGGAGTGCAGCAGCCCCTCCAGCATGTCGGTGGTGTTGGTCTCGGCGCGGGCGGTCAGCTCGCTGTCCTTCGCCGCGTCGCCGATGTGCCGCACGGCGAGCTTCTGCACGGCCTGCTCGCCGTTGGGATTGTCCGAGAACAGGTCGCCGAGGCGGTCGAGGAGACCGCGCTGCTTGGAGACCGCGTAGGAGCGGTCGGGGTCGAGGGCCGGTGTGCCGAGCCGGGCGTGCGGCAGCCGCAGTGCCGCCGTCGTGCGGTCGGCGTCGACCGTCACGTCGTCGTCGCCGACCTGGCCGAGGTCCACGTAGGCGTCCACCGTGCCCGCGCCGACGTAGAGGGTGCGGGTGCCGCGGAGCGCGTCGGGCAGGTACTTGGCGTCCTTCTCCAGGTCCACGACGACCTGGAAGTTGCCGGAGGCGGCCTCGTAACGGCTCATGTCCTGGATGGACTTGAGCAGCGCGGGGCCGGAACGGTCGTGGGTCTCCGTGCCGAAGAAGTCACGCAGACCGGGCAGCAGGCTGAGCCTGATCCCGGCGAACATCACCACGAGCACGACCACGACAGCGGTGAGCACCTTGGCCCAGCCGGGCAGGCGCGCGGGGAGGCGCTTGATGGGAGTCGTCATGTCGACGGCCCTCCTTCCTACTGACCGGATTCCCGCCAATTCCCGTACCAGACCGTGTTGTTGAGGACCTGTGACAGTTCGGTGTCCGGAGGTCGCCCGCCGCCCGGCCGCACCAGCCCGTGGTCGAAGGCGAAGACGACCGCGTGCACCCGGTCCCGCAGCCCCAGCTTCTCCAGCACTCGCCCGACATGCGTCTTCACCGTGGCCTCACCGATGTGCAGCCGCCCCGCGATCTCCGCGTTGGACAGACCCCGGCCCAGGAGCAGCAGCACCGCGTGCTCGCGCCCGGTCAGCCGGGACAGCCGCCGGGCCGTCTCCGGCGCCGGCGGGGCGGGCGTGGCGCGGGCGAACTCGGCGAGCAGCCGACGGGTGACGGACGGCCCGAGCAGCGCGTCGCCCGCCGCGAGCGTGCGGATGCCGTCGATCAGGACCTCCGGCGGACTGCGCTTGAGCAGGAACCCGGCCGCCCCGCCCGGACGGCCGCGAACACGTACGCGTCCAGCTCGAACGTGGTCAGGATCAGCACCTTGGGCGCGCCGTCCCCGCCGTCCCCGCCATCCCCGCCGTCCGTGATCGCCCGGGTCGCGGCCACCCCGTCCAGCACGGGCATGCGTACGTCCATGAGGACCACGTCGGGCGCGAGGGCGGACGCCAGCCGCACCGCCTCCCGCCCGTCCGCGGCCTCCCCGACGACGGTCAGGTCGGGCTGGGTCCGCGGCATCATCCGCAGCCCCGCCCGCATCAGCTCCTCGTCGTCGGCCGGCAGGACCCGGATCATGCGGTCCCCTCCCGGATCGCGCGGTCCCCGTTCCATCCTGCCGGCCACCTCCGTCGCGGCCTGGGCCACGGTGCTCCGGCCGCTCGACGAGCCCCCGCCCCGGCCCCGCGCGCGGCCCACCGGCTACTGGACGCTGCCGACCGGCTCCCGCCTCGCCTACACCCGTCTGCCGGCCGAAGGGGTGAAGCGCGCCCCGGTGATCGTGCTGCACGGCGGGCCCGGCACCCCCGGCGACGGCCCCGACCCGCTGGAGCGGCAGCTGGCCGCGCGCGGTCACGACGTCTGGTCCTACGACCAGCTCGGCTCCGGCCGCTCCACCCGATCGGCCGATCCGACCGGCTACACCGTCGCCCGGCAGGTCGCCGACCTGGAGGCCGTACGGCAGCGGATCGGCGCCGAACGGGTGATCCTTCTCGGCGCCTCCTGGGGCGCCACGCGCGCCGCGGAGTACCTCGCGGACCACCCGGACCGCGTGGAGCGCATGGTCCCGACCTCGCCCGGCGTGCTGTGGGCCCCGGCCTGGCAGGACCGCGACGAGGGCGACTTCTGGGACCGGCTCACCCCCGCCCAGCAGCGCGCGATCGACGAACTGGAGGCCAGTCCCCGGCTGGCCGCCTGGGCGCTGCCGATGGAGGCGGACCCGCGCGCCGCCCACGCCCTGGTCCCGGACGCCGAGATCGACCCCGTCTTCGCCCGGCTGCTGGCCGTAGCGGCCCCGGCGGCCACTTGCCACCCCGGCCGCACGCTGCCCGACCTGCCCGCCTCGCTGCCCGGCTGCTACGCCAACCAGCTCACCACCGCCGACCAGCTCACCGTCCCCGACCCGCGGCCCGCCCTGCGCCGCGTGCGGGTGCCGGTGCTGGTGGTGCGCGGCGAGTGCGACTACGAGAACCCCGGCATCGCCCGCGAGTACACCGAGGTCCTGCCGGACGCCACCCTGCTGACCGTGCCCGACGCGGGGCATCTGGTCGACGTCGAGCGGCCCGGGGTGTCCCGGCGGGCGGTCACCGGGTTCCTGGACTCGTGACGCGGATCCCCGGACTCGCGCTCTCCCGGACGCACGGCTTCCCGGACTCAGAGCTGTCCGGACTCACGGATTCCAGGACACCTGAAAGCGGATCCCCCGGTTCCTGCGGGTGGGCGAAACGGACGCGGTCCGTAGCATGAGAGATCCCGTCTCCAGCCGGACATGGTCAGCGAGGAGCCGATCGTGCGAGACATCTCCGTGTTCAGCGGCAGTGCCCACCCCGAGCTGGCCGCCGAGGTCTGCGCCCACCTCGGCGTGCCCCTGAGTCCCACCCGCGTCAGCCGGTTCGCCAACGACTGTCTGGAGGTGCAGCTCCAGGCCAACTGCCGGGAACGGGACGTCTTCCTGGTGCAGCCCCTGGTCCGGCCCGTGCAGGAGCACCTCGTCGAGCTGCTGATGATGTGCGACGCGGCCCGCGGGGCCTCCGCGGGCCGGATCACGGTCGTCATGCCGCACTACTCCTACGCCCGCTCCGACAAGAAGGACGCGCCCCGTATCTCCCTGGGCGGCCGGCTGGTCGCCGACCTGATGGAGGCGGCCGGCGTCCACCGCGTCCTCGCCATGACCCTGCACTCCCCGCAGGTGCACGGCTTCTTCTCGGTCCCCGTCGACCATCTGCACGCCCGCCGCGAGCTGGCCGCCCACTTCCGCCGCTACGACCTCACCCGCACCACCGTCGTCTCGCCCGACCTCGGCAACGCCAAGGAGGCCGCCGCCTTCGCCCGCATGATCGGCGCCCAGGTGGCGGCCGGCGCCAAACAGCGCTACGCCGACGACCGGGTCAGCATCAGCGCCGTGATCGGCGAGGTCGCCGGGCGGGACGTCATCGTCCTGGACGACGAGATCGCCAAGGGCAGCACGGTCCTCGAACTCCTCGACCGGCTCCGGGAGTCGGGGCCCAGCTCGATCCGGGTGGCGTGCACCCACGGGCTGTTCGCGTCCGGCGCCCTCAAACGGCTCAGCGAGCAGCCGGACGTCCTGGAGATCGTGTGCACCAACACCGTGCCAGTACCGGCCGAGGAGCACACCGACAAGCTGCGGATCCTGTCCATCGCCCCGGCACTGGCCGAGGCCGTGCGCCGGATTCACAACGGTGAGTCCGTCAGCGCCCTGTTCGACGCGGCGCGCAGCGAATAGACAGGAAGGAGTGGAAACGCGCACGTCGTCACCCATGTGACCAGGGAGGGCTCGCAGTGGCGAAGGCGAAGTTCGAGCGGACCAAACCACACGTCAACATCGGCACCATCGGGCACATCGACCACGGCAAGACGACCCTCACGGCAGCCATCACCAAGGTGCTGCACGACAAGTTCCCCCAGCTCAACCCCTTCACCCCGTTCGACCAGATCGACAAGGCGCCCGAGGAGCGGCAGCGCGGCATCACGATCTCCATCGCGCACGTCGAGTACCAGACGGAGCGCCGGCACTACGCGCACGTGGACTGCCCCGGGCACGCCGACTACATCAAGAACATGATCACCGGCGCGGCCCAGATGGACGGCGCGATCCTGGTCGTCGCCGGCACCGACGGGCCGATGCCGCAGACCAAGGAGCATGTCCTGCTGGCCCGGCAGGTCGGGGTGCCGTACATCGTCGTCGCCCTCAACAAGACGGACATGGTCGACGACGAGGAGATCCTGGAGCTGGTGGAACTGGAGGTGCGCGAGCTGCTCACCGAGTACGAGTTCCCCGGCGACGAGGTCCCGGTGGTGCGGGTCTCCGCGCTGCGGGCGCTGGAGGGCGACCCCCGGTGGACGCAGTCGGTGCTGGACCTGCTGGACGCGGTCGACGAGGCCGTGCCCGAGCCGGAGCGGGACGTCGACCGGCCGTTCCTGATGCCGATCGAGGACGTCTTCACCATCACGGGACGCGGCACGGTCGTCACCGGCCGCATCGAGCGCGGCACGCTCCGGGTCAACAGCGAGGTCGAGATCATCGGCATCCACGAGCAGAAGACGAAGACCACGGTCACCGGTGTGGAGATGTTCCGCAAGCTGCTCGACGAGGGCCGGGCCGGGGAGAACGTCGGCCTGCTGCTGCGGGGGATCAAACGGGAGGAGGTGGAGCGCGGCCAGGTGGTGATCAAACCGGGCTCGGTCACCCCGCACACGCGGTTCGAGGCGCGGGCGTACATCCTGTCCAAGGACGAGGGCGGTCGGCATACGCCGTTCTTCCACAACTACCGCCCGCAGTTCTACTTCCGTACGACCGACGTGACGGGCGTGGTGACGCTGCCCGAGGGCACCGAGATGGTCATGCCGGGCGACAACACCACGATGACGGTGGAGCTGATCCAGCCGATCGCCATGGAGGAAGGGCTGAAGTTCGCCATCCGCGAGGGCGGGCGGACGGTCGGGGCGGGCCAGGTCACGAGGATCATGAGGTAGGGCCCGTCGGGATCGACGAGGGGGCACGGCGGGATCGACGAGGGGAGGCGCGTCGGGATCGATGAGGGAGGCGCGTCGGAGCGCCGTCATAACGAGCCGGACGTGGCCTCGGGCCTGCCCAGGGCCGCGTCCAGCGTCGTCAGCGGCGGCAGCAGCCGGGACAGCCCCGTGGCCCGCAGGACGCGCAGAGTCAGGGGGTGGGTGCAGACCAGCTGCAGATGCCCGCCCCGGTCCAGGACGCGGGCACGGGCCCGGTAGAGCAGGCGCAGCCCGGAGCAGTCGAAGAACTCGATCGGCGTCAGGTCGATCACGATCCGCGGGGCCGGGCCCTTGGTGGCGTCGTCGAGCCAGGTGGCGATCTCCGTCGCCGCGACGATGTCGATCTCGCCGTGGAACTCCAGCACCGTGTACCCGCGGTCCTGCGTGACCCGCAGGTGCGGGGTGTCCGTGGCGGGTTCCTGCTGCACGACGACATCGCCTCCAACCCGCTCCACCGGTCGGGAGCCTCCAACGGCGGGGGAGTGCACAGCAGTTCCCCGCTCCAGCAAGGTACCCCCGATGGAGTGAATTTCAGCATGTTCGATTGACATATGTCTTCGAAATGAGGCCGTGTCTCGGCCCAGTTTTTCGGTTTCTCTCACGCCGTGAGCGAAGGGTTACGACAGAGCCTGCCATGCCTTGGTCAGGGCGGTGCGCAACTGCTCGGTCTGGTGCGCGGTCAGCTCTCGTATCATCCGCTCCTCCAGTTCCCGCACCGGCCCCGCGCACTGCTCCAGCAGCTCCCGTCCCTCCCCGGTCAGCAGGATCAGCAGCTCCCGCCGGTTGTGCGGATTGCGCTCCCGGCGGATCAGCCCCCGGGTCTCCAGGGAACGCACCAGATCGGCGATGGACTGGGCGGTGACGAACGAGTCCCGGGCCAGCTGGGCGGCGGACAGCCCGTCGTGCCGCTCCAGGACGGTGAGGGCCGTGTACTGGAGGGCGGTGATTCCGGACGGCTTGACGAGATCGTCCAGACGGGATCGCACCACCAGCTCCACCTGCTTCACCATGTAGAGCAGGGACGGGGGTGTCCGCTGGGGCTGAGGTGCGGGAGCTGCGTCGCTCGTCTGGGTGCCGGCCATGAGTCCGAGCGTAGACCATTGACAGGAAACCTGTCCGTAATGAGACTGCGGACCAACAGGAATCCTGTTAGTTGAAATCTTGGCGACGATGCTGAGGAGTGGGGATGACCACCTTCGAGATCGACCCCGGTCGACTGTTCATCGGCGGGCAGTGGCGCGATGCCGCGGACGGAGGCCGGACCGAGGTGGTCGACCCGTCCCGGGGCACGGTCGTCACCACCGTCGCGGAGGCGGGCTCCGCCGATGTCGACGCGGCCGTACGCGCCGCCCGCGAAGCCTTCGACTCCGGCCGCTGGTCCGGGCTCAGCGGCCGGGAGCGCGGCCGCGTCCTGCTCCGCGTGGCCCGGCTGATCCGCGAGGAGGCCGACGAGATCGCCCGGCTGGAGAGCCTCGACGTCGGCAAGCCGATCACCCTGGCCCACGCCGTCGACGTGACCAACGCGGCCAACGACTACGAGTACTACGCCACCCTCGCCTTCTCCCTGGAGGGCGGCAACCGCGACACCCCGATGAACGCCCTCGCCTACACCAGGCGCGGACCGATCGGTGTCGTCGCCGCGATCACCCCGTTCAACTTCCCGCTGATCCTCGCCGGTTCGAAGCTCGCCCCGGCGCTCGCCACCGGCAACACGGTGGTCCACAAGCCCGCCGACGAGACCCCGCTCAGCGCCCTGTACATGGCCGGACTGTTCCAGCGGGCCGGCGTGCCCGACGGTGTCGTCAACGTCGTCACCGGCACCGGCCCGGTGGCCGGCGAGGCGCTGCTGCGCCACCCCGGCGTCGACAAGGTCGCCTTCACCGGCTCCACCGCGGTCGGCCGCCGTGCCGCGAGCATCGCCGGCGAGAACCTCAAGCCGGTCACCATGGAACTCGGCGGCAACGCCGCGCACCTCGTCTTCGAGGACGCCGACCTGGAGAAGGCCGTCGGCGCGGTCATCAAGGGATTCGTCTTCAACACCGGCCAGTTCTGCATGGGCGGCCCGCGTCTGCTGGTGGCCCGCCCGGTCTACAGCACCCTGCTGAACATCCTCGCCGAGGCCGTCCCGGGCGTGCCCGTCGGCGACCCGCGCGCGGTGGAGACCGTCGTCGGCCCGATGGCGGGGGAGAAGCACCTGCGCAAGGTCGAGGAGTACGTCGCCCTCGCCCGTAAGGAGGGCGGCCGGATCGTCTGCGGCGGGGAGCGCCTCGACCTCGACGGCGGCTACTACTACAAGCCCACCGTCATCGCCGACCTCCCCAACGACTCCCGGGTCGTCCAGGAGGAGATCTTCGGCCCGGTCCTGACCGTGCAGCCCTTCGACACCGAGGACGAGGCGGTCGCCCTCGCCAACTCCACGCCGTACGGCCTGGCTTCGGGCGTCCAGACCGGCAACCTCGCCCGCGCCCACCGGATCGCCGACCGGCTCCAGGCCGGCATCGTCTGGGTCAACGACTGGGCGATGCTCGACCCCGCCGTCCCGTTCGGCGGCGTCAAGGACTCCGGATTCGGCCGCGAGTACGGCCCCGAGGCGCTCGCCTCCTACACCAAGGTCAAGTCCGTCGTCGTCTCGCTCGACTGAGCGCGCCGCCAGAACAAGGGGAGTCGAACCGATGTCCATCACCACACGCGCCGCCGTCGTCGAGTCCGCCGGAGCGCCCTTCACCCTCTCCGAGGTCGTCCTCGACGAGCCCGGCCCGCACGAGGCGGTCGTCCGGCTGGTGGCGACCGGGCTGTGTCACACCGACCTCGGCGTGGCGAGCGGCGGGCTGCCGTTCCCGCTGCCCGGAGTCCTCGGCCACGAGGGCGCGGGCGTCGTGGAGGCGGTCGGCTCCGCCGTCACCGGCGTGGCCCCCGGCGACCATGTCGTGCTGTCCTTCACCTCCTGCGGCGCGTGCCGCAACTGCCACGGCGGCCACCCCGCCTACTGCGCCACCTGGCTGCCCATGAACCTGCTCGGCGGCCGACGGGCCGACGGCACCAGCACCATCAGCCGGGACGGTGAGCCCCTCGGCGGCCACTTCTTCGGTCAGTCCTCCTTCGCCGAGCGGGCGCTGGTGGATGAGCGCAGCCTGGTGAAGGTCGACCCGGAGGTGCCGCTGGAGTCGGTCGCCCCCCTGGGCTGCGGGGTGCAGACCGGCGTCGGCGCGGTGTGGAACGTGCTGAAGCCGACGACCGGCTCCGCGATCGTCGTCCTCGGTGCCGGAGCCGTCGGCCTCTCGGCGGTGATGGCGGCCGCCCTCACTCCGGCCACCACGATCATCGCCGTCGACAAGGTCGCCGAACGCCTCGAACTGGCCCGGGAGTTGGGCGCCACCCACACCGTGGACGCCGGGCAGAGCGCCCTCGGTGACGCGATCGCCGAGATCACCGGCGGCCGGGGCGCCGACGGGATCGTGGAGACCACGGGCAGTACAGCCGTCCTGCGCCAGGGCGTCGACGCGCTCGCCGCCCGCGGCACCCTGGTCGTCGTGGGGGCCCCGCCGTTCGGCAGCGAGGTCTCTCTCGACGTCAACGGGTTGCTCGGCGGCAAGCGGATCGTCGGCCTCACTCTCGGCGACAGCGAGACGCAGACCTTCATCCCGGCCCTCGTGAAGCTGGTCAAGGAGGGGCGGCTCCCGCTGGACCGCCTGATCGGGACGTACGCCTTCGCGGACATCGACCGGGCGGTGCGGGACATGACCTCGGGCAAGACCATCAAGCCCGTGCTCACGTTCTGACCGGAGGCCGGCCCGGGCCCGCCTGCTACGACCGGACGCCGGTCCGGGCCCAGGCCCGGACCAGCCTTCCGCTCCCGTGCGTCAGTCGACCGTCAGGACCAGCTTCCCGGTGGTCCGGCCGGTGTCGCCGAGCCGGTGCGCCTCGGCGGCGTCGGCCAGCGGGAACGTCCCGGCGATCGTGGCGCGCAGCTTCCCCGCCTCGATCAGTCCGGCGATCGTGCGCATCCCGGCCCGGTCGGCGTCCACGAGCATCCGGACCGCCCGGACGCCGAGCCGCTCGGCCTCGTCGTAGAACTCCCGGGAGCCGACCGGCAGGATCGACACCACGATCCCGCCCGGCCGCAGCACCCGCAGCGAGCGCACGGAGGTGTCGCCGCCCAGGGTGTCCAGCACCACGTCGACGTCCTTGACCGCCTCGGTGATGTCGGTCTCCCGGTAGTCGATCACCTCGTCGGCGCCCAGTTCCCGCAGGAAGCCGTGCTTGCCCGCGCTCGCCGTGCCGATGACGTACGCGCCGCGCTCCTTGGCGATCTGCACGGCCACATGGCCGACCCCGCCGGCGGCCGCGTGGATCAGAACCCGCTGACCGGCCTGAAGGCCGGCCGTCTCCACGAGGGACTGCCAGGCGGTCAGCGAGACCAGCGGCAGGGCGCCCGCCTCGACGTGGCCGACGCCGGCGGGCTTGTGCCACAGCGCCCGGACCGGGGCGACGACGTACTCCGCGTGCGAGCCGTGGCCGTACGGGTACGGCAGCATGCCGAAGACCTCGTCCCCCGGCGCGAAGGTGACCACACCGATGCCGACCGCCTCGACGGTGCCGGAGACGTCCCAGCCCAGGACGAACGGCGGCGCGCCCAGCAGGCCGCCCGTCGCGCGGTGCTTCCAGTCGGTCGGGTTGAGGCCGGCGGCGCGCACCCGCACCAGTACCTCGTTCGGACGCGGCTCCGGCCGGTCCACTTCCTCCTGCCGCAGGACCTCGGGGCCGCCGAGAGTGTTCTGGGTGATGACGCGCATGGTGTTCGGATTGCTCATGGTGACCAGCGTGCCCGGGCCGGACCGCACGGAGAATGGCACGATTGCCAATCTTCGATAAGATCGTGCCATGGAAGCGGAACAGCGTCGCCCCCACCGCGTGGTCGTCCTCGCACTCGACGGGGTCTACCCCTTCGAGCTCGGCATCCCCGGCCGGGTCCTCGGCTCGGCCGACGGCCGCTACGAGGTGCTGACCTGCAGCGTCGACGGCCTGCCGGTGCCCACCAGCGCGGACTTCACGGTCGGCGTCGAGCATGGCCCGGAGGCGCTGGACACCGCCGACACGGTGGTGATCGCCCCCGGTACCGCCTGGGTCACCACCGGCCTCCCGGCGGCCGTCACCGCCGCGCTGGCCCGGATCCGCCCCGACGCCCGCCTGGTCTCCATCTGCACCGGCGCCTTCGTGCTCGCCGCCGCGGGACTCCTCGACGGCCGCCGCGCCACCACCCACTGGCAGTTCGCCGACCGCTTCCGCCGGCTGTTCCCGCACGTCGACCTCGACCCGGACGTCCTGTTCGTCCACGACGGCCGGGTGCTGACCTCGGCCGGTGCCGCGTCCGGCGTCGACGCCTGTCTGCATCTCGTCCGTGAGGACCACGGCAGCGACCTCGCCAACCGGGTGGCCCGGTGCTGTGTGGTCCCGCCGTTCCGGGAGGGCGGCCAGGCGCAGTACATCGAGCAGCCGGTGCCCGAGGTCGGCGCGGCGAGCACGGCCGCCACCCGCGCCTGGGCCCTGGAGCGCCTCGACGAGCCCCTCACCCTGGCCGACCTCGCCGGGCACGCCCGGATGAGCCTGCGCACCTTCGCCCGCCGCTTCCACGACGAGGTCGGCCTGAGCCCCGGCCGCTGGATCGTCCAGCAGCGCGTCGCGCACGCCCGGCACCTGCTGGAGGCCAGCGACCTCTCCGTGGACCGGATCGCCGGCCGCGTCGGCTTCGCCACCGCCGCCTCGCTGCGCCAGCACCTGCACGCGGCGATCGGGGTCTCGCCGCAGGCGTACCGGAGGACGTTCCGGACCGCCCGGTGAACGTTCCGAGCCGGTCCGGCGTCACAGGAGCGTCGGACGACGGCTCGTGGAACGGGGGCGGGGAGTGCGCGGGAAGCTCGTGGCGGTGCTGATGGCATCGCTGGCACTGGTGGCGACGGCGGGATGCGGCGCGGGGGAGGAACGGGACGTGGTCGTCGAGGGCTCGCCCCCGGCGACGCCGTACGACGGTCCGCTGGACATCGCCACCCGGGAGCTGGACCAGGACACCCCGAAGGCGCTGCTGGCCGGGTCCGGCGCCGCGGGCCGGGCGCTGGAGTGCGACGGGGAGATCTCCTGGGGCGGCGGGCCCGACGGCTGGAACAGCAGCGACGGCGGTGACACACCGGAGGGCGGGCTGCGGCTCTGGTTCGACCTGTTCGATCCGCCGGGCCCCCGCTCCGGATTCCGCGTGGAGCGCGCGGAGTCCGACCGGGTCCTGTACTCCTTCGACGTCGGCGGCCGCACCAAGATCGCGGTCGTCGTCGCCGAGGACCAGCCGGACCGGCCGGGCTGGGGCCCGGAGACCCACGCCACCTGCGATCCGGCCGAACTCCCCGCGCGTGTCACCGACGACGGCGAGGAGGAGATCTGGACCGACCGCGACGGCGAGCGGGTCCCGACCACCACACTGAGCAGTTTCGCCGGCGCCGAGCACTGCGGCTGGCAGAGCGCGCACTTCCTCGGTACGGGCCGGGGCGAGGCCTACCGGCAGTACGTCCGCGATCCCCACCACGTGATCGACGCCGACCTGCTCACGGCCCCCTACGACGGCGACGTCCGGATGCCCGCCGACGCGCACGACACCGGATACCACTACGGGGACCGGCGGTTGTGGCTGACGGACGACCGGTCGACGGCCTACGTCCGCACCTCCGACGGCGTGGAGGCCTGGCCCCTGGCGAAGGAACCCGTGGCCTGTTACTGACGGCCGGTCACCGGCTGGCGTGCAGCGCCACCAGCAACTGCCACACCTGGTCCGCGATCTCCCCGGGGGTGGCTTCCAGGTCGCCGTGCAGCCAGTCCGCCAGCACCCCGGCGAAGGTCGCGGCGACCGCGGAGGCCACCAGCGGGGCGTCCGCCGCGCCCGCCCGCTCCCGCTCGCGCAGGCTGTAGGCCCGCAGGTCCCGGTGGAGCACCCGGCCGAGCGGCCCGCCGCCGCCCGGCGCCAGCAGGGTCCGGTACAGCGCGGCGTGCGGGGCCAGCGAGGCGAAGAACTCCGGCAGCGCGGCCGGCGCGCGCACCGGGTCCGGCCGCCCCTGCCAGGCGTGCAGCGCCTCCACGGCCTCCCGTACGACGTCCGCGCAGGCGTCGACCGCGAGGGCCTCCAGATCGGGATAGTGCACGTAGAACGTGGCCCGGCCGACGCCGGCCCGCCGCACCAGCGCGGCCACGCCGACCTCCTCCAACGGCCGCTCGGCGCACTCCTGGAGCAGCGCCTCGCGCAGCCTCGCCCGGGTGCGGGCCGCCCGCGGGTCCTCGGGCTCGGCGCGGGTCACCGCGCGATCAGGACGGCGGCCAGGGCGAGCGCGGCGGGCAGCGCCTGGGCGAACAGGATCCGGCGGTTCGCCGTCACCGCGCCGTACACGCCCGCGACGATCACGCAGGACAGGAAGAAGACCTGGACCCGGAATCCGGTCGGATCGGCGGCGATCAGCCCCCAGACCAGGCCGGCCGCGAGGAAGCCGTTGTAGAGCCCCTGGTTGGCGGCCATCGGCGCGGTGCGCCGCGCCAGTTCGGCGTCGAAGCCGTGGAACGACATCCCGGGCTTCTTCTGCCACAGGAACATCTCCATCACCAGGATGTAGACGTGCAGCGCGGCCACCAGCGCGACGAGCACGTTCGCCAGGATCTCCATGATCTCCCTCAACTTTTTGGACAGGTGTCCACTATAGCGGGACACCTGTCCAAGAAGTCCATTCGGAGCCGGGCCTCACGTCTCCCCGCCGTCTCCCGCGGCCCGGCGCAGCTCCCGTGCCCGCAGCGCCGGCTGCATCTCGAACTGGGCGAGCGGGTCCTGGAGTTGCGCGCCGAAGAGTTCGTCCAGCTGCCGCATGCGATAGCGCACGGTCTGCGGATGGACGGCGAGGCGTACGGCGACCTCGCTCGCGTTGTGCCCCGAGCCGAGCCAGCTCAGCAGGGTCTCCGCGAGCCGTTCGCGCTGCGGCGGGCGCACCTGTTCCAGCGGACGCAGCCGGCGCTCGGCGAGGGCGTCCGTCAGGGCCTCGTCGCGCAGGAGCAGCAGGGTGGACAGATGGTCCTGGCAGCGCACCAGCCCGGCGCCCGCCAGCACGCCCCGCCGCATCAGCCCCCTCCGTCGCCCAGCGCAGCGAGCGCGCGCCCTCCCGCAGGCCGACCGTCGGCCCCAGCGCGGCCGGCAGCCCCTGGAGCGCCCCGGCCACCGCCCGGGCCCGCCCCGGACCCTCCGGGTCGGGCACCACCAGCAGCGCGGGCGGCCCGTCGTACCGGGCCAGGAACTCCGGCGGCACGATCGGCCGGGCCGCGGCCCGCGGCCCCGCGTCGATCGCCACCACCGCCACCGCCCTGGGTACGGGCCGGCGCGCGGTGTGCGCCAGGGACGCGATCGCCTCCGCCGAGGCCGGCGGATCCGCGGTGAGCAGGTCGATCAGCCGCGAACGCCGCTGCTGGAGCTCACCGGCCGCGTGCAGCCGCGCCTCCGTGTAGCCCGCGGTGGTCGCGGCCGCCATCTCGTCCAGGTGCACGAACAGCGCCTCGCCGAAGGCCGCCAGCACATTGCGCGGCAGCAGGTCGGCGTCGACCAGTGCGTTGGCCCAGCGCCAGGTCACCCGCGCGCCCAGCCGCAGCGCCGACTGGAAGGAGTCGAGGCTGCGCCCCTCCTCCGCCTCCCCGCGCCCGATGCGCTCGTACGTCGCCTTCACCGGTTTCAGATCGCTGCCCGGCCGCGCCATGCGCTCCAGGAAGCCGCGCAGCGCGTGGTCGACGCCCCGGTGCACCCCCTGCGTGTACGTGTCGTCCGCCGGGCGCGCGTACTCCGGGATCTCGGTGCGGATCGCCTCGACGACCTCCTCGGTGATGTCGGTGACATAGGGTCGTAAGTGGGCGTGCAGGCCCGTCGGCAGCGCCGCGAACGGCCCGCCCGCCGGGTCGTCGGCCCCTGCGGCTCTCTTCGGCACGCGGCGACGATACCCGTCGGTAACACGCGGGGGCTCATCACCGCCGGACAGCCGCCGGGCCCCCGTTTGTCACCGGCGGACAAGGGCCCGCTCAGGCGTCCGGCGCCGTGTACACCCGCTTGCCGCCCACGTACGTCAGGGCCACGCCCGTCTCCGCTATGTCCTCCGGCGGTCCCGCGAACGGGTCGCGGTCCAGGACGACGAGGTCGGCGAGCGCCCCCGCCCGCACCTCGCCGGTGTCGTCGAGCCGGTTCACGTACGCCGAACCCGCCGTGTACGCCGTCAGCGCCTGCGTGAGGGAGATCCGCTCGTCCGGCAGGAACACCGGCCGGGAGCCCCCGGGTTCGACCCGGTTGACGGCGACATGGATCCCCTGGAGCGGGTCCGGGCTGCTGACCGGCCAGTCGCTGCCCGCCGCGAGCCGGGCCCCCGAGCGCAGCAGCGCGCCGAACGGGTACTGCCACCCGGCCCGTTCGGCCCCGAGGAAGGGGATCGTCAGCTCGTCCATCTGGGGCTCGTGCGCCGCCCACAGCGGCTGGATGTTCGCTGTCGCCCCGAGCGCGGCGAACCGCGGCACGTCGTCGGGGTGCACGACCTGGAGGTGCGCGAGATGCGGCCGGGTGTCGCTCGGCCCGTTCGCGGCCCGCGCCGCCTCGACGGCGTCCAGCGCGTCGCGTACCGCCCGGTCGCCCAGGGCGTGGAAGTGGCACTGGAAGCCGAGTGCGTCCAACTCGGTGATGTAGTTGGGAAGTTGGGCCGGGTCGAGGAAGCTGGTGCCCCGGTTGGCCGTGGCGCAGCCGCACTTGTCGAGGTACGGGTCGAGCAGTGCGGCCGTGCCGTTCTCGGCGACGCCGTCCAGCATCAGCTTCACGCTGTCCGCCCGGAACCGGCCGTGGCCCGACTCCGCGCGCCGCTCCACGAGTTCCGGGATCTGTTCGGCCCCGCGCGCCCGGTCCCACCACAGGGCGCCGACGACCCGGGCGGTCAGCGAACCGTCCCAGGCGGCCGTGAGGTACGCGTCCGACGGGTCGGGCATGCCGGGGAAGGTCCCGACGAGCGCGTCCTGCCAGGCCGTGACGCCGAGCGCGTGCAGCCGACGCTGGGCGTGCAGCAGGGCGGCCAGCCGGTCGGCCGCGGTGGCGGGCGGGGTGATCCGGCCGACCAGCTGCATCGCCCCCTCCTGGAGCGTCCCGGCCGGCTCCCCGGACGGGGTGCGTTCGATGCGCCCGTCGGCCGGGTCGGGGGTGTCCCGGGTGATCCCGGCGAGGTCCAGCGCCCGGCTGTTGACCCAGGCGCCGTGGTGGTCGCGGTTGGGCAGATAGACCGGCCGGTCGGGCACGACGGTGTCGAGGAGTTCCTTGGTCGGTGTACCGCCCGCGAATGCCTCCATCGACCAGCCGCCGCCGGTGATCCACTCCCGCCCGGGGTGCGCGTCGGCGTAGGCGCGGACGGCGGCCAGGGTCTCCTCGGCCGTCCTGGCCCCCGTCAGATCGCACTGGGTCAGTTCGAGTCCGGCCGGCACCGGATGGACGTGCGCGTCCTGGAAGCCCGGCAGCAGCAGCCGTCCGGCGAGGTCCACGACCTCGGTGCGCGGCCCGGCCAGCGCGCGCAGCTCGTCGCCGCCGACGGCCGTGATCCGGCCGCCGGTGACGGCCACGGCGGTCGCCGGGGCGTGGGGAGTGAGGACGGGGCCGTTGATGAACAGGAGGTCTGCGTGCATGGTCCGTTTCCTGGCAGGGGGTCAGTGGGTGGCGAGCAGTTCGGGCGCGTCGGCGTCGGTGCCGGCGCCCGTGCGGAAGTACGGGGATCTGCGCACCCACTTGGCCCAGGCCGCGGCCACGACACCGGACGCGATCATCACCAGGGGAGTGAGCAGCAGGAACCAGCCGTTGTCCGCGCTGAGTTCGAGATGGTCGGCGGAGGTGTAGAAGGACCAGCCGAGATAGCCGCCGAGGCCCAGCAGCGCGGCGGCGCTCAGCGCGGGCAGCACCACCGCGCGCACGCCCTGCCGCCAGT
This sequence comes from Streptomyces sp. NPDC041784, assembly GCF_055591025.1. Lineage (NCBI taxonomy): Bacteria > Bacillati > Actinomycetota > Actinomycetes > Kitasatosporales > Streptomycetaceae > Streptomyces > Streptomyces sp. NPDC041784. The sequence goes on from NZ_JBVJAB010000019.1 coordinate 78,490, forward strand.
CCTCCCGCAGCAGGGCCCGGAAGCGCACGGCCGCCGCGAGCGCGGTGAGCGCGTAGGACAGGGCGACGACGATACCGACGGCGTTCACCGTCGCCATGATCATGTCGGCCAGGCGCGGGATCACCAGGGCCAGCGCGGCCACCGCCGCGGCCAGCACCCCGATCAGCATGGTCCCGGCGGCCGGAGTGCCGTAGCGCGGGCTGACCCTCGACCAGACCGGACCGAGCGTACGGTCCCGGCTCATCGCGAACATCCCCCGGGCCGTCGGGATCACCCCCGCCTGGAGCGAGGCGACCGCCGAGAACATCAGCGCCACCAGCGGCAGCGCGGCCAGCGGCTGCGAGGCCAGCCGGTCGCCGAAGTACGCGAGTCCCTGGGCGCCGTTCTCGGCCAGCTCCTCCTCGGACAGCACCCGCTGGAAGGCGACCGAGCCGAGCAGGAACAGCAGCAGCATCGTCACCAGGGTGATCAGGCCGGCCCGGGAGGCGTCGCGCGGATCGCGGACCTCCTCGGTGACGCTGAACGCGGCCTCGAAACCCCAGTAGCAGAACACCGACAGCAGCAGGCCCTGTGCCAGCGCGGTCGCCGACGGCACGGCGAACGGGTCGAACCAGCTCCACCTGAAGGCGTGCGGGCCGGTCACGATGCCGTAGCCGCAGAAGCCCAGCAGCACGACGTACTCGAAGACCAGCAGCCCGGTCTGGAGCCGGGCCGCGGTGCGGATACCGGTGACGGCGGTCAGCGTGACCGCCACCAGGACGCCCAGGCCCAGCAGTGTGGTCTGGGCCGTGGACCCCGCGTCGAGCGCGAGCCCGCCGACCGTGTGGATCCCGGCGTCCCCGGCCAGCTGGATCAGCGCCGAACCGGTCACCGCCGTGGTGTACGCGAGAAACGCGATCACCGCCACCATGTTCACCCAGCCCACCATGAACCCGAGCCACGGGGTGAGCGAACGGCCCACCCAGACATAGCCGTTGCCGGCGTTCGGCTCGACGCGGTTGAGCCGGGAGTAGGCGCCCGCGATGCCCAGCACCGGCAGGAACGCCAGCAGCATGATCGCGGGCAGGTGCAGTCCGACCACACCGGCCGTGACACCGAGGCCGATGCCGATGCTGGTGGTGGCCGCCGTACTGGAGGCGGCGATGGCGATCCCGTCGAGCACACCGAGGGACCTGCGCAGCGCGGGCCGCGCGGGAGGGTCGACACCGTAGGGCTTGTCGGTCATGGCCAGCACTCCGCTCGCGCCGGGGGGCCTGGACGGCCCCGGTGAACGGAGATGAAACCGGCCGGGGACTTAACAGGTCAACGGTGTTGTCATAAGGTGCGGCCCACACGCCAGACCAGGCACCGGAGGGGTCCCATGACCGAGCGTGTCGTACCGTCCGACGCCCGCCGGCGCAGACGGCCCACCAAACAGGGCGTCGTGCTGTCCGAGGAGCTGATCGTCGAGACGGCGCTGCGGCTGATCGAGGAGCACGGGGCCGAGGCCCTCTCCGTGCGCCGGCTCGGGCGGGCCCTGGGCGCCGACCCCAGCAGCCTCTACCGGTACTTCCGACACACCGACGACCTGCTGCTGGCCATCGCCGACGAGCTGATCGGCCGTACCCTGCGCGCCTGGCGGCCCACCGGCGACTGGCGGGCCGACCTGCGAGATCTCGGCCTCAGGATGCACGCGGGCGCCCTCGCGCACCCCAGGGCGGCCACCCTCAGCGCCTACCGGGTGACCGGGCGGGTGCACGAGATCCAGGCGGTGGAGAGCGGCCTCGGCGTCCTGCGCGACGGCGGCTTCCCCGACGCGGAGGCGGTGCGGATCTACCACGCGTTCATCGACCAGAGCCTCGCCTTCGGCGCGCTGGACTCCGCGAACCTCGCGCTGCCCCTTCAGGCACGGGAGGCGGAGGCGGAGGTGTGGCGGACGACGTACGGGCGGCTGCCCGCCACCACCCACCCGCATGTCGCGGCGACCGCCCGGTATCTGCGGGAGTCCATGCGGCACAGCTCCTACCCGGCCGCGCTGGACCTGCTGCTCGACGCGGCCGCCGCCCGGCTGGCGGAGATCAAGGGGCGGACCGGCGGCTGACGGCCACACTGGAACCATGACCCGAGCACCGGCCCGCCCCGCGCGGCAGCGCAAGAACGACACGCTCCACCGGCTCGAACACGACGAGGACGCGTGGGTCGCCACGGCCGCCGCGGGCGTCGCGGACGGCGCCGACGGCGCCACGCCCTGGCTCGTCCCGCTCTCCTTCGTCTGGGACGGCGCGACCCTCCTGATGGCGACCCCGGCCGACAGTCCCACCGGCCGCAACCTCCTGGCCGGCGGCGCCGTCCGCCTCGGCATCGGCCCGACCACCGACGTCGTCATGATCGAGGGCACCGCCGTGGCCGTCCCGCCCGCCGAACTGCCGGAGGAGGACGCCGAGATCTTCGCGGGCAAGACCGGCTTCGACCCCCGTGAACTCCCCGAGCCCTATCTGTACTTCCGCGTCCTCCCGCTCCGGGTCCAGGCCTGGCGGGCCCGCGCCGAGATCCCGGGGCGCGAGCTGATGCGGGACGGGCAGTGGCTGGTCGCCGACTGAAGCCGGGGTGACCGCGAACCCCGGCAGGAGGCGACATCCCGGAGATCCGGGGCCTCGACGGCACGCGGACGGCCTGACGGCGCGATGCCGACGCCGCCGCGGCTCCCGGTGGCGTCAGTCGCGGCCGCCCTTCTCCTTCGCCGGCCACACCCCCGTGTGCCGTTCGATGGCCATCGCGCCGGTGCGGTCGGCGGCGCTGCGGGCCGCAGCGAAGATGGCGCCCTGGACCGCCGCGGCGAGGATGACCTCGCCCCAGCCGCGGTCGCGGTCCAGGGCGTCGGGAGCGTCGTCCTCGTGGCGGAGCGCCTTCCACGCCGTACGGAAGGCGTAGCCCGCGAGGGCGCCGCTCGCCCAGCCGAAGACGAATCCGACGGGCTGGTAGATCAGCGGAAGCTTCCTCTTCGTGTGCTTCTTCTTGGCCACGTGGCTCTCCTCACTGGTCAGGGGCGGCCCCGTGCCGGGACCTCCTCGTCCGCGCGGACCGGTCCCGGCGGCGTCCCGTCCCCGAACGGGCGGCCGCCCAGCTCCTCCCGCCGGTGCGAGGCGAGCCAGCCGGACAGGTCCGGGCCGAGCGGGACGATCCGGGTCGGGTTGATTCCGGTGTGGACCTGGTAGTAGTGCCGCTTGACGTGGTCGAAGTCGACGGTGTCACCGAAGCCCGGCGTCTGATAGAGATCCCGCGCGTACGCCCACAGAACCTCGTTCTCCACCAGTTTCCACCGGTTGCACTTGAAGTGACCGTGGTACACCGCGTCGAACCGGACCAGCGTGGTGAACAGCCGGATGTCCGCCTCGGTGATCGTGTCGCCCACCAGGTACCGCTGCCGGGCGAGCCGGGACGCGAGCAGCTCCAGCCGCCGGAAGACACCCGCGCAGGCCGCCTCGTACCCGTCCTGCGTGCTCGCGAAGCCGGCCCGGTACACCCCGTTGTTCACGTCCTCGTACACCTCGGCCATGACCGCGTCGATCTCGTCCCGCAACCGCTCCGGGTAGAGGTCCGGCGCCCCGGGCCGGTGCAGGGCCGTCCACTCGGTGGCGAGGTCGAGGGTGATCCGCTGGTAGTCGTTCGTCACCAGCTTCCCGCTGGGCACGTCCACGACCGCCGGGACGCTGATCCCGCCCGGGGGATCGGTCTCCCGCCGGTCGTACGCCTCGCCGAGGTAGCGGATGCCGAGGACCGGGTCGCGGCCGTCCGGATCGAGGGTGAAGCGCCAGCTGCGGTCGTCCTGGATCGGGTCGGCGACCGCCATCGACAGCGCGTCCTCCAGCCCGAGCAGCCGCCGCGAGATCACCGCCCGGCTCGCCCACGGACAGGCGCGGCTGACCACCAGCCGGTAGCGGCCGGCCTCCACCGGCCAGCCGTCCCGCCCGTCCGCCGTGATCCGGTCCGTGAAGTGGCTCCGGGACCGCGTGAACCGTGTGTGCCCGTACGCCCTGTTGCCCCCGCCGCCCCCGCTTCCGTCGCCACCACGGCCGCCCCCGCTTTCGCCGCCCATGGCTCCTCCCGCCGCTCGCCCGCCTCGCGTCCTTCTCACCGCGTTCCCCGATTTCCGCGGACGGCACGGGGTGATCCCCGCAGGCATGGGAGAGCCCCGCCGCGACGGGGGAGCGCGGCGGGGCCTGACTCTCCGGTGCCCGGTCCCGGACCGTTCATGCGTGGACCGCGACAGATTTTTCTACGAACTTTCCGCGGGGTGCCGTCCGCCCAGGTCAGCCGGCGTCGGGCGCCAGGACGAAGACCGGTATCTCCCGGTCCGTCTTCTCCTGGTACTCGGCGTAGGGCGGGTACGCGGCGACGGCACGCTCCCACCACTCGGCCTTCTCCGCACCGGTGACCTCACGGGCCGTCATGTCCTGCTTCTGCGGCCCGTCCTGGAGCTCGACCCGCGGGTCGGCCTTGATGTTGTGGTACCAGACCGGGTGCTGGGGCGCCCCGCCCAGGGAGGCGACCACGGCGTACCGCCCGTCGTGCTCGACCCGCATCAGCGGCGTCTTGCGTATCTTCCCGCTGCGCGCGCCCCGGGTGGTCAGCAGGATGACGGGCAGACCCGTCTCCATCAGCGTGGTCCCCTTGGTGCCGCCGGAGCTCTCGTACAGCTCCACCTGCTCGCGTACCCACTGGGTCGGGCTGGGTTCGTACTCGCCTTCGAGCGGCATGGCAATCCGTCCTCTTCGTCGCGTCGTCGGTCCGACTGGTTGCCTGGTTCAACAACGGCGCGTCCGGGATTCATCCGCATCGGCCGGGTGTCCTGTCGCGCCTTTCGCGCCCTTACCCCGCGGGTAATCGCCACGCGCCGGGTCCCCGCGGCACAGTCGGGGCATGACGAAGACACCCGCCTCCCCACCCGCCGACCCGGCCACCACCCGCTCCGTCGTCGAGGAGCTGCTGGTCAGGATCTCCGAGGGCGACCCCGAGCGGATCGCGGAGCTGTACGCCGACGGCGCCGACTGGAAGCTGAGCTGGCCCGAGGGCGAGCACGGCCGCCCCGCCACACCCTGGATCCGCCCCCGCGCGACCCGTGCCGACGCGGCCGCCCACTACCGGGAACTGGCCGCCCATCATCTGCCGGGTGAGGCCGGCACCCGGGTCGAGCGGATCCTCGTCGACGGCGCCGACGCGGTGGTGCTGGGCGAGATCCGGCAGACGGCCGCCCCGACCGGACGCCCGTACCGGGCCCGGTTCGCCCTGCACCTCACCGTCGCGGACGGACACCTCGTCCGCCACCACGTGTACGAGGACAGCCTGGCGGTGGCCGACGCGTTCACCGTCTAGGACACGACCCGGGACCGTCCCGGCGGCGGGGCTACCCCAGCATTCCTGCCGCCAGCACGGTCATCACCGCGCTCGACACCAGCGCCGTCACCAGCCGCCCCCGGTGACCGGTCAGCACCCGGCCCAGCAGCGCACCGCCCCCGGCGACCAGCACCTGCCAGCTCGCGGACGCGGCGAACGCCGCCAGCACGAACACCCCCTGTTCCAGGGGCCGTACGGCGTCGGAGGCGCCGCTGCCCAGGACCAGGGCGGCGAAGTAGACCACGGTGGCCGGATTGAGCAGGGTGATGCCGAGCAGACTCAGATAGGCCCGCCAGGGGGTCGGCGGAGGCGGCCCGGACCGGACGGCCAGATGCCGCGCCCGGTACCGGCGTACGGCCGTCAGCGCGCCCCATGCGGCCAGGGCCAGCAGGACCAGGGCCGAGGCCCAGCGCAGCGGCACCAGCACCGGCCTCAGCGCGGCGGCGACGGCGGAGCCGCCGACCGTGGCCAGCAGGGCGTAGAGCCCGTCGGCGGTGGCCACGCCGAGGGCGGCGCACACACCGGTGCGCAGGGAGGTCCGGGCGGTCAGGGAGACGAGATAGGTCGCGACGGCGCCGACGGGCACGGCGATGCCGTAGCCCGCGACCAGGCCCGCGACGAGCGCGGCCGTCACGGACGCGCGGAATCGGGCCTCCGCGGACGGCCGGGCTGCTGCTGGACCCGCGCGGGAAGGGCGGCGGCGGTCGTCAGCGGCAGGAGGGCATCGTTCGTCTGCATGGCCGGATCCTGCGGGTGGGGACCGGCCCCCGGCAACCGGTTTTCCGCTCGGGCTGCCCGGCAGCCGGCTCAGTCCTTGCCGCGCAGCAGCGCGCAGACGAAGTCCTCCTGGAGGGCTCGCAGCCGTTCCAGCCGCGCCGGGTCCGTGGTGCTGTTGATCTGGGAGGTGACGGAGAACGTCAGCGAGCGGCGGCCGTCCGGGGTGGCGGCCATCAGCTGGGTGTACCCGGGGAAGTTGCCGGTGTGCCCGAGGACGACCCCGCAGCGCGTCGCGTACCGGAAGATGCCCAGCCCGGTGGTGTTGTGTCCCGGACCGGCCGGCTCGGACGCCCCGGCCCGCCACCGCCGCTGCTCCCGTACGACGGCCTTGCCGTAGAGCGTCCCCCCGGCGTAGCCGCGGACGAACCGGGTCAGGTCGGCGGGCGTGGAGATGATCCCGCCGGACGCCCAGACACCGGAGGCGCCGAGGGCCTCGCTGACGTCCTCCGGGCCGGACGGGCCCACGAAGTACCCGTGGAGGTAGGGCACGGGCATCCGGAAGCCCTGCGGAAGGGTCGTGCTGCGCAGGCCGAGGGGCTTGTACACGAGCTTGCGCAGCAGCTCCTCGTACGGAGTGCCGGTGACCGCCTCCGTCATCAGCGCGACGGCGATGTTGTCGGAGTTGGAGTACCGGTACTGGCTGCCCGGCCGGAAGCGCAGGGGCTTGTCGGCCACGTAGTCGAGCAGGCCACGGGAGTTGAAGTCGTGGTGCGGGTCGAGCACCAGGATCTCGCGGAACGCCTCGTCCTCGGTGTAGTCCGGCAGTCCGCTCGTGTGATTGAGCAGCTGCCGCAGTGTCACCGCCCCCCAGGCGGCGGGCAGCTGCGGGAGCCGCTTGCGCAGGGTGTCGTCCAGCCGCAGCTTGTGCCGGTCGACCAGGGACAGCGCCACCGCCCCGCTGAATGCCTTGGCCGTGCTCGCGATCCGCATGTGGTCGTTCTGGCGGGGCTTGCGCCCCGAGCCGACCTCGGCGACCCCGGCCCGGACGACCTGGCTCTCCTGGTCCCGCCGCAGCACGGCGATGGCACCGGGCGGACCGCCCGGCGCGTTCACGAACTCCTGGAGCCGGCGCTGCAACGCGCGGTCGTCCACGGGCCCGGAGGCCGCGCCGGCCTCACCGGACACGACCGCCGGGACCAGCGCACCCAGACAGAGGGTGACCACGGACAGCGCCCGCAGACCCGGCCGGAACGGGGACGAGCGGGGCGGTGCGCAGGGCAGAGGCATCGAGGCTCCCGAGAACGGACGGACGCTACCGAAGGTCAAGCCTCAGGACCCCGGATCCCGTCTGCCTCCCGGACTACTGCACATGGCCCACCGGACCGCGCGCCGCCGGTGGTCACGCACGGGCGGACGGCGCCCGCACCCCGCCCCGTATCCCCTTCAACTGTACGCATGTGAACGGCATTCACTCGCCGTCCGGGATGCGCGAACGCGGTCCAGGGCGGACGATGGAGTGGTCGGGAACCCGCTCCCGGACCGGCGCACGCGCGGTACGCAGCGGCGTGCGGCCGTCGGCCCGAGACCTCCCGGACGACCGAGCCCTTTCCGCGGTGAGCGCGACAGCCGCTCTTCCGGCTCCGGTTCCTCTCGCCCGGCCGTCGCGCCTCCGGCCATCGCCGATCGGTCACGTGTCGCAACCGGGGCTGGTCCACACACGGGAGGCATGCCATGCCCGTGCTCTTCTTCGACATCGGGGCGACGTTGGCGGACACCCGGCGTGAGGCGAACGGTTCGCTGACGTTCACGCCCCGCCCGCGCGTCCTCGCGGTGCTCGACGACTTCCGTGACGTCCGCAAGGGCATCGTCTCCAACCCCGGCCCGAACGAGGGCGACGTCGAGCGGGCCGCGACGGCCCTGCACGCGGCGTTCCCCGGCCGGTTCACGGACGGCGAGCTCGTGCACTGGGGGCCCAAGGACAGCCCCCGGATCTTCCAGGACGCCGTCGCCGGCACGGCGGTCGAGGGAACACCGGCGGTACCGGCCGGCGAGTGCGTCTTCGTGGGAGAGGATCCCCGGGAGCGCGCGTTCGCCGCGGAAGCCGGGCTGCGCACCGCGCCCCACCCCGTGTTCACGCGCGCCGCCGTGGAGAACCGTCCCGTCCTCTTCGTACGGATCGAGCTGCCGGAGCCTCTGGGACTGCCCCGGCTGGAGACCGTCGTGAACCAGGCGGAGGCCGTTCCGCTGCACGTCGCCTCGGAGCGGCTCGTGCTGGCCATGGCGACCACGGGGGGCGTCCAGGCGCTCGAACAGGCCGGGTTCACGGTGGACTTGCGGGGACCGGTCGACGCCACGGGTGTCTTCCTGATCCGCGACCACCACCCCCGCACACCCGCCCATGGCCTCGCGGACGCCCCGGACGAAGCGGACACCCCGGACGGGTCGACCGCGCGCGCCACGGCGGCCTTCGACCGGGTCGCCGAGGCGCTGGCGGGAACCACGAACGCGCCGCTCGTCCCGCTGGGGCCCGCGCCGGGCGGCGTCTACGTCGCCGCACCCGCCGGGGTCCCGATCGAGGACGTGCACCTGCCGGGTGCCAAGCCCGGACACACCGAACGGCTGCTGCCGGACCCGACGCTGCTCTCCCGCCCCGGCGAGGCCTGGGCGCAGGCACTGGTCGCCGGTCCGGCGCAAGGCCCGGGGTCCGGCCCGGCGGCCGCGGCGTCCGGCGACGGCCAACCCTCCCCGCAGACGCTCGCCGCGGTGCGCGCGGCCGTGACCTCCGAGGTGCTGCGCGGCCATGTGGCGCGCATCTCCGGCGTCGAGCCGCTCACGGAGACCGAGACGCGGCTGGTCACCAGCCGGGACGCGGCCGCGGAGGACAACCCGAGGGTCGTCGAGGCCCTGGCCCGTCGATTCCACGACCTCGGACTGACGGTGCGACTGCACCGGTTCCCGTGGAACGGACATCGGCTGTTCAACGTGGAGGCGGAGCACCGGGTCGACGGCGCGGACTCCGCCGTGCTCATCACCGCGCATCTGGACTCCACCGCGGCCAGCGGTTTCTTCGTCGACGCGAACGGCGACCCGCGCCCCTACGATCCCGCCCTCGACCCCGCGCCGGGCGCCGACGACGACGGCAGCGGCACCGCCGCCGTCATGGCCGCCGCCGAGTGCCTGCACGCACTGCTCAAGGCGGGCCGCACGCCGACCCGTACCGTGCGTTTCGTGCTCTTCAACGCGGAGGAACAGGGCCTGGTCGGCAGCAAGTTCTACGCGCGGGCCGCCGCCGCGGCGGGGGAGCGCATCGCCGGTGTCTTCCAGATGGACATGATCGCGGGCCTTCAGCCCGGCAGCACGCCCACCGTCGAGATCCACGCCGGCTCCAAGGTGACGGGACCGGTCGTGGGCGCGTCCGACGCGCTGAGCGCCCTCGTCGCGCACATCGTCCCGGCCGTCGACCCCGACGTGACGGTTCAGCGCCTCACGGGCCGCGACGACCCCGCCCTGGGCCGCAGCGACCACACGAGCTTCCATGAACGGGGATGGGCGGCCGTCGCCGTCTGCGAGGACATCTTCGGCCCCGACGGCAGCCAGGACGGCACGGGCACCCGCCAGTACCACACGCCGCGCGACACCCTCCTCGACCCGGACCACAGCACACAGTTCGCGGCCACGATCGCCCGCTCCGTCACGGCGACCGCCCTGACCCTCGCGGGTCTGTAGACCGGACGACCGCAAGACCGCCGACGACGGGCCTCGCCCGCGGCAGGAGCATCCGTCATGACACAGTTGATCGACACGCGGGACCTGCGGTACGACCGGCTGGCCGAGACCGAGGGGGCCGACGCCTTCCTCGCGGAGACCGCCCGGGTGGCGGAGTCGGTGGACCACACCCTCATCGCCGAGCGCGACAAGGTGAACCGCTTCACCGGGCATCTCACCGAACTGCGGGTGGCGGGCGCGCCCGCGTCCCTCGCCGAGAGGGCACCCGCCGAGATCACCGACGGCGACTACATCGCCCGGGCCAAGGAGTACCTCGCGTCGGTCGTGGAAGCGATCGGTTTCGCCGCCGGAGAGCCTGCCGAGTTCGTGGCCGATCCGAAGGTGACGGCGACCAGCGCGGGCACGCGCGTGGTCAGCCTGCAGCAGACGCTCAACGGCATCGAGGTGTGGGGCATGGCCCCCAAGGTGTGGCTGGGTGCGGACGGCACGGTGGAGCGGGTCGTCGGCGACACGGCGAGTGTGCCGGCGAACGTCTCGGCGATGCCGGCGGTGCCCGCCGAGCGCGCTCTGGCCGTGGCCGCCGCGAAGGCCGCCGAACCGGTCGTGCTCGAAGGGCCGTTCGGCACCGATCAGCTGCCCGCCCTGGACATCTCGGCCGGCTTCTCCCGGCTGACCTGCCAGGCGCGCAACGACCAGCCGATGACGTTCGACAAGGGTGCCTTCGACGAGGCGATCCCCGGCCGGCTGGTGTACTTCTACATGGGGGACGCGGTCCGTCTCGCCTGGTCGTTCACGTTCTCCCGGGCCCACCTGGCCGTGCAGTTCCACGCGCTGGTGGAGGCGGACGAGGGGACGCAGGACAAGGCGGCTCCGCAGATCCTGTACTTCCAGGACCTGACGAACCGTGCGGTCGAAGGGCAGGTGTTCCGGCGCAACCCTGCCGAGAGCGAATTCGCCAGGGCGCCCTTCCCGCTGCCGCTGAGCGACTATCCGGTCGAACCGCCGCCGGAACTGCCGTTCGGGTTCCCCGGGCCCTGGGCCACGCGCCAGGACGGGCGTGTGTCGACGGTCGGCAACAACGTGCTGGCCTTCGACGCGGCCAGCGAGAAGAGCTTCGAGATCGATGTCGACGCCGAGGGCAACGGGGTGTTCGCACCGGAGCCCAACTCGCCGCAGCAGTTCGTCACCAACATCTTCTTCTTCTGCAACTACATGCACGACTTCTTCCTGATGCTCGGCTTCACGGAGGAGCACGGCAACTTCCAGACCGTCAATCTCTCGGGGCTGGGCCGGGGCGCGGATCCGGTCCTCGCCTTCGCCCACCCCGGGCCGGTCGAGGGCACGGCGAACATGACCAGCCCCGCCGACGGCGCGGCGGCGGTGATGAACATGGGTCTGGTCAGGCGCACCGGCAGGCACACGGCCAACGACGCGGACGTCGTCTTCCACGAGTTCACGCACGGTGTGTCCAACCGGCTCGTCGGCGGCGTGAATGACGTCAACAGCCTGCGTGAGCTCCAGTCGAGGGCGATGGGGGAGGGCTGGTCGGACTTCTACGCGCTCACCACCCGCAACTTCTCCCAGGAGCGGGAACGCACTGTCGTCGGCAACTGGGTGTTCGCCAACGACACCGGTCTGCGCCAGCGGCCGTACGACCAGCAGTACCCGGGTGGCTTCGGGGACATCGGCAAGGGCCCCGGGCAGCTGGCGGGCGGCCTCGACTACACGAAGATCCACAACGTCGGCGAGATCTGGTGCGCCGCGCTCATCGAGATGACCCGCCGGATCGGCACGGAGATCGGCAGCAAGGAGCGTGCCTACCGGATCGCCTGGCAGGCCGTCTTCGACGCGCTGAAGCTCACCCCCAAGAACCCGTCCTTCCTCACCGCCCGCGACGCGGTACTGCGGGCGCTGAAAGACCTCGAGGGCGGCAAGTTCACGGTGGCCGAGTATCCCGTGATCCGGCGTGCGGCGTGGGGAGCCTTCGCTCGCTACGGCCTGGGCTTCGACGCCTTCTGCCCCAACGCCTTCTTCGTCGGCTGCCGGTCCGGCGTCCAGCTGCCCCCGGAGGGACACGAGGACTGACCCCTCGGGCCTTCCCCCAGCAGCAGCAGCGCCGCCTCTCGCGCCTCCGCGGCCGGGGCGGTGCCGCCGCTGATCCCGGCCGTCACCATCGCCCCCTCCGCCAGCAGGAACAGCGGCCCGGTGAGGGCGCCGGGCAGGCCCGCGTCCGCCACGAGACCCGTGAGGTAGTCCCGGAACGCCGTCTTGTGCGCCCGTACCTGACGGGCCACGCGCTCCGAGGTCGCGCCCAGTTCGCCGTACGCGTTGATCCAGGCGCACCCGCGGAAGTCCGGTTCGGCGAACCACTCCTCCAGCCACTCGTAGACGGCCAGGATCCGCTCGCGGGGGTCCTCGCGCCGGGCGACGGCCTCGGCGAGCCGGCCGCGCCAGCGCCCGTCACGCCGCTCCAGGTACGCCTCCACCAGCTGCTCCTTCGCGGGGAAGAGCTGGTACAGCCGCTTGAGCGAGACGCCCGAGGCGCCCCGTACGTCGTCCATCCCCACGGACTGGACGCCCCGCCCGTAGAACAGTTTCTCGGCGGCGTCGAGCGCCTGCTCACGGGCTGTCGCGCGGTCCATGGACGCACCACCCTTCCTCGAGGCTCCCTTGACGGGAGAACGGTCGTTCTCAACTGTTTCAGACTACAGGGAGAACGCACGTTCTCCGCTTCGCGCGCGAGCAGTCCGGGAGACCCCATGTCCGACACCCGCCCGCCGCTTCCGCCCTTCACCCGGGAGAGCGCCGTCCAGAAGGTCCAGGCCGCCGAGGACGCCTGGAACACCCGCGACCCCCACAAGGTCGCCCTCGCCTACTCCGAGGACTCCGTCTGGCGCAACCGCGACACCTTCGTCACCGGCCGCGCCGAGATCGTCGACCTGCTCACCGCCAAGTGGGCGCGCGAGAGCGAGTACGCCCTGCGCAAGGACCTGTGGGCCTTCGACGGCAACCGCATCGCCGTCCGCTTCCAGTACGAGTGCCGGGACGCCGCGGGCCAGTGGTGGCGCTCGTACGGCAACGAGCTGTGGGAGTTCGACGAGCGCGGCCTGATGACCCGCCGCGAGGCCGGCATCAACGACGTGCCGATCGACGAGAGCGAGCGCCGCATCCACGGGCCGCGCCCCGAAGCCGACCGAGGGCTGTCCTTCCCCGTTGAGTAGGGTGCGCGGGTGACCGAACAGGACGAGAAGCCGCCCTTCCTCTACGTCGTCGTCTGCGCCGCCGGGATCGCCTCGGGCGTCGGGAAGCTGATCAGCGCCGCGCAGGAGCGGGAGTGGCACGTCGGGGTCATCGCGACACCGCACGCCATGAACGGCTTCTTCGACACCGCCGCCGTCGAGGCGCAGACCGGCCGCCCGATCCGGTCCGCCTGGCGGCGCCCCGGCGACCCGCGCCCGTTCCCCGAGCCCGACGCGGTCGTCGTCGCCCCGGCCACCTTCAACACGATCAACAAGTGGGCGGCCGGCATCGCCGACACCCTGGCGCTCGGCACTCTGTGCGAGGTGGCCGGGACGGGCGTCCCCGTCGGCGTCCAGCCCTGCGTGTCCGTCACGCTCGCCGCCCACCCCGCCTACCAGGACAGCCTGATCCGGCTGCGTGGGATGGGCGTGCGGTTCGGGTACCCCTATGACGGGGCGGAGGGCGAGGAGTTCGGGTGGGAGCGGGCGCTGGACCTGGTGGAGTGAGTCAGACGGTGACCTCCGTCGCCGTACCGGGCGGCAGCCAGCGGAACCGCTCCCGCAGGCCGTCGGGCGCCGTCGCCAGCGCCGCCTCCATCGCGTCCCTGCCCTCCTGGAAGTGCGACCAGCCCTCGTAGTGCACGGGCAGCACGGTGTGCGGACGCACCGCGCGGCACAGCTCCACCGCCCGGGACGCGGTGAGCGTGTAGCGCACCGGGCCGGTCAGCGGGAAGCCGACCGCGCCCAGGTGCAGCAGGGCCGTGCCCACGTCGAGCCTGCGGCCCACCTCGCGCACCCCGTCGAACAGCACGGTGTCGCCGGAGATCCACAGGACGCCGTGCCGCCGGCCCTCCCAGCGCAGCGCGAAACCGGTCACCTCGCCGACCAGCGGTTTCGACAGGGGCGGACCGTGCCGGGCCGGGGTCGCCGTCACCTCGACCGCCGGGCGGCCGGGGGCCTCCAGACGCCAGGACGTCCACGGGGCGAGCCCGCGCGAGTTGCCGCCGAGCCGCCGGGCCCCCGACGGCGTGGTGAGGACGACCCCGGCGCCCGGCAGCAGCGCCCGCCCGGCCGTGTCCAGGTTGTCGGCGTGGTGGTCATGGGTGAGCAACACCGCGTCGACCGGCGGCAGTTCGGCCGGCGACAGGGCGGGCCCCGCTGTCTTGCGCGAGGACGTGCCCAGCCCGAAGGCGTAGCGGCGGCCCGGCGGATCGAAGGTCGGGTCGGTCAGCAGCCGCCATCCGCCCGCCTCGATCAGGGCCGTCGGGCCCCCGATGTGAGTGACGCGCACCTCGGTCATGCGGTGGCCCTTTCCCCTCGTCGGTACGGACGGCCTACTTCGCGTGCGCCAGCGCCCAGTCGAGGGCGAAGTCGGCGACCTCCTCCCAGCCCGGCGCGGCCGGCAGCAGATGCGGCCGGTCCGGATACTCCTTCACCTCGGTCACCGTGTTCGACCTGTAGTGCTTGGCGTTGGACTGCTGCACCTTGGGCGGCATCAGATGGTCCTTCTCGCCCGAGACGAACAGCAGCGGCGCCCGGTCGTCATTGTGGTAGTCCACGTACGTGCTCTGGTGGCCGGGGCGCAGGGTGGCCAGGGCGCTGTCCCAGAAGATCGACCCGGAGGCGGGGATCGCGTACCGCTCGTACAGCGCCCGGGACTCGTCCTCCGGGAAGGTGTTGGTGAACGCGTAGTGCCACTGCTCGAAGGTCAGACCGACCGCGCGGTGCCGGTTCGCCGGGTTCTTCAGCACCGGGAAGGCCGCCTTGACCTGGGTCAGCGGCAGCACGGCGACGCCCTCGGTGGGCGCCGAGTTGACCGCCACGCCCGCCGCGCCGAGGCCCTTGTCGAGCAGCAGCTGCACGAAGACACCGCCGGCCGAGTGGCCGATCAGGACCGGCGGCTTGTCCAGGCCGCGGACCAGGGACTCCAGACGGTCGACGATCTGCGGGACGGTGACCTGTTCGATCGGTGTGGTGTCGGCGTTGAGGGACTCGACCTCGGCCTCGAAACCGGGGTAGGCGGGCGCCAGGACACGGAAGCCGCGCTTCTCGTAGTGGGCGACCCAGTGCTCCCAGCTGCGGGGCGTCACCCAGAATCCGTGGATCAGGACGATGGTGTCGGGGGTGCTCATACCTGCTCCTCCCTGGAGCGTCGAAGGGTCACCGGGTGGCGCGGTCGGCGGCGCGGATCTGCCGGACCACGGCGTCCGGGTGCGACATCATCACCACGTGCGAGGCGCCCTTGACCTCGACGGTCCGGCTGCCGGCCCGCCGGGCCATGAACCGCTGCACGGCCGGGGGGATCACCCGGTCGGCCGTCGCGACCACGTACCAGGACGGCACGCTCTTCCACGCCGGTACGCCGCTCGGGGAGCCCAACCCGGCCACGCTGCCCGGGCGTTGGGCGGTCGCCATGACCCGGGTCACGGACCTCGGCAGGTCCTGCGCGAACACGTCGTGGAACTTCGCCGGGTCGATGTAAGCGTCCAGACCGGGATCCGTGCTGCCCGGGACCGGGAAGGGCCGGCCGACGAGCGCCGGCTCCAACTGGCTGCCCGGGAACTTCCCGGCCAGTTGCAGCGCGTTCTCGCCCTCGTCCGGCGCGAACGCGGCGGCGTACACCAGCGCCTTGACGTTCGCGTGCCCGCGTCCGGCGTTGGTGATGACCTCGCCGCCGTAGGAGTGGCCGACGAGGATCACCGGCCCGGTGATCGTGTCGACGACGCTGCGGACGTACGCCGAGTCGCCCGCCAGGTCGCGCAGCGGGTTGGCCGGGGCGATCACCGGGTAGCCCGCGTCCAGCAGGGCGGCGGTGACGGCGTTCCAGCCGGAGGCGTCGGCGAAGACGCCGTGCACGAGGACGACGGTCGGCCTGGTGCCGGTGCCCGTGGCGGAGGCCGGGGCGGCGGTACCGAGTGCGGTGACCGCGCCGGCCGCGAGCACGCCGCCCAGCACACGGCGGCGGGAGGGAACTTCGGGGACCATCGAGAGGGGTTCCTTCCGGATGACGGGGTGTCAGGAGTTGAGGAAGTCCAGGAGATCGGCGTTCAGTTGGTCCTTGTGCGTGTCCGTGATGCCGTGCGGGGCGCCCGTATAGACCTTCAGCGTCGCGGTCTTGATCCGGGCCGCCGACGCCTTCCCGCCCACCTCGAACGGCACGACCTGGTCGTCGTCGCCGTGCACGACCAGTGTCGGCACGTCGAACGCGTCCAGGTCGGCGCGGAAGTCGGTCGCGGAGAACGCGGCGACGCATTCGAAGGCGTTGCGGTGCCCGGACTGCAGGCCCTGCCGCCAGAAGGCGTCCCGGACACCCTGCGAGACGTTCGCGCCGGGCCGGTTGTGCCCGAAGAACGGCCCGTCGGCCAGATCCCGGTACAGCTGCGACCGGTCGGCGAGCGAGCCGGCGCGGATCGCGTCGAACACCTCCGCCGGCACCCCGCCCGGGTTGTCGTCGGTCCGGAGCATGAACGGCGGTACGGCGGAGACCAGCGCCAACTGCGCCACCCGGGCGGTGCCGTGCCGGCCCACGTACCGGGCGACCTCGCCGCCGCCCGTCGAGAACCCGACGAGCGTGACGTCGCGCAGATCGAGGGTGTCGATCAGCGTGGCCAGGTCGTCGGCGTAGGTGTTCATCTCGTTGCCGTGCCAGGTCTGGGTGGAACGGCCGTGGCCGCGCCGGTCGTGCGCGATCACCCGGAACCCGTGCGAGGCGAGGAACAGCTGCTGGGCCTCCCAGCTGTCGGAGTTCAGCGGCCAGCCGTGACTGAGGACGACGGGGCGGCCCATGCCCCAGTCCTTGTAGAAGATCTCCGCTCCGTCGGATGCGGTGACGTAGGGCATGCGGTGCTCCCGTCTGCGGGACGTGTCCGGCGGGACAGATCCTCGTACGGGCGCTTCGGCCCCCGTATCCCGTGGAACGCGTAGTCGTGACCCGGTCAGAGCGCCGGCGACCGCCCCAACTGCCGCCGGGAGGTGACGTCGAGCTTCCGGAAGATCTTGCGGAGGTGGTAGTCGACGGTGCTGGCGCTGATGAACAGCTGGGCGGCTATCTCGGCGTTGGTGGCGCCGTCCTTGGCGAGGCGGGCGATGGTCAGTTCCTGCGGGGTGAGCGCGCCGGCCGCGTCGGCCGGGCCGCGGTTCGGGTGCTCGCCGGTCGCGGCCAGCTCCTGGGCGGCGCGCGCCGCGTACCGCGTGGCCCGCATCGCGTCGAACATCGACAGGGCGGTACGCAGCTGCTCGCGGGCGTCCTTGCGGCGCTTGCGGCGGCGCAGCCACTCGCCGTAGTGGAGGTGCGCGACCGCGAGATCGGCGCGGGCGCGGGTGCCGGAGAGCCGGGAGACCGCCTCCTGGTAGAGCGGCTCGGCATCGCCGCCGGGGGAGAGCAGGGCCCGGCAGCGGGCGAGCAGACCCAGGGCCCAGGGTGTGTCCGAGGCCGTGGCCCGGGAGAGAAGCGTGCGCAGGGAGGCCTCGGCGAGGACACGGTCGCCGCAGCGGACGGCCGCTTCGATCTGGTGCGGGAGCAGCCGGGAGTGGAACGCGATCGGGTCCTGCTCGAGGAGCTCCTGGGTGAGGGAGCGGGCCCGGGCGTAGTCGCCGCCGCCCAGGGCCAGGATCACCATGCCGATACGGGCGATGGACTCCACCGCGCCTGCGCCGAGCCAGGTCCCGGCGTCCCTCGATCCGTCCAGGATCGCGTCGAGGCCGTCCGCCTCGGCGTGCCAGGCGAGCAGTTCGGGATGACGGTAGATCGCCCACAGGTCGTCGGTGGCGCCGACGGCCGCCCGGATCTGGTTGCCCTCGGCATGCACCTCGTCGGCCGTCGCCAGCTGCCCGAGGTTGGTCTCGTGCATCACCGTGCAGTACAGCGCGGTGTCGAGTTCCAGCAGCGCGCCGAGTGAGCGGGCGGCGTTCGCGGCCCGTCGCATGACCGCGCTCTGGGCCTCGTCGTCCCACCGGATCATCGACAGGGTGATGACGGGCAGATAGGCGCGCAGCACGTCCGCGTCCGACGTGCCCGGGTCGAGGATCACGGCATGGGCCCGCCGCATGTGGGGGACCGCGCTCTCGTAGCCGTCGGTGACCATGACGGCCCACGCGCGCAGCACGAGGTCGACGCCGGTCGCGGGCCGCTCGCGGGGGAGCAGGTCGTCGATGGCGCGGGCGATGTCGTGCGGCGTCACGTCCTCCATGAGGTGCTCGGCGGTGATCTGGCTGCGGACCGCGCGCAGGAGCGCGTCCCGGGCGAGGTCCGGCGCGCCCTCGGCGAGGGCCTGCGCCGCGCTCAGACACAGGGCGGGAGCGCGGGCGAACGATCCGGCGGCGCCCAGGATGAACACCGAGTAGGCCCGCACCAGCAGCGCGCGGCCACGGCCGACGTCGCCGAGCCGCTCGACGTCGATCGTGTCGAGCAGGGACTCGGCCTGCAGGGCGGCGCCGGCCGCGAGTGCCGCCTCGGCCGCCGCGAGCAGCCGTCCGGCCCGCACTTCGCCCTCGGGCGTCAATTCGGCCGCCCGGATCAGGAACGCGGCCCGCCCCGCGTACCCGCCGCGGGCGCCCGCGTGGTCCGCCGCCCGTTCCACCTCCTCGGCGACCCGGGCGTCCGGACCGAGCGTGGCAGCGGCGCGGTGCCAGGCCCGCCGGTCGCTGTCGGCGGGACGGTCGGTGACCCGGGCCAGCACCCCGTGCGCCCGCCTGCGCTCGACGCTGGTCGCGCCGCCGTACACCGCGGAGCGCACCAGGGGGTGGCGGAAGCCGGCCTGCGCGCGCAGCACCACGAGCCCCGAGGCCTCGGCCGGCGCCGACGCCTCGGGGCCGAAGCCGAGCAGCCGCGTGGCGCGGGTGATGTAGGCCAGGTCGCCGCCCGGTTCGGTGGCGGCGAGCAACAGCCACTCCTGCGTCGGCGCGGGCAAGGCACGCACCCGCTGGAGGTAGTGCGCCTCCAGCCGGCTGCCCACCGGCAGCGGCTCGGGCAGCGCCAGCCCACCCGACAACTGCTCGGCGGACAGCTCCTGCCCCAGGTCGGCGAGCGCGAGGGGGTTGCCCGCGGTGGCGGCCACGATGCGCGCCGCCACCCGCGCGTCCAGCGGACCCGCGACCGCCTCCCGCAGCAGCTCCAGCGCGACCGGCTCCTCCAGACCGCTGACCTCGGCCACCGGGACACCGGCGGGCACCTCGAACCCGGTCCGCGCCGCGAACAGCAGCCCGACGCCCTCCGCGTGTACCCGGCGCGCCACGAAGGCCAGCACGCCCAGGGACTCCTCGTCCACCCACTGCGCGTCGTCCGCGCACACCAGCACCGGCCGTTCCCGGGCGGTCTCCGCCAGCAGGGTCAGCGTGGCAAGCCCCACCAGGAACCGGTCGGCGGGCGGCCCGTCGTCCAGCCCGCAGGCGACCCGCAGCGCCGCGTGCTGCGGCGCCGACAGCGCACCCGGCTCCTTCAGCCCGTCCAGCACCGGCACCAGCAGCCGGTGCAGCGCGGCGAACGGGAACCCGGACTCCGCCTCCACCCCCGCGACCCGCAGCACCCGCAGATCCGCCGCCTGGGCCACCGCGTGGTCGAGCAGTGCCGTCTTGCCGATGCCCGCGTCACCGCGCAGCAGCACCGCCCCGCTCAGTCCCCCGCGCACCTCGGCGACCAGTCCTTCGAGCCGCCGCCGCTCCGCGGCCCGCCCCCTGAGGATCACTCCCACGCCCTTCGACATGGCCCGTATGTGAAGGCCGTCGGCATATTCTGTGAAGCGGTCTCATTCAAGCAAGACCGGGCGGTCCGCGGGCGCGAAACGGACATCCGCGGTCGGTCTCCCCCGGTACCTCCTCCGACGTCAGGAGCGGCGACGATGCAGTACGTGAAGCTCGGTTCGACGGGGCTGGACGTGTCGCGGATCTGTCTGGGCTGCATGACCTACGGGCAGCCCGACCGGGGCGTACACGAATGGACCCTCGACGAGGAGGCGTCCCGCCCGCTCATCCGGCAGGCGCTGGAGGCCGGCGTCACCTTCTTCGACACGGCGAACGTCTACTCCGACGGCACCAGCGAGGAGATCGTCGGCAGGGCGCTGCGCGACTTCGCCCGCCGCGACGAGATCGTCCTCGCCACGAAGGTGCACAGCCGGATGCGGACGGGCCCCAACGGCGCCGGCCTGTCCCGCAAGGCGATCCTCGCCGAGCTCGACCACAGCCTGCGCCGCCTCGGCACCGACCACGTCGACCTGTACCAGATCCACCGCTTCGACCCGCACACCCCGGTCGAGGAGACCATGGAGGCGCTGCACGACGTGGTGAGGGCGGGCAAGGTCCGCTACCTCGGGGCCAGTTCGATGTACGCCTGGCAGTTCGCCAAGATGCAGTACACCGCCGAGCTGCACGGCTGGACGAGGTTCGTCTCCATGCAGAACCACTACAACCTCCTCTACCGCGAGGAGGAGCGCGAGATGCTGCCCTTCTGCGCGGACCGGGGCGTCGGCGTGCTGCCCTGGAGCCCGCTGGCCCGCGGCCGTCTCACCCGGGACTGGGGCGCGGTCACCGAGCGCAGCGCGACCGACCACTTCGGCGGCCGGCTCTACCTGGAGAGCGACCGTGCGATCGTCGAGGCCGTCTCCCACATCGCGGCCGACCGCGGCGTCCCTCGCGCCCGGGTGGCCCTGGCCTGGCTTCTCCACCAGGACACGGTCACGGCCCCGATCGTCGGAGCCGCGAAGCCCCACCACCTGGAGGACGCGGTGGCGGCGGTGGAACTGGAGCTGAGCGAGAAGGAGTTGGAAGAACTGGAGCGCCCGTACGGCCCGCATCCGATCGCCGGCCACTGAAGCGCATCTTCCAGTGGGCTGCTGGGCTGCTGGGCTCGTGGGCTGGTGGGTTAGTGGGCCTGGTGCGCCCCGGCAGCCGGCCCGAACTCGGTTCCGCAGGGCCCCGCACCCTCGCTCTCCGGCAACGGCACGCGTTCCCCGCCCATCGACACCGTCCGGTAGAACCGCCCGATCCGCTCCGCCGACCGCCCCACGTAGTGACCGATGAACGACCGCCGGAACCGGCGGTCACTGCGGTTCGGCCCCGAGCCGTGCACCAGGCTCCCGTTGAAGAACAGGACATCCCCGGGCGCCATGTCGACCGGCACCGCCACGAGCCCCGGCGGCGGCGCGACGTACTCCCGCGCGAACGACACCGTCGCGTCCGCCTCCTCCGGGCAGAACAGCTCCATGGCATGCGTGCCGGGCACCACCTCCAGCCCCCCGTTCTCCCGGTCGATGCCGTCGCACGCCAGCCACGCCGCCACACAGGTGCCCGGCTCGACCCGCAGATAGAAGTTGTCCTGGTGCAGCGCCTGCCCCCGCGCCCCCGGCGGCTTGAAGTAGAACATGCTCTGCGCCGCCAGCACCGGCTCGCCCAACAGCCGTTCCAGCACGCACCGCAGCCGCGGATCCAGCAGAGTGCCCCGCGCCAGGGCGCTGAACTCGTGCGGCTGCATCACCCTCGGGTACGCGTCCAGCGGGTCCGTGCCGGGCCGCGGCTCGAAGTGCCCCGGCACCGGCCGCCCGGCCGCCCGGAGCGCCGCGAACTCGGCGCACAGCCGGTCCACTTCGTCGTACCCGAACAGCCCCCGCACGACGGTGAAGCCGTCCTCCCGGTACTGCCGCAGCCCGCTGTCGATGTCCGTGACCGTCATCCGTCGTCCCCTCCTCGGCCGGCCCGCCCTACGGTAGGGCGACGCGGCGTACCGGGAGGATGCCCATGCGTGCTGACGACCTGCCCGTCACTGCCGTGCCCGCGGCCCCCTCGCCACCGCCCGGCCTGGTGGTGGTCGGCCACTTCGACGAGGGACCGGGGTACGGCGTCAACCGCCCCCGGGGCTCCGAGAGTTGGCTGTTCACCTGGACGACGGCCGGGGGCGGACGGCTGCGGCAGGGGAGCGCGGAGGTCCGGGCGGCCGCCGGCGATCTGGTGGTGCTCGCGCCGGGTGTCCCGCACGGCTACGGCGTCGCACCCGGCGCCGCACACTGGCGGTTCTGGTGGGCCCACTGCCAGGCCCGCCCGTCCTGGACCCCCTGGCTGCGCCCGTACGGCGGCGGTGACGGCCTGTACGCCGTCACCCCCGTCCCGGCGGACCTGCGGGACCGGGTCGGCGCGGCCTTCCGCCGGATGCGCGCCGACGCCCGCTGGCCCGGACCGGGGGAGCCGGCCGGACCGGACACGATCGCCGTGGCCCGGGACACCACCGCGCGTGAACTCGCCCTGGGCGCACTGGAGGAGGCCGTACTGCTCACCACGGCAGCCGCGCGCCGGCCGGAGCCGTCCGCGGGTGTCGACGACCGGGTCCGGCGGGCGCAGGCGCTGATCGCCGCCGACCCCGGCGCCCCGCACACCGTGCGGTCGCTGGCCGGGCATGTCGCGCTGTCGCCCTCGCGTTTCTCCCATCTGTTCACCGAGCAGCTCGGCCGGTCCCCGATGCGGGCGCTGCGCGACGCGCGGCTGCGGCACGCCGCCCGGCTGCTGGAAGGCACCGACCTGTCCGTGGAACGCGTCGCCGGCGCCTCGGGGTTCGCGAGCCCCTTCCATTTCACCCGGGTGTTCCGCGCCCGTTACGGGACACCTCCGGGCGCCTACCGGGACGGAATCCGCGCCGCAATTGCCGTACCGAGAGAAACACCAAAAGGGACACCAATACAGTGACCGCCCCGAACGGCTATCCCTGTTTGACGTTGCGTCAATACCGCGGTGCCGTACGCAAAGCACGAAACCGCGAGATCCCTTGTTCCGCCTGGTCCGGCTGTGCGAAGGTGTGCCTTGTCGGCGCACGGACAGTGCTTTTCGCACCGTGCGCGCGAGGCCCCTCTGTACCGTCCACACCCCCCATGCTTCACAAGAGCCGTCCCCCGCGGACGTCAGAGGTGCCGAACCCTGTGCGAGTCGATCCCGTCGCTTCGTGGGCGGGGGACGCATACCCATTGGTATGGACTTAATGCCGCATGTCCCCAGGAGGAATGCACTCGTGAATGACGCAGGCCTGTCGAATTCCCCTTCGGCGCGCCGCCTGGATGCGACGGACGAACAGCTCAGCTCCGAGCTGAAGAAGTGGACGGGGGCTTCGCCCGCCCTGCACCCCGTCGGTGAACTTCTCGACCGGCACTGGGAGGCGGCCTTCGCCTACGCGCGGCTGTGCACCGAATCGGAGCGTGCGGCGGGCATGCTCACCACCGCCGCGTTCACCCGGCTCTTCGGCGCGACCCTACGCCAGGACGGGCCCACGGCCGCCTGGCGGCCCCATCTGCTGGTCACCGTCCGCCGGATCGCCACCGAGTGGGACACCGACGGCCGCCGCGACCTGCTCCACCCCGCACTGCGCTCCGAGAACGGCGACAGCGAGCGGGTGGCCGCCCGGCTGCTCCCGCCGGCCAACCGGCGCATGCTGGCCCGGGCGTTCCAGCGGCTGCCCCAGTCCGCGCGCTGCCTGCTGTGGCACACGGAGGTGGAGACCGAGCCGCTGGCGATCCCGGCCGGACTGCTCGGCCTCGACGACGACGGCGCCCGCGTCGAACTGCGCCGCTCCCGTGAGCGGCTGCGCGAGGAGGTCCTCCAGGTCCACAACGAACTCGCCACCGACGACCAGTGCCACCGCTACCACCGGCTCCTGGACGTCACCTGCCGGCGCGGCGGCCTCGACATCGACCCCGACCTGCGCGCCCACACCGAGCAGTGCCGGCACTGCGCCCACACCGCCGACCAGCTGCTCCAGTTCGAGGGACTGCTCGGCGTCGCCCTCGCGGAGGGCATCCTGGGCTGGGCCGCCGACGCGTACCTGGAGGCCAGGGCCGCCGGCGCGGAGACCGCAGAGGCGACCGTGGAGCGGACGGCCGCCGCCCCCGGGGAGGCCTTCACGGACGAGGCCGGCCTGCCCGTCCGCCCCGCCGTGCCGCCCCGCACCGCCCCCGCGGGCACCGCCCCGGCCCCTCGGAGCACGGCGTGGTCCACCGCCGGCCCGTCGGCCGGCAGCGCCCCGGCCGGGTCCCGTCGCTCCGTCCAGAAGGCGGCCCGCCGGGCCCGCCGCCGCAACCTGGCCGCCGCCGTCCTGACCGTGAGCGGAATGGTCGTCCTGCCGCTCGTGGTGTGGGTCGCCCTCGGCTCCGGGGAGGGCTCCGGCCAGAGCGCCGACGGCGAGACCGCGAAGAAGCCCGGCACCGACTCCGCCACCACCGATCCGTCCGTGGTCGGTGCCGAGGACTCCCAGGGCATCCTGCGCGGCCGGCTGCACAACGTCGCCTCCGGGCTCTGCATCGGGATCGCCGGCGGCAAGGCCGTCGAGGGTGCCGAGGCCGAACTCGCCACCTGCTCCGCGACCCCCGGCCAGCAGTGGTCGTACGAACCGGACGGGCTGCTGCGCAGCGCGGCCGATGCCGATCTGTGCTTGGACTCCACCCTCGGCTACTCGGTCCGGCTGGCCCCCTGCGCGGGCGCCGCCCGGTCCGACGTCCGCAACGTGCGCTACGACTTCACCCTCCAGGGCACGCTCGTCCCGCGCTCGGGCCAGGACCTCGCGCTGGCGCCCGCCGCCACCGACGGCTCCGGCGCGCTCGTCGTGAAGAACCGCGAGGACGGCCCTGAGCAGCGCTGGGTGATCGACACCTCCCAGCCCGACGCGCAGATGCAGTTCGTCAACTGGGGCGAGGCCGGCACCCCCAGCGCCACCCCGGCACCCACCCCCAAGGCGGCGAAGCCCCCGGCGCCCGCCCCCGAGCAGCCGCAGACCACCCCCACCACCCAGGCTCCGACGGCCACCCCGTCCACCTCCGACGGCACCGCGTGCACGTACTACGACTGGTACGCCTGCGACGAGGGCTCCGGCGGCGGGTACGGCTACGGCGACGGCTACGGCTACGGCGACGGGTATGGCGGTGGGTACGGGTACGGGTCCGGGGGGTACGGCTCCGGCGGCGGGCGCCACTAGGCCGGGTCGGGGTGGGGGTTCGGTCCGGGACCACGCCCCGGTCGCCCGGACGTCGTCCACACGTCGCCCCGACGTCGTCCGACGCCGCTCAGACCACCTGGAGCGACCCCCACAGGGCCACCACCGCCGGCACCAGCGTGGCCGGCACGGTGAGCAGGCCCAGCCGGGTGAACTCCCCGACGTCGACCCGTTCCGCGCGCTCGCGCACCACGCGCCGCCACAGCAGCGTGGCCAGCGACCCGGCGTACGTCAGGTTGGGGCCGATGTTCACCCCGAGCAGGACGGCGAGCACCGCCCCGGCCCCGGCCGGGGCGGCCAGCGGGACCAGGACCAGGACCGCCGGCAGGTTGTTGATCAGGTTGGCCAGGACGGCGGCCACCGCGGCGACGCCGAGCAGGGCGAGCAGCCCCGTACCGTCGGGCACGGCGTGCCGCAGCGCGTCGGCCAGACCGTTGTCGACGACCGCGCGGACCACGATCCCCAGCGCTAGCACGAACGCCAGGAACCCCGGCGCGGCGGACCGCACCACGGCCACCGGCGTCACCCGCCGCCGCGCCAGCGCCCGCCCGGCCATGACCAGCGCCCCGGCCAGCGCCGCCCACACCGGTTCGACGCCGACCGCCGAGGCCACCACGAACCCGGCGAGCGTGCAGGCCACGGTGACCAGCGCGAACACGGGTACCTCGGGCGCCGGTCCGGGGTCCACGACGGGTTCGGCGGCCGGCTCTGCGGCGGACAGGTCGGCGGCGAAGAAACGCCGGAACACCGCGTACTCGACGGTGATCGCGACCACCCACGGCAGCGCCATCAGCGCGGTGAACCGCGTGAAGCTCAGCCCGCTCGCCGTGAACGCCAGCAGGTTGGTGAGGTTGGAGACCGGCAACAGCAGCGAGGCCGTGTTCGACAGGTGCGCGCAGGCGTAGACGTGCGGCTTCGAGCGCACCCCCATCCGGGCGGCGGTGGCGAACACCACCGGCGTCAGCAGCACCACCGTCGCGTCCAGACTGAGGACGGCGGTGATGACGGACGCCAGCACGAACACGGCGGTGAGCAGCTGGCGGGGGCGCCCCGCCGCACGCCGGGCCATCCACGCGCCGCACGCGGTGAAGAGCCCCTCGACGTCGCACAGGTGGGCCAGGACCAGTACCGCCGCGAGGAACCCCACCACGGGTCCGAGCCGTTCCGCCTCCGTGAGGGCGTGCTCCGGGGAGATCGCGCCCAGGGCGATCGCGGCGGCCGCGGCGACGACGGCCTCCGACCGTCCGGCGGGGCGCAGCACCGCCCAGCCGAGGGAGCCGACGAGCAGGGCGACGGACAGTGTTTCGGCGAGCGGCGCGTTCAGGGTGGATCTCCGGCGGCGGCGGGGGTGCGGGCATGCCCCGCCCATCGAGCTGGTTCGGGTGTCCGCCCATGAAAACACGCGCGTGCACAGCGCTTGCCGAGCGGCCCCCATGCCCGCCGAGCAGCCCCCGCGCCGGCCGAGCCGGGCTCACTCCTCCTCGAACAGCCCCAGTTCCGCCCAGATCGTCTTGCCCTCGCCGGTGTGCCGGCTGCCCCAGCGCTGGGTGAGCTGGGCTCACTCCTCCTCGAACAGCCCCAGTTCCGCCCAGATCGTCTTGCCCTCGCCGGTGTGCCGGCTGCCCCAGCGCTGGGTGAGCTGGGCCACCAGCAGCAGACCGCGGCCCCCCTCGTCCCAGGTCTTCGCCCTGCGCAGGTGCGGGGCGGTGTGGCTGGTGTCGGACACCTCGCAGATCAGCGTCTCCGCGTCGTGGATCAGCCGCAGCCGGATGGGGTGGGAGCCGTACCGGATGGCATTGGTGACCAGCTCGCTCACCACCAGCTCGGTCGTGAACGACGCCTCGCTCAGCTGCCAGCGCGCGAGCTGGTCGACGACCTGCTTGCGGATCGGCGCGACCAGCGCCGGGTCGGCGGGGATGTCCCAGGTCGCGACCTGGGAGGCGGGCAGCCCGCGGGTGCGGGCGAGCAGCAGGGCCACGTCGTCCGAGGCGCCGCCCGCCGGCAGCAGGGCGCGCAGCACCCGGTCGCAGGTCTCGTCCAGGGAGCCCGAGTGCGCGCCGAGCGCCTCGCCGAGCAGCCGGTGACCGGCCTCCTCGGTCCGCTCGCGGGATTCCAGCAGCCCGTCCGTGTAGAACGCGAGGACGCTGCCCTCGGCCAGCTCCAGCTCGGTGGACTCGAACGGCAGCCCGCCCACGCCGAGCGGGGGACCCGCGGGCAGCTCGATCCGGCGCGGCACGCCGTTCGGCCGCAGCAGCACCGGCGGGGGATGGTCGGCCCCGGCCATCGTGCAGCGCCGGGACACCGGGTCGTACACCGCGTACAGACAGCTCGCGCCGACCTCGCCGGGGCTGCCCTCGCCTCCCGCCTCCTCGGAGAGCCGGACGACCAGGTCGTCGAGATGGGTGAGCAGTTCGTCGGGGGCCAGGTCGATGTCGGCGAGGGTGCGCACGGCCGTCCGCAGCCGGCCCATCGTGGCCGAGGCCTGCACGCCGTGCCCGACGACGTCGCCGACGACCATGGCGACCCGCATCCCCGACAGCGGGATCACGTCGAACCAGTCGCCGCCCACCCCGGCGCGGGCGGCCGGCAGATAGCGGGAGGCCGCGTCGACGGCGGCGGTGCGCGGCAGGGTGCGCGGGAGCAGGCTGCGCTGGAGGGCGAGGGCCGTCTCGCGCTCGCGGGAGAACCGGCGGGCGTTGTCGATGCACACGGCGGCCCGGGCGGTGATCTCCTCCGCGAGCAGCACGTCGTCCGCGGTGAACGGATCGGGCCGCCGGAACCGGGTGAGGACCGCGACCCCCAGGGTCACGCCCCGGGCCCGGATCGGCACGGACATCGTGGAGTGGATGCCGATCTCGCGCACCCGGGCGTGGCGCAGCGCGTCCCGGGCGAGCCAGGCGTCCAGATCGCCCTGCGGCACGGAGCCGACCGTGGTCCGGCCGACGACCAGAGAGTCGGCCTGCGGGGAGCCGGCCGGGTAGTCCTGCACCTCACCGGGCTTGGCCACGGCCTCCGGATCGCCGGGGGTGACGGAGCGGTGCGCGCAGCGGCGCAGGCCGATCGGCGGTGTGAACCGGACCGGGGGTTCCCCGCCGTCCTGCGGGTCCAGCAGGTCGACGCTGACGAAGTCGGCGAGCGCGGGCACGCACACGTCCGCCAGCTCCTGCGCCGTCCGGGTGACGTCGAGGGAGGTGCCGATCCGCACGCTCGCCTCGTTGACCAGCCGCAGCCGCTCGCGGGCGAGGTAGCTGTCGGTGAAGTCGTGGGCGGCCAGGCAGACGCCCCGTACCCGGCCCTCGGCGTCGGTCACCGGCGCCAACCGCGCCAGCCAGGCGTGCGCGTGGTCCTCGCCGCCGGCGCGGGTGTACGTCTGGACATCCTGCGCCAGGCCGGTGGCGAGCACCCGCAGCATGTGCCGCTCCAGGTCCGCGCTCTGCGGCCGGCCGCCGATCTCGGAGGGCCGCAGCCCCCGGACCCGCTCCTCGGGCAGTCCGATCACCCGGGCCATCGCGGTGTTGATCCGGGCCAGCCGCAGCCGTTCGTCGTAGACGGCGAGGGCACACGGGGACTGCGTCAGTGCCGCTGTGGCCAGCGGGTCGTCGGGGGAGTGGGGCCCGCCGCCGGTCAGCGGGGTGACGACGAGCCAGCGCCCCGGGGTGTTCTCGAGCGCGGGCCGGTGGTGGGCGAGCAGCCACACCGGCACGGGCCGTCCGTCACGGTGACGCAGGGTGACCATGCCGTCCCAGCGGCCGCTGGTGGGCACCGGGAGCGGCCCGTCGGCCAGCAGATCCCCCGCGGGGCGACCCACCACCTCGGCCGGGGCCCAGCCCAGCAGGGTGCGCGCGCCCTCGTTCCACTCGACGAGCGTGCCGGTGTCGTCGACGACCACCCGGGCCGTCGCGGCCTCGTCGAAGGGATACTCCGGGCTCATCGTCGCCACTCCATCGCGGACACTCACAGTGAACGGGCGCTGTCACATCCGTTCCAGCCTAGTCCGTCCGGCTCACGGGCGGACCGGAACCCCCGGAGGGCGACGGGAGGGCCGGTTGTTCCGGCCGAGGCCAAGGGGGAACCGGGCCATGTGTCCCGAACGGGTCCCGGGTCACCCGTGAGGCGGGAGGGCCGACCCGTGGTCTTGACGGGCCGGAGTGGCTCGTCGTCAGATTCTGTTCGGTAACGATCGGTTGTGAGTACTTCTGGGTCCTGATGAGGGAGAGTCGCCAGTGACAGTAACTCGCAGATCCGTCCTGCTCGCCTCCACGGCCGCGCCGGCCGCCGGAGCGTTCCTGGGCACCCCCGCCGCACAGGCCGCCGGGACGGCCGGGGCCGCCGCGCCCGCCTTCGGCCGTCGTACGGTCCCGCTGCGCGACGGCTGGCGCTTCGCGCTGGTCGACCCGGGCGGTGTCACCGACCCGACCGGGCAGTACACGGACGCCGCCGAGCCCGGCCACGACGACTCGGCCTGCGCACGGGGCGGTGCTGGTCCATCGAGCAGACCGTTCCTAAAGACTGAGCGGGAGTGAGTCCTGTTGCCAGGACCCGTGCTCAGCCGCGTGCCCCGAACGGTATTGGGCACACTGGTCCCCCGCGTTCTCACCGCGTCCGGCGCCAACGGATCGTGTCCGTGGTCCGGGGATGCGGGGGCGGGTTCCCTCACGCCCAAGGACCTCCGGTGCGGCCTGGACGGTCCGATGCCCCGCACGATCGCTCCGGTCGTGCGGGGGCGGTGCCGTCCGTCGCCGGATCGGGTGCCCCTGGGCGCGTCGCCCGATCGCGATGCTCGCGGCATCGTGACGGGTGGTCTTCCTGTTCTTGCCGGCGAGGGGCTTCTGCCAGTGCTGGGCACCTCACCGGGAGGTGTACGCGGGATCGACCGCGATGATCGCGATGCCCGTGTGGTCGGCCATCGCCGTGAGCCGGGCGCGGAGCCTGCCGGTGGGCAGGCCGGAAATGAGCTGCCGGAACCGCTTCTTGCGGCCGTGCTTCTCCCGGGTCTTCTCCGCGCCGAAGTCCAGGTCCTCGACGGCGATCGCCTTCACGCCGCAGGTCTTCGCCCAGTGCAGCAGCCGGGTGAGGGCGTGCCGGACCTGGGCGTCGCGGTGACCGGCGGTGCCGGACAGGTCGTAGAAGAAGCGGCGCGGGGTGCCGGTCGGGTTGCCGTGGACATCCAGGCGCCACGCGGCGAGGTGGTCGGCGTTGGTGTCCACGCCGATCACGCCCTCGGCGAGTGCGGCATGCAGGGGGAGGGTGGGGGTGGGCGGGATCTGCCAGGAGGCGGTCAGGTACCAGCGGTCCCGGCCTGTGTCGTAGTGGAGGCGGCAGGCCACCGCCCGGTTGGCCTCGACGCGGTCCGCCCACTCGGCGCCCCGGTGTGCAAACCGCACCCTGCAGGCGAGTACGTACCGGCCGTGCGGCGCGTTCGCCAGATGCGCGAGCGGTGCGGGGAGCTTGACGCTCACCTCGCCGTCGGGGCTGACGCGGATGGTCTCGTTGCCGTAACGCTTGCCGGACTCCCCGTCGGCGGCGAGGAGCCACCGTCCGGCCTCCCAGCGCCGGCGCCACTCGGCCTCGGTGAGCCGGGCGTCGGCGAGATGGTGCCGGGTCCGGGCCAGCCGCTTCCCGCCCCGCACGACATGCACGACCCCGGCTTTGCGGGCCGCCCGCTCCCGTTCCAGGCGGTCCTCAAGCACGTGCAGCCGGCGGGTCTTCGCGTGCCACTCCTGCCGGGAGCGGTAGCCGCCCGGCGTTCCCCTGGAGCCCTTCTGACCGACGGGAAGGGACAGCCGGTGCGCGATGGTGCGGATACCGGTTTCGAGGCTTTGGATGTGCGCGAGCTGGCCGCGGCGGGCCAGCGCCCACTGATCGTGCGTGGCCTTGGTGATGCTGCCCGCCCAGCGCGACGACGACACCGCGGTCAGCTCCCGCTTGCGCGCCGCCCACGTGTCCGTGGAGTGCTCCAAGCCGTCCCGGCAGCGCGTCTTGAGGTCCTTCGAGGCGAGCGTGCCCAGATACGCGCCCACCAGGCGCAGCACCCTCTCGTCCTCGGGCGTGAGCTGCCCCAGCCGAGTCCGGATCGCGACACCGGACGGCCCGGGAGCGACGAACGGCGCCTCGATCGGGCGGAGATCAGCCATGCCCGGCCGCCTCCAGCGCCTTGCGGGCACGGTTCTTCGCCGACCTGCGCCCGTACAAGCGGGCGCAGAAGGAGGTCAGCACCTCCACCATGTCCCGGACCAGATCGTCCTCGACCTCGCCGTCGTCCAGCACGGCGAGGCGACGCCCGGACGCCTCCAAAGCCGCCTCGACCAGTTCGGTGTTCATCCGGCCAAGCCGGTCCCGGTGCTCCACCACGACCGTGGTCACCTCGGGATCGGCCAGCAGACGCCGGGCCTTGGAACGCGCCCCGTTCATCCCCGAACCGGTCTCGGCCTCGACCCGGACGACGCGGTGGCCGGCCTTCGCCGCCCACCCGGACAGCCGGGCGACCTGGCGCTCCAGGTCCGCCTTCTGATCACGGGAGGAGACCCGGGCATACAGACCCACACCGCCGACAACCTCCGGCGCCGCATTGGCCTCGACATTCACCAGGATCATGCGCGGCCCGACCCGCTGCGCGGGTACCGGCAAGGTGCCCTCACGAAACCAGCGATACGCGGTCTGCGGATGCACACCCTGCGCCCTCGCCCACTCCGTCAGCTTCACACCCTCACAACGATGCTCACCCCATCGAAGTCACGCTCACTCAAACGACCTCGAAGACGAACAGTTAACTACCCCCACCACCGAGCACGGCACCACCAGCGGCACCGGCTTCTTCCCCGGCGGCGTCGGCTGGTACCGCCTCGCCTTCACCCTGCCGCCCGCCGACGCCGGCCGGCGGATCTCGGTCGAGTTCGACGGCGTCTACATGAACTCCTCCGTGTACTGCAACGGCACGGAGGTCGGCCGCCACCCCTACGGCTACACTGGCTTCGCCCTCGACCTCACCGATCTGCTGCACACCGACGGCACCACGAGGAACGTGATCGCCGTCAAGGTGCGGAACCGCCTCCGTGACCGGGTCGGCGGTCCGGAGGGGACGCGGGGCGGAACCCGTCCCGTCCGGACCGTTGACGGGGTGTCATGACTGCAACAAGCATGTCCTGTGACCCCTCTCTGGGAGCGCTCCCATGGCTGTGCCGTGGAAGCGTCCCGCACCTTCCCGAGGAGCCCGGACGTGAAACGACGCAGAACCGCCCTGCTGTCCCTCGCGGCCCTGCTGGGCGCGGCACTCACCGCACTGCCCGCCGCGCAGGCGGGTGCCGACGAGACCGAGCAGGTCAGGAACGGCGGCTTCGACACCACCGCCGACCCCTGGTGGACCAGCAACGTCACCGCCGGACTGTCCGCCGGCCGGCTCTGTGCCGACGTACCGGGCGGCACCGTCAACCGCTGGGACTCCGCGATCGGCCAGGACGCGATCACCCTGGTGAAGGGGTCGTCGTACCGCTTCTCCTTCGCCGCCTCGGGCCTCCCCGAGGGCCAGGTGGTGCGGGCGATCGTGGGACTCGGTGTCTCCCCGTACGACACCTGGTACGAGGCGACCCCCGTGCTGAGCGAGTCGGGCGACGCCTACTCCTACACCTTCACCTCACCCGTCGACTCCACCCAGGGGCAGGTCGCCTTCCAGGTCGGCGGCAGTGCCGAGCCCTGGCGGTTCTGCCTGGACGACGTGTCGCTGCTGGGAGGGGTGCCGCCGGAGGTGTACCAGCCCGACACCGGGCCGCGTGTCCGCGTCAACCAGGTCGCCTATCTGCCGTCCGGCCCGAAGAACGCCACCCTCGTCACCGACGCCACCACGAGACTGCCCTGGCGGCTGCGGAGCGCCGCCGGTAAGACGGTCGCGCACGGCTGGACCGTACCGCGCGGCGTCGACGTCTCCTCCGGGCAGAACGTCCACTCCATCGACTTCGGCGCCCACCGGGCACGCGGCACGGGCCTCACCCTGGTCGCCGACGGCGAGACCAGCCGCCCGTTCGACATCGGCACGGCGGCCTACGAGCAACTGCGCCTGGACGCGGCCAAGTACTACTACACCCAGCGCAGCGGCACCCCGATCCGCGACGACCTGCGCCCCGGCTACGGCAGGGCCGCCGGCCACGTGGGCGTCGCCCCCAACCAGGGCGACACGGACGTCCCCTGCCAGCCCGGGGTCTGCGACCACACCCTGGACGTGAGCGGCGGCTGGTACGACGCCGGCGACCACGGCAAGTACGTCGTCAACGGCGGCATCGCCACCTGGGAACTGCTCAGCACCTACGAACGCTCCCTCCACGCCCGCACCGGCGACCCGGCGAAGCTGGGCGACGGCACCCTCGCCCTCCCGGAGAGCGGCAACAGGGTCCCGGACATCCTCGACGAGGCCCGCTGGGAACTGGACTTCCTGCTGAAGATGCAGGTACCGGCCGGACAACCGCTGGCCGGCATGGCCCACCACAAGATCCACGACGCACAGTGGACCGGCCTGCCGCTGCTGCCGAGCGCCGATCCGCAGAAGCGCGAACTGCACCCGCCGACCACCACGGCCACCCTCAACCTGGCCGCCACGGCGGCCCAGGCCGCCCGCCTGTACCGTCCCTACGACAAGGCCTTCGCCGCGCGGGCCCTGACAGCCGCCCGCACGGCCTGGGCGGCGGCGCTCGCCCACCCGGACGTGTACGCCGACCCCGCCGACGGCACCGGTGGCGGCGCGTACAACGACGACAACGCGACCGACGAGTTCTACTGGGCCGCCGCCGAGCTGTATCTCACCACCGGGGAGAAGAAGTTCGCCGACCACGTCCTCGGCTCCCCGGTCCACACGGCCGACATCTTCGTCCCGTACGGCTTCGACTGGTCCCGCACGGCCGCCGCGGGCCGCCTGGACCTCGCGCTCGTCCCCAACAAGCTCCCCGGCCGGGACACGGTCCGGCGCTCGGTGGTCCGGGGCGCCGACACCTACCTCGCCACCCTCGCCTCGCAGCCGTACGGCATGCCCTACGCCCCCGACGGCAACCGCTACGACTGGGGCTCCGCCCACCAGGTCCTCAACAACGCGGTCGTCATCGCCACCGCGTACGACCTCACCGGAGCCTCGAAGTACCGCGACGGGGCCGTCGAGAGCATCGACTACGTC
Source organism: Streptomyces sp. NPDC041784 (assembly GCF_055591025.1). Classification (NCBI taxonomy): domain Bacteria; kingdom Bacillati; phylum Actinomycetota; class Actinomycetes; order Kitasatosporales; family Streptomycetaceae; genus Streptomyces; species Streptomyces sp. NPDC041784. Next base: position 112,655 of record NZ_JBVJAB010000019.1, read on the forward strand.
CTCGGTCGCAACGCCCTCAACCTCTCCTACGTCACCGGCTACGGCGAGGTCGACGCCCACCGCCAGCACAGCCGCTGGTACGCCCACCAGCTCGACCCGAACCTCCCGAGCCCCCCGCCCGGCACCCTCGCCGGCGGCCCCAACTCGAGCATCCAGGACCCCTACGCACAGGCCAAACTCCAGGGCTGCGTCGGCCAGTTCTGCTACATCGACGACATCCAGTCCTGGTCGACGAACGAGACCGCGATCAACTGGAACGCGGCCCTGACCCGACTGGCGTCGTTCGTGGCGGACCAGACCTGAGCACGACCGCGCACGTCCCGCCCGGTCAGACACCGACGTGGACGTGCGCGGCCCACAGCCAGGGGGTGTCGGGCCGGGCGTCGCGCCACGCGGTGACGGCGCGGTGCAGGGCCCGGGCGGACCGGGCGACCTCCGGCGGCACGGTGCCGCCGGAGGTCAGGTCCGTGTAGAAGGCGTCCGTCATCGAGGCGGCCGCCGCGTCCTGGACCGGCCAGAGGGTCCCGATCACCTGGGCGTACCCGGCGAGAAGGAAGGAGGAGGTCAGCTGGAGCACCTCGTCCACCCGGTCGGGGGACGTGCCCGCGGTGCTGCACGCCGAGAGGAAGGCGAGGTCGCCGCGGAGCCGCAGGTGCGAGACCGCAGCCAGGGTCAGGGGCCGGGCCTCGTGGTCGTCGAGGAGGAGCCGGCTCTCGCGCGGGGAGTGCCAGTCGCTGACGGCGTGACAGGCGAAGTGGGCGACATCGTGCTCCGGCAGGGCGGCGAGGACCGTGTCCCGTACCGTGTGCGGACTGTCGAGGAGCCGGGCGTCCGGCATCAGCGTCAGCAGTCGGCGCGCTTCGCGCCGCACTCCGGGCAGCGGCGACGCCCGCGGGGTCCGGGGCATCGACACGACGAGGGCGCGGCGCGGGCCCGTGGCGCCGCCGGTACGGCTCTCGCGATGGGCCAGCCGGGCGGACGCGAGGGCACGCAGCGTGGGGGTGTAGGAGGAGACCACCCGGTCCAGCACCGCCCCGGGCCGGTGGCCGGCCGCATGCAGCGGGAACCAGATCATCGGGCCCGTCGGACACCACCACAGCCGTGGCGGCCCGGCGTCCGGGTCCGCCGGGAGATGGCCGCCGGCGTCCAGCGCGTCGAGCACCGGACGCGTCACCGTGTCCCACAGCCACGCGAGGATCTCGCGCAACGGCTGAGCCACGGGCACGCCGGTGAGGGAGGCGGGCAGCAGCCGGTTGGCCTCCCGCTCGATCGCCGCCCACTCCAGATCGGGCAGTGGGATCGCGCACAGCCCCGAACGCGTCACGGCGAGGGCGTCGCACCGGCCGCGCGTCGCGTTGACGTAGACCACCGGCCCCTCGGCGGCCTGTTCCCGCAGCTCCGCCCAGGTGGGCGGCAGCAGGAACCGCTCGAAGCCGGGGAGCCGGCGGATCTCGGCCAGCAACGCGTCCCACTCGGTGGCGAGTTCGAGGCGCTGGTCGCCGATCAGGCGCCGGTGCCCGCCGGCCTGCTCCTCCCCGCCGGTCGCCGTCACACGCACGAACGGCTCGGGGGCCGCGCTGAGGCTGTCGAGCGCCCGGGCACGGGCGCGCAGCCGGTCGATGGCGGCGGCAGGCCCGGCGTGCCGCTGCCGCAGCCGGGAGATGTCGCCCCGCGCGTCCACGGCCTCCGCCATCAGCACGCCCCGGGTCTGCTCGAGCAGCTCCACGGCCCGCTCCGGCCGGCCGGCCTCGATCGCGGCGGCGGCGGCGTCGGCCGCGAGGCCGGTGAACTGCCCGAGCCGGTGTTCGCGGTCCTCCCGTTCCAGCGACAGCGGAACCAGCTCGACCAGGAGACGTACGGCGTACTCGTAGGCTTCGAGCGCTTCCTCGGCGCGTCCCGACTGCCGGGCGTACCGCCCCCAGTGCCAGGCCGCGTCCAGGCGCAGGGGGGTCTCGACGGAGCGGATGCCCGCCGCGGCGCGGAACGCGGACAGGGCCTCCTCCAGGACCACGGTGTCGTGCTCGCGGCAATGGCGTCGCCACCGGACACGGCCGCGCAGCACCTGGAGTTCGTGCGGTACGGGTGCGTCGTCCCTGGGCGTGGCCATCGCCTCGGTGACGGCCCGTTCCGCCTCCGCCAGGGCGGCGGGGTCGCCCGTCACGTCATACCGGTCGATCACCGCCATGGCCAGGTTGAACAGGGCCTTCTGCCGCAGCTCCGGCACGCAGTCGGCGGCGGCGGCGCGCAGGAGGCCTTCGGCCTCCTCGTCGGCCGAGGGATCCTGGGTGAGGGCACTGACCCGGTGCAGAGCCAGCCCGAGGTCGGTGAGGAGGAGGGGACGCGTCACATGGCCCGTCGGCGTCAGGGAGAGCGCCCGCCGACCGGCCTCCACGGCGGCCCGGAGGGCGACCGGATCCTCGGTACGTTCATGGAAGCGCAGGGCGGCGCGCGTGAACACGGACAGATGGTGGACGAACCACGGGTCCTCCGGAGGGGCTTCCTCGATCACCCGGCGCGCCGTCGCGACGCTCTCCTCGAGCGGAGCCAGTTCCCCGGTCACCTCATGCAGCACGCGCAGCGCGTCGCTGAGGTTGGTCAGGTAGAAGGGCCGGTCGACATGGCCGGGTGAGGTGGCAGCCACCGCCCTGCGCCCGTACCGCACCACCTCGCGCACACGGGCGACGTCCCCGGTCGTGCGGAACTTCCGGTGGACCACGATGGCCAGGTTGTTCCAGGCGGCCGCAGGGGGTGTGTTCCCTCCCGCGAGTGCCCGGCGGCCCGCTTCCTCCGCCTCGTCCAGCGCCGCCGGATCGCCCGTCGTCTGGTGCCAGTTGGTGAGAGCCGTGCAGAGATTGGACCAGGCATTGGGGTCGATGCCGGCCTCGGTCAGCACCGACGAGCGGGCCGCGGTGACGGACTCCCGGAGGGACTCCTGATCGCCGGTCGCCCGGAAACGGGTGTTCAGGACGAACGACAGGTTGGTCAGCACGAGACTGCGGTGCCAGTCGTGCTCCGGTTCGGTGGCCACCGCCTGTCGGGCATGATGCACGGCCTCGTCCAGCAGGCGCTCGTCATGGGTGCGCAGATATGTGTCGTGCAGGGCCAGAGCGAGCCCGGAGGACATGTACCCGGCGTCGTCGGGCAGCTCCGGGGAGGCCTCGGCCGCGGTCCGCCCCGCAGCGACGGCCTCCGCGAGCAGCTCGGGCCTGCCGGTCCTTTCGTACCAGGCGTGCAGCAGGGGAGCGAGGGCGAGGTGGAGCACCTCCGGCCTGCTCACCGATGGCAGGGCCAGGCCGCCTCGGAGCACTTCGGCAGCCTCGGCCAGGGCGTCCGGATCGTCTCGCGACTCGCCCAGCAGCCGCAGTGCTTCGGCGAGCCGGACCAGGCAGACCGTGTACTGGGGATCCTGCGGGCGAGGCGTGCGGGTGACGTGCCGCAGATCGGTCACCACCTCCTTCAGGGCGTCCGGCGCGCCGTGCCGCAGATGGGCGTAGAGCACGAGCGCCGCCCGGTCCGCCTGGTGCTCCAGCAGATCCGGGTCGTCGGGCGGAGTGAGCGCGGCCGCCTCGCGCCCCGCGGAGATCGCCTCCGCCACCAGTTCGGGGTCGTCGGTGTAGCGGACGAGGAGCGAGGCGGCCTCGACGAACAGCCACCGGCCGTTCACCTGTCCCGACTCGTGCCGCCGGGCGAGCGCGTACATGTCCCGGGCCCGGCTCGTGGCCTCGGTCAGTGACGACGCGGAACCGGTCCGCAGGAACAACCGGTGCAGGCCGTCGAAGAGCCCGTGCAGCCAGATCAGCCGGTGGGGATGGTCCGGTGGTGTCTCCGTCAGGACGGTCCGGCACAGGGCGATGCCACGATCGAGGAGATCCGCGGAGGCGCCGGCTCCGTTCTCGGGATCCAGGCAGTGGCGAGCCAGGATCTGCCGGCTCCGGTATCCCGGTGCGGAGTCCGTGGTGGTCGCTGCGACAGCTGCTTCCGCGGCTTCACGGGCTTCGTCGCCGACCGCGGGGGAGCCGGTGAGAAGCAAGAGGTCGTCCAGCACGTCGGCGAGGTCGCCGAGGTCCTCGGCACGTGCGGCCGGGGCGGTGGCGGCGAGGATGCGCCGCAGGACGTCGGCGCGCTCGCGCAGCGAAGCCTCGTCGGGTTCGTACCGCCTCAGCATCGCCAGGAGATTGCGCAGTTCCACGATGTCCGGTGCCCCCGGAGGCGCGTCCCGGACGAGGCCCCGGGACAACTCCGTGGCCTCCGCCAGCGCCGCCGGATCGGTCCGCAGTCGGTGGCGCACGAGCAGGGCGACGGCCAGGATGCTGCGTGACGTGGACCGGTGCGGGTCGCCCTCCGGCAGGAGCGTCAGTGACTCGCGCAGGAGGGCGGCGGCTTCGTCCGCCGCCGCGGCGTCGTCCGTGGCCTGGGCGGCGTTGAGCAACGTCCTGGCGAGGGCTCCGAGGGCCACTCCCCGCCGTGCGTCGCCCGCGGGCACGGCCGCGACGACCGCGCGCCGCCGGCGCAGGACCGCTGCCATGGTGATCTCCCCGGTCCGTTCGTGCAGCCTCTCCAATTGGTCGGCGGTGTGGGAGAAGTACTCGACGCGTCGCGGATGGCGTTGGGGCAGTGCCTCGCACACGGGCACGAGCAGCGTCACGGCGGCCCGCAGGACACGGACCTCCCCGGTCTCGGCATACCGGTGGACCAGTCGCGCGGCTTCCTCCTGCCACAGCACGGGTCCGCCCGGCGGACGGTAGGCGTCGCGCAGCCCCGTCCGCACCTCGGGGGCGAACCCGTCGGGGTCGCACAGCCACGAGGAGCGCAGCAGGCGGAGTGCCAGCCGGCGTTCCCTCCCGCTTCCCCGGAATCGGCCCGCCGTGCCCCGGTACCAGAAGGCCAGACCCGCGGCCCGGCACACGTCGTGGTCCCGGTGGACCGACTCGCCGACGGCGTCCAGCAGTTCCCGCACCACCCCGAACGCCTCACGGGAGAACAGCGCCCTGCGGTCCCCGTCCCGCTCCCACCGCCGCACCCGCTCCTCGACCGCCGTCAGCAGTTCCCGCCGCCGTTCGGTCTTCGGGCCCGCCTCCGTCTCCGTCATGTCCCACCCCCGTCAGCCACGGCGTGGAGCCGCGGTGACGATCAGGATGTGTCCGGGACCGGCCCGCCAACAAGGGCGTGCGGCCGGCGGCGCGCGCCTGTTGCGCGCCCCCGGTGACCCGGTACCGCTCGGCCTCCCCTCTGACCTCGGCGTATTTACGGGTAAGTACCCGAGCGGTACCGTGAAGGGCATGCCAGCCCTCAATGTGGAGTTCAGCGATCGCGAGCTGGAGGACCTGCGGCAGATCGCCAAGGAACGAGGCACGTCGATGAAGGCGCTCGTGCGGGAGGCCGCCGCGGCCGACATCGCGCGGCACCGGGCGTTGCAGGAAGGTGCCAAGGCGTTTCGGACGTTCTTCGCGTCCCATGCCGACGAGTTCGCGGCCGCCTTCCCCGACGACGAACCGTCCGTCAAGGGCGAGGGGCGGGTCGCCTGACCGATGACACCCGTCATCCACATCGATGTGCCCTGGCTGCTTCAGCGCCACGAAGAGGTGCTGCCGGAACAGCCCACCATCAACGACTTCTCGGCGCTGGTCGCCGCCGTCGCCCGGCACCGGGTCGACCCGCCCCGGCTGGGGGTGAACTCCGACCCTGCCTGGCGCGCCGCCGCGCTGCTGCACACGCTCGCCCTGCTCAAGCCGCTGCCCTCGGCCAATGCCCGCTTCGCCTGCGCGACGGCGGTGGCCTACATGTTCGTCAGCGGCGTCGGCATCGACCCGCCCTACGGCGCCCTCGTCGACCTCGCCCGGGACCTCATCGACGGCGGGACCGACGTCTACGGCGCGGCGGACCGGCTGCGGTCCTGGCAGATATAGGCCGTCCCGGAAAGGTGTGGGCCGCCGGCCCAGGGCGGGAGGAGCAGGGCCGGCGGCCGTTTCGCGCGGGAGAGCCGCCGTCCCGCGCGGGGCCTCCGAGGAAGTGGCCGGTTCCAGTCCACTACGCGGCACCGTGGGCGGGAAGGTGCGTGACGGTCCGGCACGTGCGCGGGTTTCACACGGGGCGCAAGAGCGGATGAAAGGTGCGAGGCGGGGCACGGAGGGGGTCCTGCTTGTCGACTTTCTTTCAACAAGGGGCAGCTTGTCCGCGCGCCTTGTTGCGCACGACTCAGTTGTGCGAAGGTGACGCGTGGGGCGGGGGGTGAAAGCGGGGTCTCCGCGTTCGCCGGCGGAGTCGAGATTCGCGCTCCCCGCCGCGTCGAAGCAGGTACGTACCGAAGGAACCCCTCTTGTCCACCCCCCAGCCTCCTCGTCCTCCCTACCCTCCGCCCGGCGGGGGCCCCGGCGAATCCGACGAGTCGCTCGCCGCAGGGATACGCGGCGGCACGGACAGCGAGGTCGCCCAGTCCACCGCGCTGCTGATCGCCCGCCACTGGCGGCCGGTGCACGAGTACGCGGTCATCTGCCTCGCCTCCGGCGGGAACGTGTCCAACATGCTCACCGCGGCCGCCTTCCACCAGGTCTTCGACCGGCTGAAGCTGGGCGAGCCGGGCACCGCGCTGCGCCCCCGACTGCTCATGACCGTACGGGACATGGCCCGGCTGTGGTCCGCCGACGAGGACATCTCCGGCGTCCTGCCCGTGCTGCGCAAGCCGGCCGGCGCCCGCGGCATGCGCACGGCGAAGTCCCTGATCCCCGACAACCGCGTCCTCGTGGAGCGCTCCTTCCAGGGCCTGCCCGCGGTCGCCCGCTGCGTCCTGTGGCACGCGGAGGTCGAGGCGGAGGAGATCACCGTCGCCATCGGGCTGCTCGGCATGGACGCCGAGACCGTGGCCGGCGCCCTCGAACAGGCCCGGGACAAGCTCCGCGAAGGCTTGGTCCGCGCCCACCGGGAACTCGCCCCCAGCAAGGACTGCCGTTTCTACAACCGGCTCCTCGACGTCCCCATCCGCCGCGGCGGCGACCTCCTGCCGGACGTCCGGCAGCACCTGGACGAGTGCCGCTACTGCCGGGCCGCAGCCGAACAACTCGGCCACTTCGAGGGCGGACTGGGCATCCTGCTCGCCGAGGCCGTACTGGGCTGGGGCGCCCGTCGCTACCACGACTCCCGCCCCGGACGCGACAAGCAGCAGGCCGTACGCCTGCGAGGGTCCGCCCGGCACCGCGGCGGTGGCGGCACGCGCGGCCGGCGCTCCACCCTGCTCTCGCGCATTCCGTCGCCCCGCCGCAAGTCGGCCGACGGAACGCGCTCGCCGCGCGCGCTGTTCACCGGCGTCGGCCTCGCCTCGGCCGGCCTGATCACCACCCTGCTCGCGGCCGGCGTGTGGTCGGACGGCGGCGGTGCCGACCCGGCCGCCTCCACCAGCGGCGCCGTCCCCGGCACCGACTCCCAGGCCGCCACCGTCTCGCCCACCAACCCCGCCCAGCTCCCCGCGGTACCGAGCCGGACCAGGCTGCGCAACGCCGACGCCGATCTCTGCCTCGACATCCAGGGCGAGCCGACGGCCGGGGCGGTCGTCGAACTCGCGGACTGCTCCGACGACGTCACCCAGCTGTGGTCGTACGACCAGGACGGCCTGCTGAGCAGCGCCGCCGACCCCGACCTCTGCGTGGACTCCCACGCGGACGCCGGCGTGGTCATCCTGGGCGAATGCGCGGACACCGACGCACCGCGCGCCGACGACGTCCGCTACGACCTCACCGTCCAGGGCGAGTTGCTGCCGCGCTGGGACGACGCCCTGGCCCTCGCGCCGACCGGCGAGCAGCCGGGCGCCGACGTGGTCGTGAAGGTCCGCGACCACTCCACCGCCCAGCGCTGGCTCACCGACGGCGTCTCCGCCTCGCCCGGCTCCCTGGCGGTCACCGGCACCGACGCCCCACCCGCGGCCCGCCCGGCCGGCCTCACGGCGGACGACCCGGCCTGAGACCCGGACCCCCACCGGCCGCGCCCGGCGCGGCGGGAGGGTCCAGGCGGCGGGCGGCGGTGTCTGCCGTCGCCGGGTTCGGTGGGTCCATGCGAACCTGCGTCCGGTCGTGCGGGCGGCTTGGGGCGGTCGTGCCGTACCCGCTGCCGGCGGCTTCCCCTCGCCCGCCGGTGGTCTCAGTCGGTCGTGGCCGACTCGCGCAGGATCCGGGCCAGTTCGGCCGGGCGGGAGAACATCGGCCAGTGGCCGGTGTCCAGCCGCACCAGGTCCCAGCGCTCGCCCCGGAGCAGTTCGGCCACGGCCGGTGGCGGTTCCTCCCCGTCGAGCAGGCACTTGACGTACGTCGAAGGCAGATCGCCGGGCGAGCCCTTCAGCTCGGCCGGTTCGGTGAGCGTGGCGCCGGGGTGCGGGGTGCCGTCGGACCAGATCCGGGCGATCTGCTCGTCCGTGAGGCCCTGCCCCGCGTAGTCGTCCGCGTCCAGCGGCGGCCAGAAGCCGTCGTGCTCCTCGATCGACGCGCGGACGTGGTCGCTGGGCCAGCCCGAGAGGAAGGACTCGCCGTCGAACGGGACGTTCGCGTCGACGTACACCACCCTTCTCAGCCTGTCCCCGATCCGCTCCGCGGCCTGTCCGACCGGGACGCCGGAGTAGCTGTGCCCGACCAGCACCACGTCGCGTAGGCCGAGGCGCTCCACCTCGTCGACGATGTCCTGGACGTGCGTCCGCGCGCCCGCGGGGACGCCGCGCTTCTCGGCGAGGCCGGTGAGGGTGAGCGGGTGGGCGTCGTCCCCGGCGGCGCGCAGCTCGGCCGCCACCTCGTCCCACGCCCACGCCCCCAGCCAGGACCCCGCCACCAGTACGAAATGAGTCATGCCCGCAACGTAGCCGAGGGGTCTGACAAGGGCCCCTCCTCGACGCCCGTCCCGGGCCCGGTGATCGGCGGCACCGGCACGTCCACGGTCCGGGCCAGCCGGGCCCCCTCGGGCCCGTACACCGCGCGGGGCGGTGAGGGACGGCGCGGGCGTGGCGGGGGACGGCGGGGTCACAGGGGGCTCCAGCAGCGGGCGGTCGACAGTGGAGCGCGGGGTGGCGCGGCGGGGGCGGACGGCCGTCGCTGCCGCCGGGTGGGCGACGCGGGCGGATGCCGTCCGGGACGGGGTCCGCCGAACCTATGGGGTGGGGCAGGACCCCGGCCAGTGGGCGAATCATCCTTCCTTCGCGTCCCCGGTGGACGAATCGTCCCGGGAGTCCCTCACCTCCTCGGTGTCCGGCGCCTTCTCCGCTCCCGGCGCCGCCTCCGCGCTCGGTACGTCCTCGGTGCTCGATACCTCCTCCGTGTCCGGCCCCTGGGCCCGTACCCGCTGGACGTGCTCCAGGGAATCCCGCAGTTCGGTGAGCCAGTCGTCGGTGTGCCGCTGGACCAGCCGGACGCACCAGGCGAGCGCGTCGCTGCGGCTGCGGGCCACGCCCCCGGCGATCAGGGTGTCGAGGACCTGGCGCTCGGGCTGCCGCAGCCGGGTCATCACGGGCGCGGCGATATGGGTGAACAGGGCGCGCTCCCCGTCGCACACCACGCCCCAGGACACCTTCCGGCGGAACCGGTGCTCGGCGTCCCGGGCCACGGCCATCCGGGTCTCCCGCGTGCGCTCCCGGAACTCCAGGATCCGGGACTCCACCGCCGCCTCGCGCTCGGCGGCCGGGGCGTCCTCGGCGAGCCGGGGCGCGGCGATGCGCCCGATCACGGTGATCTCCTCGCGGTCGACGCCGACCTCGGTCAGCTCCTCGAAGAGATCGTCGGGCAGACGGCCGGCGAACCAGCCCCTCAGCTTCTCTCTCTGCTCCGTCGTAATCATGTAATGACGATTACTCTGCTGGTCCATGAACACAAGGGGTCCAGGAGGAGTCCTCCGAGAGCGGAATCGGGGCCGGAGCGGAATGTTTCAGGCCTATTAACGAACCTATGAGAATCAGTCAGGTCGCCGACCCAAGAGATCACGAAGTGCTTGCTTCCGGCGTTGGAACGTTCGAACTCCGTAACTTCACGCCACTGTTTCAATACGCAAGGTTACTGAAACGCGTGGGGTCGATGTGAGTTTCGGCGCCGGACTCGGCAGAGTGGCGCTCGCCGCGTCGGGCACCGATCGCGCCGGGCCGGCACACCCCCGAATCGAGCGGAAGGATGCACACAATGCGGAACACCGCGCGCTGGGCAGCGACTCTCGGCCTCACGGCCGCCGCCGTCTGCGGACCCCTCACCGGGTCCGCGCTCGCCGCCCCGGCCGCAAGCCCGGCCTCGCTCTACGCCCCGTCGGCCCTGGTGCTCACCATGGGCCACGGCGAGAGCGCCGCCACCGTCAACGCGGCGCGGGCCGTCACCCTGAGCTGCGCTCCCGGCGCCTCCGGCACCCATCCGGCCCCGGCTCTGGCCTGCGCCGAGCTGCGCGGCGCCGGCGGCGACCCGGCCCTCCTGGCGGGGAGCGTGAGCGGCAGGGTGTGTACCAAGCAGTACGACCCCGTCGTCGTCACCGTCGACGGCGTGTGGCAGGGCAAGCGCGTCGCCTTCGAGCGCACGTTCTCCAACGAGTGCGTGAAGAACGCTGCCGAGAGCAGCCTCTTCGCGTTCTGAGACCGGGATCGCGTGCCTTCCGTGGACGCCGCGACCGGCTCGTGACGTGGGGAGTGCGAGCCACTGACACGGGACGACCGCGATCTCGTACCCAGGGGCCGGACGGGCGGAGTGGGGCCGCCCACCGGCCCCTGGGGTCATTCCCCCAGGGGCCGTTCCCCCTTGGGGGCTTCCCTCGTCCCGGGCGCCGGGGAACCCGCCGGGCAGCCGCGCCTCTCCCCGGGCGCCGAGCCTTCCGCCCGACGGCCACTTCCCTCCCCGGCCGCCCGGGATCCCTCCCGGTTCACGCCCCCTCCCCGGGTACCGCCGGGAGCGGTGGGAAGCGGCCCAGCAGGCCCGTGGCGCCGAACAGTCGCCGCAGGCGCGGCTCGCCGGAGACGACCCGGAGCCGCCCGCCGCGCGCCGTCGCCCGGTCCTGGGCCCGGCACAGCACCCGCAGACCCGAACAGTCGAAGAACGTGACGCCCCGCAGGTCCACCAGGACGTCAGGGGCGACCGCGGCGGTCGCCGCGTCCAGATGGTCCGCGAGCAGGCCCGCGGTGGCCAGGTCGATCTCTCCCGTCACCTCGACCACGGTGAAGGAGCCGGTGACACGAGTACGTGCGTGGGGATTGGCCGGCGGCGTCATGTCCGTTCCACCTCGGCAGGGGGTGCGTTTGAAGGCGGTAGTTACCCCGGCCGGGCGCGCAGCATCCCTGTCGGACCGCCCGCAAGATCTAGTTCACTCGACCTGGTGAACCTTCTTGGTTTCGGTTGACTTTCGAACATGGGAAAGGCCGCCGTCCCTCGCGGACGGCGGCCCCTGTCTTCCCGGTGCGGCTCTCCCGGACGGTCCGGCGGTCCGTCACATGTGGACGACCGGCGCCGCGTCCGCGTCCTGCTGCGGGACCCCGCGGCGGAAGAGCAGGAAGGCGATCACCGCGCCCGCCGCGAAGAAGCCCGCCGACCACCAGAACGCGGTGGTGTAGCTCTCGATCGTCGCCTGCGCCTGGACCGCCTTGCTGGTGGCGTCCCGGCCGGCCAGGTAGTCGGTCGCGGCGCTCGCGGCGAGGGTGTTCAGCAGCGCCGTACCGATCGAACCGCCGACCTGCTGCATCGCGTTGACCGTGGCGGAGGCCACGCCCGCGTCCTCGGCGGCGACCCCGCCGGTGGCCAGCTGCATCGCGGGCGGCATGACCAGGCCGAGGCCGACACCGATGACGACCAGCTGCGGGAGCACCGTGGTCAGGTAGTCGGAGTCCGCTCCGATCCCGGTGAGCCAGGCCATGCCCACCGCGGCGATCGCGAAGCCCAACGGGATGACCGCCTTCGGCCCGATGCGCGGCACCAGGGCCGTCGTGCCGAGCTGCGCGGCCACCATCAGCGCGGCGACCATCGGCAGGAACGCCACACCCGTCTTCGTCGGGCTGAAGCCCAGGTTCAGCTGGAGGTAGTAGGTGAGGAAGAGGAACACGCCGAACATGCCGGCGCCGGAGATGAGGACGGCCAGGAAGGAGGCCGCGCGGTTGCGGTCGAGCAGGATGCGCAGCGGCAGCAGCGGGTGCGCGGCGCGCGTCTGCCACCAGGCGAACGCCGCCAGCAGCACCCCGCCGGCGAGCAGGAAGCCCCAGGTCTGCGGGGAGTTCCAGTCGTGGGTCTCGGCGTTGGAGAAGCCGTACACCACGGCGAACAGACCGGCGGCCACCAGCACCGTGCCGGGCACGTCCAGCTTGGAGTTCGCGGCGTCGCGGTGGTTGCTCAACAGGATCCAGCCGCCCGCGAAGGCGAGCACCGCGATGACCACGTTGACGTAGAGCGTCCAGCGCCAGTCGAGCGCGTCGGTCAGGACACCGCCGAGCAGCAGGCCCACCGCGCCGCCCGCGCCGGCGATCGCGCCGTAGACGCTGAACGCCTTGGCGCGCTCCTTGGCGTCGGTGAACGTCGTGTTCAGCAGCGAGAGCGCGGCCGGGGCGAGCAGCGCGCCGAAGGCGCCCTGGAGCGCGCGGGCGGTGACCAGCATCTCGAAGTTGCCGGCCGCGCCGCCGAGCGCGGAGACGGCGGCGAAGCCGGCGACCCCGACGAGGAAGGCCGTCTTGCGGCCGAAGAGGTCCGCTATCCGCCCGCCGAGCAGCAGCAGGGAGGCGAACGCGAGGGCGTAGGCGGTGACGATCCACTGCCGGTTGCCGTCGGAGAAGCCGAGGTCGGCCTGGGCCGAGGGCAGTGCGATGTTCACGATGGTCGCGTCCAGGACCACCATCAGCTGGGCCAGGGCGATGACCGCGAGGATCCACCACTTCCTGGTGGGGGCGGCGGACGCCTGCGGCCCGGCGCCCGTGCGGGTGCTGTCCGTCAAGGTCTTCGAGGACATGGGGAAGGACTCCAGGAGCTCGGTGCGGAAGGGTGGAGCGCGAAGGCAAAGGGCACGTAAACGAAACTGTTTCGTACACATCGAGGCTAGACCACTTCCCGCGAAACGGCAACGTTTCGCTAGTGAGGGAGCTCAGGCATGCGCAGTGGCGTGTTCGACGTCGACGGGGCGGGGCTGTACCACGAGGTGCGCGGCAGCGGTCCGCCGCTGCTGATGATCAGCGGGGCCGGGGGAGACGCCGGCTACTACACGCAGGTGGCCGAGGACCTCGCCGACGCGTTCACCGTGATCACCTACGACCGGCGGGGCAACTCCCGCAGCGGCGGCCGCGACGGCGGGCCGGTAGGGCTGGACCGGCAGGCGGCCGACGCCCGCGCGCTCGTCGACGGCCTGGCCGGCGGACGGGCGCTGGTCTTCGGCAACAGCGCCGGCGCGATCATCGGACTCACCCTGGCCGCGCTCCATCCGCGCACGGTGGCGGGGCTCGTCGCCCACGAGCCGCCCGCCGTGAGCGTCCTCCCGGACGGCGACCCGGCCCGCGGCTTCTTCCCCGAGGTCGCCGGGCTCTACGCGCGCGGCGGGGGTCCCGCGGCCGGGCGCCGGTTCGCCGAGACGACGCGCGGCGAGGGCACCTACCGCTGGCCCGCCGACCTCTGGCAGCGGTTCCTGGGCAACCAGGACCACCTCTTCGGCAGCGAGTGGGCGGCCTTCGCCGGCTTCTGCCCCGACGAGGAGGCGCTGCGGGCGGCCGCCTTCCCGATCCTGCTCGCGGCCGGCGCCGAGGACCGCGGCACGTACTACGCCCGCCCCTCCGTCGAGATCGCCCGCCGGATCGGGGCACCCTGGGCCGAGTTCCCCGGCATCCACATGGAGTTCCTGCGCGACCCGCCCCGCTTCGCGGCGGCCCTGAGGGTGGCGGTGACCCAGATGTGCGAGGACGTACCGGGCGAGGACGTACCGGGCGAGCCGTAGCGCGGCCCTACGTCAGCTGCCGCCGCACCAGCTCGTGCAGCCGCCCGCCCGTGTCGGCGAGCAACTGGGCCGGCGGGCCCTGCTGGGCGACCTTGCCGTTCTCCATGACGATCACCCGGTCGGCGTCCATGACCGTCGACAGCCGGTGGGCGATGACGATCCGGGTGGCGTTCAGCTTGCGGGTGCTCTCGATGACCGTGCGCTGGGTGTCGTTGTCCAGCGCGCTGGTCGCCTCGTCGAAGAAGAGGATGCGCGGCCGGCGGATCAGCGCCTGGGCGATCATCAGCCGCTGGCGCTGGCCCCCGGAGACCGAGCCGCTGCCGGCGACGATGGTGTGCAGCCCCATCGGCATCCGCCGGATGTCCTCCCCGAGCCCCGCCAGCTCGGCCGCCGCCATCGCCTCCTCCGGCGTGTACGACCCGGTGCCGCAGATGACGTCCAGGATCGAACCGGTGAACGGCTGGGCGTGCTGGAGCACCACCCCGCACTGCCGGCGCACGGCCGACCGGTCGAGCGCCGCCAGGTCCTGACCGTCGTAGAGCACACTGCCCGAGACCGGACGGTCGAAGCCGATCAGCAGCCTGAGCAGGGTCGACTTGCCGCAGCCGCTCGGACCGACGACCGCCACGAACTCGCCCGGCCGCACCTCGAAGGACACGTCGTCCAGGACGAGGGGACCGTCGTCGGAGTAGCGGAACGACAGCCGGCGGGCCTCCAGGGCGCCGGACAGCGGACCCGGGCGGGTGCTCGCGGTGCGCACCTCGGGCGTCGCCTCCAGCACCGGACGGATCTCCTCGAACAGCGGCAGCGCGGCCACCGCCGACACGAAGGCGCCGGTCAGCGAGGTGACCGAGGTCAGCAGCATGGTCATCGAGGTGTTGAAGGTGAGGAAGTCCGCCGCCGACAGCGCGCCCCGCGCCGGACCGGCCAGCAGCATGAACATCAGCAGCGAGCACAGCGGCAGATAGACCGCGCCCAGCACGGTGGTGAGGTTCTTGATCCGGCCGAGGCGCTGCTGCAGCTCACGGCTGCGCGCGAACTCCTCCGCCCAGGCCGCGTACGCGTAGTTCTCGGCGGCCGCCACCCGCAGCTTCGGCAGCCCCCGCAGGGTCTGGAAGGCCTGGTTGTTCAGCTTGTTGGAGAGCACCACCAGCCGCCGCTGCCAGCGCACCTGCCACAGCCCGAGCCCCAGGAACACGAGCGCGACGACGACCAGCATGCCGATCGCGGCCAGCGCCATCGGGACGCTGTACCAGAGCAGCAGCCCCAGGTTCATCGCGCCGATCGTCACCGACTGGGCCACCGAGGGGCCGAGGCCCGCCAGGAGGCGCCGGATCGCGCTGATGCCCATCGCCGCGCTCGCCAGCTCGCCCGTCGAGCGCTCGGCGAAGAAGTTCGTCGGCAGCCTGAGCAGCCGGTCCCAGACGGCCGGCTGGAGCGTGGCCTCGATCCGGCCCTCCAGCCGCAGGATGGTCAGGTTCTGGAGCAGCATGAACGTTGCCGCGACCACACTGCCGACGATCACCGCCAGACAGGCCTGGACTATCAGCCCCTGCTGGGCCCTCGGCACGTACTCGCCGAGCACCTTGCCGGTGGCGATCGGCACCAGCGCCCCGATCGCCACCGTCACCAGCCCGCTCAGCAGCAGGTGGGTCAGGTCCCCGCCGGTGCCCCGCATGCTGAACCGCAGCAGCCCGAGCGGGCCGAGCCCACGCTCCGGCAGCGGCCGGTAGAACATGACGGCCCGCGGCTCGAACTCCTCCGCGTTGGCCTTCTCGACCGGTGTCTCCCGCCCGGTCGACGGATGGACGGCGACATAGCCGCCGCGCCGCCACAGCAGCGCGACCGGTGCCCCGGACAGAGCCCGGTGCCCCACCAGCGGGCCCACGTCGTCGCGCCACCAGCGCCCGTCGAGCCGTACCGCCCGGGTGCGGACCCGGGAGGCCAGCGCGATCTGCTCGACCGGGTCGAGCCGGTCGTCGCCGGCGCCCGTCCGCGCGGGCTCGGTGAGGGCGATCCCGGCCGCCCGCGCGACCAGCCGGCAGGCGGCGAAGGTCGCGTCCGCGTCGGCGGAGGTCGCGCGCGGACCCGCCGTGCGGCCGATCGACGCGAGCAGCGTCCGGTCGGCCTGGGCGCGCACCGCCTCACCGGCCTTGATCCCGGCGGCGGTCCGGGTCTCGTGGGTGCGCTCCAGCTGCTCGATCCAGCGGTCCAGCGTGGTCAGCAGCCGGTACTGCTGGTCGACCATGCTCTGCCACACCGCCGGGTCCATCAGCAGGTCGGCGGTCGCCTCCGCGCCGTACAGCGAGCCGTACTGGACGCTGCCGGGCGGCACCTGCATCCAGAACACGTCGTCGTCCGTGACCTCCGCGGGCTTCTCCGTCGCCATCGGCGCCTGGAAGAGCACGGACAGGCCGCGGCCGACGCCCAGGGCCAGCGCGTACTCCAGCGGGCTCGACGTCGGCGGCACGTACTGGGGGTTGCCGTACGCGTCGTAGGACCAGGTCTGGGTGTGCGCGGGCTGGTACAGCTCCCGCAGGCCGATGCGGTGGACGACGCAGTCCCGCGACGGGCGGGCCACGAGGGTGTGCTGGGGGCCGGTGACCGGGCCGAGCAGCAGCGCGCCCGCCTCCAGCCGGCCCAGATGGTGCCAGTGGCCCTGCTGTTCGGCGTCCACCGCGAACAGGTCCAGCGCGCCGGCCGCGACCAGCCACAGCACCTGCGGACCCGCCAGGTCCAGCCGGCTGAAGCCCGCGCACTCCACGCGCGCCCCCATCCGCCCCAGCGCGGCGAGCACGACGTCGCCCTCCTGTACGGCGTCGCCTTCGTGTACGGCCGTCATCTCACCGCTCCCTGACCAGTGCCGCGTACGCCCCGCCCCGTGCCACCAGGTCCTCGTGCCGTCCGCGCTCGACGATCGTGCCGTGCTGGAGGACGACGATCTCGTCGCTGTCGCGGACCGTGCTCAGCCGGTGCGCGATCACCACGCACGCGCAGCCGCGCCGGCGCAGGTTGTCCATGACGACCAGCTCGGTCTCCGCGTCCAGCGCGCTGGTCACCTCGTCGAGGACGAGGATGCTCGGCCGACGCACCAGCGCCCGCGCGATCTCCAGGCGTTGACGCTGGCCGCCGGAGAAGTTGCGGCCGTCCTGCTCCACCCTGCTGTGGATGCCGCCCGGCCGGCGCATCACGACGTCGTACAGGGCCGCGTCGCGCAGCGCCTCCACGACCGCGTCGTCCGGGACCGAGGGGTCCCACAGCGCCACGTTGTCGCGGACCGAGCCCTCGAAGAGGAACACCTCCTGGTCCACGAAGGAGACCGAGGAGGCCAGCGCCCCGCGCGGAATGTCCTCCAGCCGCTGTCCGTCGACCCGGATCACGCCCTCCCAGGGCGCGTAGAGACCCGAGATCAGCCTGGACACCGTCGACTTGCCGCTGCCCGAGCCGCCCACCAGCGCCACCTGTTGCCCCGGGCCGACCGTCAGGTCGAAACCGGAGAGCAGCGGCTTGTCCAGCGGGCTGTAGCCGAAGGTGATGTCCGTCAGCTCGACATGGCCGTGCAGCCGGCGCGTGGAGTCGCCCGCGCCGCCCGGGCGGTCGTAGAGCGGGTCGGCGCGGAAGTTCTCCACGTCCTTCAGCCGGGCCACGTCCGCCGCGAAGTCCTGGATCCGGCCCGCCACGCCGTTCAGCCGGGTCAGCGGGGCCGTGAACCGGGTGACCAGCGCCTGGAAGGCGACCAGCAGGCCCACCGAGATGCCGCCCTCGATCGCACGCATGCCGCCGATCCACAGGATCAGCGCGCTGTTGAGCGAGGCGAGCGTCGGCGCGACCACCCCCAGCCAGGCGCTCGGCACCCCGAGCCGCTGCTGCTCCTCCAGCGTGGTCGCGTGCTGCCCCGCCCACTTGCGGAAGTAGCCGTCCTCCCCGCCGGTCGCCTTCATCGTCTCGATCAACTGGAGGCCGGTGTAGGCGGTGTTGGTGAGCCGCGCGTTGTCGGCGCGCAGCTTCGCGGTACGGGTCCCGCGCATCCGTACGACGACCCGCATGGCGACGATGTTCAGCAGCGCCACGCCGATGCCGACGAACGTCAGCTGCGGGTCGTAGGTGTAGAGGAGGACGGCGTACAGGACGACGACGATCGCGTCCACGCCCGCCGACGCCAGGTCACGGGCCAGGGTCTCGGCCACGGCGTCGTTCGACTGGAGGCGCTGCACCAGGTCGGCGGGGCTGCGCTGGGAGAAGAAGGTGACCGGCAGCCGCAGCAGATGCCGCAGGAAGCGGGCGCTGGAGAGCGTCGAGGAGATGATCCGGCCGTGGTGGAGGTTGGCCTGCTGGAGCCAGGTCAGGACGAGGGTCAGCAGCACGCACGTCCCCATCGAGGCGAACAGCACGCTCAGCAGCGAGGTCTGACCGCCGATCAGGAACATGTCGATGTAGGTCCGGCTCAGGGCCGGCACCGCGGCGCCCACCAGGACCAGCAGCAGGCTCGCCAGCACGGCGGCCGGCAGGGTGCCCGCGGTGCCGCGCAGCCGGGCCGGCATCGCGCCCAGCACCCCCGGGCGGCGGCCGCCCCGCTCGAAGTCGTCGCCCGGTTCCACCACCAGCACCACACCGGTGAAGCTGCCGTCGAAGTCCTCCATCGGCACGAAACGCCGGCCCTTGCCGGGGTCGTTGATGAACACGCCCCGGCGCCCGAAGCGGCGGCCCATGCCGTCGTAGACGACGTAGTGGTTGAACTCCCAGAAGAGGATGGCGGGCGACGTCACCTCGGCGAGGGCGGCCAGGTCCATCTGCATGCCCTTGGCCGTCAGTCCGTAACCGCGGGCCGCCTTCAGCAGGTTGCTGGCGCGCGAGCCGTCCCGTGAGACGCCGCACGCGATGCGCAGCTCCTCCAGCGGGACGTGCCGGCCGTAGTGGCCGAGGACCATGGCGAGGGAGGCGGCGCCGCACTCCACGGCCTCCATCTGGAGCACCGTGGGCGTACGGACCGTCCGCACCCGGCTCTTGGGGACCGTGCGACGGGGCGGCGCGGCCCGGCGCCGGCTCCGCTGGGCAGTCGTCACGGGAGCAGCCAATCGACGGGACGCTGGTCGGCCAGCCGGATCGAACCGGAGGCCATGGTCATGGAGGTGAGCCGGTACGGCGGCCCGTCCGAGGAGGACCACCGGTAGCCGCTCTTCGTCGACGCCGAGGTGTCCAGGCGGACCAGGACGGCCACCGGGCGGCCGTCCTTCGTGAACTGCTCGCCCAGCTGGCTGTCGCCGAGGAACGCGGCGATCTGCTGGGCAGACCGGGCGGCGCGGTCCACCGACTTCACATGGCCGCGCAGCACCCCGTACTTCTGCGCGGGCACGGTCTGCACGGTGAGGTCGACGGCCGCGTGCGCCGGGATCGACGCGGCGTTCTCCGCCGGCACGTACACCGTGGCGTACAGCGGGTCGTCGGCGTCGGCGACCTTCTCGACGGCGGCGACGTTCGCGCCGGTGGAGATGATCTGCCCGATGGTGGCGGCCAGCGCGGTGATCCGGCCCGCGGCGACCGTGCGCACCACGGCCTCGCCCTCGGCCGTGCGCACCTTCAGCACGGGGGAGTCGGCGGGCAGCCGCTCGCCCTCCTGCGCGAGGACGGCGGTGACCTGGCCGGCGGACGGGCTCTGGAGGATGTAGCTGCCCTCGCCGTGGGTGAGGACGGCGGGTGCGGTCACCGTGGACGCGACCGACCCGGTCACCGCCCACACGGACGCGGCCGCCATGACGGCCACGGTCACGGACAGCACGAGCCAGCCCTGCGGGCGCGCGAAACGCACCGGAAGGTCGAGTTCCTCCGGCGACTGGAGCTTGGCGAGGGCCTGTTGGCGGAACTGCACGGGCTTCTCTCGGGGAGTCTGGGGACACCGACGAGTCCCGGAGCCGGCACAAGACGGCTCCGGGACTCGGAAGGTCACACAGGTGCGATCAGAGACCGGCGACCAGGTTGGTGACCGGCGCGGTGTTCAGGCCGGTGACACCCTCGACCGTGCCGACGGCCGTGTCGACCAGGCCGGAGACCGGGGCGACGCCGTCCACCAGGCCGGTGACGGTGCCGAGGGCGTTGAGGGACAGGCCGCCGGAGACGTTGTCCAGCTCGGCGTCGGCGATCTCGACGGTCTCAACCTGGGGGGTGGAGTTCATGGTGGAACTTCCCTTCACATGGATATCTCAATAAGGGGGGAGCGGCCCCCTCTGGGGACAGACGACGGCCGCGACCGCGAGCGTCGGGCACCCGTTTCCGAAGGCCCTTCGGCTCCCGCGGTGCGATGGATCAAAGCAGGTCCGCGGTCGGCGCAGCCACTCGCGCACCCCCCTCACCAGGGCACTTGCGGCGCAGACGCGGGAAAGCGTGCAGACGCGCGCACCTCTTGTCGGCGACTTCTCCACACCTTCGGCGGGAATCGCTCGGATGAGCGCCGGGGCCGTCGCGGCGAATTGGACACTCCCGGCCCAATGGCGTGCCGGGCGCCGCGCAGTTGTGCAGAACCGCGGCGCCCGGTGACCCGCTTGGGCAATCGATGTGCAGATTCTCTGAAGCAGGGATTCCGCCCGCCGATCTCGACGGACCGTCACCCGCCGGTCACGGAACGCGTCATCCCAGCAGGGCGTAGACCGTGCTGGCCCGGGCCGCCAGCTCGCCGGTCCGCTCGGCCGTCAGGGTGATGTCGGCGAACGCCATCCGCCGGCCCAGTTTGGTGAGGACCGATTCGATCAGGACATCCGAATCGGTCACCGCGCGCTGGAACGAGGTCGACTGCTGGACGGTCGTCATCGGTCCGTAGGCCCCCCGGGCCGCCGACACGGCGATCACGGTGGCGGTGTCCGCGGCCGCCATCAGGGCCTGCCCCGAGAGCCCCCCGCCCTCCCGTGCCAACGCCTGCGACCAGGGCAGACGCAGGGTCGCGCGGTCGGCCGCGAGGGACTCGACGGTGAGGCCCAGGGCGAGGACCCAAGGGGCGAAGTTGGCGGAGAGGATCTTGTCGGCTTCGGCGGTCGTCATCGTCATATGGGCGATTGTTCCCCGCCCGGCTCGGTAGGACGCGGGTCAAGGCCGGTCACGCCGCGGGTCATGGCCGATTCCCGGTTTCGCAAAGGAAGTTGGCAATCGCGATTGAACACATCACGAGCCCCCCGCGTACCTATGGCCAACCAGGCGCCGCTGTACGGAGCTGCCGATCGACGGCAGTGGACCCCGTCCCCCAGGAGGTCGAGTTTTTTGAGTCACAAGCGAGTTTCGAAGCGTAAGGCCGTTATCGCGGTAGGCGGTGTGGCGGCGCTCGGAGCGGCGGCACTCCTGCTTCCCAACGCCAACGCCTCGCAGGACGGCTCGAGCGGCGCCGCCACGGTGAAGACCCTCAAGGCGGGCGACGCCTCGGATCTCGCCGCGCAGCTCCAGGAGCTGCTCGGTGACGCCTTCGCCGGTTCGTACTACGACTCCGACCAGCAGCAGTTGGTGGTCAACGTCATCGAGGTGTCCGGTGACGACAACAATGTGATCGTGCAGGCGAAGAAGGCCGGCGCCAAGGTCCGTGAGGTGGAGAACAGCACGGGCGAGCTGGAGGCCGCGGCGCAGACGCTGAAGGCCAAGGCGACCATCCCCGGCACCGCGTGGGCCGTCAACCCGCGCACGAACCAGATCCTGGTCACCGCCGACTCCACGGTCACCGGCGGCAAGTGGGACCAGCTGGAGTCCACCGTCCAGAGCCTCGGCTCGGGCATGGCGACGATCCAGAAGTCGGCCGGCACCTTCAAGACCTTCGCCTCCGGCGGCGACGCCATCTTCGCCGGCGGGGCGCGCTGTTCCCTCGGCTTCAACGTGACCGCGGGCGACGGTTCCCCGGCCTTCCTGACGGCCGGTCACTGCGGGGTCGCGGCCGAGCAGTGGTCCGACGCGGAGAACGGCGCGCCGATCGCCACCGTCGATCAGGCGACCTTCCCCGGCGAGGGCGACTTCGCACTCGTGAAGTACGACGACCCGAACACCCAGGCGCCGAGCGAGGTCAATCTCGGCGACCAGACGGTCCAGATCAGCCAGGCCGCCGAAGCGACCGTGGGCACCCAAGTCTTCCGGATGGGCAGCACCACCGGTCTGGCCGACGGTCAGGTCCTCGGCCTCGACGCCACGGTGAACTACCCCGAGGGCACCGTCACCGGTCTCATCCAGACCAACGTCTGCGCCGAGCCCGGCGACAGCGGCGGCTCCCTGTTCACGCAGGACGGTCTCGCGATAGGCCTGACCTCCGGCGGCAGCGGTGACTGCACCGTCGGCGGCGAGACCTTCTTCCAGCCGGTGACCACCGCCCTCGCGGCGGTCGGCGCGACGCTCGGCGACGGCGGCGGCCTCGGTGCCGACGACCAGGTCGGCGGCGAGGAGGCCGGAGCCGGCGAGGAAGCCGGTGCGGGCCAGGACGCGGGCGAGGAGGCCGGTGCGGGCGAGGAAGCCGGTGCGGGCCAGGAGGCCGGTGCGGGCCAGGAGGCCGGCGCCGGTGCAGAGGCCGGTGCGGGCGAGGAGGCCGGCGGCGAGGGCGCGGCCGGCCAGGAGGTCGGCGGTGAAGAGGCCGGCGCCGGTGCCGAAGAGCAGGCGGGCGCGGGCGCGGAGGACGGAGCGGCCGGTCACTGACCCGGACGCCAGGTGAAGGTCCGGCTCTCCCGCGGGAGGGCCGGACCTTCGCGTTCCCGGACGTTCGTGTTCCCGGCGACGGAGGGAGCGACCGCCGCCGGTGGCCGACGTCCCGTCAGCCGTCCCCGCGCGCCCGCAGCAACAGCAGCGCCACGTCGTCGATCCGCTCCTCGGCCGCCGCGTAGTGGCCCACCAGTTCGTCGGCCAGTTCCTCCAGCGGACGGTCCCCGGCCTCGCCGAGCCGCCGCCCCAGGGCCGCGACCGCGTCCTCGATGTCCACGCCCGGCGACTCGATCAGCCCGTCGGTGTAGAGGGCGAGGACACAGCCGGGCGCGAAGTCGAACTCCGTCGTCGGGTACGTCGCCGAGCCGTCGATGCCCAGCAGCGGCCCGCCCGCGAGGTCCAGGACGCGGACCCGGCCGTCCGCCCGGCGCAGCAGCGGCGGGGGATGCCCGGCGCGGGCCATGACCGCCCGCTGCCGCCGCGGGTCCAGCCGCAGGTACAGACAGCTGGCGAACAGGTCCGAACCCAGGTCGATCAGCAGCCGGTTGGTGCTGCGCATGACCTCCGCCGGCTCCTGCCCGACCGTCGTGTACGCGCGTACGGCGGTGCGGATCTGCCCCATCAGCCCGGCCGCCGTCACGTTGTGCCCCTGAACGTCCCCGATCACCGCCGCCGGGAGCGGCCGGGACGGCACCAGGTCGTAGAAGTCGCCGCCGATCTCCATGCCCCGGGTCGCCGGCAGATAGCGTGCCGTCGCCTCGATGCCGGGCAGTGACGGCAGCGACGGGGGGAGAAGGGCCGCCTGGAGCCCGTGCGCCAGCTGGTGCTTGGCGTCGTAGAGCAGGGCACGGTCCAGGGCCTGCGCGATCAGCCCGGCCACGCTGGTCAGCACCGCGCGCTCGTGGGTGGAGAACGCGTGCGGCGTGGCGTACGCCAGCACACAGGCGCCCACCGGTCGGCCGGAGGCGATCAGCGGCAGATAGGCCCAGGACGCGAAGCCGTCGGGGCTCTCCTGCCGGGCCGGGTACAGATGCTCCAGCTGCCGCCGGGACTCGAAGAACGCCGGCACGCCGTGGGCGACGGTGTGCGCGCCGGGCGTCTGCGAGGACATCGGCATCCCGTCGAACCGCTCCACGACGTCCGGGTCGGGATACCCGTGGTGCCCCAGCACGTGCAGCCGTCCCGCCCGTGCCCCGAGCAGCGCCAGCGCCTGGCTGCCCACGGCCGGCGCGATCTCGTCCGCGACCAGCCCCACCACGTCCTGCACGCTCACCGTCTCGGTGAGCGCCCCCGCCATGCTCAGCGCCTGGGACATCGACACCAGCCGGGTCGGCGCGTCCCCGGACCGCGGGTCGGAATGCCTGCCCTCCGACACGGCCCGGGCGCGGGCGATCCGCACACTGATCCCGGTGGTGCTCGGATACAGCCGGAACGACAGCCAGTCCGAGGGCGGGCGCAGCGCCACGAACGACACCGCGTCCTGGCTGATCAGCGCCGCCCGGTAGCGCTCCTCGTACGAGGGGTCGTTGAGCCAGGGCACCGACGCCCACAGCTGGGTGCCGAGCAGCCGGGGCACCGGCACCCCGAGCATCTCGGCCGCGGTCGTGTTGGCGAAACCCACCCGCCCGCTCAGGTCCAGCGAGCACAGCCCGTACGGCAGCCGGGCCACCATTCGCGCCGCCTCCACCGGTCCCAGCGTGGACGCGACGCCCCCCACCGGGCCGGCGTCCAGCAGATCGGACTCGGCGCGCACGGTACGGTTCTCCTCCGCCGCCCGCTCCAGCCGGGCCGCGAGCCGGTCGCAGGCCGATGTCAGCTCCCGGTGGTCCCGCTCGGACAGCTCCGGCGGATGCGAGCCCGGCCAGGTCACGAAGACCGCGCCGTACACCCTGGAGGCGGTCGCCACCGGCACCGCGGCCAGCGCGAAGGGGTAGGGAAGCACGACGGCGATCCGCGGATAGCGCCGGGCCATGTCCTCGTGCCCGCCCACCCACACCAGCCGCCGCTCGCGCACCGCCTCCGCCACCGGGACCGGCGCGCTCAGCCCCACCCGTTCCCAGGGCGCCGCGAACGACCGGGGCAGGCCCGCCATCACCGCCATCTCCAGCAGCGGCTCGTCACCGGGCCGCAGGTACACGGCCCCCGAGTGCGCCCCCACGGCGTCCATCATCGCGGTCAGCGCCAGCGACAGCAGCGGCTGGCGGAGCGTGGGCCGGACGGCCGCCGAGGACGCGTGAGGGGACGACGTCTGTCCGTCGGACACGGCGACCACCTCCTCGCCAGGCCGCACGGCTTCTCAAGGACCAAATCTGCCCCCTGGCGGCCCGACGCGCACGGCGAGCGGACCCCCGCCGCGGGGCCGGCCGCGGCGCGGCCGCGCACCCGGCCGCTCCCGAGCGGTCACAGGGGCTGCGGGCGGGTTCCATACGCGCTGTAATGGCGGACGTGGTCAGTGAGGGTGCGACGGGGCGCGGATCGGGGCCGCCGCGTGCCGAGATCGCGCTGAAGACGATCACCGCCGACCCCGCCTCGCCCGACCGGGTACGGCGGGTCCTCGAACAGGCGCTCGTCTTCTCGGGGGCGGCCCTCGCCGCCGTGTACGTGCCGGGCGACGACGGGCAGACGCTCTGCCTGGCCGAGTCGGCCGGCGTCCCGCGCACCCTGTACGGGCTGCGCGAGACCTACCCGCTCGACGGGCGCTCCCCGGCCGCCGAGGCCCGGCGCGGCGGCCGGCCGGTGTGGCTGGGGCCCGAGGAGCTGGCCGACCACGCGGACGCGCGGCGGATGCCGGCCCGGGACGTCCATCTGGCGGCCCTGCCCGTGCCCGGCGCCGACGGCGTTCTGCTCGCCGTCGGCGAGCGCCCCGGCGGTTTCGGCCCCGACGACCGCGTCTGTCTCGCGCTCGTCGCCGAGGCCGTCGCCTGGCCCGCGCCCGCCGCTCCGGCCGTCCCCGCCGAGAGCGAGGTGCCGCACGGCGACTCCTTCTCCCTCGCCATGGACTCCGGCCGGGTCGAGGTCGGCGACGGCCTCCTGGAGCTGTTCGGGATGGAGCGGGAGGCGTTCGACGGGCGGGTGGAGACCCTGCTCGGGCTCACCGTCCCCGAGGACCTGCCCTCCCTGATGTCCGTCGTGGAGGCCGACCACATGTCGATCGGGGAGCGCGAGCTGGAGTTCCGGGTGGTCCAGCCCGACGGACCGCCCCGGTGGCTGCGGCTGCGCGGCCGGCTGCTGCCCGGCGGGGAGGGCCGCCCGGCCCGGCTGGCCGGCACCGTCGCCGACGCCTCCGCCCTGCGCCCCGAGGTCACCGATGTCGCCCGGGTGCAGCGGCTGGCCGCCGCGCTCGCCTTCGCCGGCACCGTCCGCGACGTCGGCCACGCCGTCGTCGCCGCGCTCCGCGAGCCGCTGCGGGCCGACCGGATCGCCCTCGCCGAGCTGGAGAACGACCGGCTCGTGGTCACCGTCCTCGACCCGCCGGCCCCCGAGGCCTGGCCGCAGGTGTGGCAGTCGGAGTGGCGCACCGAGTGGCCCGACGCGCCCGTGCGCGCCATGCCCACCCTCGCCGCCGCGCTGCGCGACGGCCGCGCCCGGATCTGGCCGGCCGGCTCCGCCGACCTGGAACCCGCCCTCGCCGAGGTCGGCCCCGGCGGTCTCGCCGTGCTGCCGCTGCCCGGCGCGGGCCGGATGGCCGGCGCCTGTCTGATCGGCTGGGACACCCCGCACGACTTCGGCCCCGACGAACGCGCCCTGCTCACCGCCTCCGCCGGCCTCGCCGGGCAGGCCCTGACGCGCGCCCACGCCTTCGACGCCGAGCACGAACTCGTCGCCATGCTCCAGCGCCAGCTCCTGCCGCGCCGGCTGCCCAAGCTCCCCGGCGGGGTCGCGGTCGCCCGGTATCTGCCCGCCACCGCCGGCCTGGAGGTCGGCGGCGACTGGTACGACGTGATCCCGCTGGCCGACCACCATGTCGCCCTCGTCATCGGCGACGTCCAGGGCCACAGCGCGGCCGCCGCCACCCTGATGGGCCAGATGCGCACCGCGCTGCGCGCCTACGCCGCCGAGGGCCACCCGCCGGACGTGGTCGTCTCCCACGCCAACCGCCTCCTCGCGGAGCTGGAGATCGATCTCTTCGCCACCTGCTGCTACGTCGACGTCGACATGGAGGCCGGCACCGCGTGGTGCGTGCGCGCCGGGCACCCGCCGCCCGTGCTGCGACACCCGGACGGCACAACCGACATCGTCGAGGCCGAGGGCGGCCCGCCGCTCGGTGTGCTGGACCGGGCCGATTTCCCGATGGCCCCGCTGCGGCTGCTGCCCGGCACGGTGATCGCCCTGACCACGGACGGGCTGGTGGAGTCCGCCGAGCTGGACATGGACGTCGGCCTGGACCGGCTCGCCCACGAACTGTCCGTCTCCGACCCCGCCCATCTGGGCCTGGTCGCCGACGCCCTGCTCGGCAGCGCCCACCGCAGCGACGACGTGGCCCTGCTCCTGATGCGCTACGACGGCATGGCCGTCAAGCCGTTGCGGGAGGGCTGGACCGTCTGGCGCGTCCCCGAGGCGGCGCGGCACGCCCGCCGCTTCACCAAGCGCTCCCTGCGCTCCTGGGGGGTGCCCGTGGAGGCCATGGACACCGCGCTGCTGATCGTCTCCGAACTCGTCACCAACGCGCTCGTGCACACCGACGGCCGGGTCCGCCTGGACCTCACCCTGATCCACCGCGGGCTGCGGATCGCCGTCGGCGACGCCTCCCCGCGTACCCCCGTCAAACCCACCCACGTGGGCTGGGAGGCCACCGGCGGGCGCGGCATCCTGCTCGTCGAGGCCATGTCCGACGCCTGGGGCACGGTGCCGGTCGGCGGCGGCAAGCAGGTGTGGAGCGAGCTCCAGCTGGAGTACTGAGCGGCCTCCCGGGTACTACGCAAGGGTTCTAAATCCGACGATAAGCGGGCAAGCGGATGAATCAGCGATCCGATCCGGACATCCAGGGCTAGGGTGAGGCAGATGAAGGCTCTCGTGCTGTCCGGTGGTGCCGGTACCCGGCTGAGGCCGATCACCCACACCTCGGCCAAGCAGCTCGTCCCCGTCGCCAACAAGGCCGTCCTCTTCTACGGCCTGGAGTCCATCGCCGCCGCGGGCGTCACCGAGGTGGGGGTGATCGTCGGCGACACGTCCGACGAGATCCGCGAGGCCGTCGGCGACGGCTCCCGGTTCGGCCTGCGCATCACCTACATCCCCCAGGAACGGCCCCTCGGCCTCGCCCACGCCGTCCTCGTCGCCCGCGACTACCTCGGCGACGACGACTTCGTGATGTACCTCGGCGACAACTTCATCGTCGGCGGCATCACCGACCTCGTTGACGAGTTCCGCCGCACCCGGCCCGACGCCCAGATCCTGCTCACCCGCGTCCCCGACCCCCGTGCCTTCGGTGTCGCCGAACTCGACTCCGGCGGTCAGGTCGTGGGCCTGGAGGAGAAGCCCCGCGCGCCCAGGAGCGACCTCGCCCTGGTCGGCGTCTACCTCTTCACGCCCACGATCCACGAGGCCGTCCGCGCCGTACGGCCCTCCTTCCGCGGCGAGCTGGAGATCACGGACGCCATCCAGCACCTGATCGACGCGGGCGCCGACGTCCGCTCCACGATCATCAAGGGCTACTGGAAGGACACCGGGAACGTCGTCGACATGCTGGAGGTCAACCGGACCGTCCTGGAGGGCCTGGAGCGCCGGATCGACGGCGAGGTCGACGACGCCTCCGAGACCGTCGGCCGGGTGATCGTGGAGGCCGGCGCCCGGGTGGTCAACTCACGGGTCGTCGGACCCGTCGTCATCGGCGCCGGCACCGAGGTCCGCGACTCCTACGTCGGCCCCTTCACCTCCGTCGCGGAGAACTGCCGCATCACCGACAGCGAGGTGGAGTTCTCCATCGTGCTGCGCGACTCCTCCATCGACGGGGTGGGCCGCATCGAGAACTCCCTCATCGGCCGGCACGTCGAGGTCACCCCGGCGCCCGGCGTGCCCAGCGCCCACCGGCTCGTCCTCGGCGACCACAGCAAGGTGCAGATCCACACATGAACCTCCTCGTCACCGGTGCCGCCGGCTTCATCGGCTCGACCTATGTCCGCGCCCTCCTCGCCGAAGGCACCACGGACATCACCGTCCTGGACAAGCTCACCTACGCGGGCACCCTCACCAACCTGCCGGCCGGCCACCCCCGGCTGGAGTTCGTGCAGGGCGACATCTGCGACGCCGACCTCGTCGACAAGCTGACGGCCGGTGCCGACCAGATCGTGCACTTCGCCGCCGAGTCCCATGTGGACCGCTCCATCGACGGCGCCGGCACGTTCGTCCGCACCAACGTGCTCGGCACCCAGACGCTCCTGGACGCCGCCCTGCGGCACGGCGTCGGACCGTTCGTGCACGTCTCCACCGACGAGGTGTACGGCTCCATCGAGACCGGCTCCTGGCCGGAGGAGCACCCGCTCGCCCCCAACTCCCCGTACTCCGCCTCGAAGGCGTCCTCCGACCTGATCGCGCTGGCCTACCACCGCACCCACGGTCTGGACGTCCGCGTCACCCGCTGCTCCAACAACTACGGGCCCCACCAGTTCCCCGAGAAGGTGATCCCGCTCTTCGTGACCAACCTCCTCGACGGCGAGCGGGTCCCGCTCTACGGCGACGGCCGCAACGTCCGCGACTGGCTGCATGTCGAGGACCACTGCCAGGCCGTCGACCTCGTCCGGACCGAGGGCCGCGCCGGCGAGGTCTACAACATCGGCGGCGGCACGGAACTGAGCAACCGCGAGCTGACCGGCCTGCTGCTGGACGCCTGCGGGGCCGGCTGGGACCGCGTCGACCACGTCACCGACCGCAAGGGCCACGACCTGCGCTACAGCGTCGACTGGACCAAGGCCCGCACCGAACTCGGCTACCGCCCCCGCCACGACTTCACCACCGGCCTCGCCGACACCGTCGCCTGGTACCGGGACCACCGCGCCTGGTGGGAACCCCTGAAGCGGGGAGCGCGGACATGACACGGTGGCTCGTCACCGGCGCAGGCGGCATGCTCGGCCGTGACACCGTCGCGGAACTGGCCCGCCGGGGCGCCGACGTCACCGGGCTCGGCCACGCCGCCCTGGACATCACCCGGCCCGACTCCGTGGCCCGCGCGTTCGCCGCGCACCGCCCCGACCTGGTCGTCAACTGCGCCGCCTACACCGCCGTCGACGACGCCGAGACCGACGAACCCCGCGCCCTGCGCGTCAACGGGGACGGACCCCGGCTGCTCGCCCGCGCCTGCGCCGCACACGGCGCCCGGCTGGTCCACGTCTCCACCGACTACGTCTTCGACGGCGCCGCCCGCACCGCCCCCTACCCCGAGGACCATCCCCCCGCGCCCCGCTCCGCCTACGGCCGCACCAAGCTCGCGGGCGAGCGGGCCGTCCTCACCGAACTCCCGGACGCCTGTGCGGTGGTGCGCACCGCCTGGCTCTACGGCGTGCACGGCACCAGCTTCGTGCGCACGATGCTCGGCCTGGAGGCCCGCCGCGACACCCTCGACGTCGTCGACGACCAGCGCGGCCAGCCCACCTGGAGCGCCGATGTCGCCGTCCGCATCGCCGACCTCGGCCCGAAGGTCGGCCGGGGCGCGTCCGGCGTCTTCCACGCCACCGCCGCCGGCGAGGCCACCTGGTACGACCTCGCCCGCGAGGTGTTCCGGGGCATCGCCGCCGACCCGGACCGGGTCCGCCCCACCACCAGCGACGCGTTCCGGCGGCCCGCGCCCCGGCCCGCGTACAGCGTCCTCGCCCACGGCCGCTGGCGGGAGGCGGGCCTGCCGCCGCCCCGGCACTGGCGGGACGCCCTGAGTGAAGCACTGCCCCTGATCCGCGAGGAGACCCGAGGAGAAGCCGCGTGAAACGCCACGACTTCCTGCGCGCCCTGCACCAGGTCACCGCCAACCGCAACTACCTGGAGATCGGCGTCAACGACGGCCGCAGCCTGCGGCTGTCCCGCGTCCCCAGCATCGCCGTGGACCCCGCGTTCAAGGTGACCTCGGAACTGCGCTGCGACGTCCACCTGGTCAAGGCCACCAGCGACGATTTCTTCGCCCGCACCGACCCCCTCGCCCACCTCAAGGGCGGCCGCCACCCCTGGCGCAACCTGCGCCGCGGCCGCCACCCCCTCGGCCACTGGCGGCGCACCACCCTCGACCTCTCCTTCATCGACGGCATGCACCTGTTCGAGTACGCGCTGCGCGACTTCCTCAACGTCGAGCGGCACGCGGACTGGGCGAGCGTGATCGTCCTCGACGACATGCTGCCCCGCAACATCGACGAGGCCGCCCGCGACCGGCACACCAGCGCCTGGACCGGCGACGTGTACAAGGTCGGCGAGATCCTCACCCGGTACCGCCCCGACCTCGTCACCGTGCTCGTCGACACCCAGCCCACCGGCCAGCTGGTGGTCTTCGGCGCCGACCCCCGCAACCGGGTACTGACCCAGAAGTACGACGAGATCATCGCCGAGTACGACGTGCCCGACCCGCAGAAGGTCCCCGAGAGCGTCCTCGACCGGGTCCGGGCCGTCCCGCCGGAGGCGCTGCTGGAGGCCGGCTTCTGGCGTCCCCTGGTCCGTGCCCGCAACCGCGGTCTCGGCCGGTCCCGAGGCTGGGAGCCACTGCGCGGCGCGGTGGAGCGGATCGCCGTCAGCGGCTGACCCGCAGCCGCGCGTAGTGGGCGAGGCAGGAGGCGTACGACGGCAGCAGCCCGGACGCCTCCGCCGCCGCCAGCGACGGCGCGCCGGCGTCCTTCTCGGACAGCAGCGGCCGTACGCCGTCCGGCCAGTCGATGGCCAGATCCGGGTCCAGCGGGTCCACCCCGTGCTCGCGGCCCGGGGCGTAGCCGGCCGAGCACAGGTACACCACCGTCGCGTCGTCGGTCAGCGCCAGGAAGGCATGGCCGAGACCCTCGGCGAGGAACACCGCCCGCCGGGCGGAGTCGTCCAGCCGCACCGCCTCCCACCGCCCGAACCGCGGCGAGCCCACCCGCAGATCGACCACCACGTCGAAGACCGCGCCCCGCACACAGGTGACGTACTTCGCCTGACCCGGCGGCACCTCGGCGAAGTGCACCCCGCGCAGCACCCCCCGCCGCGACACCGAGCAGTTGGCCTGGACGAGGTCCAGGCCGTAGCCCGTGGCCGCGCGGAACTCCGGTGCCCGGAACCACTCGTGGAAGCTGCCCCGTTCGTCGGGGAACACCTCCGGATCCAGCACCCAGGCCCCCTCGATGCCCAGCGGCCGCATGCCGTCACTCCGTCCGCGCGGTGATCCTGCCGACGATCCGGTGCAGGGCGCGCCGCACCCGGCGGGCCAGCCGCCGCACCCGGCCGGGCCGGGGCGCGGGCACCGCGCGCACCCGGTCGGCGCCGACGCGCAGCGCGAAGGGCAGCGGGTGGAAGGGCGCCTTCGCCGCGCCCGGCGCGAGACACAGCGCCGCACGCCAGGTCCGCCCGGTGAGACCGGCGGTGGGCAGCACGGCCTCCAGCCGGCCGCCGGGGGAGAGGACGGCCGGCACGTCGTGGGTGGCCGGCCCGGTCAGCCGCAGCACCGCCTCGGCCGGCGCCGGCACGTACAGCGGCAGGTCCGCGCCGAGCCGGTCCCCGTCCACGGTGACGTCCCCGGGGGTGAGCCGCCCCAGCCCGAGCCGCTTGCCCGCCCGGCCGACGTCCAGCGCGAGACTGGCGTGCCGGTCGGTCCAGTACGGCAGCACCACCCGGCCCGCGACGACCGCGGCGGGCGGGGCGGGCCGGTCGTGGCGCGGGGCCGGGCCCAGCCGCAGCTCCTTCGTCCAGCCGCCCAGGCCGACCCGTACGTACACGTCCCACAGACCGTCGGCGGGCAGCACCTCGCGGGCGCCGGGGTCCACGGTCGCCGTACCGCGCAGCACCAGCCGCACCCGGCTGCCGTCGCCGGCCGGCACGGTCTCCCGTACCACCTCCACCGGCTGGAAGTACTGGGCGGCGCTGGCCCGTTCGCGCAGCAGCAGATCCGGCCTGGCCCGGCCGAACCGGCCCACGACGTCCTCGCCCAGCCACCGCACCGCCTGCCCGACGTCCTTCGGCGGCCACGGCGGGGAACCCCCGGCGGACGGGAAGGTCATCGGACCGCCGTCGTGGGTCAGCTCGGCGGCGAAGGCGATCCGCAAGCGGCCGTCGCGCCACTCCACGGCCTCCGGGTCGACGGCGAGCGCGACCCCCGCCTCCCACTCCGCGAACGCGACGACGTCGTCGTAGCGGCCGTCCGCGACCAGCGCGGCGACCACCCGCTGGGTGGGCTGGAGCGGCGCCGCCACGCCCGGCCCGAACCGTTCGGTGACCACCCCGTGGATCTCGTCGAACAGCTCCCTGCGGTAGTCCTCCGGCAGCTTCAGGAAGCGTCGGCCGCGCAGCCGCTCGACCATCTCCACGCGCAGCCAGCGGCGGAACAGCTTGTCGCGCAGCGGGCCCGGCTCGGTGTACCGCTCGACGACGTCGAGTGCCTCGCGCAGGTTCTTGAAGTACCCCACCGGGTCGAACCGCTGGAAGCCCGCGTTCGCGTCGTCGTCGCGGCGCACGTGGTAGTAGCAGACGTAGTCGCTGAGCACGGCCACGTTGTCCGCGCGCAGATAGGCCTCGGTGACGAAGACGTGGTCCTCCAGCCGGCGCCGCCCCTCGGGGAAGCGCAGCCCGGTGCGGTCCAGGAACGCCCGGCGGACCATCTTGTGCGGGGTGAGGCTGTCGATGAGCGGCGCGTCGTCCACGGTGGCGCGCGGCCGGTTGACGCGGAAAAGTTCCACCGGCACGCCCCGGCCCCGGCCGACCATCTTGCCGATGACGACGTCGGCGTCGTTCGCCACCCCGTAGTCGTACATCCGCTCCAGGGCCTCGGGGCCGAGGTGGTCGTCGTTGTCGACGAACATCACGTACTCGCCCCGGGAGGCATCGATGCCGACATTGCGCGGCTTGCCCGACCAGCCGGAGTTCTCCTGGTGGATGACCGTCACCCGGGGGTCCTCGGCGGCGAGCGCGTCGAGCCGGGCCGGGGTGGCGTCGGTGGAACCGTCGTCGACGAAGACGACCTCGTACTCGTCGGGCGGCAGCGACTGCCCGAGCAGTGAGGCGACGCAGTCCTCGATGTAACGACCCGGGTTGTAGACGGGGACGATGACGCTGACCTTGACCGGCATCGGGCTCCTGGCCCCCTCTGTTCTTGCCGTGGTACGGGCGCGTGGCCCGATGCTAACCCCGCAGAAGAGGACCCACCTGTTCAGTTCCGTGTCGGCCCCCGGACTTTGCCGACCGTTCACGGTCGGGGGCCGCCGGGCCCGGTTCGCCCGGCCGGGGGAGGGCCCGCGCGAGGCGGCGCGCGTAGCCTGGCCGGGTGCGACTGCTCCTCATGTCCGACACCCATCTCCCCCGGCGCGCCAGGGCCCTGCCCGCCCCGCTGCTGGACGAGATCCCCCGCGCCGACGTCGTCTTCCACGCCGGGGACTGGGTCGACACCGCCACCCTGGACCTGCTGGAGAGCCGCAGCCGCAGGCTGGTCGCCGTGTACGGCAACAACGACGGCCCCGAGCTGCGCGCCCGGCTGCCCGAGGTCGCCCACGCCGACCTCGGCGGGCTGCGGTTCGCCGTCGTCCACGAGACCGGACCCGCCCGGGGCCGGGAGGCCCGCTGCGCCGCGGACTTCCCCGGCGTCGACGTCCTGGTCTTCGGCCACAGCCACATCCCGTGGGACACCACGGCCCCCGGCGGCCCGCGCCTGCTGAACCCGGGTTCCCCGACGGACCGCCGCCGTCAGCCGCACTGCACGTACCTCACCGCCACCGTCGCCGACGGCCGCCTCACGGACGTGGTCCTGCACCGGCTGCCGCCCCGCGGCTGACCGGGCCCGGCCGGGTCAGTCGCCGGGCGGCCGGCCGTGGATCGCCCCCGTCGTCGCCGTCAGGGGCGCGCCGCTGCCGCCCCAGCGCAGCGCGACGATCTCGGCGGCCACCGACACGGCCACCTCCTCGGGCGTACGGGCGCCCAGGTCGAGGCCGACCGGTGAGCGCAGCCGGGCCAGCTCCCGCTCGGTGAGCCCGGCCTCGACGAGCCGCCGGCGCCGGTCGTCGTGGGTACGGCGGCTGCCCATCGCCCCGATGTACGCGGCCGGCCGGCGCAGCGCCTCCTGAAGCAGGGGCACGTCGAACTTGGGGTCGTGGGTGAGGACGCAGACCACCGTGCGGCCGTCGGTGTCCGTGCCGCGCAGATAGCGGTGCGGCCAGTCCACGACGACCTCCACGCCGTCGGGGAAGCGCCGCGGCGTGGCGAAGACCGGGCGGGCGTCGCACACCGTCACCCGGTAGCCGAGGAAGGCGCCGATCCGGGCCACGGCGGCCGCGTAGTCGATCGCCCCGAACACCAGCATCCGCGGCGCCGGCGCGAAGGAGTGCAGGAACACCGCGACCGCGTCCTCCCGGCGCTGCCCGCGCGGCCCGTAGTGACGCAGGCCGGTCGCGCCGAGGGCGAGTTCGCCGCGCGCGTCGGCGGTGACCGCCGCGTCCAGGCCCGGGGTGCCGAGGGTGCCGGCCACCCGGTCCGGCCAGACGGCGAGCGTGGCGCCGCGCGGCGCGGGCCCGTCGGCCACCGTGGCCACGGTCACCGGCTCGTGCGCGGCGACCGAGCCGGCGACCGCGCCGAAGGCGGCGTCCCGCGCGGGGGAGACGGGCCGCACCAGGACGGTGATCTCGCCGCCGCAGGTCAGCCCCACCGCGAAGGCGTCGTCGTCGCTGTACCCGAAGGTCTCCAGCCGGGCCCGGCCGCTCGTGATGACCTCCTGGGCCAGTTCGAACACCGCGCCCTCCACACAGCCCCCGGACACACTGCCCACGACCTCGTCGCCCGGCCCCACGGCCATCGCCGCGCCCGGATCGCGCGGCGCGCTGCGGCTCACGGCGACCACGGTCGCGAGCCCGAACGGCGCACCGGCCGTGTACCACCCGTTCAGCACCGGGAGAATCTCGCGCATCCTTGAACGTTAATCCGTTGCCGTGCCGCCCGCCGTTCTGCTGCGCGGCCCGGCCCGGCACCGGCGTCTCCCTCGGCCTGGAGGTGGAGCTGGGCGCGCTGCCGTACGCCTTCTTCAAGGCGGTCGAGGACACCGTCCGCCAGACCCTCGGCCAGGGGCTGCACGGCTGGCAGGTCACCGACTGCGCGGTCACCATGACCCACTCGGGCTACCGGGTTTCTTGCACGGTGCTCCAGGCTTCAGCGAGATTCTTGCGAGGAACCCCAGGCGTTTACGCCTGGGAGGAATGGCATCGTGTGGTGGCGACGCGGAGCGTCGCAGTGTCCGGGAGT